>JAYTVA010000089.1:0-63620 GCA_043744255.1 Burkholderiales bacterium | reverse complement strand
ATGACCTCAACTTCTCGAACCGCCCGGTGCGGACCCGCATGCCGTGGTGGTGTGGGAGGGGATCGGTCAGATACACTGGCCGCCCCTATCCCGATTTGCATCAGGGTTGTAGAATTCCGCGTAGCAATTCACGTCTGGTTGGTAGGGTGGGCAAAGCGTAGCGTGCCCACGCGGATAGTGGTGTGCTGCAACAGCCGCCTTGTTACGCATCTAATAGAGAGCACCGAACATGAGCACATCCCAGATTAAAAATATCGTCATCGTCGGTGGCGGCACCGCCGGCTGGATGGCGGCTGCGGCAATGTCCAAGGTGCTGAGCGCGCAGTGGAACATCACGCTCGTTGAGTCCGAAGAAATTGGCATCGTCGGTGTCGGTGAAGCCACCATTCCCCTCATCAACATCTACAACGCCGCGCTGGAAATCGACGAAGATGAATTCATGCGCGAAACCAATGCCACCTTCAAACTCGGCATCGAATTTGTCAACTGGGGCAAGCAGGGCGACTCCTACATCCACGGCTTCGGCCCACTCGGCCCCGACATTGGCATCACCAAATTTCATCACTACTGGTTGAAGCTGCGGCAATCCGGCGAAGTGGCGGGCATCGAAAATTACTCGATCAACATTCTCGCCGCGCAGCAAAACAAATTCATGCGCGCACGCAAAGACGTCGGCAATTCGCCGCTCGCCGAAATCGCGCACGCCTTTCACTTTGACGCGTCGCTCTACGCGGCCTATTTGCGGCGTTACGCCGAGGCGCGCCAAGTCAAACGCATCGAAGGAAAAATCAGCGGCGCAACCACGCGCGCGAGTGATGGCTTCATCGACGCTGTCGTGCTCGAAAACGGACAACGCATCGAGGGGGATCTCTTCATCGATTGTTCCGGCTTTCGCGGCTTGCTCATCGAGCAAACGTTAAAAACCGGGTATGACGATTGGTCGCATTGGCTGCCGTGTGACCGCGCTTGGGCGGTGCCGTGCGCATCGGTTGAGCCGCTGCTGCCGTACACACGGGCGACGGCGCGCGCGGCGGGCTGGCAGTGGCGCATTCCGCTGCAACACCGCACCGGCAATGGCCACGTCTATTCCAGCAAATTTATTTCCGATGATGATGCGCGTGACACGCTGATGCAAAACTTGGATGGGAAAGCGTTGGCCGACCCGCGCCAGCTGCGCTTCTTGACAGGAAAACGGAAAAAATTCTGGAACAAAAACGTCATCGCCGTCGGCCTCGCCAGTGGCTTCATGGAGCCACTGGAATCCACCAGCATTCACCTGATTCAATCGACGATTTCGCGCATCGCCACGTTTTTTCCTGACCGCATGTTTAATCAGGCCGACATCGACGAATTCAACCGGCAGGCGGATTTCGAATTCGAGCGCATTCGCGATTTTCTGATCCTGCACTACAAGGCCACCACGCGCGATGACACGCCGTTCTGGAACTACGTGCGCACGATGCCCATCCCCGATAGCTTGCAGGCCAAAATTGATTTGTTCGAGAACAATGGCCGCGTGTTTCGCGAAGCCAACGAAATGTTCTCCGAAATCAGTTGGGTCGAAGTCATGCTCGGTCAGCACGTCATGCCCAAGAGCTATCACCCGCTCGTCGATGCGCTCGACAAACAAAAGATTGTCGATTTCATGAACGGCATTGAAGCCACCATGAAGCGTTGCGTGGAAGTCATGCCTACACATGCGCAGTTTGTGAACGACAACTGCCGCTCTAAGCAAAGCGTGATTCGGCTCTAAGGTGTTCAATCCGAATCCAATCATCGAGGCGGTGTCGATTGCCGGTCAACACGTTTGTTACGTCGTCGACAACGCGCTCGCCGAGCCGGAACGCATGGTCGAATACGCAATCGCGCAACGCGCGTCGTTCGCCATGGCACCGTTCAACGCCTACCCGGGGCTGGAGTTTCATTTACCTGCTGAACTTTCTGCACTGCAAGATGATTTTTTTCGCGAGCACATCCGCCGCTTGTTGAATGCGCGCCGCACCTTGCAGATGTACAGTCGCCTCTCGCTCGTCACCAAGCAGCCGCGCGAGCTGGTACCGATTCAGTGGCTGTGTCACCGCGACCGCATGGGCGTACCTGCTAATCAGTGCGTGGCGGCGTCGGTGTTGTATCTGTTCAACGATGCAGCACTCGGTGGCACGAGCTTCTTCATGCCCAAGGGCGGCGAGGTAGCGACCGAGGGTCTGATGCGTCTCGCCGCGACCGCAGAGGCAGTCTCGTTCGCGGCGGCGACTGGGGTCCGACCCGGCTATCTGGTTGACTCCAACCAGCACTTCGAACGCGTCTGCACCGTGCCCGCAAAATGGAACCGGCTGACTTTTTACGACGGCAGTCTGTTTCATTCGCCCGATATTCGCGCGCCGCAAAAACTGAGCGCTGATCCCACTGACGGACGACTCACGCTCAATGGTTTTTACACTTGTAGCCGCGTCGCATCGTGACCGGAGCAATGCGCAAATGAAGAAACTTTCACAGGAGCGGCGCACCGCCATGTTGAAAATCGCCAGCATTGGCGCGGCGTTTGGCGTGGTTGGCGGGTGCGGTACCGTCACGCCGGTCGCAGCCAGCCATGATCGACTCGTCACCTACGACGGATTCAAATCGAAGCACGTTGCTGCGCGAAAAATCACCGTCTGGCTCCCAGAAAATTACGACACCAGCCCCGAGCGCTACGCCGTCTTGTACATGCACGACGGACAAAATTTATTCGATCCCGCCACCGCCATGCGTGGCGAAACTTGGGGTGTGAGCAAACATCTCACTGACCTGCAACGCGAAGGCCGGGTGCGCCCCACCATCGTCGTCGGCATCGCCAATTCGCCTGCGCGCTTTCGTGAATACGCCCCCGCTGCGCCGCTCAACGGTTTGCCTCTGCCGTTACGCGAGATCATCACGAACCCGCCAACGACGCCACTCTCCGAAGAATATCTGCGCTTCATGGTCACCGAGCTAAAGCCCTTCATCGACGCCAACTTCCGCACCAAACCAGATCGCGCCAACACCAGCGTCATGGGCTCGAGCATGGGCGGTCTCATCTCACTTTATGCGCTTGCGCGCTACCCGGAAGTTTTTGGTGGAGCCGGTTGCCTATCAACGCACTGGCCACTCACTAGCAACCGGCAGTTGCTATTTCCAACATTGGATCCACGCGCAAATGACATCGCCGCGTCCTATCTCGCGTGGCTAAAAATAAATCTCCCTACCGCCGGCCAACACCGCCTCTACTTCGACCACGGCACCATCAACCTCGACTCACTCTACGCACCGTTTCAACACAAAATTGACGCATTGGTGCGCGACAAAGGCTATCGCGCGGAGGTCGATACCATGACGCGCGTTGCCGAAGTTGCCGATCACAATGAGCCCGCGTGGCGGGCAAGGTTGGCGGTGCCGTTGGTGTTTTTGTTGCGGTGAGCCGCGCGAGGTTCGCCTGCGCGCTTGGTCGTGTTCGCGAGTTTTGTCGCGAGTTTTGTCGCAATAGAGCGACAGACAATTCATAAGCACGACAACCGTGGTGCCCGCGTGCGCGCGAACTTTGGTACCGATCAAAGTCACTAGTTACTCTGCACTCTGTACTCTGCACTCGCGCGATGTATTTATTTCACGCCACTCTGCTCTGTCTTGCGTACGGGTGTTGCCACAGCCACCAAACAGCGCGCTATTTTGCGCAAGCTCGATGATGGCGGGCGGAGTTCTGTGCGCCCTGCATAACAGACAAAGGAGCTTGACATGAAACGGACTTCGAGATTAATCGCATTGGCGATTGCTGGTGTGATTGCTGCTGTGTTTAGTACCGCCTCTATTGCGGCCGAACCTGACACGCAAGCCGTCGAGTATTACCACCCCGAACTGAAGCATTACTTCATCACCGCGTCTGCCGGCGAGGCACGCTTTGTCGATTCAGGCGGCGCTGGTGCGGGCTGGGTGCGCACTGGCAACAGCTTTGGTGCGTGGTCGTCACCCGGTGTCGCACCCGCCGACGCAGCGCTGGTGTATCGCTTCTACTCCTTCGGTGCCAATTCGCATGTATTCATTTCCGACGAAGGCGAGCGGCGCTTCTTGATGGAGCTGGAAGCAAAGGAACGTGCGGCTATCGCGGGCACGGGCAAGTCCTTCCAGGGATGGGGATTGGAAGGGCCAGTATTTTTGGCAATGCTCCCGAAAAGCGGCCAATGCCCGGCTGCCACACAAGCCATCACCCGCGTGTACAACGATGGCTACAGCACTGGCGAGGGCAGCAATCATCGCTATGTATCCGACGACGCGATCAAAGGCCGTATGGAGGATCGGGCGTGGAAAGCCGAGGGGATCGTGCTATGCGCGCCGCTGGCGAGTACCGCCAGTGTCCGCGTTCCGCCGACAGCCGCTCCATCGGGCAGCTTTACCGGTAACGCCACGTTCAAGTACGAAGAAGTTGGCAAACCCGAAGTGAAGTCGCGCGCCGCGCTGGCCATCGCCATAGCCGCTGATGGCGCAATCACGGGTAGCGGCGCAGGCTGCGGCCTCAGTGGTTCGGTCAGGGTCAGTAACGCCACGGGCACGCTGCGTAGTGGCACGCTCACGGCCACCGGTTGCTCCGATACGCGCTTCAACGGGGTTTATAGCCGTGTGGAGATTGAGCAATTTGCTGCGCGCGCGATCGATGTGCGCTTCAAGCAGGGTGACAACGCGAAGGAAGCGAGCATCGAAGGCGTGCTCAACAGCGCGACGGCCACCACCACCCCGACACCCACGCCGGTGCCAGCCAACACAGCGACCATTGCCGGAAATTTCACGGGCATCTTCTCCGTCCTAGTAACCGAGCGGCTCTCGGGTCAGGCGGAACGAGCGGTGCTGTCGGTGAATCAACCGGCTTCGGTCAACGTTACCACTGCCGGCGCGGTTAGCGGCAACGTACAGGGCTGTGCAGTCTCCGGTTCGGTCACACCAGGCGTTGACAATCGTTTTGTCGGCACCATTAGCTTGGTTGGCTGCAGCGATGCTCGGCTGAACGGCAGCTACGCGGCGGGCGTGCATCTTGAAGACGGCGGCGCCATCGAAGTGGAACTTGAGCGCGAAGTTGAGGCCGGTGGTGTCCGTACCAAGGTCAATATCAACGGGGATCTTGCGCGCATCGTGACCGGCATCACGGTCAATCCCAATCCGACGCCGACGTCCTCCGGAATAGCCATCGCCGGCAGCTTTTCGGGCAGCGCGAGCTTCTCGGCAACTCGTCGACCCGCAGGTGGAAACGAGGTCACGGAGGTCAACAAATCGCAGGCACTATCCTTAACCGTCAGCAGTATTGGCACGGTCAGCGGCTCCGGCGGCGGTTGTAATTTTAGTGGCGCGCTGGCACTCACTAATGCGGCTCTCGGCATTTACAGTGGGACTGCGACCGCCAGTGGTTGCACGGATGCCATCGTAAACGGCAACTACACCGTCACTGCTACACGACAGACGGCAAGCAGCGTTGAGTTTGAACTGGAACGCGAGAGTGAGATCAATGGCGAACGCGTGAAGGTGAAAATCAAGGGAACACTCAACAAATAGGCTGGCTGCTCGTTGCAAACGACAGACGGGAAGGTAACGGAGCCGGGCAGATGCATGTGTCCGGCTCCGCCGTTGTGCGGGTTGTGCGCTGGATTCGGATCGAATTCATAGCATGCGATCAAGGTACCAACAAAAATTACTCGCGAGGTATCAGAGCAAAAAAAATGTCGCGGTGACCGCACTGCGGTCAAATTTGCGCAGCTACCCGGCAAATTACAGCGATTCCGTCGGCAGCGCTCCACTGGACCCAGCCGAAACCCCAACATCCACGCATACCTTCAGCCTTCTATGCATCGCGCGCGCCTGCGGCACCCAATCCTGCCGCAGCCATCGCCGCCACATGAGTAAGCCACGCACCCATTCATCCGCCGCATACGCGATCCACACGCCGAGCAGGCCCAAGCCAAGATGCACGCCGAGTAACCAGCTGCCGCCCGCGAGCACAAGCACCATCGACACCGCGCCGATCATCACTGGGTAGCACGCATCACCGGCCGCGCGCAGTGCATTGATGACCACCAAATTAAACACGCGCCCCGGCTCTAATATCACTGCGCACCACATCAGCGTGGTGCACTGCGCGATGATCGTGGCGTCGCTGGTGAAGCGCGCGAACACCCATGGCGACACCAGTGCCACACTCGCGGCGACCAAGGTGCTCACCGCTAAACCCAACAACACCGTGCGCAATACCAACTGTTGCGCCTCGCGTAATTTGCCCGAGCCGATCAGATGGCCGACCAGTATTTCAGTGGCGAGCCCGGTGGCGAGACTGAACAACAGAATCGCGTACATGACTTGCAGCGCATATGACTGTGCCGCGAGCGATGCGGCACCAAGTTGCCCCGCGACCGCCACGCTCACCATAAAGCACAAGCGATACGCGACGTTCTCGCCCGCACCGGGTAGACCGATGTGCAAAATATTGGCGAGCGTGGCGCGCTGCACGCGCCACCAATCCGCAACCTGCGTGGTGAGCGCAAGGTAGCGTTGCCAAAACCAAAGATTGAGCGCAATGCCAATCGCGCGGCTGATGAACAGCGCCAGTGCATAGCCGGGTAACCCTAACGCGGGGATCGGTCCCGCGCCCAGCACCAGCGGGATCGCGAGTGCGAGATGCGTGAGGTGCATGACCACGATAGCCACCAGCGTAGCGCGTGCGTGCAAGTGGGCACGCAACACACTCGCTTGGGTGGCGAGCCACGCATCGAGCAACATGCTGGCAGCCAGCGCTTGTAAAAACGGCGTGGCGATCTCGGCCACCTCAATCGGTGCCTGCATGAGCCGCATGAACAGCGGCGAGCCGAGTAGCGCCAGCCCTGCACACAACAGACCCATCCACGTACTCGCCGCGAGCGCGGTGCGTGCGGTGTCGTTGGCTGTAGTAAGTCGCAGCGCGCCGATGTGCTGCGTGATGACCACACTGGTGCCCGCGCCGATGATGCGAAACAGAAAGAACAGCGTGCCCGCCACATGGTTGGTCAGCGCGAACGCCGCTGAAGCGTGATCACTGCTGTGTGCCGCCAACGCGAGACCGACAAAGCCCATGCCGATGCCGAGCGCTAACTCAACAAACAGCGGCCACGCAATCGTAAACAGCTGCGGGCGCGGCACAGACTGCATCGCGTTTAATTTGCGATCAGCACGGTGCCAAACATCGGCGGGATGCTGAAGGTAATTTGTCCGCCGCTACTGTTGACGACTGCGCCAGTGAGCGCATCGGTGAACTTGCTGGCAGCGCTTGGCAAAGTGACCGTTACCGTCTTTGCGTTGCTCGCGTTGTTGGTCGCTGCAATCGCTAACGTGCCATTCAATTCACGCGCCACCACGATCACATTGGCATCCGCAAACAATGGTGCCGAGAGCGTCCCACGTCGCAATACCGGATGCGTCTTTCGCATCGCCGTCAGTCGTTTGAAATCAGCATGCAGTGCCATGTCCGGCGCGCCGCCTTTGTCCGCCCACGGATAGGTGGCGCGGTTGTACGGGTCTTCACCGCCAGTCACGCCGACTTCATCGCCGTAATAAATCGTCGGTGAGCCGGGCAAGATCATTTGCAAAAACGCGGTGAGTCGGAAGCGTTGTTTGGCATCAGCGATTTTTTCCGGCGGCGTGGTTTCATCGACATAGCCGAGATAAAAAAGTGGGCGACCACGATCATGCGAGCCGACCAAATTCATCAGCGCAAAAAATGCTTGCGGCGGATATGCCTCACGCGTGAACTCGATGCTCCGATAGAGCTTTGCGGCGTCCCCACCTTTGGCGTACTCAAGCGCCACATCGCGAAAAATATAATTCATGGTCGAGTCAAACGTATCGCCGAGAAAAAATTTCGACGAGTCCCACCAAGTCTCAGCGACCGTCAGCGTATCGGGTCGTTGCTGCTTCACCGCCTTGCGCCACTCGCGCCAAAAATCATCCGGCACAAACGGTGCAACGTCCATTCGCCAGCCAGCCGCACCGCGATCCAGCCATAGCCGCGTCACGGAATCTGCATCACCAATTGCAAACTTGCGGTAGTCCACTGAGGCTTTATTCAACTCCGGCAAATCGGTCACACCCACCCAGCCGGTGTATTGCTTGTTCGGATCAGGCTGCGATTCATCGAACGTAAACCAACTCGCATACGGCGAATCACGACGTACCTTTGATCCCGCGAATGCGCCTTTGCCACCGAAATTATTGTAGCGATCAAAGTAAATCGAATCGCTGCCGACGTGGTTCAACGAGGCATCAACAATCACCCGAAGTCCGCGCTGGGCGGCCATCTCCGTCAATTTCGTGAAGTCGGCATTGGTGCCAAAATGCGGGTCAATATTCTTATAATCAGCCGTGTCGTACTTATGATTACTCGCCGCCGTAAAGATTGGCGTCATGTAAATCGTATTCGCGCCCAGCTCGGCGATGTAGCCGAGCTTTTCAATAATTCCAGCAAGATCACCGCCGAAAAAATCGTTGTTGTACACATCATCCGAGCCATCGCCGGTGTTGGGGCGGAACGGTTTCTCTAACCAGTTGCGATGAAATTCAACGCCCTTATTCTGATATTTATCGACACCAGGTTTCGGATCGTTAGCCGCGTTGCCGTTACGAAAGCGCTCGGGGAAAATATAGTAGTAAACAACGTCAGCCGCCCAGTCGGGCACTTTGAAGTCAGCGGCGTACACGGTCTGCCGGAAGCGGCGAATGCGCTTATTGCTACTCGGCATGTCGGTGACCATGCCCAATCCGTTCGAGCCCTCTTCGCGTGTGAACGGGATCAAGTCGCGATTATTTTGATACGCAAATTTCGCGCCGCCAATCTCGGCTTCAAAGTAATAGCCGTAGATCGCAGGCTCAGCGAAAGTGTGGCGCGCACGCCACTGTTCTCCATCACTGCGCGCAGATTTTGTCATCGGTACCCGCGCAAGCTCGGTGTACTCCAACACCTTTTGATCGCCTTCCAACCGGCGCTTCTCCACCACCAACGTCATCTGCGCCACGCCCGCGGCAGCGCTCACGTTGATGTCGATGGTGCTTCCGGTAGTCACGCTACCAAACGGTGTCTTGTGCGTGAGCGCGCGCGAATCGAATTTAATTGAGTTAGCCGTCGCGTCACTCACCGTTTGCACGCTCGGATCAACAAACGATTTCGGCCCGATGGTGAGCATCGGCTTGCCATCCTCAAACGCCACGCGCATCGTTTGCTCGCCGACAAACAAATGCCGCATGGTGTTGGCAACACCTGCCGCCGTCGCACTCGCGAGCGCCGTTGCCGTGTTGCCAAACACTTCACCATTCGCACTCGCGCTGCCAAACGTGGTCGCATTGGTAAAGCCCGCGTCGGCAATTTTGAATTCGTTCATGCCGGTCAAACGCGTGTTCAGGTAATACGCGTCGCACGAATACTGAAACGCAAAGCTGTTGCCAGCACCCCAATTATTCATGCCGCCGCGCAGGAATAGCGTGGTGTCACCCAGCGGTGGTGTGGGGCAGTCAGTCACGGTCAGTGTTGGTGTTGCTGTGGGTATCGAAGAGTTCATGGTCATGATGAAACGATGGTTGCCGCGAAAGTTGTATTGCATGCCTGCACCGCGCAACGCCAGATTCCACGAGCCTCTCAGTGGGGTTGTCGTGGGCGATGCGCCAAAATCGGCATCGCGCGACCAATCATCGTCGGCGACTTTGAAGGTGTGATCGCCGTCAATAGCGGCGACCAGCTCAAACTGATTGCACACATAGTTGAAACGAAAGGGATCGGCCGCGTTCCAGTTTTTGAATGAACCGCGCAGATAGAGATCGCGTTTGGCGAAGGGGTTGGGGGTGCAAGCGGCGCTGGCTAGCGGGCTGGAATCCGCCACCACTGGGAGTTGTGCGCAACTAGCGAGCGCCGCGCATACAAGCGTTGCCACGAGCGACTTCATCACCCTCTCATCCCTTAACACCGCCAGCAGTCAACCCTGAAACAATCCACCGCTGCGCAAATAAAAACACCGCTGTGATCGGCAAGCCCGACAACACCGCTGCCGCCGCAAAATCACCCCACAAAAATTTCTGCTCATTCAAAAAATATTTCGAGCCGACTGCCACGGTGAGATTCGCTTCTTCGCGCAACAAGATTGACGCGACCGGATATTCGACGATGATGCCGATGAACGCGAGCACAAACACCACCATCAAAATCGGTACCGCCATCGGCAGCAGCACGTAGCGGAACGCCTGCCAATGGGTCGCGCCATCGACTTTCGCGTTCTCTTCAATCTCAACCGGAATCGTTTCGAAGTAGCCGCGAATCGTCCAGATGTGCATCGCGATGCCGCCAATGTAGGCGAGGATCACGCCGCCGTGCGTCTCGATGCCGAGCCACGGAATGTACGTGCCGATGGTTTCAAAAATCGCGTAGATCGCCACCAGCGCAAGCACGGCGGGGAACATTTGCAGCAACATCATGGTATTCAAAATGCCGGTTTTGAAGCGGAATTTGAGGCGCGCAAAGGCGTAGGCGGCGGTGGTCGAAATCGCGACGATCAGCGTGGCTGAAATCAGCGCGATCTTCACCGAATTCCACAGCCAGCGCAGGACAGGGAAGGGTGGTGGCGTGACCGTGCCATCGGCGGCGGTGTGCGAAATGCCGAGCGCGAGTTTCCAGTGTTCAAAGCTGATCTCCGCCGGAATCAGCGAGCCGCCCAACAAATTGCCAGGGCGCAGTGAGATTGAAATGACGGCCAGGAGCGGAAACAACACGATGGCAATCAACACCCACATCGCCGCATGTGCCGCAACAATGCGCCAGCGTTGCGCCGCGCCAGTAACAATCGCCATGATTACTTGCCCTCCGCGTTGAGCTTTAAGAGTTTCATATTGGCAAACGAGAGCGCTGCGATCATGAAAAATATCACCGTCGAAATCGCTGCCGCCAAGCCAAAGTTTTGTCCCGAATCCTGGAACGCGATGCGGTAGGTGTACGACACCAAAATATCAGTGGTGCCCGCCGGTAGTTTGGTGCTCAGGTAATCCGGGCGGCCATCGGTGAGCAGCGCGATCACCACGAAATTATTGAAATTGAACGCGAACACGGTGATGAGAAGTGGCGTGAGCGGCTTGATGATGAGTGGCGCGGTGATCTTGAAAAAATTCGTCAGCGGCTTGGCACCGGCAATGGCGGAGGCCTCGTACAAATCAGCAGGAATACTTTTGATGAGGCCGCTACACAAAATCATGATGTACGGATAACCGAGCCACGTATTCACGATCAAGATCATGATTTTCGCGAGCCACGGATCGGCGAACCACGCTGGCTTCACGCCGAACAATGCGTTGATGATGGTATTGATCTCGCCAAAGTTTTGGTTGAACAAACCCTTGAACACCAAAATAGAAATAAACGCGGGCACTGCATACGGTAAAAACAACAAGGTCCGATACACGCCGCGATACTTCAACAAATCCCAATTCAATAACACCGCCAACGGCATGCCAACCGCAACGGTGAGAACGACAGTCAAGGCCGAGAACGCCACCGTCCATAAGAATATCCACAGGAACGGACTACGAAAATCGGCGTCAGTAATCATGCGCGTGAAGTTCGCGAAACCCACGCCCACCTTGTATCCCGGCGATAGGCGATCATTTTTCGCGTCTTCAAAAAAGCCCGTTTCGCCGTTTGGCTTGTAAGCGTTGCCGCTTTCCAGCAACGTCATGCCGCCATCGGCATTCGCTTTCCATACCGGCTGCACGACCGCGAATTCGCGCACGCCCGCGTAGCTCAATGTTTGTTTGTTGGGCGTGGTGAGCTTTATTTGCATCAACACATCGCGATGTGAAATCACTTCGGCGAGTGAGAGAGCCTCACCAATGGGTGCGGTGAGTGCGGTCAGCGCTACGGGTGCCTTGAGATCGTTTGCAGTCAGCGCGATTTCCTCTGACGCCAACTTCGGTGCCGCCGCGTTGTCGCGCGATTGCAGCGCCACGCGAAACCCATCGGCATCGCGATGCAAGCTGTATTCCATCACCGTCGTTTCATCGGGCCACGATTGATCGAGCAGGTAATTGCGTGCGCGATCTTCACTCAATAAATGCGCCGACGAATAATTGGTGAACCCGATCTGCGCGGTATACAGCAACGGAAACGCAACGAATACTGCCATCGCCGCGAGGCCGGGAAACAGATAGCGATACGCGAACGCGATGTTGGACAAGTACACAAAAAAACCAATCGCCACCAACGCCAAAACCCCCAAACCCCACGCCGTTTGGCCTGTTTGGAAGATATTGATAATGAGATACGCGCACGCGGCAGCGAGTCCAGCGGCGAACGCCCACTTCATTACATCGTTTGATTTGCTCGCGCCGTTCATTTCACCACCATCCGCGCGGCTGCACCGTTCAGTGCTTCCTCCGGCGATTGCAGACCGTTGGTAATGGCTTCCAATGCCGCATCCATCGCCGACCAGAAGCGACCCATATCAGGGATATTCGGAATCGGCTCACCGCGCCGCGCGTTCTCCATCGTCGCGCGAATGTTCGCATCGGCCGCGAGTTCGGCATAGAACGCTTTGTTAGCCGGCACGCCGAGCGGCACGTCGTTGTTGATGATGCGTAAACTTTCCGGACGCAAGACGTGATGTTCCAAAAATTCGCGCGCGATGTCTTTCATTTTGCTCGGTGCCGCGATCATGCAGCCGAGCACGCCGACAAACGGCTTGGCCGGCTTGCCATCAATCGCCGGGATCGGTGCCACGCCGAAATCAATTTTGCTTCTCTTCGCGTTGTCCCACGCCCACGGCCCGGAAATCATCATCGCGATTTCGCCGTTGTTGAATCCGCTCTCCATATTGGCGTAGCGCGCGCCGCGCGGCATCTGCCCGTTGTCGATCAGGCCGCGCAACACGCTCGCGCCACGAATCGATCCTTGATCGTTGACGCCGACTTGCTTCGGATCGAGTTCTCCACGCGCATCGCGCGCGAAAATGTAGCCACCGGGGCCCGCCAACATGGGCCAAGTAAAAAACGATTTGTTGTAGTCCCACAGCAGGGCGCGTTTGCCTTGCGCTTTCAGACTTGTGTCGAGTGCCGCGATCTCATCGAAACTCACCGGTGGGGTTTTCACCAGCGCCTTGTTATAAATGAGACCGATCGTTTCAATGGCAATCGGATAGCCCCAAGTCTTGCCTTGATACTTAAACGCCGTCCATGCCGAGTCTTCAATTTCGTCTTTGATTTTTGCGCTCGGACGCACCGGCACAATCAAGCCACCCTTCGCCCACTCGCCCAGGCGATCATGCGGCCAACAAAAAATATCTGGGCCTTTGCCGGCACCTGCGGCGGCTTGGAATTTGTCGGTCGCGCCTTCGGGGTGTTGCACCACCACTGTCACGCCGGACGCACGTGCAAACGCATCGCCCACTTTTTGTAAGCCGTTGTAACCCTTATCGCCGTTGATCCACACCATCAAGCGCAGGTCGGCAGCGTGTGCGGTGTTGGCGCAGGCGAGTGCGAGCATGAGCAAGTAGCCCGGACAAACGGAGCGCCTCCGGGATCGACTAATCAACATCGCGCGAACCTCGTTTGAATGCGTTGCCATTGGCATCAAACAAGTAGCACGCGCCGGGCGCGAAGCTGAGTGTCAACGCTTCGTCCTTACGAATGCGGGTACGACCATCGAGCGCACAGGTTAAGTCTTCCCCGCCCGCAAACGCGCAATACGCCTGCGTGGAACTGCCGAGCGACTCCACGAACGTGACCTTGGTGGCGAGTGAATTCACGCCCGCACCCGGATGAAAGTGTTCAGGCCGCACGCCGAGCTTTACCTTGTCGCCGGGACGCGCACTGGTCGCGTCTACCGTGCAGCGAATTTCGGTGCCGGTGACTAGCTTCACGGTTGCGGCTTGACCATTCGCCGAAACAATTTCCGCAGCCAAAAAATTCATACGCGGCGAGCCGATGAATCCAGCGACGAATAAATTCGTTGGGTGTTCGTACAACTCCAGCGGCGTGCCGACCTGCTCGATTTTTCCGTGGGACAGCACGACAATGCGATCCGCCAGCGTCATCGCCTCGACCTGATCGTGGGTCACGTAAATCATCGTCGTTTTTAGATCGTCATGCAGCTTGGCGAATTCGTAGCGCATACGAACCCGCAATTCGGCGTCGAGATTCGATAGCGGCTCGTCGAACAAAAATACTTCGGGTTTGCGAACAATCGCGCGACCAATCGCCACGCGTTGCCGCTGCCCGCCAGATAAATCTTTCGGTTTGCGATCAAGCAAATGGTCGATCTTCAAAATCTTCGCCGCGTTATCAACCAGCTGTTTGATTTCACTATCCGGCATGTGCGCGAGCTTCAAGCCAAACGCCATGTTGTCGAACAGATTCATGTGCGGATACAGCGCATAGGATTGAAACACCATCGCGATGCCGCGCTCGGCTGGTGGCACGTCATTGACCGTGCGACCACCGATGGCGAGCGTGCCGCCGGTGACATCCTCTAGGCCCGCGATGACCCGCAGCAACGTCGATTTGCCGCACCCCGACGGGCCCACAAACACCATGAACTCGCCGTCGCGCACTTCAAGATCAATGTCGCGCAACACCTGCACCTGCGCGAATGATTTTTGTACATTCGTCAGCCGAACGTCTGCCATACCGTTTTCCTCCAAGCCGCTGCGAGGCGGTCAAGTGTTTTAGTGAATCGCAACAAGCTTCATTGCGTAGCGAATATACGCGGACGGGTGGTGGGTGACAACTTAAGCGGTGCGGCGCCCTCCCCTAGCATACGTGGGGAGGTTGGGGTGGGGGTGACCGCCGCAACGAAGGCAAACATAGCGAACGCTAAATCCCCCTAAACTACAGAAATGAACTCGCAAAAAACTTTTCGATTCCCGTTGCCGATTTTGCTCGCAGCAACCATGCTGATTAACACAGCTCACGCACAAACTGCTACCCCAAACCCCGCGCCAGCCCTTGTTCTCCACGTCCCATCCCCCGACTGGCGCGACCAAATCATCTACTTCCTGCTCACCGACCGCTTCAACGACGGCGACAAAACCAACAACGACCAAGGCGCTAACGAGTACGATCCCACCAGCGGCGCCAAGTACAGCGGCGGGGACTTACGCGGCATCACGCAACGCCTCGATTACATCAAGGGTCTCGGTGCCACTGCCGTATGGATCACGCCACCCGTCGCCAACCAGTGGTGGGACCCGCTGACCAACTATTCTGGCTATCACGGCTATTGGGCGGAGAATTTTAAGCAGGTCGATAAACACGTCGGCACGCTCGACGATTACCAGCAACTGTCACATCAACTGCATTCGCGCGGCATGTATCTGGTGCAGGATATTGTGCTGAATCACACCGGCAATTTTTTTCAGTACACCGGTGCATTCAACCCACGCGATGTCAGCAAAAATTTCGCGCTGAATTCCGACTCGCGCCCTATGCAAGCACCCAGCCAAGTGCCATTCAACCTGAACGACGCGCAGAATCCCACGCACCGCAAGGCAGGCATTTATCACTGGACACCGAACATCAATAATTTTCAGGTGCCACAGCAGGTGCTGAATTATCAAATGTCGGGGCTCGATGATTTGAATACTGAGAACCCGGTGGTGCGCGCTGCCTTGCGCGATAGCTACGGGTACTGGATTCGCGAAGTCGGCGTTGATGCGTTTCGCGTCGATACCGCGATCTATGTGCCGACGGATTTTTTGCGTGACTTTATGACTTCGCGCGAACCCAAAAACCCCGGTATCGCGGCGGTTGCCAAAGCCACGGGTCGCAATCAGTTTCACGTCTTCGGTGAAGGCTTCGGTATTGACCAGCCGTTCGCTGACACGGAAGCAAAAAAAGCTGAGCGCTACATGCGCGAGGCCAATGGCGCGCCGGTGCTGCCGGGCATGTTGAATTTTGGTTTGTACGGCGCGCTCACCGACGTGTTCGCACGTGGTCGCCCAACCGCCGAGCTTGCCCATCGCATCACACGCAACATGCAGTTGCACCGGCGCGCGCACTGGATGCCCACGTTTGTTGATAACCATGATCTTGATCGCTTCCTCGCCACCGGCAATGTGGCAGCGCTCAAGCAAAGCCTGCTCGCGCTGATGACGCTGCCGGGGATTCCGGTGATTTATTACGGTACCGAACAGGCGTTTACGGAACAGCGCGGTGCCATGTTCGCGGCGGGGTTTGCGTCTGGCGGAAAAGATCGCTTTGACACCAATGCGCCGCTTTATCAATTCATTCAGCGCGTCACCGCGCTACGGCAAAGCGACAAAATTTTCTCGCGCGGCACCCCGACTATGTTGAAAAGTAACGCCGCCGCGGCGGGTGCACTCGCGTATCGCATGTCGTATGAAGGTGCCACTGCCATCATTGCGTTCAACAGCGCCGAACACGACACGTTGCTCGATAACGTGCAAACCAATTTGCCCGCAGGCACGGTATTGCGCGGCGTGTTTGGCATTGAGCAAAACCCCGCTGATGTGACCGTCGGCGCGCGCGGATTGGTCACGCTCAAACTCGTCGCGCGCAGCGGTAGTGTGTGGAAAGTCACCGCCCAGCGCGGTGTTTCAGGCATTGATGCGAAACCGATCAGCATCTCAGCGATGCGTTCAAACAAGGTCAGCGGTGATTTCAAGTTGACTGGCAGTGCACCGAGTGCTGCCCCATTCAAGCTCGTCGTCGATGGCGACGTGAGCGCTGCAGAAACCGTGACGCCGGAAAAAGATGGTCACTGGTCAGTCACAGTTGATACCGCAAAATTCATCGACGGCAAGGTGCGTCATCAAGCCGTGGCGTGGTCGGAGGCGGACGGCGCGACCTCAACCAGCGTGGAATTTTTCGTCGCACGCGAATGGAAATTGGTGGCCGATGTACCTGACCCGAAAGGTGACGACACCGGTCCCGGTGGCAAATACCAATACCCGCTCGATGTCAGCTGGAGCGCCAATCGACAAGCCGACATTTACCGCACGCGCGTGTTCACATCCGGCGGCGCGATGAAAATCGAAGTGACCATGAACAGCATCACCAAGGCGTGGAACCCGCCGAACGGTTTCGACCATGTCGCGTTCTCGATTTTCATCGAGCTTGCCAATGCAGGGGAGGGCGCCACGGTGATGCCACTGCAAAACGCGAGCGTCCCCGCCGGCATGACGTGGCATCGGCACTTACGCGCGCACGGTTGGTCGAATGCCTTGTTCGCGTCATCGGGTGCAACCGCAAATAGCGAAGGGGCGCTGGTCTCGCCTGCGGCTGACATCAACGTTGATGCCCAGCGCAAGACCGTGACGTTCGTGCTCGCCGCTGCCGCATTGGCAAACGCCAAATCGTTATCGGGCGCGAAGGTCTACGTCACCACATGGGACTACGACGGTGGCTATCGCCCACTCACGCCGACTGTGCAAAATTTTAGTTTTGGTGGCGCGGAGGTGGGCGCGGCGTTGGTGATGGACGAGACCGAGGTCATCACTGCTCCCTGAGTGCCGCGCACGACCAAGTGCCAATATCCACGGGGTGTTTAAGGCAATTTAGCGGGCGTGCGCGGGTAGATGTGTCGCGCGTCATTTCGGGCCGCCGTTGTGAGCACGTTCGTTGATGCGATCTACGCAGCGCTCAAACAAATTATCCATCACCGCACCGGCGGGCTCGCCGTTCAGAGCGGCCAGATCAATGCAGCGCGACCACATGGGACAAACCTTTCCATCACCTACTTGCCATCAATCGCGCCACCGCCTCGGCACGATCATGCGCGTCCAGCCGCACGAATAGTTGTTTCACGTGATATCCAGCGGTATTGCTACTCACATTGAGCGCAACGGCAATTTCCAAATTGCTCTTGCCCTGCGCCAGCAGCACGGCGACTTCGCGTTGCTGTGGCGATAGGTCAAGGGCTCCCATCGCCTCCACCAGCCGCACCATGAGTTGCTCCTTGCGCTGAATATGCAATCCCACCCGGGGCAGGCCGTGGCGTTTTTCGATTGCCACTTCGTCACCTGACAGCTCATAGGCGGACAACACGAACCGGCCCCAACTGCCATCGATATGTTCGCGCGGTGCTTTCGCCGGCTGGCCTTGGCGAATCCTGGCGATGCGCTCCACCAATGTACTGACGATGCCAGCCACGCTATCTCCCACTGCGAGTGACGGTGTGGCGGCATTGAACGATTGCTGCAGCGCTCTCGCCAGTAAATGTAGTGACGCGGATGTTCCTTGCACGATGCGGCAGTCGCCATCGACCACTACTAGGCCGTCTTCATCGCTATCAACAAACTGCTGTGCGTGATTGATCGCATTCGGGCGCGCTACGGCATGCGACACATAGCGTGAAATATCGCGAATTGCCGCGCGGTCGGCGGCCGTAAACGCTTGATCAGATCGTGGTCGATACAGCGATAGCTGGCCGATTGCAATGCTGGCGTCGCGGATTACCGCGTACAGCACATGATGCGCATTCAACTCGCGCAGAATCTCTTCGTAATACGCGGTTTTCATCATCGCTGGCGAGGCCGAACGCGATGAAACGGGGTCGCTATCCTTGGCAAGCGCCAGAAACGATTGTTGGAATTTATGTTCGTTGCTTGCGTGATGCCGCTCGAAATAACGGCGCATTAAATGTGGTGGCAGCGTGCGCTCGGCGTAAAAATTGGTCATCTCGCCGTGCGCATTCACCCAAAAAAAACCGGCCGAATCCGCACCGACAAATTCGCGGACGGCTTTGAGCAGCGCGGGCATCACCGCGGTGCCGGATAACCCGAGACACGCCAGTTGCCGAATATGCACCAGCTGCGCGGCATGCTTCATGACTGCTTCTCGCCGACGGTTGCTGCCAGGCGATATGCCTGCTGTGGGCGCGACAGCCCGCGGATCTCAAGCGCGCCCAGCGGCTCGGACGAAAATTCGCCGTCCAGCTCGGCGTGAATGCGTTGCGAAATATAAATCTCACCGGACGGCGCTTCCGCACACAAACGCGCCGCCAAATTGGTCACAGTACCGATCGCGCCGTAATCGATACGTTCTTCAAAACCGATTGCGCCGAGCGTGGCAAAGCCGAATGCCACACCAATGCCGGCACCGAGTGGAAATCCGTGCCGCGCCCATTCGGCGGCAAGGTGCCTCGCTTCATCACGCATCGCCATCGCCATTTCTACGTGTCTCAATCATCGCGCGCGTGATCGCCAATCATATTTTCCTCGACGGCAACACTCGGCGCGAAAGCTATTCGGTGCCGCACACGCAGCTAGTCTTTCTTCCTGCGATTCTCATCTTCCTGCTTTTGTTGATCGCCATCTTTTGCTTTGTCCTTGGGTTTAGTCGCGACTGGCTTGGGATCTTGACCTTGAAGGACTCCCGGCGGAGCGGGCTGCGGTTGTGGCGGCGGCGTGACCGGTTGTACCCGTTGTTGATCACCGCGGCCACGCTGCTCGCCCCGTCCGCGTTGCTCCTGCGGCTGCGCAACCGGTGTTGATGGCACCGGCTGTGGTGCTGCGATTGGCGCTGAAGGCTGCGGCGGCGCGACCGGTTGTACACGCTGTTGATCACCGCGACCACGCTGCTCGCCGCGCCCGCGTTGCTCCTGCGGCTGCGCAACCGGTGTTGATGGCACCTGCTGTGGTGCTGCGATTGGCGCTGAAGGCTGGATCGGCGCGACCGGTTGTACACGCTGTTGATCACCGCGACCACGTTGCTCGCCCCGTCCTCTTTGCTCCTGCGGGGGTTGCGCAATGGGGGACGAAGGTGCGACTTGCGGCGCAGTCACGGGTGCGGGTATCTGCGTCGGCGCGACCGGTTGGGCACGCTGTTGCTCCCCTCGGCCACGTTGTTCCGAGTTCGCGCGCGGCGCTTGCGGCATTGCTGACGGTGCCTGCGGTGTGGACGTTGGTGATGCCATTTGACGCGGCTGGTCGGGCGCGCCAGGTGCCATGCGCTGTTCGCCGTTTCCGCGCCCTTCATTGCGACGGCCTTCATTACCGCGTCCTTCTTTGCCACGCTCTTCACTACCGCGTCCATCACCACCGCGCCCCACCGGCGGTAGCGCGGTCGGTGCGGCAACCTGTGCGGGCACAACCACGTTGACCACCGGTTGTTGCGTAGCGGCCATTGGTTTCAAGCGGCCGCGTGCATCGCCGTCAAGCGGTCTGCCGGGGCGCGCGGTGAGCTGCTGCTGTTGCGCGGCAAGTCCCAGTGTCGGTGCTGGCGGTGCGTTGCGGGCGACGACTGCGCGTTCGAACGGCCGAGCGGGTGGCGCGCCACTTTGTGCTGCGGCACCGCGCACGCTTTGCGCGGTGGGCGCGAACGGTGCCACCGCCACCAGTGGCGCACTGGCGATCATCGCTTGCGATACCTGCACGGCGGCGCGCGCCACCGGCTGCGATTGCACGAACGTGGTCGTGGGGACAGCGACGACCGCACCGGGCACCGACCGATTGGCGTAGATCACGTTGGTCACGTTCGAGTTGTTGTAGGTGGTGTTGATGACGGTGTTGTTGATCACCGTGTTGTTAATGATGGTGTTGCTGCGGTTTACGTTTTCGAAGTAGCCGCGGCTGACTGCGTACGACGGCTGATAGATCTCGCGCGGTGCGAGCGGGAACCACGCAACGCCACCGACGCTGCCGCTGGAGATGCTCAACTGAAAATTGTTGCCGCCGACGAATGCCACCAGTGCTGGCGCATAGTAGGCGCGCTCGCGCACAGGCCCCGGCACCCATCCCCACGTGCCACGGAGATTCGTCCAGCGACCGTAATGCGATACCGCAAAGCCCCACGGCGCATCATCCACCCACGTCCAACCCCACGGGTCTACCCATGCCCAATGGCCATCGCGGTACGGTGCCCAATTGTTAGCGACGCGATTCGGGAACCACACGCTGCCGTACGTCGGATCTACGCGCCAACTCCCGTTCGCATCGAGGTCTTCATAGCCGATCACGTCTTGCGAAACATAGCGTGCGGAGGGCGAGTTTTCGTAGCGGCGATCACGTTCACTCGACCAGCGATCAAACTCATCGTAGCGTGGCGCTTCGATGACACCGTATTCGCGCAAGCCGGTGCCGGTGAAGCTATACGATTGTCTCGAATCGATGACGTAGGCAGCGCCATCGCCGTACGCCTCGCCTTGGCCGCGGCGAACGTAGATGTCGGTTGCGGTTCCATTGGGATCCACCGAGATCCGGTATTCGCCAGGCTGTGACAGAGTGAAGGCGAGATTGGGTGTGTCCACCTCGAAAATCTGATTGCGCGCGAGTCGACGTACGCGGACGTTCAAGGTGCCCTGCGTCAACCGCAGTTGCGCGATGCGGTCATCGAGATTGAGGATAGAGACGCTGGTGTTCTCATTCATACGCACGGTCGCGCTACCAACTTGAATTTCTGCACGGGCACGACGATCAACCCACAGGCGATCCCCAGTGGTGAGTGGGCGATTGATCGACGCCCGCATCCAGTCGCTTTCTCCGGCTGGAGAAAAGCTCACGTCGCCGGACATGTAGCCGACCCGCGCCACGCGTGACGGTGGGTCGGCGCTGGCGAGACCACTGACGACAGAAATGGCGGCGCTGATGATGACGGCGAAGATGCGAAAACGGAGAGATTTATTTTGCATAACGATTCCTGACATGAACGCGTGCTTGGATTGAAGCACTGGGTCGGTTACTAAACACCCGTTTGGTTCAACGAGGTGGGCGGTGCGACGGGGCGGTGCAAAAAGGGACGTGCAAAAAGGGACGTGCAAAAAGGGACGCGCAAAAATGGACGTGCAAAAATGGACGTGCAAAAAGGGATGTGCAAAAAGGGGAGTTGCGAAAAGGCAGGTGCCAAAGGCGCGTCGCGAAAGGTGTGGTGCGAAAAGCGCGGCGCGAAAGGAGCTGTGCAAAGAGGAAGTGCTGCACCGTGATACCCGATCATTCAACACCTGCGGCATCGGCGTGGCTGGTGTTTGGTAATCAACGCAATGCCGACTCGTTTTGATGACAGCGCTTGTCATTTCAAAATGCGCACGTCGTCTTTCTGCCGAAGAGTCGCACGTAGTTCTACGCATCGACTTAAGGCCGCATCAAGCCCAACACAGCAGTGCACCATGCGTGATAAACGCTTAACTTCGCCTGCGGCCGAAACGACA
Organism: Burkholderiales bacterium; assembly: GCA_043744255.1. Taxonomy (GTDB): domain Bacteria; phylum Pseudomonadota; class Gammaproteobacteria; order Burkholderiales; family Usitatibacteraceae; genus UKL13-2. The sequence goes on along the minus strand of JAYTVA010000089.1, from coordinate 41,467 downwards.
CGATGATATTTTCGCGAACGCCATACTCGCTTGCGCACAACGCTCTTGCGTGATTGCCATTAGTGTCGTTCATGCACGATCAACGGAGCAGCGGGAAAAAACGCAAACGCGTGTAGGACGACACGCCGTGCAACGCTCGCTAATCAAATTCCCAGCGACTGGGGCGCTGCCTCGTCCCTCGGAGGAAACATCAGCGGAGCCGAAGCCGCGCGTTCGCTGTGGTGGTGCCGACTCGACATCGCCGCTGTGATGGACAACCCCATCGCGCTCAGTCTCGCCTGATTGCGCGCGTGATCCTGGACGGCTGTCAGAGATGACAGGACGCTTCCGCAAGGGCGCGTGTTTTACTTGCTCCCGCTTGCATAGCGTCGGTCTTTATTACAGACGCGCTGCTAGCGCCGGTTGAACTGCGAAAACATAAACGCGGTCACTGCAATACGTTCTGCCAACAGAGATTGTCGAGATCAGAAAGTCGCTTTGCCGTGGTTGATGGCGCGTATTCGCGCGTTGGCGAAGCCTTTCCGTTCCTTCTTGTCACGAACGCAAAAGTAAGGGGAGCAAATGAAAACGTCGTTTATAACCATCACAGGTGTAGGTTTTCTTTTAGCAGCACAGCTTTTATGTGCGACCGCGCAGGCTGCAGGTAAGGGCACCATTCGCGGGCAGGTACTGGGCGTTACCGGTGAGCCGGTAGTTGGTGTGCGCGTCGCGGCTGGGAGCGCGCTAGCATTGACCGATGCTAGCGGCATCTACACCTTATTAGACGTTGAGCAGAAGAAGGATGTCCCCGTCACGTTCCGCCGTGCGGGATATGGATCGACCGAGACCTGGGTCGACTTCGAGCCACGATCCAGCACCGGCAAGAAGTCCAAACTCGCCAGCGTCACGGTCAACAAGACGTTGTTGGCCGCAGGCGTCGCAAAAACCATCAATAACGCAGCCGCATCCGTGGTTGTTGAGGCGGGTCACAAAGTGACGTTTGCGCCAGGTTCATTAAATCGATCGGGCGATGTCGCGGCGGTGGTTACGCCGGTTGATTTGTCCGTGCTGGCGCAACGTCGCGCCTTACCCGGTCACTACATCGGCCAAAGCCTAGCTGGAAAATTGACCGATCTCGCGCTGCATGGTGCGATGGAAGTGAGTCTCACGCAGAACGGTGCATCGGTAAACATCGTGTCTGGCGGGAGCGCCGCAATCGAACTGCTGTTGCCAGTGACGACCCCACTATCCGTCGGCACGAAGCAGTCCATGTGGTACTACGATGTGGCCGCTGGAATCTGGCAGGAGCAGGGCAAAGGACTCGTTGGGCAATCCACCGCCATTTCTGGACGAAAAGCGGTGTTTGCCTCGGTCAGTCACTTCACCTGGTGGGTTGCCGGAGTAGCGGCAGAAGCATTGACGTATGTGTCGGGTCGGGTAGTCGATACCAGCGGAACGCCACTTGAAGGGCTCTACACGCACGCGCAACTTGCGCTGGGTCAATCCTACGGTTACTCCGCCGAGATTACCAGCGCGGATGGCACCTACTGCCTGTCGGTGCCGACTAATAGTGTCGCCGTAGTTCAGGCCTTTGCTTCAGTGCAGAACCTAGTGGGTGTGCAATCCTCGATTCCAGTGACGACCAATGCATTGCCGGGTATTTGTGGCGATGGTACCGGCGTCCTTGCGCCCGATATTGTCTTGGACACAAACGTCACTTCGTGCGTCCTCGGTAGCGTGAAAGACACGTCCGGTATCGCCGTCGTGGGATTGACCGTTTTTTCCTACTTCGGTGGAACCGGTCTTACCGACGTGCGCGGCCAATTTTTGCTCCGGGCGCTGCCAAACCAGCAGACAACTCTCGTTCCCGCGACATCACCGGTAGGCTATTTCCCGGCCGTGACCGTCACGACCGGCAGCCCTGGCATGGCCTGCGCGATCGCGAATTTCCTGCCGGCACCGACGAACAACACCTGCGTGATCGGACGGGTATTCTATATCGGTGAGCCCGTCATTCCCGTCCTTGGCCTGCCCACCCTTTTCAACACATACGACTTACCCGTCGGCAGCAACGGTCCGGTGGGGTCTGTTGGCGTGGGTGACGCTTCGGGCTTCTATTGCGCCGAGGGCCTACCTGCAAATACGAATGTAGCGGCGTCGTATAGCGGAATCTTGGGCAGAACCACCTCCGCCACACCCGGAAGTTGCCTCGTACAGTCCTCTTGCGCGAATTTCGGTGACACTTTGATTCCGTCACCCTAGCCACCGGCCTGCGCGGTAGTGAACAGCGGCCGCTTAGGAGACCGTTGCGCGACTACCGCGCTGGCAAAAGTCTGCGTTGTGCGAACCTGCAACCGGGATGGACAAATCTGACCATTCCGGTTGAAGCACGCCGGGCGTTTCAATATTGGGCTGCTCGCGCTGCGGAGATTTTGCCAACGGTTCAGTACATGATCGTGGATGTTCTGCCGGCGATGGCGAGTCATGGGCGGTGCGCGCTTGCCGAGCGGCCACAATCCCGTTAGCGAATAAATTTGTAGCTAGACTAGCGAATGCAGGTTGCAAAAATACCACTGCGTTTTCAGATATCCAGTTACGGTCTGGTAGCATTCGGAGATTATTTGTAGAGAAACTACATTTTTCATCCGTTGCGCCAAGTGAACTGCTGGCGTATTTTTCGATGACGAGCGAACCGCCCGCCACTTAGCTAACTGCGCTCCATGTCTATGCCAACGCCCCTCGCGCCAGCCGCCACTACAATAAACACGACCGACCAACGCGCCGCATTCTGCGAGTCCTTCCAACGCGCGCTCAAGCAATCAGTTGATCCACGCTCAACCGCCGCGTGTCTGCAAGCCGCCGCCAGCGCGTGCCGCGCGGTGTTGGGTGAGCGTTGGGCGGCCACGCAGCGTGAGGACGCCACGCGCGTGAACGGCGACACGCGGCGCGTGCATTATTTGTCGATGGAATTTTTGATGGGGCGGGCGCTTTCAAACGCGCTGGCCGCACTAGGCGTCGAAGCAGACGTGCGCGCTGCGGTCGCCAATGTCGGGCAAAGCCTGCCGGATGTGCTCGAAATCGAAGCCGATGCTGCACTCGGTAACGGCGGTCTTGGCCGTCTCGCCGCGTGCTTTCTGGATTCATTTGCGGAGCTGGGTCTGCCGTCGTTTGGCTATGGCCTGCGCTACCAGTACGGCATGTTTGCGCAGCAAATTCAGGATGGCCGCCAAGTCGAGCAGCCGGATGATTGGATGCGCGCAGGCAATGCGTGGGAAGTCGCGCGGCTCGATGTGCAATACGCGATTGGCTTTGGTGGGCGGGTGCGCAAAGACAGCGGCACTGCGCGCTGGGTGCCGGCCGAACGTATCCTCGCCACTGCGTATGATTTCATCGTGCCTGCGCATCGCAGCGAACGTGTTTCGACCTTGCGGCAATGGCATGCGAGTGCCGAACGGCCGATTGATTTTGGTGCATTTTGTCGTGGCGATCACATCGCGGCGGCGAGCCATCGGGTCGCGGTGGATACGCTCAACTGGGTGCTGTATCCGGATGACAGCACGCCGAGTGGTCGCGAATTACGCTTGAAGCAAGAAGCGTTTTTGGTCAGCGCTTCGTTGCAAGATTTGATCGCGCGTCACCTGCGCGAAGGCGGCAAGATTGAAACGCTCGGTCGTCGCAACGCGATTCATTTGAACGACACGCACCCGGCGTTGGCACCGGCAGAATTGATGCGCTTGTTGCTTGATGAGCATGGTCTGATTTGGGATGCGGCATGGGCGATCACGCGCGAGGCAGTGTCGTACACCAACCACACGCTGATGCCGGAAGCGCTAGAGACTTGGCCGGTGCGCATGTTTGAAGAATTGCTGCCGCGCCACCTAGAAATTATTTATGAGATCAACCAGTATTTTCTGGAACGCGTGTTCGCCGAGTTTCCGGGTGACGATGCGATGGCCGCACGGGTGTCGTTGATCGACGAGAACGGCGAGCGCCGGGTGCGGATGGCATCTCTTGCGATTGTGGCTTCCCATCGTGTGAACGGCGTGTCCGCGCTGCATTCGGAGTTGATGGTGCAAACCATCTTCGCTGATTTCGCAAAATTATTTCCTGAGCGATTCCACAACGTTACCAACGGCGTCACGCCACGTCGCTGGCTGATGCAAGCCAATCCGGCGCTTTCGCAATTGATCGACACCAAAATTGGGCGCGGCTGGCGCGAAGATTTGGCGAAGCTCGAACAACTCAAATCGTTCGCGAATGATGCCGCGTTTGGTCGCGAATTTCTCGCGGTGAAACGGGTAAACAAACAGCGCCTCGCCGATGTGATTCGCCGCGATCTCGGTATCGTCGTTGATTCTGCGAGCCTATTTGACGTGCAGATCAAACGCATTCACGAATACAAGCGCCAGTTGCTCAACATCCTGCACGTCGTCGCGCGCTATCAGGCCATCGTTGCTAACCCCAACGCAACGTGGACGCCGCGCACCGTCATCATCGCGGGCAAAGCGGCGTCGGCGTATCACACCGCCAAGCTGGTCATTCAGCTTGCGCATGATGTTGCGCGAGTGGTCAACAGCGACCCGCGCGTGGCTAATCGTTTGAAGCTCGTGTTCCTGCCGAACTACGGCGTCAGCCGCGCCGAAGTCATCATGCCCGCCGCTGATTTGAGCGCGCAGATTTCTACCGCCGGGACCGAGGCGTCGGGCACCGGCAACATGAAATTTGCGTTGAATGGCGCGCTCACCATCGGCACCTGGGACGGTGCCAACATCGAAATGGCCGAGGCCATGGGTGCAGAAAACATGTTCGTGTTCGGGCTCAGAACAGAAGCCGTGCAACAAATGAAATCGCTAGGCTACGATCCGCGCTTATACATTGAAGAAAACCCCACGCTGAAACGCGTAATCGACGCCATTGCCACCGGCGCATTTTCGCCGGGCGAACCGCTACGCTATCGCGGCTTGACGGATAATCTGTTGAATCGCGACAACTACATGCTGATGGCGGACTTTGCAGACTATGTGGCAACTCAATCGAAGGTCGATTCGCTGTTTGATGACAGCGCGGCTTGGGCCACGCGCGCGATTCACAACGTCGCCGCGATGGGTGCGTTCTCATCGGATCGCACGATTCGGGAATATGTGGCGCGGGTGTGGTCGGCTTCTTCGCTGCCTGCCAAACACTGAACCAACAATTGAGGTAGGCAGTGCTTAGAAAATCGGCCGTCCGCGCCCTCGTCGCCGCACGCCACGCTGACCCGTTCGCGGTGCTCGGCCTGCATGCCGACGCCGAGGGCGCGCTGTGGATTCGCGCGCTGCTGCCAGCGGCCAAAACCGTTGAAGTGCTCGCTGCCAACACCGGCAAATGCATCGCAACGCTCGATCAACGCGACCCCGCTGGTCTATTCGAGGGCGAAATCCCACGCCGCAAAAATTGGTTTGACTATCGGCTGCGCGTAACGTGGGACGATGGCAGCGAAGGCGTGTACGCAGACGCGTATGCCTACGGCGCGCAACTCACCGATGCTGACCTCGCGGCGTTCCGCGATGGCACGCATGCTGTACCGTATGCCGTACTTGGAGCACAGCTAAAAGCGATCAGCGACGTGGAGGGCGTGCGTTTTGCGGTGTGGGCACCGAACGCAAAACGCGTTAGCGCGGTCGGAAGCTTTAATAACTGGGATGGCCGCCGCCACCCGATGCGGCTACGCCACCCATTCGGCGTGTGGGAAATTTTTGTCCCGCATGCCGGTATCGGCGACCACTACAAATTCGAAATTCTTGGTAGTGATGGCGCGTTGTTGCCGTTGAAAGCCGACCCGTACGCGCGTCACGCGGAGTTGCGCCCAGACACCGCCAGCATTGTTGCCAGCCTCCCCGAACCACGCGCACTTCCCGCCAATCGCACGGCGGCGAACGCACGCAACGCGCCGATTTCGATTTACGAAGTACACCTCGCGTCATGGCAAAAGTCGCGCACTGGCGCGGCGTTCCCGACATGGGACGAGTTAGCGGCAACACTTCCCGCGTATGCGGCCGACCTCGGTTTCACGCACCTTGAGCTCATGCCGATCAGCGAATATCCGTTCGACGGTTCATGGGGTTATCAAACGTTAGGGCTATTCGCGCCCACCGCGCGCTTCGGTGCGCCCGATGGATTCCTGCGGTTTGTGGAGGCGTGTCATCAATGTGGCCTCGGCGTGTTGCTCGATTGGGTGCCCGCGCATTTTCCGGCGGACGCGTATGGACTCGCGCAGTTCGACGGCACTGCACTTTACGAATACGCCGACCCACGCGAAGGCTTTCATCGCGACTGGAACACGTTGATCTACAACTTCGGTCGCAATGAAGTACGCAGCTTCTTGACCGGCAGCGCGTGCTACTGGATCGAGCGCTTCGGTATCGACGGCCTGCGGGTCGATGCGGTCGCCTCGATGCTCTATCGCGACTACTCACGCAACGCGGGCGAATGGATTCCCAACGCCTACGGTGGCCGCGAAAACCTCGAAGCGATTTCACTTTTCAAACACGTCAACGGCACGCTACACGCGCATCGCGCAGATGCGATCACGCTCGCCGAAGAATCGACTTCGTTCCCCGGTGTTTCAGCACCCACCACCAGTGGCGGCCTCGGCTTCAATTTCAAATGGAACATGGGGTGGATGAACGACACGCTTTCGTACATCAAAGAAGACCCGGTGCATCGTCGCTGGCATCACAACAAGATGACCTTCGGCCTCGTCTACGCGTTCAGCGAAAATTTTGTGCTGCCGATTTCGCACGACGAAGTGGTGCACGGCAAAGGCTCGATGCTCCGCAAAATGCCGGGAGATGAATGGCAACGATTCGCCAACCTGCGCGCGTACTACGGCTTCATGTGGGGACATCCGGGCAAAAAATTATTATTCATGGGACAAGAATTCGCGCAGGATTCGGAATGGAATCACGATGCGTCGCTACCATGGCAATTGCTCCAAAGTCCTCGCCACGCGGGCGTTTCCAGACTGGTGCATGATTTGAATAGGCTCTATCGCGATTGCACTGCACTGCATCGTCTCGATGGCGACGCGAGTGGTTTTGAATGGCTGGTCGGTGATGATGCCGACCAATCCATCCTCGCGTGGATTCGCCGTGATGAGCACGGCAACGCTGCCATTGTCATCAGCAACTTCACGCCGGTGCCAAGAGAAAATTATCGGCTTGGCGTGCCCGATGGTTTGACGGCATGGACAGAAGCACTCAACACCGACTCCGCCCATTACGGCGGCAGCAACCTCGGCAACCTCGCCGGTGCGTTGCATGCGAAACCGGTGGCGGCGCATGGGCGCAAGCAATCGCTAGTGTTGACGCTGCCACCGTTGGCAACCGTGTTCCTGCTGCGCGCGTGAACGCTATGCAAACCTCTGTAGGGTGGGCAAAGCGCAGCGTGCCCACGTTGCCGCGACCAATGTGGGCACGCTACGCCTTGCCCACTCTACCCAATCTAACGCACCCATGACCCTCCCCGAAAAACTCCTCGCAGGCCACCACGCGCCCCTCGGCAGCCACGTCCGCAATGGCGGCATCAACTTCGCGGTGTTCTCACAACACGCTGAGCAAATCGAGCTGTGCATTTTTGACGCCAGCGGCGCCAAGGAACTCAAACGCTATGTACTGCACGGCCCGTGCGACGGCGTGTTCCAAGGCTTCCTTCCCGGCTTAAGCGCGGGATTGGTCTACGGCCTGCGTGCGCACGGCGCGTACGCACCCGAGCACGGCCATCGCTTCAACGCTCACAAATTGCTGCTCGACCCGTATGCACGCGAAATCGTCGGTCACTTCGCGTGGCGCTCGGAGCATCACGGCTACGAAATCGGCCACCCGCAAGGCGCGCGCTCATTCGATACTCACGACAACGCCACCACCGCATTGAAAGCGCGCGTGGCCGCACCAAGAGCCGCAGCAAACACCGCCGTACGATCACGCGCGCCAAGAATCGCCAGCGGTGATGTGGTGCTCTACGAAGTGCACGTCAAAGGTTTTTCCAAACTCCATCCCGAAGTCGCTCGCGATCTGCGCGGCACCTATGCGGGTCTCGCGCATGCCGCCGCAATTGCGCATTTCAAATCGCTTGGTGTGACTACCCTTTCGCTGCTGCCCGTTCAATACTGCATCGACGAACCCGCGCTGGCCGAGAAGGGTTTGAAAAATTATTGGGGCTACAACACGCTGGGTTTTTTCTGCCCGGATCCACGACTCGCCGCTGCGAAAAATGATCCCACCGCCGTGGTCGAAGAGTTCCGCACGATGGTGGATACCCTGCACGCGAACGGCCTCGAAGTCGTGCTCGACGTCGTCTACAACCACACCCCCGAGGGCAATGAATTTGGCCCCACGCTCAGTTTTCGCGGCCTCGATAATGCGAGCTGGTATCGGCTGGTGCGCGATGATAAAAGCCGCGCCGAGAATCTCACCGGCTGCGGCAACACCCTCAACGTTGAACATCCGCGCGTCACGCAATTTGTATTGGATAGCCTGCGTTACTGGGTCACGGAAATGGGCGTCGATGGCTTCCGATTTGACCTCGCGCCAGTGCTCGGCCGCAACAATCGCGGCTTCGATCCGGGGGCAGGTTTTTTCACGGCGCTGCGCCAAGACCCGGTGTTGGCCGATGTGCACCTCATCGCCGAGCCGTGGGATGCTGGCTTCGACGGCTACCAACTCGGCCGTTTTCCCGGACGCTTTCTCGAATGGAACGACAAATTTCGCGACGCCGTGCGTGGCTACTGGCTGCGCAAAGCAGCAGGTGGAACGGGTCGCGGCGAATTCGCACGACGCTTCAACGCCTCCAACGACGTGTTCCAAACCGCCTCGCGCCAGCCATCCGCCTCGATCAATTTTGTTTCGGTACACGACGGCTACTCGCTGCATGACTTCACCGCGTATCAACGAAAACACAACGAAGCCAACGGCGAAAACAATCGCGATGGCCGCGACGGTGAGGCGTGCGACAACTCCGGCATCGAGGGCGAGACCGACGACGCAACCATCAACGCCACCCGCGACCGCGTACGCCGCGCCATCCTCGCCACCGTCATCCTCGCGCAAGGCACACCAATGTTGTGCGCAGGCGACGAAATCGGCAACAGCCAAAGCGGTAATAACAATGCGTATTGTCAGGACAACGAAACCGGTTGGCTGAACTGGAACACCGCTGATCACGCGCTGCAACAATACGTCAGCGAATTGCTGGCGCTACGAAAGTCAACGCCTGCGCTGCGCTTAGATCGTTGGTTTAGCGCGCATCCCGCGAGTGCGCGCGAACGCAGTGTGGTTTGGATCAACACGCGCGGCAATGAGATGACGCAAGCGGATTGGCATGACGGCGGGCAGTCGGCGTTGGCAGGGGTGATTTATAGCGAGAGCGGTGCGATCTTGATTGTGTTCAACCCCGAAGAGAGCGCAACGAGTTTCGCGTTGCCACAAGGGCGATGGGTGGTGGCGCTGGACAGTAGCGGCGAATTTCGTCAGGGTGCCATTTTTGAAAGTGGCGCGACGTTATCAGCGGCAGCGCGAAGTGTTGTTGTTTTGGCTTGCCGATAGATGGCACGTGAACTCATTAATTACTGTGACGAGTCTGTTGACCGAGGACGCCATTTCTCGAATTTTTACGGCGGGGCGTTGGTCGAATCGCAACATCTTGGCGAAGTCGAGAGTCGCCTACAGGCGCGAAATACGGCGCTCAATTTCCATAGCGAGGTGAAGTGGCAAAAAGTCACTGAAAACTATGCGGAAAAATACCTCTCGCTGGCGGATGAAATTTTTGCCTTGATGGCCGAGGGCAAACTCAAGATGCGCATCATGTTTACGCATAACGTGATGGCACCGACGAGCCTGACGCGCGATCAGCGAGAAAATCAATTTTTGCTTCTGTACTACCAATTTCCTAAGCATACCTTTGGCCTCTCCTACGCGGGCACAGCCACCGACAAAACGGGAGTACATATCTACCTCGATAAATTGCCGGCCACGCGCGAGCAAATCGCAGCGTTCAAAGGTTATTTGTTGGGACTCAACAGTAGTGCCCATTGGCGTAAAGCGCGGGTGGCAATCTTGGCCGGTCAACTTGCCGAGGTCAACTCACATGACCATGTCGTGATGCAAAGCCTTGATGTGATTTTGGGCGCGATTCAATTCCGCGTAAACGATAAGCACCTCGAAAAGCCCGAAGGCGCAACAAGGCGTGGCAAACGCACCATCGCAAAAGAAAAGGTCTACAAACACATCAACAAACGCATCCGTGAAGTGACCGGCATCGCATTCAATATTGGGGTATCGACTGCGCGCGATGATGGCGAACGGGTGTGGAAAGACGCTTATCGCCACTGGCGATTTGTTGCACGCAATGCCGAGCTGAAGGCGGAGTTCAGCAAGAAAAAAGCGAAGCCCCAATGAAAAAGCCCCGCGCCTGCTACATCAATATCCCAAGTGGAACTTGGGGGTTCGCAAGGCGAAGGCCTAGTTAAATGTTACGGAAGACCGAACACCAAATCAAGCGAATTTTTATGGCTGTACACGAGTTATCCACAGGGTTATTCGAACCATCATGCGCAAAACCATGAACCTAAACCAAAGAACCGCAGGCGTCCTCCTCCACATCACTTCCCTCCCCAGTCCATACGGCATCGGTGATTTCGGGCCGGGGGCTTTTCAGTTTGTGGATTGGCTCGCGTCCGCTGGACAGCGGGTGTGGCAGCTACTGCCGACCAATCCGATTGGTCCGGCGAATTCGCCGTATCAAAGTGTTTCCGCATTCGCGGGCAGTCCGCTGATGGTGGCGCTCGAGCCGCTGGTAGCGCGTGGCTGGTTGCCGTCGGTGGTGTTGCCGCTTGGCGGTTTTGATGGGCGCGCGGTGGATTACGGCAAGGTGGTGCCGTGGCGCGTGATGCAACTGCGCACGGCGGCGGATGGATTTTTTGCGCGCGGTAGTGCGAGCGAGAAAAAAGAATTTGCCGATTGGTGTGCGCGCGAGGCTTCGTGGCTTGATGACTACACGCTGTTCATGGCGCTCGAGACCGCGCATCACGGGCAGCCGTGGTGGACGTGGGAGCAAGCGTTGCGTGAACGCAAATCTGCCGCGCTGGCCGCTGTGCGCACCACCCACGCGAACGAAATCGCCTTTTGGCAATTCGTGCAATGGTGTTTTGATGTGCAGGCCACCGCCGTTAAAGCGTATGCGAATGGCAAGGGCATTTCGATCATGGGTGACTTGCCGATTTTTATTGCGCATCACAGTGCGGATTGCTGGGCGCGGCCTGATTTGTATTTTCTCGATGCGGAGTTTCAACCGACCGTGGTGGCTGGTGTGCCGCCCGATAGCATGGGCCCAATGGGGCAGCGTTGGGGCAATCCGTTGTATCGCTGGGATCGGATGGCGGCAGAAGATTTTGCGTGGTGGTCGCAACGCTTGAAGCGCGCGTTGGCGCAGGCCGATTGTTTTCGCATCGACCACTTTCGCGGCTTTGCGGGTTACTACGAAATTCCCGCCAGCTCGCCCACTGCGCAAGAGGGGACGTGGGTGCCTGGTCCCGACAAGGCGCTGTTCGATGCGATCAAACGTGCGCTCGGCGATCTACCGATCATCGCCGAAGATCTCGGCCTCATCACCCCCGATGTGCTCGAACTCCGCGATGGCTGTGGCTTTCCGGGCATGAAGATTTTGCAGTTTGCGTTCGGTGGCGATGGCACGCATGAATTTTTACCGCACAACTATGTGCCCGCGATGGTGGTCTATTCCGGCACGCACGACAACGACACTGCGCGCGGTTGGTGGAATGCGGCACCGGCGCGTGAGCGTGCGTTTGCGGGCAGCTACCTCGCGTGCGGTGACGCCGATGTGCACTGGGCGATGATTCGCGCGGCGTGCAATTCGGTGGCGAACATGGCGGTGTTTCCGTTGCAAGATGTGCTGGGTCTCGATACCGCGCATCGCATGAATTTGCCGGGAACGGTAGTGAACAATTGGGCGTGGCGATTTGAGTGGAACATGATGGATGGCGAGGCAGCGCGCGTGTTGGGATTGATTACGGCGGCGAGTGGACGTGGGCCGTTTGCGTTGCTGCAGTTGCCATGAACGTTGCCATGAAGATGGCTGGAACGGCACGGCTGGCGAGGTGTTTGGCGATTTTTGCCACATCTGCGGTGTCGCCATTTGCGCACGCGAGCGATGATTTACTGGCCGCCTGCAATCAACCCGATTTCCAGACCGTGTTGCGCGCGACCGCGAAGGAAGATGCACCAACGGAGGCTTCGGCAATCTGGCTGAATCGTCAACTCATCAAGTGGCCGGGCAGCAATTCAGATGGCGCTTATCGGCTGTACGTTGCGCAGACAACCAACCTGCGCGCACGCGTGGGGCAGCGTGCTGAAGGCGGTACTGGCTATGTGCTGAACGTGTCGCGCGAGAAAGTGCCGGATGTGGCGGCGGAGCGATTCAAATACGTTGGCGATGGTGTTGTGTTGAAAATGCGCGACAGCGATCAAGCTGTGTTGCGTGATTTGCTCACCGGGCAGGTCGTGGTGGTTGAGGAAGACGACAAGGGTTTGGTGCGCCGCGCGAGCTACTTGCAAATTGCGGGTGTGCTTGATGGATTGTTTGGTGGCGCGGGGAATGCTGAGCTTGGCGTCACGTTGAGCAAGCCGGGTGCAACGTTTGCGTTGTGGGCACCGACGGCGAAAGCGGTGAGCGTGTGCGTTTACAAAAATGGCAACGCACCGAGCGCGACTGTTGCCGCAATGCTCCGGGATCCCGGCACGGGAGTGTGGCGACATCAACTCAACCAGCCCGCTGCTGGCCAGTACTACACCTACCTCCTAGATGTTTATGTTCCCGGTGTCGGCTTTGTGCGCAATCGCGTCACTGATCCGTATTCGGTCAGCCTGACGGCTGACTCGAAACGCAGCTTCATCGTTGACCTCAACACGCCGCACTCGAAACCGAATGGGTGGGACAAGTCACCACGCCCATCGCGCGTGAAGTCATCCACCGATATGTCGATCTACGAATTGCATGTGCGCGATTTTTCGATTAACGATGCGACCGTGAGCGAAAAGAATCGTGGCAAGTATCTGGCATTTACGGAAACATCGGCGAATGGCGCGAAGCATCTCGCCGCATTGAGCAAGGCCGGATTGACTGATGTACATTTGCTGCCGGTGTTTGACATCGCGAGCGTTCCTGAGTCGGGCTGCGTAACGCCCAAAATTGTTGGCGCGCCAGACAGCGAAGCGCAACAGGCAACGATTGCAGCAAGCGCTGGCAAAGACTGTTTCAACTGGGGCTACGATCCGTTCCATTTCAATGCGCCCGAAGGCAGCTACGCGAGCGATGCAGCCGACGGCATGCGGCGCATCGTCGAGTTTCGCCGCATGGTGGCCGCACTGCATCGCATGGGTCTCAGGGTCGGCATGGACGTGGTCTACAACCACACCTCGGCATCGGGACAAAATGAAAAATCGGTGCTGGATCGCATCGTGCCCGGTTACTACCATCGCTTGAATGCAACGGGAAAGGTTGAGCAATCCACCTGCTGCGAAAACACCGCCACCGAAAATTTGATGATGGCGAAGTTGATGATCGACTCAGCGGTGTTGTGGGCGACGCACTACAAGATCGACAGTTTCCGTTTTGATTTGATGGCGCATCAGCCGCGTGCGGTGATGGAAGAGTTGCAAACACGAGTCGATAAAGCGGCAGGGCGTCATATCAATCTGATCGGTGAAGGGTGGAATTTTGGTGAGGTCGAAAACGGCAAACGCTTTGTGCAGGCGTCGCAGTTGTCGCTGAATGGTTCCGGTATCGGCACCTTCACGGATCGTATGCGCGATGCCGTGCGCGGCGGGGCGTACAACAATCAGGGTGCGGACATCATCAAGAATCAGGGCTACATCAATGGCCTCGTGTATGCACCTAATGCGCTGGCGGATCGTGCGCGACCCAAGACAGATTTGTTGAAAGCGGCCGACATGGTGCGCGTCGGTCTCGCCGGTTCGATTCGCGATTACCCGATGACCAACTACCTCGGCGCAAAAACCACGCTGGAAAAAATCGACTACAACGGGCAAGCAGCGGGCTACGCGCGTGAGCCGAACGAGATCGTGAATTACGCTGAGAACCACGACAACCAAACGCTGTTCGACATCAACGCCTACAAGTTGCCACTCGACACAACTCGCGAAGATCGCGCGCGCGTGCAAATGCTAGGTGCAGCGATTGTCGCGTTCAGTCAGGGTGTGGCGTACTTTCACGCTGGCATCGATACGCTGCGTTCAAAATCGCTCGATGGTAATTCGTTCGATTCGGGTGATTGGTTTAATCGGCTCGACTGGAGTTATCAAGATAATTACTTCGGCACCGGCCTACCGCGCGCGGAAGACAATCGCAAACAATTTGACGTGATGAAACCGCTGCTGGTGAATGCGGACATCAAGCCGACCGCAAAAGAAATCAAACTTGCGCGCGACCTATTTCGCGATCTGCTGGCGATTCGTGAAAGCTCAACCCTGTTTCGCATGCGCACAGCAGCTGACATTAAATCGCGGCTACGTTTTTTTAATACTGGCGCTGCGCAAAACCCGGTGGTGATTGTCGGGCACATGGATGGCGCGGGGTATGCGGGTGCTGGGCTTAAGGAGGTGGTGTATTTCATCAACGTTGATCCAGCGGTACAGGAGATTGTTGTTGATGAGATGAAGGGTAGTGCGCTGGTGTTGCATCCGGTGCATGCGCGTGGCGTGGATGCGCGGGTGGCGCGCGAAGCAGCGTTTGACCGCGCGAGCGGCAAGTTCCGTATTCCGGCGCGGTCGGCGGTGGTGTTTGTGGTGAAGTGATTGCGGTAAGGTTTTCGCAAATGCCACCGCAGAAAATCCCCCAAGCGTGCAAATGTTTAGTAGCGCGATGGCTTGGCCCCCTTTAAGAAAAGGGGCGAGGTTGATGCGAGGCGGGAAAAAATAAGTGAGCGGCTGACTTGCTGGTTCGTCGTTGCGCCAGCGCGCGTTTTTTGGGCAGCGCATCACAAACCTTGCCCCCGGGGCCCGCACATCAACGACGTTTGCACCGCGAAGAACCGGGGGATTTTGCAGCGTGTGAATTCGCACCGAGGCCGAAAGAAATTCAAAGCAAAAAGCCATGTCATTCCGAGCGGAATTTTGCGAGGAATCTGCTTTTCTGCGCGCTAAGATCGCAGCAGATTCCTCGCAAAAACCCGCTCGGAATGACAGTGAAAAATAGCTGAGTTCGCTTCGTGACGTAGCCACAAACCCCTCGCCGATATTGCCGTTTCAAGGCATCACGCCAATTGCAACTCCGCAATAAACAACCTCACCGACTATGCGAAGTCATGCCCGCCAGACTCACACCCGGCGCCGCATTTTTCGCGCCCGCACCTTCGGTCGCGTCAGGCAACTGACTCAACACCGCCGCACCCGCCAAATTCCGCCGCATCGCCACCCCCACCGCGAGCGTATCTACCACCAACAAATGCAGAATGCGACTAATCATCGGCAACTGTGTGGTGACGTCTTCAGGATGATCGACGATCAGCGCTATGTCCGCTTTGCGCGCGAGTGGCGATTGGCTGGCGGTGATGGCGATCACCGCCGCGCCACGTTCTCGCGCCGTTTCGTGCACGGCGAGTAATTCAGGCAGATTGCCGCTGCTGCTGATAATCACGGCAACATCGGTGTTGGTCAATACGTTTGCGGACAGCGGTTGCAGGCGCGGATCGGTGTTGGCACCACTCGATATACCCAGCCGCAAAAATTTGAACTGTGCATCCTGCGCGACCGCGCCATAGTGACCGACGGCGTAGAACTCCACGCGCTTGGCTTGATTGAGTAAGTCGATGGCGCGATCAATGGTGCTGCCGTTCAACTGGCTGCGAACTTGCAAAATCGCCGATGCAGTGTTGCCCAACACTTTCGAGGCGAGGTCGAGCATCGAGTCGCTGTTGGTCACCTGCACATGCGTGACCGGGATCGTGCCAGTGAGGCCAGATGCCAAACGCAATTTGAAATCGGACAAGCCTTCGCAACCGAGCGAACGACAAAATCGGATCACGGTCGGCTGACTCACGTTGGCCGCGCGGGCGATTTCGGTGATCGGGTCGTTGATGACCGAACGTGCATGCGCCAACACGTGATCGGCCACGCGCGTCTCGGCGCGTGACAAATCATTTTTCGCGCGGCGGATCTGATCGAGAATTGACGAGCCGGCGCTCGCACCGAGATTACGTAATTGCGCGTCAAGAATTGCTGAGGTGCCAATGAAGGTTGCATATTCAGCCGTGATGACGTAAGTCGGAATCGTGGCGAGATAACGACTGAAACGCCCCTTGCTTTCGAAGCGCTCACGGAACGGTGAGCGATCAAAGTACTCACCCAACTTCGGTACGATGCCGCCACCGATGTACACGCCGCCGAGTGCGCCTAACGTGACGGCGAGGTTGGCAGCGGCGGTTCCCATGAGCGCGCAAAACACCTCGAGTGCCGCGACTGCAATCGGGTCACGATTCGCCAACGCGCGTTGGGTAATGTCCGGCGCCAACAGCGTTTGTGCCGGTGCCGCTGCGTCATCGGCCAGTGCGCGGTAAATCAACTCCAGCCCTGGACCCGACACCAGTCGTTCAAACGACACGTGATCGAAGTGCTTCCACGCATAACGTAGCACTGCAATTTCGCGTTCATCACGCGGCGAGAAGCTGGTGTGCCCACCTTCCGATCCCAATGAAATCCAGCCGTGTTCAGCCGGGATCAACCCCGATACGCCCAGCCCTGAGCCAGAGCCGAGCAGGCCAATCACGCTGCGCTGCTTGGCTTCGCCGCCACCGATTTGTCGCACATCGCGCGCACCGAGGCGTGGTAGCGCCATCGCGAGCGCCGTGAAATCATTCACCACCACCAACGTTTCGAACGCAAATTTCTGGCGCATCGCCTCAATCGAAAATTGCCAGTGGTAATTGGTCATCCGCACTTGATCGCCATCGACCGGATTGGCGATCGCGACGGCCGCGTGCTCGATATGGGTCGGCGGTAGCGTATTTAAATAAGCGCGAATCGCCGCGTAAAAATCTGCGTGTTCAGCACAGCGCAAGGTCAACGCGTTAGTGTATTCGCCCGGCGCGGCTTCGAGCACGAAACGAGCATAGGTGCCGCCGATGTCGGCGATCAGTCGGGGGCTGGTAAATGAGGCCATATCTCCTGCTGAATTCGTGAGCGACGCATGGGGGTGTGCGTCGATTGTAGCGTCATTTCGGCGTGATAATTTGCCCTACGGCATTCCGAAAAATTTTTACGCAAGGCAGCAAAACATGCAACGTCGCCCGTTTGGCAACACCGGTTTTTTTGTCTCACCACTCGGCCTCGGCGCGGGGCAAATTGGTGGTGCGGAACTAGATGAAGCCGTCGTCGGAAAATTGTTGAACACCGCACTCGACCTCGGCATTAATTTAATCGACACCGCGCGTGGCTATGGCCTCTCGGAAGAACGCATTGGCCGCCACCTTGCGCACCGCCGTTCAGAATTCGTGCTGTCTACCAAGGTCGGTTACGGCGTGCCGGGCTTCGACGATTGGACCTACGATTGCATCATCGCGGGCGTCGAGCAAGCGCTCCGACATTTGCAAACCGATGTGCTCGACATCGTGCACTTGCACTCATGCCCGCTCGCGACCTTGCATGCGAACGGCGTCATCGACGCACTAGAAAAAACCCGTGAGCAAGGCAAAATTCGCATCGCCGCGTACTCCGGAGAAAACCAAGAACTCGCGTGGGCAATCGCGAGCAATCGGTTCGGTAGCGTTGAGTGTTCCGTGAATTTATTCGATCAACTGAGCCTCGCCGAGATGCTGCCCGATGCCGCCGCAAGAGGCATGGGCGTGATCGCCAAACGCCCGATGGGTAACGCGCCGTGGCGGCACGCCACGCAACCGCACGGCGATTATTGCGAAGTCTATTGGCAGCGCCTGCAGGAACTGGCCTACGACCTCGGCGCGTTGGATTGGGACGAAGCGGCGTTGCGCTTTAGCGCGTTCGCGCCGGGTGTGTGCAGTGCGATTGTTGGTACCACTTCAATTGATCGGCTACGCCACAATGTGGCATTGGTGGAAAAGGGGGCGCTGTCGGCTGAGATCGTCGCGATATTGCGCGCGCGGTTTGTCGCGCGTTGTGCCGATGCCGCTGGCCAAATTTAGCCGAACAAACAAGATGAATAACGCTCCTGCCAACAGTGTCGTCGTTGCCAAGATCGTCACCATCTCTATGTTGGGTGCCGGCTACACTGCGACTTTGTATCGCAAAAAATTCGTGTCGTGAAGTCGCTTGAGTTTGACTTGATCGACTAGCGCAGATCGCTCCTGCGGCTTCCGGTCGCAGTATGCGTCAATGCTACGCGGCACCAGGCGCAATGCACCCATAGGTCGGCAACGACTCGGTCAAACGCACTGCACAGTGCTGCGTGCGCCGCCGCATACGTAGCATGCGGTCAGTGCGTTACGGCCACCATCTGCTTGCATCAGTTCAGCCAATCAGCGCCGCCATACCAAAACCAACAATGATCGCACCCCAGATCGCCACAATCAGACAATAGAGCGCTGCCTTGCCGCTAACGACGGTCGTTTTGGCGCGAGCCACGGGAAGGGTGCGGGCGTGGGGGTTCTCGGTGTATAAGTCGAGACCGTCGTTGATGCCGGAAAGGAAGCGCTGAATTGATTGGTTCATGATTGATTTCCATAAGATGAATTATCAGTCGGGTGCTGCCACTCACCTTTTTGGGCGAGGACGTGAACGCTGATAAATCGTTCTGTCTACCTATCAAAACGTGTTTCGACGCCGAGAACGGACATTTCGGGCATACCGTGATTGGGGGATGCCTTTGGCGCGCAACGTGCTTTTGGCACGAATCAGCCAACCAAGGCGGCGGATCGCATACCGAACGGGATGGCGCTCTAGGCGAGCGTGATGACGCATGTGCACACGCCGTGACACTGCGGGAACTGCTTAGGGGTGCCGACAGTAGTTTGCGCGGCCGGACGCGGGTATTCAGAATACGTTTCAAGACCACTGACGACACTGGCAACAAGCAGGGGCCAATCGTTTTTCATGATCGGCAGCCCCAATGGGGTCGGCGCGGTGCCGCTTGGCAAAGCGTTCTGTTTTATCGTGTTATTTCTAATCACGGATTCATTTTTCGCCACCAGCTGGCGGGCAAGACTCATTTATCAGCGGCGATTTTCGGGATAAAATTCACCAAATGAGCCGCCGATATTGGAGTTTTGCTGCATGAACCTAGAGACGCCCCGCCTTCGCATTCGTCCGTTTGCCCTGACCGACGATGCATTCGTGGTCGCGCTACTCAACGATCCGGACTGGATTCGCTATATTGGCGATCGCGGCGTGCGCACGCGCGAGGATGCACAGCGGCAGATCGCGGATCGCTATATGGCCAGCTTCGCGCGTGATGGCGTTGGCTTGATGGTGGTGGAACTGAAAACGGCGGGGAGCAGCGTGCCCATCGGCACCTGCGGCCTCATCAGGCGACCGGGTTTGGATGACGTTGATATTGGTTATGCCTTCCTGCCGGCCTATCGCGGTAGCGGCTACGCCTTCGAGTCCGCGAGCGCGGTGCTGGCGCATGGGCGGGATGTGCTGAATCTAAAGCGCGTGGTCGCGATTACCATGCCGGAAAATACCGCCTCTTCGCGCTTGCTGGAAAAAATAGGTCTGCGCTACGAGCGCGAAGTGATTTTGCCCCATGACCCGGCAGCGCTCGCTTTGTACGCGATCAATTACGCGTAGAGTTCGTTGGCCGTACGACGAGACCGTTGCACATAGGGTTGGGACAAGTAAGTGTGTGCTCATGCGCGTGCCGGCGCAGGGTTGGCGGCACGCCCCACTGCGAAGTGTGGGGCGAGCAGCCACGCGGACGCGCTCGAACTGACAGTTTCGGTAGGCCTGTAGCTATTCGACGACACTTTTGGCCGTGCTTAAGAATAAAAATTCAATAAAACAATGAGTTAGATAGCGGCACGAACTATGCTCCGAATTACGTGACCGCACGCGAGACCGCACGTCTTGATGGCAATTAAAGCCATTACGTACCCAAGGGGCAGCAATGTTATTTACTACCGTCTTGATCCTGTTTTTCTGGCTGGCCGCAGGCCTTAGTGTGGCGTGGCTGCTTGGCCACTCCTCAGACTTGGGCGGCGCACGTGACACGCGATGCCCACCCGCGCCGGTAGGCCCGTCCATGCCGGAGGCCGTCGCGTTGCGACGCCAGCACGGCTAAAGCACCGGTTTGCCGGTACACGTCGGCTTGTCCCGTCAATTTGCGCGTAGGGGAAGAGACGATGGACGGCAATGTTGCAATCGTTTACATTTTGCCTGCGTCTTGCACTATGCGTGCGGCAGATTCGCGCTTAGACTTATTCGCTCGTGTGGTGAATCTCTGGTAATCGTGCATTGGGTAGCGTCGATTTGGCCGAAGAAGCATCGCATTTTCGTCGAAGGAGTGGCTGATGGTATCGACCGTTTTTGTCATCTTGATCGTTTGGATTGCCGTCGGTGTTGGCGTCGCGATGTTGCTTGGTCGCGCGAGCGATCTTGGTAGCCGCGCGGATATCCGGCAGCAGCCCAGGGCTGGTGCCGACTTGGCAGCGGAACCCGCCGCATTCGATCCGCTCGAAGACTATCGCAGTTCGCGCTAGGCCGATCTGCCCACCGTCTTACACTCGTTTACTTCCCCTGCTGTTCATCTCGCTCAATGCGGAATACACGTTTTTTGAACTTAAGTTGCGTCATCGCTGTAAGTTTCTAGCGCGTCATCTGCGAGCATCTGAACCACAAACGGCAACACCACCAAGGGAGACTCCATGGAAATGCAAACCGTTTTAGCCATCGCTATTTGGTTGCATCTTGGCCTAAGCGTGGCTTGGCGGTTCAGCGAGACTGACGGATGCATGTCAGGACGAGTAGATCCCGCGCATTTTCCAAATTTACAAATAAAAACGCGCCGTTTCCGGCGCGTTTTTATTTGCTGCGGCGCAAGCTATAGCCGCGTCTCAAACCGCAGCGCCACCGACATGTCCGTGCGCCCGTTCAGCAAAATACTTTCGCGCTGATTGCCCTGCTCAATCACTGCATTGGTCGTGCTGCCACGCGGCGCGATGTTAGAAAACGTGAGACGCAAACGCGTGGCCGAAGTCACACTCCACAGGCCATAAAAATCGACGACGCGTTTTGCGCCAAGCGATTGAAGTTGCGTGTCGGTCTGTTGTGTGGTGTAGGCGGGGGTGAAATTGATGTTGCCACCGATGCTGAAGGGGCTGCCGCGAAAACGATAGTCCGCGCCGAGATTGCCGGTGGCGCGCGGTTGTTGGTCGATGCGGTTGTTCGGGCCTTTCACCGCATTTACCTTGGAATCAAACACGCTCAAGTTGGCGCGAATGTTGAGTGCCGGTGCGCCGTCGATGATCTCGGTGAGCTGAAATTTGGCATCGAATTCAACACCGCTGGTGACTGCGCGCCCCAGGTTTTGCGGGCGTGAAACGAAGCGCTGGCTGGTGGCATAGGACACGGTTTCGAGGCTAGTGACGTTGCGAATTAAATCGCTGATGCGGCGCGTAAACAAATTCACAGAAACAACCCCGCCGGCCTTCAAATAATTTTCGTAGGCGAGGTCGATTCCGTTTGCCAACTCTGGTTTCAAATTCGGATTGCCACCGCGATCAGGGCTCGCCGCCGTATTCGCACCGGGCGCGGGAAATAGATTATTCAAACTCGGGCGTGCGACCAAATTTTGTGTGGTCGGTGCGCGATAACTTTGTGTAAGTGCCAAACGAATTTGATCGCGCTTGGGTGCGTCGAATCGCCACACACCTTGCGCGAGTGGCGATAATACGCGGCTTAAATTTTTCACCGGATTACCGATGCCATCGCTGCGCGTTTCGATTTCTTCCCAGCGCAGCCCGGCATACGCGCCAAATTGCGGGCTCGGATCCCATTCGTCTTGCGCATACAACGCCGTGCGTCGTGTCGCGACGTTCAACTCAGTGCCGAAGTCTGCGAGTTGCCGGTTGCCGTTGAGCAGCGTGACGTTGTTCTCGTTGCGCTTGATGCCTTCGAGTTCTGCGCCGGTCACAAACGCGTGCTTGCCGTCACCCCAGCCGCGTGAAATTTTGCCAGCCAGATTCCACGAACGGTCCTTTGCATCCGCATCGACGGTTTGCAACAGCGTGCGCGCGCCCGCGCCATTGAATTGATTGGACGCGTTATTGGTCGCAGTGGCGAGTTGGCCGAGGCTCAGACGTAATTCATAGCGTAGGTTTTCATCGAAGCGTTTATTCAACATCGACATCACACGGAACACCCGCACCTGCGTATCGGCAGCTGCAGCAGTGCTGGCGTACGGTGTCGGTTCCGTGCCGCCAATCTGCTTGCGTTCACTGTGGCTGCGGTTCTCCGAATTATTTAGCACCGCAAACGGCTGCACGCTCAACGATTCAGCTTGCCCGAGCCGCCACTGAAAACGCCCACTCAGGAACACGCTGTTACGCTTGTCGTTGGTTTGCGATGCTTCGAGATGGTCGAGATTGGTCAGGTTTGTCAGCGTATCGAGGTAGGTCGTGTGCGCGAGCGTGTCGGTGAGTTGATCGCTATGGTTCAGCGAAACCGTAAAGTTGTACGTTCCGGTCGGGCTGAAGGTGTCGTTGCGTGTCCAAGAAAGATTCGGCGAATCGCGACTGCGATCCTCCTGCACGCCGCCACGCAGGTCGTTGTTGGTTGCGCGCAACGGTTCGCGCAGGATGATGTTGATGGTGCCAGCAATTGCGCGTGCACCAGTCTCCGCCGTCGGTGCGCGCAAGATTTCGATGCGCTCGACTTGCTCAGGCGTAATTTGCTCCATCGAAAACCCGGGCGGGATGCGTTCACCATTGAGCAGAATTTGCGTAAAGCCCCCCGCCATGCCGCGCATCTGCACCGGCCCACCGCGCCCGGGACGACCGCCCTGCGTGACACCCGGCAAGCGGCGCATCACGTCGCCCAGATTGCTGTCGCCGTACTGCTCGATATCTTCGCGCGTAATGATGATTTTGGTAGCACTCGATTCGCGCCGCAGCGAATTGGCATCCTGCTTGCCTGTGACTTCGACTTTGTCGATAGACTGTGTTGGAACACTAGGCCGGGCGCGGGGTTTGGCCTCACTCTCCGTCGGCGGGGGTTCGTCTGGGGTTGCTTGTGCGGCAACTGCTAAGACCGGTGCGCCCGCGAAGAATATCGCGCAGGCGGCGTGCGTAAAAAGTAGGCGCATAGGTGGCGTTCTTAAGGTGTCGCACCGGAAAATACCGGTGTCAAAAATCTGGTGCCCTCGACACGAATCGAACGTGTGACCTACCCCTTAGGAGGGGGTAGCTCTATCCACTGAGCTACGAGGGCGACTGCTTAGCGCATCAGTCAGCGCGCGGCTGGCGAAAATTTTACGCGTAAAATTCGCCGATGCCTAAATCACCGCTCCCAGCAACCGATACCTCCCCGGTGATGCCGCCAAAAGACTCTCGCTTGCCGCGCGCGATTTACGTGATCGGCGTGGTGAGCTTTTGCAACGATATTGCCACCGAGATGGTGGCACCGCTGA
Source organism: Burkholderiales bacterium (assembly GCA_043744255.1). GTDB lineage: Bacteria > Pseudomonadota > Gammaproteobacteria > Burkholderiales > Usitatibacteraceae > UKL13-2. Next base: position 17,824 of record JAYTVA010000089.1, on the reverse strand, counting down.
TCCCCATTTTGCTTGCGACCACGCTGGGCGCGGGTCCGGTAGTACTGGGCTTGGTCGAAGGCTTGGCGAACGCGGTCGCGGCGTTCGTGCGGCTCTGGGCGGGGCGATTGTCTGACGTTTCCGGTGGTAAACGTAAGTCGCTCGCGGTGAGTGGCTACCTGATTTCGAACTTGATGCGACCACTGTTGGCGTTGGCGACGAGTTGGTGGCATGTGGTGGTGATTCGTTCGCTGGATCGCGTGGGTAAGGGCGTGCGTAGCGCGCCGCGCGATGCGTTGATCGTTGACTTGGCTCCCGCGCATTTGCGCGCACGCGCGTTTGGTCTGCATAGTGCGTTCGATAATTTGGGTGCCGTTGGCGGCGCCTTATTGGGTGCTCTGGCTATCTCAGTATTCGCGTTTGGCTTAAAAGAGATTTTGTGGCTGTCGGCAATTCCCGGTCTGCTGGCGGTGGCGGTATTGGCGTTCGGCGTGCAAGAACCAGCGAAACCCGCGCCAGCCGAGCCGCTGGAGATGCGGTTTCAATGGGCCGATGTGCCGCACGGCGTACGCGGATATTTGTTAACCGTAACCCTGTTCACGTTTGCCCGCACAGCCGAATTATTTGTCATCTTGCGTGCGACTGAACTCGGCGCCACGACCGCGCACGCACTGGTGCTTTGGGCCGCGTTTAACTTCGTCAAAATTTTCGCCAACATCGGCGCGGGTGTGTTGTCAGACCGGCTCGGGCGGTTTCGCCTGTTGGTGCCGGGCTGGGTGTTGTACAGCGTGTCAATGTTCGGCTTCTGTTTTGTGACCAGCATCACCACACTGTGGATTGCGACCCTGTTCTTCGGGTTTGCAATGTCCATCGGCGAAGGCGTTGAGCGCGCGGTACTCGGTGACCATGCCAAGCCTGAGGAGCGGGGCACCTTGTTCGGCTGGTACTACACGCTGGTGGGTGTTGCGTCGATTCCGGCGGGTCTATTGCTGGGCTGGGTATGGCAAGCGCACGGTGCGCAAATCGCGTATGCATTCGCGGGCGCGGTGGGGCTGGTGGCAGCCACCGTCTTGCACTTCTTTATCGCACCAAAGTTACTCTCCACATAGAATTAATCTCCACATAGAATCAATCTCCAACTAGAAAGTTTTCATGCCTGTTTTTCACGCAAAAAATTTGTCCCTCGCATTCGGTGACGTAAAGCTCCTTGACGCCGTCGATTTCGCTATCGAAACCGGCGAGCGTATCGCGCTGGTCGGTCGCAACGGCACTGGTAAATCGAGCTTGCTCAAAATCATCGCGGGAGAGATCAAACCCGATGACGGCGAGGGCGCGCGCGGCAGCAGCTTAAAGCTCGCCTATGTGGCGCAGGAGCCCGCGTTCGACAACACCCAGACGGTATTTGAAGCCGTCGCGGCAGGCTTGGGCAAGGTTGCGAAGTTACTGATCGATTACCACCACGCGGTGACGCTGGCGGGGCAGGGCGATATGGACGCGCTGGAGCGCATGGGTGACCTGCAACACCAGCTTGAGGCCGAGGATGGCTGGCAAGTGGAGCAGCGCGTTGAGTCAGTGCTGGAGCGTCTCGGTCTCGATGCGGATCGCGCGATTGACGGACTTTCTGGCGGCACTTTGAAGCGCGTCGCATTGGCGCGGGCGCTGGTGGCCGAGCCAGAGTTACTGCTGCTCGATGAGCCGACCAACCACCTCGACATTACCGCCATCGACTGGCTGGAAAAAACCCTGACTGGTTTCGGTGGCGCGATTCTCGTCATCAGCCATGATCGGCGCTTTCTGGAAACTTTTGCGACCCGTATCATCGAGCTGGATCGTGGCCAATTGACGAGCTACCCCGGTTCATTTGCCGAGTATGAAAAGCGCAAAGAAGAGGCGCTGAATTCAGAAGCGCTGGCGAATGCGCGCTTCGACAAAATTTTGAAGGAGGAAGAAGTTTGGATTCGTCAGGGCGTGCAAGCGCGGCGTACGCGCAGTGCAGGGCGGGTGACGCGCTTGCATGCGCTGCGGGAGGAGCGTGCACAGCGTCGCGAGCGTTCGGGTAATGTGAAATTCTCGATTTCCGATACCGAGAAGAGCGGCAAGATCGTCGCGGAATTGACGGCGGTGTGTAAAACATTTGGCGAAAAACGCGTGGTCGATAAGTTTAGCGGCATCGTGCAACGCGGCGATCGGATCGGCTTGATCGGGCCCAACGGCGCTGGCAAATCGACACTGATGAAAATGATTCTCGGCGAACTCACACCCGATAGCGGCAACGTGAAGTTGGGTACGCAGTTGAGCGTGGCATATTTTGATCAATTTCGCGAAGCGCTTGATGACGAAGCCACATTGTCGGACGTGATTAGCCCGGGCTCAGAATTCATCGATACCGGCAGCGGACGCAAGCATGTGATCTCGTATCTCGGCGACTTTTTGTTTCCGCCGCAACGCGCCAGAGCCAAGGTGAAATCGTTGTCAGGTGGCGAGCGCAACCGCTTGCTGTTGGCGCGGTTGTTCGCCAAGCCCGCGAATTTTTTGGTGCTTGACGAGCCGACCAACGATCTTGATATCGAGACGCTCGATTTGCTCGAAGAATTGCTGCAAGGTTATGCAGGCACGGCAATGGTCGCGAGCCACGACCGCGCGTTTCTCGATAACATTGCAACGCAGGTTTATGTGTTTGAAGGCGACGGGCAAGTGCGCGAATTCGCGGGTGGCTACAGCGATTGGCAAATGCAGGCGGCAAATGCACCGTCGAAGGAAGTGCCCAAGGCAACGTCGAAGTCAACGTCGAAGCCAGCACCCACCACCAAATCGCCAGCACGCAAACTGAGCACTAACGAGGCGCGTGAGCTCGCGTCGCTACCGAATCGGATTAGTGAATTGGAGCAGGAAACCGCCCGTCTGGAGAAAGCACTCGCCGATCCGGCCAACTATGCAAACCCCGCTGAATCAAGCAAAGTAAATGGGTTGCAGGCGCGACTGGCGGATATTGCTGGTCAAACAAATCGAGCGATGATTCGTTGGGAGGAGTTGGAGTTGTTGCGGGACGGTCGCTAAGCACCCGGTAGTCAGCGTGGATCGTAGGCGTTGAGGGTAAACGCCACGATCTACGGTCATTTTTGGCAAGTAATGCGTGGAACTGCCGACCGCTAAAGAGGTTTTTATTTTCGGTTCAGTGAGTTGTCGCGAGTTATAGGTGCGCCAGCGCTGGGAGGCATGACGGCAAAAACGAGAAAGCACCCTTGGGCGAACGGTGCACGCTTTAGGCATTACGTGGTTTGGCGGAGAAGGAGGGATTCGAACCCTCGATACCGGAGACCGGTATGCCGGATTTCGAGTCCGGTGCATTCGACCACTCTGCCACCTCTCCGCAGCCGTTTGGTAAATCGAAACAGCGCGAATTATAGCGCTAACCGGCTAGAGGCGTGCAAAGCGGCGAAATGTTCGTACTGGTGCTGGCAGGTGGTGGCCAGAGGCATAAAATATACGTACGTAGTTTGATGTTGGGCAAGTTTTCGACTTTGTTCATTTCCGACGGGTGCGTTAATGAACCGGCAGTCACAATTATTTACAACGCGCTGCACTACTCAGAGGTAGTATTCATGGTCGGTGTGTCGGCTTAGACTGGAAAAATACGTTTATAGCCGAAAAAAATAAGGGGTTTTCCTAGCGGAAATTGTGGATTGCAGAGCTCCATTGTTAATGTCTAGGTACCGAGAAGCTAGCGCAAATCTAAAGCAGTTGATTGCAGCGTCTGTTGCAGAAAAGTTTCAAAGGGTGGCCATCGCGGCCAAGAAAATTAGCAGTTGCAGCAAGAATCACAAGAAATTTTCAGGGATAGAAATGAATGTTTAATCGTCACGCCGCTCTCATTGCGCTCGGCGCATTGCTGCTACTCTCCGCGAGCGGTTGGGCTGTGCCCGTGGTTGCCGCAGACGGCAAGCCGCTTGAGATCAAGCTCAATCGCCACAAAATTGTGGTGGTCGGTGGCCGTGAAAATCTCCAGTCTGCTGAGTTTGCCAAGCCCGGCGACGTCCTCGAAGAAGTCGCAATCTACACCAACACTACCGAGCGCTCCCTCGCCGGGGTCGAAGCAACGCTACCCGTTCCGCTCAACACGAATCTCATTTTGAAGTCGGTGAAACCGGGTGCCGCGCGTGCAAGCGTTGATGGCGCGACCTTCGCGCCAATCCCGCTGCGCCGAAAAGTGAAACTCGCCAATGGTTCGACGGTTGAACAATCGGTTCCGGTCGGCGAGTACCGCTTTCTTCGCTGGTACCCCGGCAAATTGGATGCGCGACAGGCCGTTTCGTTTTCAGCGCGGTTCAAAGTGAATGATGAACAGTCGAATGCAGTGACCGCGAACGGCGAACCGCTTGCGCGCTAAAGCGCACCAGCGCCCCATTGAACAATTCAAACTCAGCCAAAAAGTTAGACACTCAAGTGAACACTCTCACATACAAACAGCAAAAGCTGTCGTTTGCGCCCACGGAGAATCTGGAATGACTGCTTATCACCCGTCCCTAGGCGGTCGTCACTGGATGCGAAGCGCGCTCGCGACGTTGCTGCTCGCGTTTGCCGCATTTACCATAGCGCCATTTTTGACGGCGAATTTTGCCCACGCAGCACCGGCTCCCGCAAACGCAGTCATCGGCAATCAGGCGTCCGCAACCTACGTGGATAGCGTCGGCGTTACCCGTCCCGTCACGTCCAATACCGTGCAGACCACGGTGCAACAGGTCAAGAGTTTTACGCTCACCCAGACCGGTGCGAAGACGGTGTCGCCAGGTCAGTCAGTGTCGTATCCGCACACGATCACCAACACCGGAAACGGAACGGATGTTTACACCTTCAACCCCGCCACCACCGGCGGCGTGTTCGTTCACACAGGTCTGAGCTATTTTGCGGACGCTAATCAGGATGGTTTTGCCGACTCGGCAACGCCGATCACCGCGCCAATTTCATTGCCCGCTGGTAGCAGCTTCAATTTTGTGGTGGTCGGGACAACACCGCCAACGGCCACTTCCGGTCAAGCGGGTACGATCATCGTCTCGGTCAGTGATACCAACACGCCTGCGCCAACCACCCTCACGCAGGCAGACACGACCACAATCGGTCTGGCCGCTCTAAACGTCACCAAAAAACTGTCAAGCGTTCCGCCGCCGGGCTACATTCCGGTCGCGGGCGGACTGAGCCCAAATAACGGCCCGCTCTATGTCGTGCTTGAGTACACCAATTCCGGGGTGGTCGCAGCAGATAATGTGCGCCTGTTGGATACGATGCCTTCGGCTTGGCTCTATGTGCCGGGCTCTGGTCGCTGGACAGTCACCGGTAACGCCAATGCGCTGACCGACGCGCCTGCTGGTGATCCCGTCGGCATCACCTATCAGGCTCCCGTCTCAGCCGCCACCGGCACGATTGACGCAACCATCACGTCTGTCCCAGCGGCGGCCACTGGCAGCGTGTATTTCCAAGTGACCATCGTCGGCGGATTAACGGCAACCAATCCGGCCAACGCCGCAAGCACCACAAATACGGCGAGCGTGCAGTACAGCTTCACATCCGGCGGCACCACGGTCACGGTTCCAGCCGCGCCAACCAATTCGGTTCAGTACGTCGTTGTTCAAACAGCCGTGTTCTCGGTAAACGGCTCGCGTACCACAGCCGGCATTGCCGATAGCGAGCCAATCACGGTCGCGTCAGCGGGGATCGGGCAAGCAGTCGCGTTCACGGATTACGTGTGGAATCGCGGCAGCGCGGCGGATAGTTTTGATCTGACGCTGCTGGAGGGCACGGCGCCACTCTTGGCCAACGGCTCAACCTGCAATCCCGCCAACTTTGCCGTTGCGAATGCTTGTACGTTCCCAGCTGGCACCACATTCCAGTTGTTCGCACCGAATGGCACCACCGCTCTGCAAGACAGCAACGGCAACGGGCTGCCTGACACCGGTTCTATTCCGATTCCAGTCGGCGGAGCCTGCCCGGCACCTTACATCATCAGCGCGGATGGATTGGCTTGCGGCTACCCAGTTGTCATTCGTGCCACGCTGCCGGTGAATTCAGCGACCGGCAACAACGCAGGCAACGGTTATCGCGTGACCCTTGAGGGGCGCTCCAGATTTGATACGACTAAGACGGATACCGCGCCGAACGTATTGACCACGATCGCGCCGAACACGGTTGATTTAACCAACAACGGCCCGGTAGGCAGTCCCGCTGTTCTGGGTGCTGGCGCGGATAACGCAGTCGTTCAGGTGACAAATTCGGTGACCCCTTCACCAACGCTCACCACCACCACCGTATTCACGCTTTACGCTAACAACACCGGTCTCACGCCTGCCTCGTACAACCTGTCGTCATCGTTCGCATCCGTACCCGGCGGCGTTGGTCTGACCACGCCGCCAGCGGGCTGGACAGTGGTTTTCCGCGATAGCGGAAATGGAGCAAATTGCACGGCGCCATTGGGGGCAGTGGTAACGACAACCGGCGCGACGCCGATAGCGGTTGGTGCCAGCCGCTTGGTGTGCGCGGAAGTTACTCTTCCCGCGACCACGCCCGTCGCCCCAGGGACCACCAACCCATCGCCACCCGGTGCATACATTCTCCAGTTCGGCGTCACAAATCAAGCGACGCCGAGCATTACGGACACGATTCTCGATCAAATTACTGTCGCGGGTGTCGCGGCACCGGGGCTGACCAAGGCATTTGGCGTGCCCTCATTGACCGTTGGCGCGTCTACACCGCTCACGTTCACAATCGCGAATACGGCCGGCAACCCGGCGCGAACGGGCATCGCATTTACCGACACGCTCCCGTCGGGAATACAACTGGTTTCGGCACCAAATGCAGTTTTCTCTGCTGGCTGTACCGGCTCGGTTACGTTCACGCAGCCTAATGTCATCGTGGTCTCGGGCGTCAGCATGATCGCAGGCACTGCCTCCTGCGCTGTTGCCGTCAACAGCGTGACCGGGGTGGCCGGTCAATCCAACGCCAGCTGCGCAGCCAATCCGGCCGCGTTTACCAACGGACCCGCGTCAATTTCTGGCGTGGCCAACCTCACCAGTGCAGTGACCAATCAGTGTTTGGTGTTTGCAGCGCCGCCCCCGCCTGCCCCGAATCGTGATCTGTTCGTGAACAAATCCCTGTCCGCGACGCAAGGCAACGCGCCGAGCGGTCCCTACCGCGTCACACTGCAATTCAACAACTCGGGCGCGGCCGGGAGCGAAAAAACCAACGTAACGATTGGTGATAAGTTGCCCACCGGCATGAACTATGTGCCGGGCTCATTGCGCGTCGCGTCTGGTGGCGTGACCACCGCGGGACTGCTTGGCGCGAGTGGCACGTTCAGCGCTGGCGGTCTATCGGGAACTTACATCGATAGCGCAACGGAAGTAAGCGTCAACATCCAGAATCTTGCGTCGGGCGCAGCAGGGTCAATCACGTTCGATGTGACGATTGCACAAGGGGTCGCGCCAGCAACTGCGCTCGTAAACATCGCCGAGAGTGCCTACACGGCGAACGGTGTTCGCACTGATCCGCGCCCGAGTAACGGCGTTGAGTTCCGCGTGTTGCAGACGGAATCAGTCTCATTGCGTGGCGTCGTCATTCCGGTAGCCGATGCTGGCAGCACAGTGACATTCAACAACGTCTTAACCAACAACACGAGCCGTACGGATGCCTTCGACATCACCTTGACAGCAGGTAGCTTTCCGCCAGGAACGGTGATCCAGCTCTTCAAGCCTGATGGTGTGACGCTCCTCGCGGATACCAATGGAAATAGCGTGCCTGATACTGGGCCCGTTGCGCCCGGCGCCACCTACCAAATTGTGGTTCGCGCGATTCTGCCGATTGGCGTGGCTGGAGGCCCGTTCCAAGTGACAAAGAATGCAGTTTCCGTTTCGAACCCGATCATTCGTGCGTCAGCCAACGACGTACTCACCCTTGCGCGCGAGATTTGTCTGGTCGTGCTCGATCCCGATAACACCGGTCGAACTGTCCAAGGTGGGTCGATTGTTTATCCGCACGTATTGAGCAATCTCGGCACATGCCTTGAAACAATAACGTTCCCAAGCAATTTCTTGACTAATACGACGGCTGGTTGGAGTTCGGAAATAGTCATCGACGCACCAGTCGCTGGCGGTCAATCCTTCGTTGGGGTCATAGATACTGCTGACAAGGTTGTAACGACGGCGACCACATTTACGCTTCCGCCAGGCGCACGTACCAACTTTTTGAATCGTGTGACCGCGCCGGCCGGTGCGAGTGCTAAAGCGCTTGGTGACTCAAACGTCACCGACTTCCGCCTAGTCGCAAGCCGCACGGGTCCGCTGTCGGATCGTGATACCACGACGATCGGATCCACCACGGTCGTCGATAACATCATCCAAGGCTACATAGACAGCGGCTTCCAACGCCCCACGGTCTTCGGCTATATCGGCCGCGATTTGTTCCTGCGCGCCAGCGCACAGGCGTGTAACCAAGTGCCCGATGTCATCGAGCGTCGTACCGTCATCATCACCGGCCCGAACGGTGAGCGCGAAGAAATTATTGCGGTTGAGACCGGTCCCAACACCGGCATCTTCGAAGCAACTGGACTCGCGGTGCGTCCGCCACCGGTGGTAGCGAGCAACAACCGCCTCGAAGGGAATCCGCTCGACAGCTACACCGTTGAGATCATCGGTTGCGGTCGCCGTATTACCACCACGGTTACGCTGATTGATCCAAACGGGGTCGTGTTCGATAGCCGCACCAATGAGCCGGTAGCAGGCGCAATCGTGCGTATCGTCACGGCGAGCGGAGGCGTGTGCACCAATACCGCCGCAACCGTATCTCAGTTGCGGAGCGGCGCAATTGTTCCGTCGCCGAACACGCTGACCACGGGAGCCGACGGGCGCTTCGACTTCCCATTGGTCGCTGCCGGTGACTACTGCCTGTTGGTCACCACGCCAAACGGATACACCTTCACCTCTACCGTTCCGTTCACGCAACTGCCAGGCGGGCGCAACATCCTTGCCACTGGCCCAACTGCCGGCGGTTCTTACGGTGGCGCATTCCGCGTCGGCCCGGAAACCGGTCCCGTCATTGTTGACATTCCAGTAGATGCCGCGCCACTCAGCGGCCTATTTATCCAAAAGGCCGTTTCGCGTAGCACGGTGGAAATCGGCGATCTGACTGACTACACAGTCACCATCAATAACAATACCGGAATCGCGCTTGCGCAAGCCGACGTGTTGCTGGCTGATTCATTGCCGCTCGGATTCACCTATGTGACGGGCTCTGCACGTCTCGACGGCAAACCGCTGGCGGATCCCCAAGGCGGGGTTGGTCCAAGGCTCGTCTTTAACGTCGGTCGGATGACATTAGGGCAAAAATTAAAGCTGACTTACCGTGTTCGAGTCGGGCCCGGTGCCGCACAGGGCGATGGCACCAATCGTGTGATCGCAACCTACAAAATCGGTAATAGCACCCGCTTCAGCGAGTCAAATGTTGCGGTGGCTAAGGTGACCATTGTCGGCGGCGTATTCAGCGATAAGGCCTACGTCATCGGCAAGATTTTCATCGATTGCGACGCCAACCGCGTCCAGTCGAGTTCTGCTGAGGCTGATCGTGCAAAAACAGAACGCGAAGTCGGTATTCCGGGCGTGCGACTTTATATGGAGGACGGCACAAATGTCACTTCAGACGCCGAGGGCAAGTACAGCTTCTACGGCTTGAGCGCCCGCACGCACGTGTTGAAAGTTGATCGCACGTCGTTGCCCTTTGGTATCGACGTCAAAGACTTTATCGAACTATCGAACCGCAATCTGGGCAAGCCGGATAGCCGCTTCATCGACGTGAAAAATGGCGAGTTGCACAAAGCCAATTTTGCGATCCAATCATGTAGCGTGCCGGTGTTGAAGGAAGTAGAAATGCGTCGTCGCGCCGCTGCCAGCTTGGCTACCGAGTTTGATGGCCGCTTGCAACAAACGCTTATCGCTGATCCGAATAGCCGGCCAGCCACGGACGTGAAGGCGTTGCCCGCTAGCGGGGTGGTGGGACTGACCGCGCCAACCAGTACCGGCCCAACGGCTGACACCGCTTCCATCTTGCCGTACGGTGCGGCGCAGCAACGTCAGGCTGCTGAGCAACTCGGCACCATCGGCTTTGCGCCTATTGCGCCGCAACAGCAGGGTGCCGCGCGCGCCATCACTGAGCGCGTTGCCCAGACTGCAAAAGCGGATCTCGACGCACTGTTGCCGTCGCTAGACAATAAGCTTGGCTTTATTGGCCTGAAAGATGGCGACACACTTGCCTACGCCCAATCCACGATTCAGGTCAAAGGAATTGCCGGTGCCAACTTCGCGCTGTCGGTAAACGGCAAGCAGGTTGCGGATTCTCGCGTCGGCAAGAAATCCGTGGTTGCCGATAAGCAACTCCAAGCATGGGAATTTGTCGGTGTTGATTTAGCGTCCGGTGTGAATACCCTCACGCTCAAGCAGGTTGATCAGTTTGGTAACTTGCGCGGTGAAACCAGCATCACCGTCACTGCACCGGGCTCAGCACTCAAGCTGCTGATCGAGTTCCCCGCTGCACAAGCAGGCGGCGCAACCGCCGACGGCAAGACGCCAGCAACCGTCAACGTGCGTGTGGTTGACGCCAACGGTGTCGCGGTAACGTCGCGCACTGCCATTACGCTTGCCAGCACGGCGGGCCGTTGGCAAGTTGAAGACCTCAATGCCACTGAACCAGGTATCCAAACCTTCATCGAAGGTGGGCTCGGTGAGTTCACGCTGTTACCACCGTCTGAGCCGGTTCAAGCCATCATCACCGTCACAGCCGGGCAGATGAAGTCTGAGGGTCGTCTCGATTTCCTGCCGGAAGTGCGCGCACTGCTCGCCACTGGTTTGATCGAAGGCGTGCTCAATCTTCGTAAGCTCGATGCCCGTGCGCTCACCCCAACGCGGGCGCAGGACGGGTTCGAACAAGAAATCACCCACATCGCGCGCAACTGGAATGACGGCAAGACGCAGGCGGGTGCACGTGCGGCCATGTTTATCAAGGGCAAAATCAAAGGTGAGTATCTGCTCACGCTCGCTTACGATTCCGACAAGAACACGCGTGATCGCTTGTTCCGCGACATTCAGCCAGACGAGTTCTATCCCGTGTACGGCGATTCCAGCGCACGTGGTTTCGATGCGCAATCCACTGGCCGCTTCTATGTGCGGGTAGACAACAAGAAGTCCTACCTCTTGTATGGCGACTACAACACGTCTACCTTCTCCGAAGCGCGCAAGCTTGCCAACTACAACCGCTCATTGACCGGTGCCAAGCAACACTTCGAAAACGGCAGCGTATCGGCGAACTTCTTCGCCAGCCGCGACACCACGCGTCAGTTGCAAGAAGAGTTCCGCGCCAACGGCACCTCGGGTCCGTTCACGCTCGCCAATGCAAAGGGTCTCATCAACAGTGAGAAAGTAGAAATCATTACCCGTGATCGCCAGCAAACCGGCGTCATCATCCGCACCGTGCCGCTGTCGCGCTTCGCGGACTACGAGCTCGAGCCGCTCACCGGACGCATCCTGCTGAAAGCGCCAGTGCCAACGCTCGACGAATTGTTCAACCCGAACTCTATTCGCGTCACGTTCGAGATCGATCAAGGCGGCAAAGAGTTCTGGGTGACTGGCGCGGATGCGCAAATCAAACTCGGTGACCGCTTCGAAGTCGGTGGCATCGTGGTCGAAGATCGCAACCCAGTCGACAAATTCCGCATGATCGGCATCAACGCCATCGCCAAGCTCGCCGAGTCAACGTTCATCATCGCCGAAATCGCCCAGACCACGCGCGACAGAGTCGGTGCGACCTTGGACAAAGCCGGTCTGCCGGAAGGTGAGAAACGCGGGAACGCCTCGCGCATCGAATTCATCCGTCGTGACGACATCATGGATGCGCGTATCTACGCCGGTAAAGCCGACGCCAAGTTCGACAACATCAGTTCAGGCCTCAGCAGTGGTCGCACCGAAGTTGGCGGTAACATCTCCTACAAGATCGACGACAAGACGCGTTTGAAAGCGGAAGCACTACGCAGCGAAGACACGCTCACCCATGGCCGTCGTGATGGTCTGTTGGGCGCGGTCGAGCGCACGCTCGATAGCGGCTTGCGCGTCGAGTTGGGGGTACGTCATGCCCGCGAAACTGCCGCTCCCGCAACCACCGCGTCTGGCCCATTGCCAACCGAAGTCACCAGCATCCGTGCACGGGTCACCGGCGACATTCCAGGCGTCAAAAATGCAGCGGGATACGTCGAACTTGAAGTCGATCCAAAAGACACGGATCGTAAAATCGCAGCGGTCGGTGGCGAGTACAAATTGCCCAATGGCGGACGTATTTATGGTCGCCATGAATTCATCTCGTCCCTGACCGGCCCGTACGGTCTCAACACCGTCCAGCGCCAAAACAGCAGCGTCATCGGCATTAGCGCCGACTATATGAAGGATGGCAATGTATTCAGTGAATACCGCATCCGTGACGCCATCTCAGGCGGCGATGCCGAAGCGGCATTGGGTCTGCGCAATCTCTGGACGCTCAGCGAAGGCCTCAAGCTACAAACTGGCTTGGAACGCGTCCACGCGTTTTCGGGAACAGGTGCCGGCGAAGCCACCGCGCTCACATTTGGCCTAGAGTACACCGCCAATCCGCTGTGGAAAGGCTCCACCCGCCTAGAGTTGCGCGATGCCAAGACTAGCGAATCGCTACTCTCTACCGTCGCCGTGGCCTCCAAGCTCAATCAAAACTTCACCTTCCTTGGTCGTAACACCTACTCGATCATCAAGAACAAAGGTGGGCAGACGGGTCAGAACGAACAAGACCGCCTGCAAGCCGGCGTCGCCTACCGCGATACGGAGAGTGATGTATTCAACGGCTTGGCGCGCGTGGAGCACCGTCTGGAAAATGACACCACCCAGCCGGATGTTGTCCTCAAGCGGACTGTTGAGCTGTTCTCGGTACACGGCAACTGGCAACCAGTTCGCCCATTCATTTTCTCAGCGCGCTACGCCACCAAGTGGGTAAACGAACAATCCAACGGCATCAAGGCCAAAAACAGCGCGCAGTTGCTCTCGGGTCGCGCGATCTGGGAACTCGGCCCGCGTTGGGACGTATCGTTGCACGGATCAACGTTGCTCGGCAAAGGTGCCGCAGCCAAGACCTACGCAACAGGCGTCGAACTCGGCTTCATGGTCATGGAAAACCTCTGGCTCTCCGCCGGCTACAATTTCTTTGGCTACCGCGACGATGATTTCGCCAATGGTGACTACACCAACAAAGGTGCCTATCTGCGGATGCGTTACAAGTTTGATGAAGACCTCTTTGGCAAATCCAGAGGCAATGCGCCGCTACAGCAGCCACGTGAAGCGGCACCCACCAAGGCGGCCATCGCCCCGGCACCGGTGCCTGCGCCGACACCGGCTCCCGCCGCAGTGCCGGTCGTTGCAGCGCCAGTCGTCGAGCCGCCTAGAATTGTTGCGCCCGCGCCTGTCGTGGCTGCGCCCGCAGCGGTCGTCAAGAGCGCGCCTGCCCCTGAAGACCTCTCCGCCAATTGCCGCTTGCCCGCAACTGCGAAAAAGTCGGTCAAGAAGGCACCAGCGACTGAAGTCAAACCGGATGCGACCAAGCCCGTGGTCAAAAAACCACGCAAGGCCAAGGCCACCATCATCTGTGATGCGGGCAACGCGGTAATGGGTGACGCATCCGCAACTGGCGACGACGAGCTTGGGGACGACCCAGACACCGACCTTGAGGAAGCCGACGACGAACCCGCTAATGCGCCCCGCGCCGCTTCAGCAAAATGAGACTGAGTGACCACAACATGAGTCAGACCAAGATGCATACCCGCGACACAGCCAGCCAAAAGACACTGAATGCCGTCTGTCGAAACGACCTGCCATTCAACGGCGCGCCTGCGGCTGTCGCCATGCAGAGCCCGACATCGCAGGTGGTGGCGCGCGCGGCGCTTTCCGTGATGCTCTTGTTGGCTATTTTGGCAAGCATGTTGGTCACGCGTGCCGCAGATGCGCAGACCAGCCTCTATACATACAACAATGGCAACATGTACTCCGTCGCTACATCTGGTGCTACCGCTGGTGCTGCGACCAGTATTGGTGTGGTGACAATGCCCAACATGAATGGAGCAACACCTATCGCCGCATCTTTGGCGCTCGATGCTGCAGGCGCCAACTTGTACTACCTCGATGCCGAGGCTTCTGCCACCCCCGCAGTGTCCCCCGTGCTATACAGATTTCCGTTGCCTGCGGGTCCTGCCGTGCTAGTCGGGCCATTGCAGCCTGGCTGTACGGCCGCAACGACACCACCCTGCCGGTACTGGCCTCGTCTGGCTTTTGCGCAGACCGGGACTTTGTACGCGATGTCCACGGATGGCACGCGTATGGGAACGATCAACACCACAACTGGCGTCATCACCGACTTTGCCACCACAGGCGTGGCAGCTGCCGGCGGTGGAGATTTTGCCATCGCGCCGAACGGTCTGTTCTACATGGTTGTGGCCAACGTCTTGTACTCCGTTACCACTGCCGGGTTTGTTACAAATCTTGGCACGATCACCGGTGCGCCTGCTACGTCCGCGGGTATCGCCTGGGACTCAAACACCGGCTCACTCATGCTCTTGGGTACCGACAACCAGATTTACCGTATCAGCAATCTCGCCACGCGCACGGCTTCCACAACTGGCTTTCAGGCCACCGGCGCAACGGCGCTTGGCGACCTTGCAGCGGTTCCCGCAGCAGCGGGCCTGCCTCCAATAATCACCAAGTCGTTTGCCACCAACCCGGTCGCTGTCAACACCAATTCGTTAATGACGATCACGTTGACCAATCCAAACCCGATACGTATGACCGGTGTCAATTTCACAGACACGTACCCCGTGGGACTCGTCAACAACGGTGGTGCCACGGTAAGTAACACCTGCATCTCAGCCACGATCGGTAGCGTAGCCGTCGTCACGGATGGAACGACCACCGTGTCGGCGAACGCTACCAATCCGGGCGTCACCACCCTGACCAACGGCATCATCCCTCCCAATGGGACCTGCACGATCACCGTAAACGTCCAAAGCGCGACGGCTGGCGCTTACACCAACACCATCCCAGCCGGGGCAGTCACGTCGTCGTTCTATCCCGCAAGCACCACACCCGCGAGCGACGTCCTTGTTGTGGGACGAGCAAAATTAGATAAAGCGTTTAGCGGTGCGTTGATCGAAGGCGGCACGACCACACTGACCTACACCCTTACAAGCGCCACCGCATTCGCCGTTAGCTTTACCGACACGCTCCCGGCTGGCCTGCGTGTAGCTGCTGTGCCGGCGGTCGGTGGCACCTGTACGGGCGGCACGGTAACGGCGACTGCACTCGCCAACACGGTGACCGTCGCTGCCCGCAATGTCCCAGCGGGAACGCCTTGCACGATCACGGTAGACGTCACGACCGCCGCCGCGGCGACGACTGGCACCTGCCCACAGCCAAACAACACCAACGGCAACGCCAACATCTCTGCCGTGACAAACGTTAGCGCAGACATTACTGACTCTGCTGCCGGCGGCGGCACCGCTGCTGCCGGAACCGGTGCATGCGTAACTGTCACGCCAAGCGTGAACCTAAGCGTCACCAAATCTGACGCCAAAATCGCCACCACCACCGGCACCAACAACGTCTACTCCATTGTTGTCTCCAACACTGGCCTCTCCGCCGCCAATAACGCTGTCCTTCGCGATCCTGCAGCGACTGGCCTCAATTGCCTGACCCCGCCCGCCACGCTCACCTGTGCGGTCACCACCGGTGCCGCTGTCTGTCCGTTAGCGGCTGTACTTACGCTCGCCAATCTACAGAGCGCAGGCGGCATTCCCATTCTGACCCTACCCCCGTCGTCAAGCTTAACCTTCACGCTGACCTGCAACGTCACCGCCACTGGGTCATAACGCTATGCCACGCACCTCTCTTCGCTCGGACTCAACCCCAAACAGCACGCCAGTCGGGCACTTTGGGGCAAAAAGCATGATGCCAACTCGCCCACAAGTTAGTGAAAAAAATATGTCGCGCTTAACCCAAAATTCAATTGCAGGTTTGATTGCAAGCGTCAGGGGCGGATTACTCGCCCTACTCGCGGGCGTCTTCGCACAGCTTGCGTTCGCGCAGACATCGGTCACCAACAGCGCCAACGTCACCCCTCCCGCTGGTACGTTCAATACAGGCGTTGCTTGTGCCGCCCCGAGTGTCTTCACGGCAGGCACTGGTGTTTGTACAGCTTCAGACACCGATAATGTCCTCGTCGTACCGACACTAGCAAAATCCTTTGCACCAACCGCCATTAATGCTGGCGGCACCAGCACCCTCACCATCACCCTCGGCAACGGAACCGCAACCAGCCTTGCTCAGACGCTCAGTGCGGCATTCACCGACACCATGCCCAGTGATGTCACCATTGCGCCGCTCACCAACACCGGCACCTGTACGGCAGCAGGAATTGTCATCACGTCAACCACGATTACGGTGCCAATCGGCTACGCCATCCCCCCAAGCGGTTGTACCATCGTCGTCACAGTCACCAAGCCAACTGCCGGCGCCGCTCTGAACACCACAAGTGCTCTGACCACCAACGGTGGCACGGCAGCAGCGGCAAGTGCGACACTCACGGTAACGGGTGCGCCAGTCATCACCAAGTCCTTCGTCACACCCGACGTCGCGGTCGGTGGCACCAGCGTGATGAACATCACCATTCAAAACCCTGTTGCCAACACCGTAGCCCTCTCCGGAGTCGCCTTTACCGACACCTACCCAGCAGGCATGACCGGTGCCCTTACCGCCACGTCGGCACCTGTCGGCTGCACGGGCACGCTCACCCCAGTAGCAGGAAGCCTTGCCCTCACCGGTGGCACTATCCCCGTCAATACAACGTGTACGTATACCGTCACGGTAACTGGCACAACGGCCGGTGCCAAGATCAACAGCACGGGATCGGTAACCAGCACAAACGCACCAACGGCCGCAGCAGCGAGCGCCACCCTCAACGTCTACACCCCGCCAACCGTCACCAAATCATTCGGTGCCGCCAGCATCGTCAACGGCGGAACTACAACGCTCCTCGTCACGCTCACCAACCCCGCCGCCAACCCCGGCGCAATCACAACCGTGAGCGTTGACGACGTGCTGCCTGCCGGACTCACGCTCGCCAACACCACATTCACGTTTACGCCCGCCGCCTGTGGCACGGTCACCAAAACGAGCGGTGCGGCAAGCGCTGCGGGCGACGCCAACCTGCGCCTCAACGCTGCGACACTCGCCGCAGGCGCGAGCTGCCAAGTGAGTGTCAATGTCACGTCCACAACAGCGGGTGCCATTACCAACAACACCGCAGCGCCAGTCTCGACTGGTCCGATCACGCTCACCGGCACAACTGCAAGCGCGCCGTTGACGGTGAACGCAAGCATCAGCGACATGACGCCCGTACTCAGCGGTTTGCCGCTCGTCGTCGCGCCCGGCGCCGCAGTCACCGGCACCATCACCTGTACCAACGCGGCTGCCTCGCCAAACGCCGCAACCGCAGCGACGTGTTCCGCCACCGCCCTCGATAGCACCGGCGCAGTGATTCCCGTGACCGTCGGCGCGTGTACACCTGTCACCGGGAGCAACATTGCCCCCGGAGCGACGATGACCTGTCCGATCAGCTACACCGCCCCTGGCACCCTCGGCGGCACCGACACCACCCCGGTCTCGGTCACCGTCACCGGCACCACCGGTGCAGTCAACGACTCCAACGGCGGCACCACCACTGGCGGCAACAACAGCACCACCGTCAACGG
>JAYTVA010000088.1:0-17597 GCA_043744255.1 Burkholderiales bacterium | reverse complement strand
CGAATGTAGTCAGCCCCCTCCTCCACCGTGGCACCTACTTTACGAAGCTCAGTCGCCATCGCCGCAATGCGGTCGGTTTCTTTCACGCGCCAACTGGCGATGTTGCGAATGGTGGTGGTGCCTTCGGCAAACAGCGCGCAGATCGCAATGGTCATGGCGGCGTCGGGGATGTGGTTCAAATCCACGTCGATTGCACGCAACATGCCAGTTACGGGCGCAGTCGCCTCCACCCAATCCTCACCCATCTCAATTTTCGCGCCCATCAACGCCAACGTTTCCGCAAATCGTACATCACCCTGAATGCTCGATTTCCCCACGCCATGTACCCGAACAGGGCCGCCACCAATCGCACCAGCAGCGAGGAAATACGAGGCACTCGACGCATCGCCTTCCACATACACATCGCGCGGTGACAGGTAGCGCGCAGAAGCAGGAATGACAAACTCCCGCCACTCACGCCGCAGAACCTTTACACCAAATCTCGCCATGAGATTCAGCGTGATCTCGATGTACGGTTTTGAAATCAGCTCGCCGATGACTTCGACGGTGATTTCTTTTTTTAGTAGCGGCAATGCCATCAACAGCGCAGTGAGAAATTGACTCGATACATCGCCGCGCACTTTGACGCGGTTGGCACTGCTCGCTTGAAAGGGCGCGATGTCCAGTGGTGGGAAACCTGCGTTGCCAGTGCAACGAATCTGCGCACCAATGCTGACCAACGCGTCAGTCAAATCACCAATCGGCCGCTCATGCATGCGCGGCACGCCGGAGAGTTTGTACTGCCCGTTTTGGAACGCGAGCGCGGCGGTGAGAGGACGAAATGCGGTGCCCGCGTTACCGAGAAAAAGATCAGCTTGTTGGTTTGGAAATACGCCACCGCAACCGATGACACGATATGTTTTGTTGTCCGTTGACTGCACTTTCACGCCAAGCGTCTTGAGTGCCGCAAGCATCACGTCGGTATCGTCTGACTTAAGCAAATTGTGGACGGTGGTTTCTCCCTCGCAGAGCGCGGCTAATAGCAACGTGCGATTGGAAATACTCTTTGAGCCGGGCAGCGTGACGTCACCGCTGGCGTGTTTGAGAGGGTCGAGTTGCAGTGTTTCCATATTCATCTCATCCAACCGACTCATCGCGAAAATTATCCAACTCGCCCGCGAGCCAATGGGCACGGGCGTTTCGGGCACGTTGCATCATGGCTTCCAGTTCACTGGCGTCGGCGCTAGCGATTAGTGCGCGCATGGCGGTGACCTTGCTGAGGTAGGCGTCCAGCTCATTGAGCAGCGCTTCACGATTATTAAGCGCAATGTCGCGCCACATCTCCGGGCTGGAACCGGCGATGCGGGTGAAGTCACGAAAACCAGACGCGGCGAACGAGAACAGTGTTTTGGCATTTGGACGCGACGCGAATTCATCGACCAACGCGAACGCGAGCATGTGCGGCAGATGACTGACTGCCGCGAAGATGGCATCGTGGGCGTCGGGTTGCATCACTACTGGATTTGCGCCGCATGCGCGCCATGCGATCGTCGCGCGCTCAATGAATGCGTTTGAGTTTTCAGCGAGCGGCGTGATGACGACGTTCTTGCCATCGAACAGTGTGGCATCGGCAGAAGCAACACCGGAGGTCTCGCGACCAGCGATGGGATGCGCGGGGACGAATTGCGCGATGCGTGCGCAGAGGGTATTGCGTGCGGCGGCGATCACGTCTTGCTTGGTGCTACCGGTATCCATGACCAGTGTGTGGTCGCCCAGGTGTTGCGCGATGGCAGCGAGGGTCGCGGGCATCTGTCGGACAGGGGTGGCGACAATGGCGAGGTCGGCGTCCTGTAAGGCGTTTGCGAGATCGGTGTGAGTGTCGATGACGCCGCGTTTGACGGCCTCAATGAGCGCGTCAGTGTTGCGGTCCACGCCAACGACGTGCACTTGGCCGGCGCGCTTGTGCGCGAGGGAGAAGGAGCCACCGATTAGGCCGGTGCCGATGATGACTATTTTTTTCATTGAGTAGTTTTTAGATTTGACTCTTGAGCGCTTGTTCCCGATCGCTGAGCCGCGCTCTACATGCTGTCATCCTGAACGCAGTGAAGGATGACAAATTTTGAGGGTGTCGAATGATTAAACGGTGCGCTAGAGCGACAATGCAGCTTTCAACGCCACCAAAAACTTCGCATTTTGCATTTCCGTACCAATCGAAATCCGCAAATACGTTGGCATGCCGTAACTCGCAATCGGTCGAACAATCACGCCCTGCTTCAATAGTTTCTGAAACACAGCGCCCGCGTCGCCCACTTTCACGCAAACAAAATTGCCGAACGAGGGAATGAATTCCAAGTTCAATTGTTTGAACGCGCTGATGAGTTGCGCCATGCCGCGCTCATTCACTTCATAACCTTTAGCCAAGAATTCCTCATCTTGCAACGCGGCGGCGGCGGCGGCCAATGCGAGTTGATTGACGTTGAATGGCTGACGCACGCGGTTGAACAAGGCCACCACATCGGGATGCGCCAAGCCATAGCCCACGCGCAGTCCCGCGAGACCGTAGGCTTTGGAAAACGTGCGCGAGATGATGAGGTTGGGAAATTCAGCGAGCCATTTGGTGGTGTCGATACGAAGTGCAGGCGGCAAGTATTCCGTGTACGCTTCGTCGAGCACGACGATGGTTTGCGCGGGTACCTTGGCGAGGAACGCGCGCACGGCATTTGAATCGACGAAGGTGCCCGTGGGATTGTTCGGATTCGCCATGAACAAGAGCTTGGTGTTGGGCGTGATCGCGGCCAACATGGCATCAAGGTCATGGCCGAAATTTTTGGCGGGCACTTCGATGCCGCGCCCGCCGACTGCCTTTACCGCCAGCGGATAGACCGCAAACGCGTGCTGCGAATAGACGGCTTGGTCACCCGGTACCAGGAAGGTGCGCGCGGCGAGCTCGAGAATGTCGTTCGAGCCGTTGCCGAGGATGATTTGCCCCATGGCCACGCCACGTTTGGCGCAGATGACTGACTTCAAGTCGAAGCCGTTGCCGTCCGGGTACAGCGCCAGCTCAGGCAACAGTTTTTGAATCGCGGCAAGGGCTTTGGGGCTGACGCCGAGCGGGTTTTCATTCGACGCGAGTTTGACGATGTCGGCCTCAGCGATGCCGAGTTCGCGCGCTAGCTCGGAGGTGGGCTTACCCGGCTGGTAGGGGGCGATGTCGCGGATGTATTGTGGGGCGAGTGAGGAGAGGTTCATTTGCGGCTTTCAATTACGAAACTGCACAGAATTGTTAGGGTGGGCAAAGCGCAGCGTGCCCACCTTGCTGAAATCGAGTCTAGATTACAGCGGTGGGATACGACCCTAACACCTTCACATACCCCGCAATCTTGCGAACTTCCACCAGCGCCGCCGCAACATTCGCATCGGCCGCATGGCCTTCGATGTCGACAAAAAACAGATATTCCCACACCGCTAATTTCGACGGACGCGATTCGAATTTGCTCATCGACACGCCGCGTTGCGCGAATGGCGTGAGCATTTCATAGACCGCACCGGCGTGGTTGGCGGCGGACAAGACGATGGAAGTTTTGTCGTGACCGGTGGACTTGGGTTCGTAGTTGCCGAGCACTAAAAAACGCGTGGTGTTGTTGGGTTCGTCCTCGATGTTTGACGAGAGAATCGTGAGACCGTAATGCGCGGCGGCCATTTCACCTGCGACCGCTGCTGAGCCCGGCTCGAGTGATGCGCGTCGTGCAGCCTCGGCGTTGGACGACACTGCAATGCGCTCAGCGTGCGGCACATTGGCATTCAGCCACTCGTGGCACTGCGCGAGCGATTGGCCGTGAGAGAACACGCGCTGAATTGCTTTGACGTCGGTCGCGGATTTCGACATCAGGTGATGATGAATACGAATCACCGATTCGCCGCAAATTTTGAGCGGCGACTGCGGCATCAAGTCGAGCGAACGACCGACCGCACCCTCGGTTGAGTTTTCGACCGGCACGATGCCAAAATCGGCAGCACCTGATTCGACCGCGCGATAGACTTCGTCGATGCTGGCAGTCGGTTGCGTGTCGGCACCAGCGCCGAAATGTTTGATGGCGGCGCGTTCGCTGAAGGTGCCTTGCGGGCCAAGATACGCGACCGTGACGGGGCGTTCTAACGCCAAACATGCCGACATGATTTCGCGGAACAACCGCGCGGCTACTTCATCGGGCAATGGGCCTTCGTTCAACGATTGGATGCGACGCAATACTTCTGCTTCGCGCTCGGGTCGGTACGCCTGCCCGACCTTTAATGAGCCAACTTTGCGCGCGATGGCGGCGCGGGCATTGAGGGACTTAAGGATGCTGGCGTCGAGTGCGTCGATTTCGTTGCGCAATTGCGCGAGGTCAGTGGTGATGGCGGGGGAGTCGGACATGAAATTTATTGTTGAAGTGGCTGCGTGACGGGACTGAGCATTTAACCTGAAATTGCGGCGACTCGCTATAGCGGGCTACGAATGCGCTGCACGAAATTCCTGCATGAACGCAACGAGTGCGCGTACGGCCGTAATGTCTGTAGCGTTATAGATCGACGCGCGCATGCCGCCGATGGCCTTGTGGCCTTTAAGTCCGGCGAGTCCTGCGGCGTCGGCCTCTTTGACAAACGCGGCATTGCGCGCTTCATCACGCAGAAAAAACGGCACGTTCATACGCGAGCGATCTGCCTTAGCAATGTCGTTGCGATAGAAGCCATTTGTATCGTCAATCGCGCTGTAGAGCAGATTTGCTTTCGCGATGTTTAACGATTCCATCGCCGCGAGACCACCCTGCAACTTCAACCATTTGAACGTTAATCCGGCGAGGTAGACGGCGAAGGTCGGCGGCGTGTTGAGCATCCACTCGTTCGCGGCTTGTTGCGTGTAATCGAATACGGATGGGGTCATCGGGTGTGCGTGGCCGAGCAAATCTTCACGCACGATCACAATCGTCAGCCCTGATGGACCGATGTTTTTTTGCGCACCGGCGTAGATGCAGCCGTACTTGCTGACATCCATCGGCCGCGACAAAATGTGCGAGGACATATCAGCGACCAGCGGCACATCATCAGCGATTTCTGGCGTCCAGAAATACTCGACGCCGTGCACCGTTTCATTGGTGCAGATATGCCGAAACGCCGCGTCTTTATTGGCTTTCCAGCCACTTTGAGCGGGCACATAGGTGAAGTTTTTATCCTCCGACGAGGCGATCACATCGACCTCGCCGTACTTGCGCGCTTCTTTGATCGCACCCGTGGACCAAAGACCCGTGTTGACGTAATCCGCGCGCGTTTTGCCGCGAAGTAAGTTGAGCGGCACCAACGAAAATTCGCCCTTGCCACCGCCTTGCAGAAACAACACTTTGTAGTTGGCAGGCACACCGAGCAGCTCACGAAAATCGCGATCTACTTCCGCCGCCAAGTCCATGAATACCTTGCCGCGATGGCTCATTTCCATCACCGACATGCCGGTACCTTTGTAGTCCAGCAGCTCGGCCTCGGCTTGCTTGAGAACGACTTCGGGAATGGCGGCGGGGCCAGCCGAAAAGTTGTGGATACGCATTATTTTCTGACGAGGGGGTTACGGGTTTTCAGTTTGGGGAAACGCGAAAAATCACGATCAGCCGTCCACAGTTCAGATACGCCGTGATGCAGACATATTGCCGCAATCTTCGCATCGTGGATCATGCCACCGGAGGCCTTAGAGGTTTCGAGCAATCCTTGCAAAATTTGAAGATAGCCGTCGCCCTCGCCGATGAAGCGGAACGTGCGAAACTCCGCGCAGTTGGTGAGCAGTTGCAGCGCCTGTTGATGCGGGGTCGGCGGACGATGAATCTTGGTATTGGTCACGACGCCAAGAAACTCATGCGCGCACGGCCACGGGATCGTCCAAGCGACATGCCCGGCGGCTAAATCGGTAAGCGCACGATGCGCTTCTTTGTGGAACGAATACTCGGTGCGGGACGCGTAAACGAGAATGTTGGTATCGACGGCGATCATGCCGGTTTTCGTTTCTTCGTGCGCGGACTAACGGGCGACGCGACATGCGACGCGACATAGGCAGCGGTCGGTTCCGCCGCGAGCGCTAGCGGAGACAAGCTGGCCGCACGGTGTGCAGGCGACGGATACGCGTAAAGCTCATCGCGAATTTGTTCCCACGGCGCATGCGCGAACTCGGGGGTAATTTCGCCGGACACGGTCGGAATATGCAGTATGTTGGGTTGCGCCGCCTGCTCGCGCGCGTCGAGTCGAACTACCAGCGCCTCTTCGACCACCGTGCGAAACGTCTTCCCTTCGCGATCCGCAAGTTTCTTGGTGCGGCGAAAGATGTGGTCGGAAATGTCGAGCGTCGTTTTCATATGGGTAACCATATCATTTGATATGGTTACCTGTCAACAACGACTATTCTTCGCCCTCTTCACCCACCTCATCCGACTCCACAATCTTCTGCAAGCCTGACAGCTTCTGCCCTTCATCGAGGTTAATCAGCGTCACACCTTGGGTCGAACGACCCATTTCGCGAATCTGTTTGACCTTGGTGCGGATCAACACACCGCCAGTGGTAATCATCATGATTTCATCGTTCGGGCGCACCAGCACTGCCGCGACGACTTTGCCGTTACGAGCAGAAGTCTGGATCGCGATCATGCCTTGCGTGCCACGACCATGGCGAGTGTATTCGCCGATGGCAGTGCGTTTGCCATAGCCTTTTTCGGTGGCGGTCAGCACGGAGTCTTCCTCGTTTTCAGCGACCAACATCGAGATGACTTTGCCGCCCTTGGCGAGGTTCATGCCACGCACGCCGCGCGTGTCGCGGCCGGTGGAACGCACGTCACTCTCTTCGAAGCGCACCGCTTTGCCTTCGTTGGAGAACAGCATCACGTCGTGCTTGCCATCGGTCAGTGCCACGCCAATGAGGTTGTCTTTGTCATCGAGCGCGATGGCGATAATGCCGGCCTTGCGCGGGTTGCTGAAGTCGGAGAGCGCGGTCTTCTTGACCACGCCTTCGGAGGTCGCGAAGAACACAAACTTGTCTTCGACAAACGCTTGAACCGGCAACACGGCGCTGATTTTTTCATCTGGCTGCATCTGCAACAAATTCACGATTGGCTTGCCGCGCGAGATGCGCGAGCCTTGCGGAATTTCGTACACTTTCACCCAATACACGCGGCCCTTGTTCGAGAAACACAGCACGTAATCGTGGGTGTTGGCGATGAACAAGGTGTCGATGAAATCATCTTCTTTCATCGCCGTGGCCTGCTTGCCGCGCCCGCCGCGTTTTTGCGCGCGGTAGTCGTCGACCGGTTGGTACTTGATGTAGCCGGTGTGCGACATGGTGACCACCACGTCTTCCTTGGCGATCAAATCTTCCATCGACATTTGCTGGCCGTTTTCAACGATCTCGGAGCGGCGTTTGTCGCCGAATTTTTCTTTGATCGCTTTCAATTCTTCGCTGATGATCGCGTTCACACGTTCTGGCTTCGACAAAATGTCGAGCAAGTCGGTGATGCGATCCATGACTTCTTTGTATTCGGCAACAATCTTGTCTTGCTCAAGACCAGTCAAGCGCTGCAATTGCATTTCGAGAATGCGTTGCGCTTGCACGTCTGACAAGCGATAGCCGCTGGTGTGTAGACCGAATTCCTTTGGCAAACCCTCGGGACGGTAGGCTTCGATACCTGCGTCCGATGCGGTGCGCGCGAGCATCTCTTCGACCAGTTTCGAGCGCCACACTTTGCCCATCAACTTGGCCTTGGCCTCCGACGGTGTTTGCGCGCTCTTGATGAGTTCAACGATCTCATCAACGTTCGACAATGCAACGGCCAAGCCTTCAAGAATGTGCCCGCGATCACGCGCTTTGCGCAGTTCGAACACGGTGCGACGCGTGACGACTTCGCGACGATGGCGCAGGAACGCTTCGAGGAATTGCTTGAGGTTTAACAGCTTCGGCTGACCGTCGCAAATCGCGACCATGTTCATGCCGAAGGTGTCTTGCATCTGCGTCATCTTATAGAGGTTGTTTAGCACCACCTCAGGGACTTCGCCGCGCTTCAATTCGATCACGGCGCGCATGCCGGACTTGTCGGATTCGTCGCGCAAATCCGAAACGCCTTCGAGCTTTTTGTCGCGCACCAATTCGCCGATTTTGATGAGCAAATTGGCTTTGTTAACTTGGTAGGGCAACTCGTCAATGATGATGGCCTGACGGCTGCCTTTTTCCAGCGCCTCGAAATGGGTACGTGCGCGCATGATGACGCGGCCACGACCGGTGCGATAGCCTTCGCGCACGCCGTCGATGCCATAAATGATGCCGGCGGTCGGAAAATCAGGCGCTTTGACGATGTTGATGAGTTGCTCAATATCGACCTTTGGATCATCCAGCACCGCGAGGCACGCATCGCACACGTCGTTCAAATTGTGCGGGGGAATGTTGGTGGCCATGCCGACGGCGATACCACCCGAACCATTGACCAACAAATTCGGAAACTTGGCGGGCAGAATCAGCGGCTCGCGCTCGCTGCCGTCGTAATTCGGGCCAAAATCGACCGTGTCTTTATCGAGGTCTTCGAGCAATTCGGCGGCGATTTTCGCCATGCGAATTTCGGTGTAACGCATTGCTGCGGCGTTATCACCATCGACCGAACCAAAGTTTCCTTGTCCCTGCACCAAGGGATATCGCAACGAAAAATCCTGCGCCATACGGACGATGGTGTCGTAGATCGCCGTGTCGCCGTGCGGGTGATATTTACCCATCACGTCACCGACGATACGCGCCGATTTTTTGAATGGTTTGTTCCAATCGTTGGATTGCTCAAACATCGCAAACAACACGCGGCGATGCACGGGCTTCAAGCCGTCACGTACATCCGGCAGGGCACGGCCTACGATCACGCTCATCGCGTATTCGAGGTAACTGGTGCGCATCTCCGATTCAATGGAAATCGGGTGTGTCTCTTTAGCGAATTGCGGGGGCAGCGGTTCAGTCACGATTGCTCTTCCTAATTTCTTAACCGAGTTTATTCTTCAGAAAACAACGATAGCGGCTATTACTGCTAGCCTCAGTAAGGGGGTACGCCGACGAAGACTTGTGCGGCAGAAAACGCGCTGCTCGCGTGCCAGAACCGCGCCCAAGCCAGAAATCACGCGGTAAGTCTTTGATTTTTCAATGAATTGATTTGATGCCAACACAATAATTTAGCATAAATGAGGCGAAAAAGCCAATCGAAGCAATGAAAAACACTAGCCTTTTGGTCTGCGGGCGGGTTCGGTCACTACAGGTTGTGGTTTCAAAAAATTCGTCGTCAGACGCCGACAAACTGTTGTTAATTCGCAACTCGTACCGCTTTACTGTAGCTAAAACGTGCTGCCAAGTTGTGTGTGGCAGAGTGGATCGTGTATCATCCGTCGTGTTCTTGGAAGGGTGTGGTGAGCGATTCAGTCGCATTTAATATTACGTTTTGCTCCATGTTTTCGCCCGACCTCACGAATTTGTAAACTTAGCTTCACCCCCATTCTTTTCCGCAACGACAAAAATCCTCAATTTTCTTGGGAGTATGAAATGAAGAGTTCGCTGATTAGCAAGCTACTCGCAGCCGCACCAATTTTCTTAGTGGCGAGCGCTTTTGCAGGTGTTACCCCCAACCTGGTGGATTCCGCCGGCAAAGCAGTACGCGACGGTTCTGGTGGTTGCGTTCAGAATTTGAATAGCATCGATCACCCTGATTGCGCGGCTAAAAAAGCTGAGGCTCCGAAACCTGTTGAGCCACCGAAGCCCGTTGCGCCTCCTCCTGCTCCCCCGCCTGTCGTTGAGCCACCTAAGCCAGTAGTTGTGGTGCCGCCCGCCCCACCGGCTGCCGTATGGCAGACCATCACCATTCAAGCCGAAGCCCTGTTTGACTTCGACAAGTCGGTGCTGAAGCCATCTGGCAAGAAATCCATCGACGATGCGCTCGCTAAAATGCGCGCACTGAACGTTGAACAGATCATCGCCACGGGTCACGCTGACTCACGCGGTACCGACAAATACAATCAGGCTCTGTCTGAGCGTCGTGCTGCTACCGTGAAGAACTACATGATCTCGCAAGGCATTCCCGCTTCGATGATTAGCTCGCAAGGCAAAGGCGAATCGCAACCAGTTGCGACCAACAAAACCGATGCTGGCCGCGCGAAAAACCGCCGCGTTGACATCGAGTTCAAAGGTCAGTCGCAAGTTAAGTAATTGGTGCAAACTCAAAAGCCCCGCCTCGGCGGGGCTTTTTTGTTTGTGCGCCGTGCATCCGCACCATTCGCGTTCTTGCCGCGCAATTTCTTTCCGTAGAAAATCAATGATTACCCACGACGACACTCCATGCCTGCTTCCGCGTTACAGTTAATCTCGCCCAAATGGCTGATCCCGGTCGAACCCCGCGCCACCGTGCTCACCGGTCATAGCGTAGCCATCGCGGATGGTCGCATCGTCGCGATCCTGCCCACTACCGAGGCGCGTGCGCGATTCGCGGGCGTGCGCGAGACGGTGCTCGATACACACGCGC
This sequence comes from Burkholderiales bacterium, assembly GCA_043744255.1. Classification (GTDB taxonomy): domain Bacteria; phylum Pseudomonadota; class Gammaproteobacteria; order Burkholderiales; family Usitatibacteraceae; genus UKL13-2. Next base: position 7,074 of record JAYTVA010000088.1, on the reverse strand, counting down.
TGATCCCCGGGCTCATCAACTTGCATACACACGCTGCCATGACCCTCATGCGCGGTCTCGCCGACGACCAGCCGCTGATGAAATGGCTGAATGAACATATCTGGCCGACCGAATCCAAACACCTCTCAGAAAATTACGTGTTTGATGGCACTGAATTGGCGGCAGCTGAAATGATCCGATCAGGAACTACCTGTTTCGCGGACATGTATTTCTATCACGACGTTGCCGCACGAGCAGCCCTGAAATCCGGGATGCGAGCGGCGCTCGGCGGTGCCATTCTGGAATTCCCCACCCCGTTCGCAGCTGATGCCGAGGCGTATCTGGCGAAAGGCGTAGCCACGCGTGAAGAGTTCCTCTCCGAGCCGCGTCTGAAACTGATGTTGGCACCGCACGCGCCATACACCGTGAGCGACCAAACGTTCGAGCGCATCATCACCATCGCGACTGAGATGGATGTGCCGATCATGATGCACATTCACGAAACCACTCAGGAAATTCACGATAGTGAAATACTGCATGGCGTGCGCCCCATTGAGCGCCTGCACCGGTTGGGGCTGCTCAATCCAAACCTGATTGCGGTGCATTGCGTGCACATGAATGGGAACGAAATCGAGTTGTTCGCCCGCCAAGGTGTACACGTGGCGCATTGCCCTGTGTCCAACCTCAAGCTTGCGAGTGGCATCGCGCCGATTAAGGTGATGCTGGACGCAGGCGTGAATGTTGGCATCGGTACCGATGGCTGCGCGAGCAACAACCGCCTCGATATGCTCACCGAAACCCGGCTCGCGGCGCTGCTGCAAAAGGGCATCACGGGTGACGCTGCTGCGCTGCCTGCGCATCAAGCGCTGGAAATGGCGACGCTAAATGCTGCCAAAGCGCTGGGCTGGGACAATGAAATCGGCTCACTGGTGGTGGATAAAGCCGCCGATATGGTGGCGATTGATCTTGGCACCATCGAGACGCAGCCCGTCTACGATCCGGAATCGCATTTGTTCCATGCGGCCAGTCGTGAACATGTGACGCATTCGTGGGTCAATGGTGAACTGCTGCTCGACAATCGCGTCTTTACCCATATCGACGAATCTGCGCTACGCGCCAAGGCGACAGTGTGGCAACAACGATTCGCGCAGTAAAAACGGAATTCGACATGGCGACCACGACTGAAGATAAACCAACCAGCACCAATGTTGACCCCGCCGAACTCACCAAATTCGGCGCACTCGCCGCGCGCTGGTGGGACCCGAACAGCGAATTCAAGCCGCTGCATCAGATCAATCCGCTGCGTCTCAATCACATCGACAAACTGGTTGGGTTGAGCGGCAAGCGCGTGCTCGATGTCGGCTGCGGTGGTGGCATCCTCGCCGAAAGCATGGCGTTGCGTGGTGCAAATGTGGTCGGCATCGACCTCTCCGAGAAGCCACTTAAAGTCGCACAACTACATCGCCTCGAAACAGCTGAAGCCGGCAAATCCCTGTCGCTCAACTACGAACTCATTTCAGCCGAAGACATTGCTGCGCGTGAACCTGCCACATTCGATTGCGTGACCTGCATGGAAATGCTTGAGCACGTGCCTGAACCGCAATCGACGATTCGCGCCTGCGCGTCGCTGGTGAAACCGGGCGGCTGGGTATTTTTTTCCACCCTCAATCGCAATCCAAAATCGTTTCTGTTCGCCATTATCGGCGCGGAATATGTATTGAACCTGTTACCCAAAGGCACGCACGAATATCGCCGCTTCATCACGCCCGCCGAGCTTTCAGCAATGGTGCGCGAGGCGGGACTGAGCGTCACGAAACTCACCGGAATGACCTACAATCCGTTTAGCAAACACTACGCGCTCAACAACGATGTCTCGGTGAATTATATCGTTGCCTGTCGCAAGTCCATCTAGCAAGTTCATCCAGTTACTGAAATCATCCATGAATCGTCGTCATTTCTTAGCCACTGCTGCCGCGCTCACTTTGCCTTGGGCGCATCGCGGGCACGCAGGTGTTACCAGCACTAGCCCGAAACTGCTGGTGATGGTCTACCTCAAAGGCGGCAATGACACATACAACATGGTGGTACCGTTTAACGACGCGCTCTACAAAACTCTGCGCCCAAGCCTCGCCCTGCGACGCGAACAGACGATTCACCTCAGCGAGACGCACGGCTTTCACGTCGGATTGAAGTCGTTGATGCCCGCGTGGGAAGCCAAGGATCTCGCCCTCCTCCAAGGCATCGGCCAACAAGACATCACCAACCAACACTACCGCGATCTGGAAATGCAATTCACTGGTTCCGGCCCCGACGAGTTTCAGGAGACGGGCTGGCTCACGCGCAGCATGTTGAAAAATGCTGCGCGCTTTCCCGCCACTGCGCTCGACGGCATTGCGTTTGATGATCTCGATATCCGCGAGACTGATCCGATGGGTCCGTTTCGCGGGCAGCAGTTGCGCGTCGCACAAATGCAGCATCCCACCGAATGGCTCGCGAAACGCCGCATCGTCGGCACACAACATCTGGTCACGGCACCTGCTAAAAAAGCCGAGACTACGTTCGCGCAACCAACCCCCGTCGCGCTCAAAACACAGTTCCCCGCCGAGCCGTTTGGCGCAGCCCTAAAGGCCACGGCTGAAATGGCCGCTGCCGGGATCGCGCCGCCGGTCGTACACATCTGCCTCAACGGACTCGATGGCGATCAACACTCCGGCTTCGATACCCACTGGGACCAACTCAAATATCACGGCGCGATTCTTGAACGCCTCGCCAACGGCCTCGCGGCATTCCGTAACGCGATGATCGAAATCGGCCAGTGGAACGACACCCTTTTCATGACCTACGACGAATTCGGTCGCTCTCCGAAAGAGAACGAAAAACACGGCACGCATCACGGCTGGGCCAGCGCACAATTCGTCGCCGGTGGTCGCGTCAAGGGTGGGTTGCATGGCCAGTCGCTGCCGGTGGTCAACGTCTACGCCATCGATGGCCCGCCGCCTGTTATCGACTATCGTGCGCTCTACACCACCATCATTGAAAACTGGTGGGGCGGCAGTGCCAACGGCGTATTCGCGCGTCGCTTCAAATCGCTCGATTTACTTCGCGCATAGTCAGCAGTGACCAGCGCCACGCGCAAAGTGCGCGCCGTTTTGTTCGACCTCGACGGCACCTTCGCTGACACCGCACCCGACATGGCGCGCGCGATTAACGCCGTGCGTCGTGATCGCAACCTCTCCCCAGTAGCACTCGCAACGCTACGCCCACACGTATCCATGGGCGCACGCGGCATGGTTGGTGCAGGCTTTGGACACACACCCGACGATGCTGATTTTCCCGCACTACGCGACGCATTTCTCGATCACTACGAGCGCGCCATCTGCGTCGAAAGCACCCTCTTCGACGGCGTGCCGCAACTCGTCTCAATGCTCAAGAACCGCGGCGTTACCTGGGGCATCGTCACCAACAAAGCCAAACGTTTCACCGAGCCGTTGAGCAAAGCGCTGGGCTTCGACCTCACCGCTGGCTGCATCGTCTCTGGCGACACCTGCGCGCGTGCCAAGCCGCATCCCGACTCGTTGCTACACGCCGCAAAGCTCATCAACATCGCACCCGAAGACTGCATATACATCGGCGATGACCTTCGTGATATTCAGGCTGCCCACGCCGCTGGCATGCAAAGTGTCGCCGCCCTCTACGGCTACCTTGGCGAGACCGATCCACGCACCTGGAACGCGCATCACGCGATCAGCGCACCGTTAGAGACCCTCGCGCTACTGTAATTTTGCGCCCTTGAAAAAGGCGGATACAGTACCACCTCATGAGATAATACAAACACACACCGAACACGGGGCCGACCTGGTTTCGACGTGGGCATCAAAGCAGAACCGTGCATACCGAGGCGTGGCTACCTCGTAAATACACCCACAAATTGATAGTCGCAAACGACGAAAACTTCGCACTAGCCGCTTAAAAACCGGTTACGCGCTCTGCTCTGGTGGGCCTCAACGCCAGGTGTAGCAATACACAGCAGAGTCATTAACGAGGATCGCTTTTCATCGGGCTACTTGATGAAAAGTTAAATTTAGGTGGCTAGCGCCGTAGCAGCCCGACCATTGGCGTCTGCGGAGCGAAATCAAATAATGGAATCTAAGTATGTAGATCGGCCTGTAGAGGGCTTGCGGACGGCGGTTCGATTCCGCCCGGCTCCACCAACAAACAACAACGCCACCCGGCTTCATCGGGTGGCGTTGTTGTTTGTTGATTCCGGATTGGCGGGAATCGAATCCGCGTCCGGTACGGACGCGGGATGAGCGCGGGGTTTCGCAACGCACGCGTTGCGCCGCGCGAACGGGTTGCGCGTGCAAGCGCAACCGCGCCCTGCAAGGGCGATTCCCGCCGGCTCCACCAACAAACAACAACGCCACCCAGCTTCATCGAGTGGCGTTGTTGTTTGTTGAATTGAGTTGCGGGAATCGAATCCGCGTCCGGCACGGACGCGGGGTGAGCGCGGACATGGGACATGCCCTGCGGCATGTCCTATGCCTCGCGAATCCGAGACACCTGCAGGTGCCGAGGTGGCTTTTTCGCCAGCTCCACCACATTACAATCCAGTAACGCCCAAAGTTATCAACTAGCCCGTTCACCTCATAGGAGACCGGGCTTTTTGCTCTCCACGACCGAGCAACCACGGGCATTTCAAGGCGGCCGCTGGTACGGCAGTCTGCTAGGCTCAAAACGATTTTGAACGACTTTGAGGCCATAGGCTGAGCACCAATGACATGAATTCTGACCCTGGGTCACCACCATCGATGTCGCCCGGCATCTGGGCGTCGCGAAAGACACCGTCTACCGCTGGCGCGAGCGCAAAGGCCTGCCCGCACACAAAATTGGGCGGCTGTGGAAATTCCAGCTGTCTGAAATGGATGAATGGGTGCGTGCCGGTGGCGCGAATGAAGAGCAAGGCCGCGTAAATGGGGAAACCGTCTGACATGGATAAACGCCAGCTCAGCGAGCGCGATATCTGCACAAAATTCATTACCCCCGCACTTTTTCAAAATCTGTCCTGTCCATTTGCAATTCAAAATGCTTTTGATCGTATATTCCTCAGAAATTTATTCTCCAGAGAAGAACTCAAAAACAACTTTCCAAAGCAAAAGATGTGTGCGCTCTTCGATTTTGATGAAGCTTACGACGATTGGAATGGACTGAAAAAAACTCAAGGCGAAGAAATTGATCCTTGCAAAGGCTTAGCGAAGCAACTTCTCTACCCGAATCATTACGCGTTGCTGCGACCCGTTCCCGGTGTAGCCATTGTCAAACGACAAGTCCTCGATGACACCAGCAAGCCGTGGGGCCGAGGCAAAGACTCTCATTTGTCTATTGAGCTTCTTTTCTTCAAGGAGGAATGGATCGGGGAATGGTTTGCCCGACGAAACGCCTCCGCCGGTGCCGAAATTATTGAATGTTCGGGCGATAAGGTGAAGTTTGCCAAAGATGTTGTTCCGACTCTAGACGCAGCTTGCTTTGAAGTTTTTCGCCCAATGTTTGATTTCATCAAGTCAAAATGCATTGAGATTCCTGCTATCACTTCTGCGGAAATAGTACTGTGAGTATCGATCAGACCCCTGCACAAATCTCTGGTGAATTCTTACTCTACGAAACCAAGGACGGGCGGGCACGCGTTGAGTGCCGGTTTGTTGCTGACACCCTCTGGCTACCCCAAGCAGGCATCGCCGAGCTGTTCCAGACCACCAAGCAGAACATCGCCAAGCACCTGAAGGCCATCTTTGCCGAGGGGGAGCTGGCGCAGGATTCAGTTGTCAACCAATGGTTGACAACTGCCGCCGACGGCAAGAACTACCGGGTTGCCTATTACAGCCTGGATGCCATCCTGGCCGTTGGCCACCGGGTGCGATCCACCCGTGGCACCCAGTTCCGTCGCTGGGCGACGGAGCGACTGAGTGAATACCTTGTCAAGGGATTCACCTTGGATGACGAACGACTGAAGAATCCTCCAGTGGCTGATTTAGCTGTGCCGGATCGCTTCAATGAATTGCTGGATCGCATCCGTGACATCCGTGCCAGCGAGCGCCGGATGTACTTACGGGTACGCGAGATTTTTGCGATGGCGGCAGATTACTCACCGTCGCTGCCAGAAACCACCCAGTTCTTCCGCTTCATCCAGAACAAGCTGCACTTCGCCGTCACCGGCAAGACTGCCGCCGAACTGATCGCAGAGCGCGCCGACAGCGGCCGCCTGATCGCGCTGCTCGAAAATCATGGCATCGAGTGGCGGATGCCAAATCCCGTCGCCGTTGTGGTGCAAGAGACTGAGCCATCCCAGCTCTCCACGGCAGAGAATCAGAGCGTTCTAGCGCTCGAATAGCGCAAATCCGTCGAGGTTGGCCTCCAATCGTGAGACCCAGCTCTTTTTGCCTCAAGAACGCCTATCTACGTCAGTGCCTATGCCCATGATGCGCATCAGGAAAATGCGGATGCGCATGTGAGGTGGGGTTGTGTCGATGTCGATGGCTGTGACTGATGCCTTCCGATACCAGCTCGACATGTTCGTGCGCGTGGTGCACATCATGCGTATGCGCGTGCGTGTGATCGAGCGCTTCGTGCATGTGTTCGTGGACGTGACGTTCGGTCAAGTGGAGCGCGACGCCGATTGCCATGAACGCGCTGCCGAGCAGCAATGGCGTGGTGAATGGCTCGCTAAGGATTGCCAAAGCCACCAGCGCGCCGAAGAACGGTGCGACGGAGAAATAAGCGCCGGTGCGGGCGGCACCAAGATGTCGTAGCGCGACCACGAACAGCGTGAGGCTGGCACCGTAGCTGAGGAAACCGATCACGGCCGCACTAAGAGCTGGCAGTGTGCCCGGCCAGACCGCCCCCAAACTGATCGCGACGACCAGGTTGGTTGCGCCGGCTGCCAGCCCCTTCACCATCGCGATCCACGACGCATCGGCTAGTGCCACTTTGCGCGTGAGGTTATTGTCGATGGCCCACAACAGGCACGCGCCCAGCACGGCAAGTGAGGGCCAGAGGCTCGCGAACTCCACTGCTCCGCTGGGCCAGCTCAAGACCACCGCA
>JAYTVA010000087.1:0-1512 GCA_043744255.1 Burkholderiales bacterium | reverse complement strand
TGGCAAATGTCTTTTGTCGCGATGTCTACGAGACGCGGCACATCGGCGGAAGTCACGCCGCGCGCGGCAAGACCGCCTTCAATCCCTACTTTCGCCTTGAGCGCCCTAAGCCACGGCACAAACGCGCTGCCGCCACCCGGCACTTTGCACACATGCGCTAGCTCATCAAATTTCGCCGGAACCGCCTCGAAGTTCCACGCTAAAACCGTGTCAATCATCAACGCGTTGGCTAGTCCGTGGTGCAAGTCGCGCACCGCTCCGAGAGCGTGTGCGCACGAATGCACCGCGCCCAAATCTTTCTGAAACGCAATAGCACCCATCATCGACGCCATCATCATGTCGCTTCGGGCTTGCAGATTGTTGGGCTCGTTCACCGCCGTGACCAGTGCGGCAGCGGCGATCCGCGTGCCTTCCAGCGCGATGCCGTCGCACAGCGGGTGATAAGCGGGTGAAAGATAGCTTTCGATGTTATGCGTGAGGGCGTCCATGCCTGTGGCCGCAGTGACTGCTGCGGGCAAACCAACCGTAAGCTCAGGATCGGCGAATACGCATTTGGCGAGAATTTTTGGGCTGAAAACGACTCGCTTCAGGTGCGTGTCGTTTTCACTGACCACTGACGAGCGCCCCACTTCGGAGCCGGTCCCCGAAGTGGTGGGCAAGGCGACAAAGTAAGGCAGTGCGTTCGTGATGGGGCGCACCTGCGGATGATCCCAGACGTATTCCAGAATGTCTCCGTCATGGGTTGCCGCAACGCCAACGATTTTGGCCACGTCTAGCGCCGCTCCGCCACCAAAGCCAATCACGCAATCGGCGTCGTGCGCCGTGAACGCCGCCGCGCCATCCATGACTTGTGAGCAAGTGGGATTGCCAAATACGCCTGAGTAAACACCGACGTCAAGGTCGCTCAAAAGTGAGCGAAATTCAGCGAGTACAGGCAATTCACCCAACGCTTTGTCAGTCACGATCAGGGGACGCTGGCACCCTTGATCACGTAAATGATCGGCGACCAATCTGCGTGCACCAACGCCGAATTTGATCGCGGTCGGGAAGGAAAAAGAAGTGATAGTCATGGTCTAAATAATCTCAAAGTAGCGTTTCAGTTCCCAATCGGTGACAGCGTCTTGCCACTGTCGGGACTCCCAATCACGCGTCGCCGCAAAATGATCAACGAAGGTATCGCCGAGCCAGTCCCGTGCGATGTCGGATGCGCGAAAGTTTGTTGTGGTTTCAAGTAGCGTACGCGGCGCGCGAGCGATATTCTCCGCGCCATGATTGGTGCCGGTGATGGGTGGGGCTGTCAGCTTCAATCCCTTCTCGACGCCGTGCAGGCCTGCGGCAATGACAGCCGCCATTGCCAGGTATGGATTCACGTCGGCTCCAGGGCAGCGTGTTTCAAGGCGAGTGGCTTTGGGTGAACCCGCAATCACGCGGAAGCTGGCCGTACGATTGTCAAGACCCCAGGTCGGTTTCACTGGTGCCCAGAAGCCATCGACCAAGCGTTTGTAGCTGTTG
>JAYTVA010000086.1:0-17778 GCA_043744255.1 Burkholderiales bacterium | reverse complement strand
AGGGAAGGTCTGATTAAGTTCAGTTCTAAGCCAGAGTAGGCGCGCGCAGAAAAATTTCGACGCCGCATATGATTGATATGTAAGGAGAAATTTTTCTGTGCGCAACAACCTATGGCGACGAAATGGACTTAATCAGACCTTCCCTAGAAAAGTAGGGTGGGCACGCTGCGCTTTGCCCACCCTACGCGTGGTCACCAATGCACAGAGTGCGACGCAAACGCCTGCCCCCTTAGCAAAAGGGGGCCGATGCTCCGCCGCTCTAAAACTGAGAAGAACTGGGGGATTTTCTACGTTCGTATATCGGAAAACTCCAAATCAAGTCACCGTCAACCCGACTCGGAATGACCGTAAAAATTTTGACCATCGTCGTCTTCAACATCGTCAAACCCCGCGCCAGTATTGGCTTTCCAGCCATTTCAACCCATCGCCGCCAGCCAACAATAAGGATCACCCATGCAAAAGTCTCTCCTCTGGCGTATCGCCACCATCTGCCTTCTCACGGTCTGCCTTTTCATCCCCCTTGCATTGGTACAAGGTGTTGTTTCAGAGCGTCGTTTTTTGCAGCGCAACGTAGAAGAAGCCATCGCCGCAAGCTCGAGTGGCCCGCAACAGCTCGCAGGCCCGCTATTGGTGGTGCCGTACTCGCTGAATGAATTGATCGTGACCAAAGATGAGAAGGGCCGGGAAACGCGCCGCTGGGAGTTGCGCCACGATCGTGTGGCGTTCGCGCCGAGCAATCTTCAGTACGACGCGAAGGTTGATGTCGAAACAAAACACAAAGGGCTCTACAAAGCGCTGGTCTATCAGACGCGTGGCGCGCTGAAGGCCAGCTACGCGGTGCCAAAAATGTTCGGTTTGGATCTTGATCTCAACGCCGCGTATCGCCGCATGGAGATTGGCCATGCCTACCTTGCCGTTGGCTTATCCGACGTGCGCGGGCTGCGCGGCACGCCCGAAGTGACGTGGAACAACGCGCCGCTCACTGTGCACAACAACACCCATTGGGGCGCGCTGGGTGATGGCTTTCATGCCGCCGCTGGCTTGCTGGATGCAGGTGCTGCGGCTAATTACGAGATGACGATGCAGCTCAATTTTTCGGGGATGCGCTCGCTCGCCATCGCCCCGCTCGGCAAGACGACCATCGTGCAAATGGAGGCCGGCTGGCCACATCCAAATTTTGGTGGACGATTTTTGCCCACCAGCCACAACGTGACCGCGACCGGCTTCACCGCCAAGTGGGAGATCTCGGCACTGGCGACAAAGAATGCAGCGACGGTACTCGCTGGCGGGCCGGAGAAGAAGCATCTAGAAATTTTCGATGTCACCTTCATCGAGCCCGTCAACGTCTACCAACAAGCTGAGCGCGCCGTGAAGTACGGGCTGCTGTTTATCGTCCTGACCTTTGGCGGTTTTTTTCTGATGGAGACCCTGAAAAATCTGCGCATCCATCCTTTGCAATACAGCCTCGTCGGACTTGCGTTGGCGATTTTCTTCTTGTTGCTGGTGAGCCTCTCGGAGCACATCGCGTTCGTGGCGGCCTACGCCGTTGCTGGTGCCGCGTGTGTCGCGCTCATCACCTACTACCTCGCGCACGTACTCGGCGGCTGGCAGCGCGGGATGCTATTCGGCACGAAACTCGTCGTGCTCCTTGGTGTGCTCTACGGCCTGCTCTTGTCGGAGGATAACGCGCTCATGCTCGGCGCAATCCTGCTGTTCGCGGCGCTCGCGGTGGTGATGACAGTGACGAGGCGCGTCAATTGGTACGAGTTCGGTCGCGCGAAATAGTGCTTGCCTAGCAAAAACGGTTAACTGTACAATTATACAGTTAACCGTTTTTCGTCATGCGAGGAGAGCATCATGTCGCTGCCGGTCACCAGTCATCACACAGGTTTCGTACGGGATCATGTCCATAAGGGACGCGGTGCCGCGCTCAATATCGAAGGCCGTTTCGAGCAATGGCAACGCGAAGCCTTTGACGACGGCTGGCGGCCACCGGTCGAAACTGATGATGCGCCCGCGCCGCCAAAGACCGTCATCACTCGCGAAATCGCCAAAAGCATCATCGCCGAAAACGATTCGCCCGACATTCCGTTTCGCTACTCGATCAATCCCTATCGCGGCTGCGAGCATGGCTGCATTTATTGCTTCGCGCGCCCGAGCCACGCCTATCTCGGCCTCTCGCCGGGGCTGGATTTTGAGACGCGCATCTTCGCGAAAACCAACGCGGCATCATTGCTTCGCGCCGAGTTGTCGCGCCCCGGCTATCGCCCGGAAGTCATTAGCCTCGGCGTGATTACCGATGCCTATCAGCCCTGCGAACGCGAATACCAGCTCACGCGGCAATTGCTCGAAGTCTGTAGCGAATTCAATCAGCCGGTGGCACTCATCACCAAGTCTGCGTTGATTGAACGCGACCTCGATATTCTGGTGCCGATGGCAAAACGCAATCTGGTGCATGTGACGATCTCGATCACCACGCAAGATCACCACATCTCGCGCTACCTGGAGCCCCGCACCGCTGCGCCCGCGCGGCGCTTTCAGATCATCAAGAAAGTTGCCGAGGCCGGCGTGCTGGTCGGCATCAATGTCGCGCCAGTGATTCCCTTCCTGACCGATCACGAGCTGGAAACCCTGCTCGAAACCGGCCAGCGCATGGGTGCTACCAATGCGGGCTACGTGCTGCTACGGATGCCGTGGGAATTGAAAGAGCTATTCCGCAATTGGCTCGAACAACACTTCCCGCTCAAAGCCGCCCACGTCATGTCGCGTGTGCAAGACATGCGCGGCGGTCGCGACAACGATCCCAACTTCGGTACACGCATGGTCGGGCAGGGCATCTTCGCTGAGCTGCTGCGCCAGCGCTTTCACAAAGCCTGCCTGCGTTTCGGCCTTAATCAGCGCGGACGTAGCGAGCTGCAACGGCTCGATACCAGCCAGTTCGCGGTGCCGGGTCAGCCAGTGCAGGGGGCGTTGTTTTGATCGTGGTTTTGTTAGGGCGTCGGTAAACCAGCGGTGGGGATAGCTCGTTAATTGCAGCGGGGGTTTTGGTGCGGCGGCAGTTGTCGCGTATCGTCAGCACCTCGCTCAACAATCAGTTCCGCAATCCGTCCCACAATCCGCGCGATAGATTAAAATTGCGCTTTGCCTGTATAAAATTTGTCGGTTTACTACTCCCGGAGGAAGCATGAAATTGAAATCCCTTTTGCTGTCGCTCGCTGCCGCTTGCGTTAGCGCAGCCTCATTGTCCGGCCACGCGGCTGACCCGTACCCGAACAAACCCATTACCATGATCGTGCCGTTCGCTGCTGGTGGGCCGACCGACACGGTCGCGCGCACCATCGGTGCCGCGATGTCGAAATCACTCGGCCAGCAGGTCGTTATCGAAAACGTCGGCGGTGCTGGTGGCACCATCGGTGTGGATCGCGTCACCAAAGCGCAGCCGGATGGCTACACCACGTTGCTGATGCACCTCGGCATCTCGACGGCACCTGCGCTCTATCGCAACCTTAAATACGATACCAACAAAGACTTGGAACCCATCGGCCTGATCGCCGAAGTGCCGATGACAATGATCGGCAAGAAGACATTTCCACCGAACACCGTGGCCGAACTCGTTGCCTACCTCAAGGCCAACAAGGACAAGGTTTCTTACGCACACGCGGGCCTCGGCTCAGCGTCGCATCTATGTGGCATGTTATTCATGAGCTCGATTGAGACCGAAATTCTCACCGTGCCTTACAAAGGCACTGCGCCCGCGATGACCGACTTGCTTGGCGGCCAAGTGGACTTCATGTGCGATCAGTCCACCAATACCACCTCGCAAATCAACGGCGACAAGGTCAAGGCCTACGGTGTCACCAGCATGGCGCGCGTCGCCTCGCTGCCAAAACTGCCGACGCTCAATGAATCCGGCTTGAAAGGCTTCAACGTCGGCGTCTGGCACGGCATGTGGACCCCGAAAAACACGCCAAAAGCGATCAACGACAAGCTCAACAAAGCCCTGCAAGACGCGCTCAAAGACGACAACGTCAAAGCCCGCTTTGCCGAACTAGGCGTCACCCCAGAGCCGGTTGCGCGCCAAACCCCCGAAGCCCTCCGCGCGCACCTCAGCGCCGAAATCGCCAAATGGGGCCCTATCATCAAGAAAGCTGGCGTGTACGCGGATTGATTTTTTCGCAGACAGTTGTAGGAAAAACGCCCGGTGTATCCGGGCGTTTTTTTTGGCCACCGGCTTCGTGATGGATGCGAATGAGCGCACTCGGCTCCTTCCCTTGCAAGGGCGCGGGCTGGCCATCGTTGAGAGCCAAAAGGCGGGGGAGTTGGTCTGGAGTTTCGCGCAGCATGCTGCGCGCCAGACAAACGGTATGCGCCTGCATGCGCATACGCTATCTGCAAGATGGGGTACTGCGTACCGAGGCTACCACCCAGAAAATCGTCCGCACAAAATTGCGCAATAACGCACAGCTGCGTATAATTCGCAAACAATGCAAATCACGCAAATCTGCAGATGGCCGATCTCACTTCCCTCTGGCGACTAAACCGCCCCGAGCTTGCCGAACGCCTTGCGCAACGCGCCAAGGCCAAGGAGCGCATCGCCCTATTCGGTCCGCGCCAAACCGGCAAAACCTCGCTGCTGCGCGAAGAAGTAATCCCCTTGGTCGAAAGCGCAGGCATGGTGGCGGCGTACATCGAATGCTGGGCAGACAAGAGTGATCCGCTGGGCAGCATCAACTACGCGCTGCAAAAAGCTCTCGACAATCTGCGCGTGGTTCCGGCTGGCCTCAAGCGCACACTCAAGACCCCGGTGAAAAAAATAGGCGTCGTTGGTGCGTCCATTGATTTGGGTGATGCACCCAAACGCGCCATCCCCAGCAGCAAATACCTGCAAGTCGATGCGCTACTGACGAGCCTGTTGGAAGAGACCAAGAAAGACGTGCTGCTGGTATTTGATGAATTTCAAGCGTTCGCCGCCGTACCTGAGGCCGATGCCGCTGCCGCTGCACTGCGCGCCGCGCTCACACAAGCCACCAAACGCGTCGGGGTGATTTTCAGTGGCTCCTCAGAGGTGTTGTTGCTCGAAATGTTTTCGCGTTCCCGCACCCCGCTCTACGGCTTCGCCAACCCCGAGCCGTACCCGCTACTCGGTGCCGACTTTGTTGCGCACGTCGCGAAGAAATTCAAACGCACCACTGGGCGCGACCTCGATCGGCGAGAAGCGCTGGCAGTGCTGGAAACCCTCGGCGCGCAACCAGAGCCATTCCTAAACGCCGTCGCCAACGCGATGGCCAATCCGCGTTGGGGTGTTGCCGACGGCATGGGCGCGATGCTCGACCCCAAGGTACGCAATAAATGGACGGTTAATTGGTTCAGTCTCACCGCCATCCAACGTGCGACTTTGCGTGTGGTGTTTGACGGGCTGCAACCGACGGCAGCAGCGACGATGAAGGCGATGGCGGCGGCGTTGGCCGAACCGTCCGTGCAAGGTTCGAGCATCACGCGCGCCCTTGAGTCGTTGACTGACAAGGGCCTCGTCGAGCGCGAGTTCAGTTCGAGCGGTCGGCAATACGTGGTCAGTGACCCAGTGATGCGCGCGTGGCTCACGCAAAACCGTAACTTGGCGCCACGGGATGATGGCTGAGTGATCGCGCAAACATGAATCCACATGAAATCAACTGAGCTCGCCAAGCCATCTCCGGCTGTATCCGTGTTCGGCTGGGCGCGGTTGCCCAACGGCACCGGGCAGGCGATGCGCACAACCGCGTTGGCGCTTGAATCCGTCGGTGTGCGGCTGGTGGCGCATGCGTTCGTGGTGTCCAATTCACGCGTTGGCTTCGATCATTCCATCGACCACTTAATTTCCGCCACGCCGCGCGACTATCCAATCAACATTTTTCATTTCACCGCGATTGAGGCATTGCAAACGCTGCCGCGCTTGCCCGCGCAGGCGCTCGCGGGCAAATACAACATCGGCTTTTGGTTCTGGGAACTCGCGAAATTTCCTGAGGAATGGCTGCCCGCGTTTGACCTCTTCGATGAGATTTGGGTGGCATCTGAATTCGTTCGAGACGCCCTACTGGCGCGGACTTCCAAGCCGATCAAGGTATTCCCGCTGCCGGTGATGGTTGCGCCCACGCACGCGCTGGGGCGCGACGCGTTCGGCATTCCCGCTAACAAATTCGCGTTCCTGTGTTCGTTCGATCTCAACTCATACGCGAGCCGCAAAAATCCGATAGCCGTGATCGCCGCATTTCAGAGCGCATTCGCCGCCGCTGATGCTGCTGTGACTTTGGTCGTCAAACTAAATGCCCGAGGCGAGTTTTCGGAACTTCGACAAACGCTTGACATAATCGCCGCGCGCGATCCACGGATCGTGTTGATCGACCGTGTGTTGGCGCGTCATGAAGTTGAGTGCCTGCAAAATGTTTGTGATGCGTTTGTTTCGCTGCATCGCTCAGAAGGTTACGGCCTCAACATCGCCGAGTGCATGGCGCTTGGTAAACCCGTGATCGCGACTGCATATTCGGGCAACATGCAGTTCATGAACGAGCGTAACGCTTGTCCGGTGCGCTATGCGCTGGTGCCTGAGCGTGCAGGCGAGTACATTGGCGAAGCGAACCAAGAGTGGGCTGAACCGGACCTCGAACATGCCGCCTTGCTTATGCAGAGATTAGTCGCCGATGCTGCCTATCGGCACGAGATCGGTGCAGCCGCACGACGTGACATGGCGCAACAGTTTTCGCAGCATGCGTATGCCCACGCGTTACACGCTCGACTCGTGGAAATTCAGCGCGACCTCGCGCACCAGAAGTCGCAACAGACTGAGCACCGGCCATAGCTCGCCCAATTTCACTTGCAGGTAAACTTTCCCCATGAGCAAACCGCACCCCGCCAAAGCGAAATTCTTTCAAGACACCATCGCCATCGTCTATGACTTTGATGGCACGCTGTCGCCGCAGCCGATGCAGGAGTACACGGTGTTGCCCAAAATCGGGATCGAGCCAGAAGCGTTTTGGGCGCAGGTGCATCGCGAGGCCACGCAGACGGGCTCCGACCCAATGCTGGTGTACATGCGACTGATGATGGAGAAACTTTACAAACACGACGACGTAAAAATCACGCGCGAAGACTTTGCTGAAATGGCGGTGAAAATTCAGTATTTTCCCGGTGTCGAAAGCTGGTTCCCGCACATCAATCAGTACGTCAAAAAACGTAGCGGCGGCAACGTACATGTGCAGCACTACATCATCTCGGCCGGGCAAAAAGAAATCCTTGAAGGCGTGTCGATTCGCAAATACTTCAAGCAAATTTACGCGTCCGAATATCACTTCAATCAATACGGCGTGGCGACTTTTCCGAAGTTATTGATTACCGATACCTCTAAAACGCAATTTCTCTTCCGTATCAACAAAGGCAAAGAAGCGATTTCTGAATCGATCAACGAGCACATGCCCGAGAGCGAACGCCCGATCCCGTTTTCAAACATCATCTACATCGGCGATGGCATGACCGATGTGCCGTCGATGGCGCTGACCAAAAAAAGTGGTGGGCATGCCATTGCGGTGTTCAATCCAAAAATTGCCAAGACCAAAGACACCTGCGTGCGATTGCTCGATGCCGGTCGTGTCGACTTCATCGCCCCGGCCGACTATCGCGACACCAGCAAACTCGCCGCGCGCGTGCAACTGCTGCTTGATTCTGTCATCGCCGGTGTCGCCTACGCTGCCGAGGTCGCGGCGTGCAAGGCTGAGAACGCCCAGTAACTATGCGACTGCTCACAATGCAAGTATTAGCGCGGCTTTCGCACGAATACTTCACGTCCGGCGCGATGCTCGCGAAAGAATTCGGCGTGTCGCGCTCGGCCGTATCGGATGCGCTCAAAGAAGCACAAGCGCAGCACATCGAAATTTTTAGTCTCACCCGACGCGGCTATCGTCTGGCCGCGCCGCTGGAGTTACTCGACGTTGCGCGCGTGCGCGCGGCGTTGGGCACTCTGGCGCATCGCGTTGATGTAGACATCGTGCCGGTCATCGCCTCAACTAACACGGAGCTGCTGCAACGTGCGCAGCAAGGTGCCGCCAGTGGTATGTGCCTCGCTGCCGAAATTCAAACCGCAGGTCGCGGGCGCCGGGGCCGCACATGGCAGTCTGCATTCGCATCCTCGCTCACGTTTTCGTTGCTGTGGCGCTTTGAAAAAGGTGCCGCGCAATTGGGCGGATTATCCCTCGTGGTCGGCTTGGCGCTCGTGCGGGTGCTGCGCGCGGCGGGCGTGGACGAGGCGATGTTGAAATGGCCGAATGACGTCGTGGTCAACGGCGAAAAACTCGCCGGCATATTGATTGAAACATCCGGCGACATGCTCGGCCCCACGGCAGCGGTGATTGGCGTGGGTATCAATGTTCGTCTCCCCGCTGCCGCACGCGAGGTGATCGATCAGCCGGTAACCGACATTGCGGCGCACCTCAACGCACAAGTGTCACGCAACGCCCTACTCGCAAACCTGCTGCGTGAATTGATCACCGTGCTTGACCAATTCAACATCACCGGTTTCGCCGCGTTTCGTAGTGAGTGGCTGCAATGCCACGCGCTGCACGAGCAAGCCATCACCGTCATACAGGGCAACGATACGTTCTCGGCCATTGTGAAAGATGTGGCCGCTGACGGCTCGTTGATGGTCGCACCAGAGGCCGCATACCGCGCCAAGCGCGGTGCGCGTGTGACCTTGAGCTCGGCCGAAATTTCCGTACGCGCTGTACCGACGAAGGCGGCGTGATGTCATCACTCATCACCATCGATGCTGGTAACACGCGCCTCAAATGGGCGGTGCACGACGGTATCACTTGGCGTGCGCAAGGTGTAATGCCAATCGCGGACGCGCGCGAGGCCGCCGCGCTAGCTGCGGATTGGAACGACTTAAAAATTGATGCCGCGATTGTCTCGAATGTCGCCGGTGATGGCATCGGTAATGCCGTCAGACTGGCGTTCGAATCTCGACACATCAACCCGCACTTCATTCGCGCCGAAGCTGCGCAGTGCGGGGTCACCAATCGCTACACCAACCCGCATCAACTCGGCACCGACCGCTGGGCGGCCATCATCGCTGCGCATCACCTTGACAGCGCCGGCGTCGCCAAGCTGGTGGTGATGGCGGGCACCGCGCTTACCATCGACGCGCTCAGCGCCAGCGGCGAATTTCTCGGCGGCACCATCATGCCCGGGCCACGGCTCATGCGCGAATCGCTCAATCGCGGCACCGCCAATCTGCCATTGGACGCGGGTGCGCATCACCTATTTCCGCAGTCCACGCAAGACGCCATTGCCACCGGTGCCATCGAGGCGTGTGCAGGCGGCATTGCGCGCATGTACGCGCACTTGGCCGAACGAGTGGGGACGACGCCCATCTGTGTGGGCAGTGGCGGCGCGCTGCATGAAATTGCACAAAAATTAGCCTTGCCAGTCGCAATCCACGATAATCTGGTGATGGAAGGTCTGCTTCGCCTATCCCAAAACAATTAGCTCCACACGCGCAACCACCTAGAAATTTCACTCTCCATGGCTCGATTTAGCTTCTTTTTTCTGCTGCTACTGAGCGTCGCATTTGGCACGCACATCTATCTGGCCGAAACCAGACCGCCCGCTGCGCTGCCGCGCGAGATCAATCCTGACGCGCTAAAAATTGTCTCGTCGGTGGTTGGTACGCGTCAGGCGCCATCCGCACCGGCGGCGAAAAAAGCAAACGACGCTGGCCGTCCTTTAGTCTGTATGGATTTCGCGGTGAGCCCGGCGAACGTGCCACTCGTTGAAGCCGCTATTGCTGAGGTCGCTGTCAGTGAGCGTGTGTCGCGCCGCAATATTGAAGAATTCAGCAAGTATTTAATTGCCTTGCCGCCGCTCGCGAGTCGCAAAGCAGCCATTGATATGGTTGCACAACTTAAAAAAGCGGGTATCAAGGAACTACAGGTCATGAGTAACAACGGCATCGCGCTGGGTGCGTTTGCCAGCGAAGAGGCGGCCACCTTTCACCAGAAGGGTCTGGTGCAAAAGGCGGCTGAATTGGTCAAGGCCGCGACCATCACACCGCGCAGCCCTGTCGTCAAAGAAACGCTGTTTAGCCTCAGAGATATCGACACCAATGCAGCGCTGCGGCTGACCGCAAAGCAGCGCGAGATCGAAGGCAGCACTCTCAAAGAAGTCGCGTGCACGCCGAACCCTGACCGTGCCGTGACGAAAGTGGCGCGCGGCGCATAGCTGGGTTATAACAGCTCTTTGCTGCAGCGGTAGACGCAGCGGCAGCGACCAACGACTGCTTTACTCCCCCATGGCTCGATTTTTTTTCTTTCTCTTGCTGACCTGCTGCGCGGCAGTTGGCACACACATCTACTTGTCTGAGACAAAACCTTCAGCGGAGGCACCGCGTGAAGTAAATCGCGACGCGCTGAAAATTGTTGCCGTCCCCGTCCCCGTCCCCGCCCCCGTTGCTGTCTCTGGCTCGGTCCCCGTAGTGGCTGTAAGTCGCGTGAAGCCGGAATTGCCGCCGAGCAAGTCACTCACTGACGCCATCAGCGGCGCCGCCTGCGTCGAATTCAGCGTCAAGTCCGCCGAGGCGACGCGCGCGCAAAAAACGCTCAGCGAAGGCGTAGCGAGTGACCGCATCACTTCGCGCAACGTCGAGGAATACAGCAAATACATCGTCTCACTTCCCGCGTTCGACGAGCGCAAAGCGGCAGCGGACGTGGTCGCCAAGCTAAAAAAGGCGGGTGTCAAAGACTTGCAAATCATGAGCGACAACGCCATCTCGCTCGGTGCATTCTCGACCGAAGAAGCGGCAATTCGTCATTTCGCCGAGTTGGAAAAAAAGGTCAAACCACTCGTCAGAAAAGCCGTCATCACCCCGCGCGGTTTGGTTACGAAAGAAACCTTATTCACCGTGCGCGAACCTGATGCCAACATGGTCGCGCGCCTCACCGTCATGCAGCGCGAATTTGAGGGCAGCACGGTCAAGGCGGTAGACTGCCCGGCTGCTCCTGCCGCACCAGCAACCGTGACGGTGCCTGCAAAAGGTTGAGGGTTGAGCGTTCGGCGTTTAGCGTGGGTGCTCGTGCCAACGCTAATGCCTTACGGATTAAACGTCGAAGGTTGGTGATCGGTCTTCACTTGTTTACCGCCCGCCTCGAAGCCCGCGCTATTGCGAAAAATATTCGGCTTACGGTAGATCGCGAGAATCACGCAGCCTTCGGCGCTGTGCGTCTCGTGCATCGAGCCTGGTGTGCGCCACACGTACTCGCCCGCACGGCAAATACCATCGTGATCCGAGAACGAGCCTGAGATCACATACGACTGCTCAATCTCCGGATGTTTGTGAAACGGCAAGGTGGTGCCCGGCGCCCAGCGCAGCAGACAGGTCATTTCGCCGATGGCTTTGTTTTCGTAAAGCACTTTGATGTCGATGCCCTCGAACTGCGAAGGCTTCCAGTCGATGTCTTGCGGCTTTATGTACGTTGAACCGTTGGGCGTGGGGGTGAGAGCGCCGGTGAGATGGGTGGTGGACATATTGACTTCCTTCTGTGCGAGAAATTTATTGAACGCGAAGCTCATTACTTTTCCAGGTCAATACTGCCTGAATCACCCTCATCCCAACCCTTCTGGCCCCGGAGAATGGCCACCCCGTCCCTCAGGAGAAGGGCTTTCGCGGCCATTGGTCACTGCTGAACCTTTCACCACCGTCTCATTCGGAGCACCGAAGGCTCCTTCTCCCGAGGGAGAAGGTGGGATGAGGGTTTCAGGCTGGCCGCAACTTTGACCGCCTAGGAACAAATCTACAAATACAGGCACGAACGGCACCGCTATTGATCTGGAAATGCATTCAGTCAGTCAGCCATTCAATCCGCCTTCACGCGTCCATCCTGAAGCACCGGCTTCCAGCGCGCGATTTCGCGCACGATCAATTGCCCGAACGCTTCCGGTGTCGTCGGCGTGGCAATCGCGCCTTCGTTGTTCAAGCGTGATTTCATTTCCGGAGAACTCAGCGCGGCATTGATTTCGCGATTCAGTTTGCCCACGATCAGCGCAGGCGTGCCAGCCGGTGCGACGACGCCGTACCACTGATCGGCCTCAAAATCTTTGTAGCCAGCCTCAGCCATCGTCGGCACCTCCGGCAGCGCGTCGATACGCTTCACACTCGACACCGCCAGCGCGCGCAGCTGCCCACCCTTGATCTGGCCAATCAACGCCGGTGCGCCAGTGAATACCATCTGAATTTGCCCGCCGACCAAATCGGTTACGGCGGGCGCAGTGCCGCGATACGGAATGTGCGCAATCGAAGTCTCGGTTTGCAATTTGAAATACTCCCCTGCCAGATTCGCAGCACTCCCATTGCCACCCGAGCCGTAGTTAAGTTGGCCTGGCTTCGCCTTCGCCAACGCCACGAACTCGCGCACGCTGTTGGCATTCACACCCGGATGCACCGCCAACACATTCGGCACACGCGCCATCCACGCCACCGGCGCAAAATTTTTCACTGGGTCATAAGGCAGATTTGGATACAGCGACGGATTCACCGCCAGCGTGCCGATATGCCCCATCAACAAGGTATAACCATCCGCCGCCGCCTTCGCCACCTTGTCCGCACCCAAGGAGCCACCCGCGCCGGGAACGTTGTCGATGATGACCGGCTGCCCCCAGGCCTCCGTCAATTTCTGGCCGATGGCACGCGCGAGAATGTCGGTGGAGCCACCAGCGGTGAACGGCACGACGAGGCGGATTGGTTTGTTGGGGTAGGGTGCGGGAGTGGATTGCGCATGCGCGTTTGCCGACGCAATGAGGGCAGCAGCGAACAGTAGTTTGGTGAAATTCATGGTCATCCTGTGTGGGGCAAATCAATCAAACGTGGCGTGGTTGCTTGGGTTGCAGGCATTTATGGATATTCTCGCATAGCTGATGCGTAACCCCTCTTCCGCGGTGAGCCATCGCTTTCGCGCTACGCACGCGGCTCGGCTTCACTCCGTCTGATGCGCGTAGTCCGCGAAGGAGCGCTGCGCATTCCGGGAGCGTATCCACAGTTTCCCCGATAATCCATCCATGAACCACACCTATGAATCCGTCGAACCCCTCCGCGCAGAAATCAACGCGCTGACTGGTAACGTCCTGCTCGAATTCGGCAGCCCCACCTGCGGCCACTGCATCGCTGCGCAACCGTTGATTGCCGATGCGATGGCGCAACACGGATCGGTGCGCCACATCAAGATCGCCGATGGCGCAGGTCGGACGTTGGGGCGCTCGTTCAAAGTGAAGCTGTGGCCGACGTTGATTTTTCTTGAGCGCGGTGCGGAAAAACTGCGCATAGTTCGTCCGACGAATGCAGCGGTAATTGCTCAAGCGCTGGCGGCAATGAACGCGACGAAGTAACCGTCGCCCGGTCAAGCGCAGCGACGCCGGGGTGGCGCGTAATGATTTGGTAAACAAAATTATGTCACGTGTCTTGACCGCATGACAGCTGGCATCTCCCAACAATGTGTAACCGTCACCCCTGAAACGCTTCGCTGGTTCGAGCTACGCTTGCTAACGATGCGGCCTAGTTCAATCGTCAGATCGCAATTTCGCGATTCCGCAGAAGATGAAGAAAGCCCCAACGAGCAAGCTGAAGCCAATGAGCAGCTTCCGTCCCAAGCCTGAGTTCGCGATTGCCGCTTTGCCAATCAGGTTGGGATTCGCCCCGACTTTGGCGTAGCGATACCAAGCAAGCGCTAGACAAGCGATTCCGATCAAGATCGCTAGCCACGGATTGCCAAAATTGTCTTCTGATTCGAAGTCACTCATATTTTTTCTTTCTATGCCTCAGTCAACGTAAATGGCTCGAACGTTTTGTGGCAGTGCGATCTCCAGCGTTGGCTGGACGAGGCTTGCGTAACCTACCGTTACCATCGCTGCCGTACTATTGCTTGTCACGGATGTTTTTCCACGACGCATCCGTCCAAAAGAAGTCTGAATCGACAAATAAAATTGCGCCTTGCTGTTCAATCAGTTCACGCGCCTCAGAAGTGAAATTATGCGCGACTAGCACCAGTTGGTTCTCGTCACCGCTTGCCTTCAACAGCGCTTTACGAGCCGCTTTTGACTCGACGATCGTGTGTTCACCCGGAAATGTAATCAAGGTGTGCAGCGTGTCTTCGCGAAGCGGGTGATTGGTGTTTTGGCGAAACCCCAGTGGAAGGCGCGGTGCCACATCGTTTGCGTGGACATCACGGAAGATGTGCGGTTTTATCGACACGGGTCTTGTTTCCGCGCTTGCTAAAAGTTAGCGACCCAAGCCATCAAACCACCTTGCCCGGATTCATGATCCCCAGCGGGTCAAGTGCGTGCTTGATCGCGCGCATCATTTCCATTTCTACCGCACTCTTGTGCCGCGTAATTTCATCGCGTTTCATCTGCCCCAGCCCGTGTTCCGCGCTGATCGAGCCGCCCATGTCGTCGAGCATTTTGTAGACGATGGCATTCGCGCGCTGGCTTTGTGCGGGCGTGGGCGGCGTACCCGGAAAGCTCAGGTTGTAATGCAAATTGCCGTCGCCGATGTGCCCAAAGCAAATCACCCGTGCCTCGGGAAAGGCCGCCAATAGGCGTGGTTCAGCGCTTTCGATAAATTCGCCAATGCGTGAAATCGGCACGGAAATATCGTGCTTCACGCTTTTTCCTTCGCGTTTTTCGGCTTCGGGAATTTGCTCGCGAATATTCCAAAGGGCAGCGGCCTGTGCGTCGCTGCTGGCGATGATGGCGTCCTCAATGAGGCCGGTGGCAAACGCGGGTTCTAGTGCGGCGGACAAAGCATCTTCTAGGGGCGAGTCCTTCATCGTGTCGTTCAACTCAATCAGCACCTGCCACGCATGCTTTGCAGCGAACGGCTCGACGGTTGCCGGAAAATATTTCACCACATGATCGAGACACACGCGCGACATCAGCTCGAAGCCGGTGAGCCGATCCCCCAACGCATCGCGAATCGTTTTCAGTAGCGTGACCGAATCGCTGGCGCGTGTGAGCGCGACCAGCGCGGTGCAGGTGCGTTGCGGCGCGGGGTAGAGTTTTAACACAGCGCCGGTGATGATGCCGAGCGTGCCTTCTGCGCCCATCAGCAAGTGCTTCAAGTCGTAACCGGTGTTGTCTTTGCGTAGCGCCTTCAACCCGTCCCAAATTTTTCCATCGGCCGTGACCGCTTCGATGCCGAGCACCAAGTCACGCGTGTTGCCGTAGCGCAGCACCGCCGTGCCGCCCGCGTTGGTGGAGAGGTTGCCGCCGATGGTGCAGCTACCTTCAGCCGCGAGCGACAATGGAAAAAATTGTTGTTGCGATTTCGCGGTGTCTTGAATCGTTTGCAGAATGCAGCCTGCGTCAACGGTCATCGCGCTGTTGGCGAGATCGACGGCGCGGATGCGGTTCATGCGGCGCAGTGAGATGATGATTGCCTTGCCGCTGGTGTCAGGAATGCCACCGCCGACCATGCCGGTGTTGCCGCCTTGCGGGACGATGGGTGTGCGCGTGTCGGCGCAGAGTCGCACGACGGCGGCGACTTCCTCCGTATTCGCGGGGCGCACGATGGCGAGTGCGACACCGGTGTAGTTTCCGCGCCAGTCGGTGAGGTAGGGCGCGCGATCAGTCGGGTCGGTGATGACGTTCGCTGCGCCGACGATGCTTGTCAGAGCGTCGAGAAATGGCGGGTGTACGCTCATGCGGGCACCCCCGTCCTAGCCTTCCCCCGCAGGGGCGGGGGAAGGGACTGGACTGCGGATTTTTGCGAGGGTCGCGGTGGTCGAGCGCTCAAATTGAAAGTCGATGGCGTGTACGCTGCCGCCCCATGATTTCACTTCGCTGGCACCGACGATTTTGTCGAGCGGCCAATCGCCACCTTTCACCAGCACATCGGGGCGCGATTCGATGATGCGGGCGAGCGGCGTGTCTTCCTCAAACCACGTCACTATGCTTACGCACTCCAGCGCTGCAATCACGGCCATACGATCTTCGAGCGTGTTGATTGGGCGGTCATCGCCTTTACCGAGGCGTTTGACGGAGGCGTCGGAATTGAGCGCGACGATCAATGAGTGGCCGAGGGCGCGTGCTTCGGCTAGGTAGGTGACGTGGCCACGATGAAGTACATCGAACACGCC
This sequence comes from Burkholderiales bacterium, assembly GCA_043744255.1. Classification (GTDB taxonomy): domain Bacteria; phylum Pseudomonadota; class Gammaproteobacteria; order Burkholderiales; family Usitatibacteraceae; genus UKL13-2. Next base: position 1,630 of record JAYTVA010000086.1, on the reverse strand, counting down.
GTTGGTGAAGACGAGTTTTTTGTTGAGGGTGGCCGCGCGCGCGGTGAGGGCGGCGGGGTTGCAGAATTTATTTTCGAAGGAGGGGCGCATGGGGGGATTTTACTTCGAGGTGAGGGATGGCGCGTTTGGCAGCCCCCTCTCCCCCCGCTCTCCCCCGTGAGGGGGAGAGAGCCTGCGCGGGGAGGGGTTGCGGTCAGTGCGACTGCTGGAAAGCCTGATTGGCGCAATGAATCGAAAGACGGAAACGTGTTTGCCAAAATGCGCCACCCATAAAACTTGTCATTCTGAGGAGCGCCGTCGGTTTTTGCGACGAAGAATCTCATCCGCGTGCAGGCGGGCAGCGTCCGAAATTGTGGCGGATGAGATTCTTCGCCATAAAGCGTGGCTCAGAATGACAGTGAGTTGGTGAGCGCGGCTGTTGTGCGACAAGAAAACATCAAATGCCCAAACCCCGCGCCAATAAACGCTTTTCAGCCAGTCACCACCCCACTCGTCCCCATTTTCGCAATCAACTCCTTACGAAACCGATTCAAATCTGTGGACGTTTCAAACGAGCGATCAAACAAATTCGACAGCTGTTTCAGAATGCCGCTGACTACGCGGTTTTCCCAGACCTTATCAAACTTAATTTGCGTATCCAGCCACTGTTCCAACCATTCCGGGTTCGGCAGGCGCGATTGCACGGTGTCGTTCGGGAACAGCGCTTTGTTGACGTGCAGATTGGTGGGATGCAGCGGCTTGGCGGTTTTACCCGAGCTTGCCATCAGCACGCCGATTTTGGCAAACGCGAGCTGCGCACTGGTGCCGGCCATTTCGATGGCACGCTTCATGTAACGAAAATACGCGCCGGCATGGCGTGCTTCGTCTTTCGAAATCGTGTCGTAGATTTTCTTGATGACCGGCTCGGTGTGCCACTCGGAGGCGCGGCGATACCATTGGGTCAAGCGAATTTCTCCGCAGAAATGCAGCATCAATGTTTCGAGCGCAGGCGCGGGGTCAAACGGGAAGCGCACCGCGTGCAACTCGGCCTCGGTCGGCACCATGTCCGGTCGGAAGCGTTTGAGATAGTCCATCAGCACCAGTGAATGCTTTTGTTCTTCGTAAAACCAGATCGACATGAACGCCGAAAAATCGCTGTCGTCTTGGTTGTCACGTAAAAACATTTCGGTGGCAGGAAGCGCCGACCATTCGGTGATCGCGTTCATTTTGATGGTCATGGCCTGCTCGTCGGTGAGCAGGCGCGCGTCATAGCTATCCCACGGAATGTCACTCGCCATATTCCAGCGTGATTTTTCGAGGTCGCGAAAGAGTTCTGGGTAGAGCATTGCTGTGCCTGACAGAAAATTGAGAAGGAAAAACAATTATGAACCGAAGAGAGGCGCAAATGCTCAGTGCACTCCCGTAAATGCGGTATGGACAGATGCCTTACGATTGCGGCAAGCTCTCGAAAGATACATGTGACGCAACTTTTCGGTGAAAGTTACATCTAGTACGCCACTGCTCAGAAAAGAGTTGCACATCAATAGACATATAAGGAAGGTCTGATTAAGTGCATTGCATTCATCTTGCGGCGATATTGGGGCATCTGCTACGTTGTGCTCCTCGTGCGGTAGCGCAGGCAACGCACCTT
>JAYTVA010000085.1:0-17927 GCA_043744255.1 Burkholderiales bacterium | reverse complement strand
TCGTCGTCGGTCATGAACTCCAGCTTGGTGATGCCGATGCCATGCTCGCCCGAGATCACACCGCCCAGGCTGCGCGCCAGCACCATGATGCGGGCCACCGCCGCATGCGCCGTCTGCAACATGTCGTAGTTGTCGCTGTTGACGGGGATGTTGGTGTGCACATTGCCGTCGCCGGCATGCATGTGCAGAGCAATCCAAACACGGCCGCGCAGCACGTCCTGGTGGATTTGCCGCAGCGCGTCGACCACCGGCACGAAGGCCGCGCCGGCAAACAGCGCCTGCAAGGGCTTGAGCACCTGCAGCTTCCAGCTGGCGCGCAGGCTGTGGTCCTGCAGCTGGTCGAAGAGGGTGCGGGCGGCCTGGCCGGCTTGCGCGCCAGGCGGCGCCACTGCATCCAGGCTGGTCAGCCAGTGCTGCCACTGGCCACGCACCTCCTGCAGCAGGGCCAGCGCCTGCTGCACCTTGTCCTGCAGCCACTCGGCATTGCTGATCTCGCTGGCATCGTCGGTCTTGCCCAGCGGCAGTTGGCCGGCGCCCACAAAGGCCGACAGACGGTCCAGTAGCGCCAACTTGTTGCGCAGGCTCAGCTCGATGTTGATGCGCTCGATGCCCAGGGTGTATTCGCCCATGCGCTGCAGCGGGATCACCACGTCCTCATTCACCTTGAAGGCATTGGTGTGCCGGGCGATGGCCGCGGTGCGCTTGCGGTCGAGCCAGAACTTCTTGCGCGCGTCGGCACTCACGGCCACAAAGCCCTCGCCCGAGCGGCTGTTGGCGATGCGCACCACCTCGCTGGTGGCGCGGGCCACGGCGGCCTCGTCGTCGCCGACGATGTCGCCCACCAGCACCATCTTGGGCAGGCCGCCGCCAAAGGCCGCACGCTTGCTCTTGGTGGCATAGCCCACGGCCTTCAGGTACCGGTCATCCAGGTGCTCCAGGCCGGCAAGGATGGCGCCCCCTTTTTTGGCATCCTCGAACAAGAAGTCCTTGATCTCCACGATCGAAGGCACCGCCTCGATCGGGTTGCCGAAGAACTCCAGGCACACCGTGCGCACAGGCGCCGGCATTTTGTGGACGATCCAGCGCGCGCTGGTGATCAGGCCGTCGCAGCCCTCTTTCTGGACGCCGGGCAGGCCGGCCAGAAACTTGTCGGTGACATCCTTGCCCAGGCCCTGCTTGCGGAACACGCTACCCGGGATGTCCAGCCGCTCGGTCTTCTCCAGCACCTTGCCCGAGGCGTCGAACCAGCGCAGCTCAAAGCTGGCCATCGGTGCGTCATGGATCTTGCCCAGGTTGTGGTCCAGGCGGATCACCTCCAGCCACTTGGCCTGGGGCGTGACCATGCGCCAGGACGCCAGGTTGTCCAGCGCCGGGCCCCAGAGCACGGCCTTCTTGCCGCCGGCGTTCATGGCGATGTTGCCGCCCACGCAGGACGCCTCGGCCGACGTGGGGTCAACCGCAAACACGTGGCCGGCGCGCTCGGCGGCATCGGCCACCCGCTGCGTGACGACACCGGCACCGGTCCACACCGTGGCCACCTTGCGGGCCACGCCCGGCAGATCGACAAACTCAACCTCGCTCATCTGTTCGAGCTTCTCGGTGTTGATCACCGCGCTCTTCCAGGTGAGTGGCACCGCGCCGCCGGTGTAGCCGGTGCCGCCGCCGCGCGGGATGATGGTGAGGCCAAGCTCGATACATGCCTTGACCATCGGCGCGCATTCTTCTTCAGTGTCGGGATACAGGATCACGAACGGGTATTCGACGCGCCAGTCGGTGGCATCGGTGACATGCGATACGCGCGCCAAGCCATCGAACGCGATGTTGTCGCGGCGCGTGACTTTGCCCAAACGGCGTTCCACTTTTTTGCGCAGATCCCAAGTCGCACGGAACTCGGCTTCGAATTGATCGACCGCCTTGTGCGCGCGCTGGAGCAACACCACCACGTTGTTGGATCGCTCGGCATTACTCGCTGATGCGGCGTCGTTGTCGTCAATCGCGCGCCGCTTGTCAATTTCACTCAAGCGGTGGCGCATCGCTTCGATCAACATCGCGCGGCGTTTCGGGTTATCGAGCAAATCATCCTGCAAATACGGATTGCGCTCGACCACCCAAATATCACCCAACACTTCGTACAACATGCGCGCACTGCGACCGGTCTTACGTTCGCCGCGTAGATCGAGCAACAATTGCCACGCATCGTCGCCGAGCAAGCGCATAACGATTTCGCGGTCCGAAAACGAGGTGTAGTTGTACGGAATCTCGCGCAGCCGCGCCTGCTCGCTACTGCCTGCGCCCTCGTACGCGTCTTCGTACGCGTCTTCGTACGTGCCGGTTTTGAACGGCAGCAGGGTGGCAGAACGAACGGCTTTGGTGGGGGGTGGATAGTTGGGATTGAGAGCCATGGGGTTGATTCTAAAGTGAGCGTCGAGAGTTAGACGCTACGAGCAGCGTGTGGTTGCATTTTACCGCAGTGCAGCAAATTACCTGCCATTAGCTATGAAAATCTATGATCTTTGGCTGCGTGCTAGTATTCATTCATCTATCCAATTAGGCACGCGATGAGCAAGAAATCCCCGTCACTGATTCGTATCGCCTCGCGCGAAAGCAACCTCGCCATGGTGCAGAGCGAATGGGTGGCCGCCGAATTGCGAAAAATGCACGCGGGCTGCAAGGTTGAAATCATCGGTATGACCACGCGCGGCGATCAAATTCTCGACCGCCCCTTGGCCGAAGTCGGCGGCAAAGGTTTATTCATCAAGGAACTCGAAGTCGCGATTGAGGAAGACCGCGCCGACATCGCCGTGCACTCGATGAAAGACGTGCCGATGACGCTGCCAGCGGGCTTTGCCATCACCATCGTCGGTGCGCGTGCGGACGTTCGCGATGCCTTCGTCTCGAACCGTTATGCGTCGCTCGATGAGTTGCCCAAGGGTGCGATTATCGGCACGTCCAGCCTGCGCCGCGAGAGTCAGTTGCGACACTACTACCCGGAACTACGGATCGAAGCGCTACGCGGCAACGTCAACACTCGACTACGCAAACTCGATGACGGCGAATTCGACGCGATCATCCTCGCCTGCGCCGGTTTGGCGCGACTTGGTTTTGAAAATCGTATCCGTACCGCGCTCGACGAAGCGCGCTTCATCCCCGCCATTGCTCAAGGTGCACTAGGCATCGAATACCGCAAAGATCGCGCCGATATTGGCGTTTGGCTGGCACCGTTCGCCGACGCCCATACCACCGCCATTGTCGATGCCGAGCGCGCGCTGGGTCGCGCACTCACCGGTAGCTGCGATGTACCGCTCGGGGGACGCGGGCAAATTGCGGCTGGCAAATTGCGGCTGGAAGGTTTTGTCGCCATGCCCGATGGCAGCAAAATCATTCGCGATGCCGTCACCGGCAAGATTGCCGACGCCGAAAAAACCGGCTTGGCACTGGCCGCATTGTTAATGAAGCAGGGGGCCGGCGAGGTGCTCGCGGCCTTGCAACCCGAGCAGACATCGTGATTAGTCAAGCACTATATGGCCTCACCATCGCCGTCACGCGTCCGCAGGCGCAGGCCGAAGTGCTCGCCGAATTTTTGCGCAGCCATGGCGCAAAAGTGCTGGAGTTTCCGCTGCTGGCCATTGATGCACTGAGCAATGAAGAGATAGATGAACACTGTGATCGGGACGCGCTCGCGGGTGCTGACGGCATTATTTTCGTGAGCGCCAACGCGGTCGATCATGGCGTGCCAGCGATCAGCCGACGTGGCGGCATGCCGCAAACGGCGACGATCTACGCGATCGGTGACGCGACCGCAGCCCGGCTCGCTGAAGCAGACATCGCCAATGCGGTCGTGCCGGTCACGGGCAACGATAGTGAAGGGCTGCTGGCGCTACCGGCATTGTCTGCGGTCGCTGGCGAATCGTTTGTGCTGGTGCGTGGCTTGAGCGAAGGCGGTGGTCGCCAACTGTTGGCAGACACCCTCACCGCACGCGGCGCGCGCGTGACCTCGCTCAATTGCTACACACGGCGTGCGCTGACCCTGCCGCAAGAGGCTCGTGAACGGCTGGTGACGGGCATGACCGAGCGCACGATTCACGCTATTTCGGTGCTGAGTGTGGATACGCTCGCCAGCCTGATCACCAACACCGGCTCGGCATCGGTCAGTAGCGGTTGTATGATGTTGGTGCCCCACATACGCATTGCCGGTGCCGTACGCGCGATGGGACTGACACGCGTCGCCGTGGCACCGATGGGTGCGGACGCGCTAGTGTTGGCGCTCACCTACCTCAAGCCCGTCATCCTGATGAAGCTGTGATGCGATCCAATGTGATTGCGTTGCCAGGTGCCCAAATTACCGACCGGATCTTTGCATAAACCATGACCGAACCATCGTCGCCCACAGCCACCATCTCATCGAAAGTGCCGCGCGCCTGGGCTGCCTTGTTCGCGCCCATCGCGTTGTTAATCGCATTGATCGCGCTGGCGTTTGGCATCGGTGCCTTGTGGGAAGCGCGCGACTCTGCGCACGAGTTGCAGCAAACGGTCGGTACCAAACTCGGTGAGCAGGGCAACACCATCAAAGACAGCACCATTCGCACCGAGCAAATCACCCGCGATTTGCGGGACGCGCAAAATCGCGTCGCGCAACTCGAAGGCAAGCTCGCTGAATTTCAGGGGCAGCGAGTGGCGCTCGAAGAAATGTATCGCGAACTCGCGCGCGCGCCGGATGATTGGCTGCTCGCCGAAGTCGAACAAACACTCAACATCGCCAGCCGTGAATTGACACTCGCGGGCAATGTGCGCGCGGCGTTGATCGCGTTGCAAGCAGCCGATGGCCGACTGGCGCGCGCCGACAAATTGCAGGTGGTGCAACTGCGCCGCGCGATAACGCAGGACATGGAACGGTTGAAGGCGGTACCGGTGATGGACACGCAGGGCACGAGTGTAAAGCTGGATAGCTTAATGGCACTGACGGCGACGCTGCCGCTGGCGCTGCCCGATACAATTTCAGCGGGCGAACGCGAAGTGCGCCCCGACAACGCAGGCGACAATGTGCTGGTGCGCGCGGGTAAGGATATGTGGTTTGAAATGAAACAGCTGGTGCGGATTCGCAGGCTCGACAACAGCGATGCGTCGTTGCTCTCACCGCAGCAAAGCTATTTCGTGCGCGAGAATTTGAAGCTGCGTTTGTTGTCAGCGCGCACCGCACTGATCGCGCGCGACGAGCCCAATTACAAAGACGACATGAAACGCGCCAGCGAAATGCTCAGTAAATATTTCGACCCGAAAGCCCGCGTGAATACCAATGCCATCGCAATGCTCAAGCAACTCGCCGACAGCCCCGTCTCGATTGCCACGCCCGACATCACCACCAGCCTAAATGCGATCCGTGCGGCACGTGCAGCGCGTGAGCGCGTGGCGAGATAGCGGGATGATTTCCCGGCCATGATTTCACGACCTATCCGCAACACACTCTGGATACTCGTGCTGGCCGCGGTTGCAGTGGCGCTGGCGCTGGCCGGGCGCTACGGTTCGGGCTACGTGGTCTTTGTCGTGCCACCGTATCGGATTGAGCTATCGGTGATGCTGTTCAGCCTGTTGTTCCTGCTCAGCTTCGTCGGCATGTATGCGTTGCTGCGCTTAACCACCAGCGCCATGCGGCTACCGCGCGCACTCAAATCCAAGCGCCACGAACGCGCACGCGCCAAATCACGCGCGGCACTTTACGCCAGCATGAAAGCACTTTTCTCTGGGCAGTTTCGTGAGGCCGAACGTCATGCACGCACGGCAATGTCGGCTGAAATGGCACATGACGGTACACGGGATCTTGCGGCAGCAGTAGCGGCGTGGGCCGCGCACGAAGGTGGCAACTCAGACGCAGCCGTGCCGTACCTCGAACGCATTCGTGATGCGAAATCTGGTGAAATGCGCGACGCCTCAAAGGCCTACATGCTGCTCGCCGAAGGCCGCGCCAAAGACGCGCTGCCACTACTGAAAGACCTCGCCGAAAACGCGCCCAAAAATCCCGGCGTATTAAAAATGAAAGTCGAAGCCGAAATGGCCGAGAAGGCGTGGGAAGACGTACTCGCCACCCTCGGCCCCCTCACCCGCTCCGGCCTCATGCCGGAGGCCGCCGCGCAACAAATTCGGACGGATGCCGAAATCAATCTCATCAAATCAAAACCGGCAGATCGGCAAACGATTTTGGCCGCATGGAAAGCGGTATCAAAACAATCGCGCACCGACATCGGCATCGTTAAAGTAGTGGTGAAGCGGCTCAATGCCGTTGGCGCGGGAGACGATGCGCGCGCCATCATCGAGGACACCGTCGATGCGCGCCGCGCCGAAGGCTGGGACAGCGCGCTGGCCGCACTCTATGCAGATTGCAAAACAGATTCAACCCTCGCGCAAATCGAACGCGCCGAACGCTGGCTACGTGAACACGCGCGCGATGGCGAATTGCTCGCCACCCTCGGCAAACTCTGCATGCGCCAGCAGCTTTGGGGCAAGGCACAAAACTACCTCGAAGCCAGCGTGGCACTCAAACCTTCGCTCGATGCACACATGGCACTGGCGCGGCTGATGGAGCGCATTGGCCGACGCGACGAGGCGATTTTGCATATTCGCAAGAGTGCGGAATTGGCGCAGTAGTTTTGTAGCACATAAACCCGCATGCCCATGCAGCAAGCCACCGCTCTGACTTCGCTGCTCGTCAGCGCTGACGACGAAGCTTTCCGCTAGTCCACGACCATACGCGGCTTTGCGCTCCGCAAAGACACCGCGCTCGGCGCTGCAAAACGCTCAGTACGCGTTGCCCGCGATGATGCGTCTGCAACGGTTGCCGTGTTTGTCGGTCTATACGGCAATAAATGGGATTTGTTGTAGTTGAAAAACCGCGGAGTTACTGCCATACGCCCATCACCTCACCCAGCCGAATCGCCCCTGCGGGTGCCCATTGCGCGTTGAATGTCAGCGCCGACTTCGGCCACAACATCACCACCGTTGATCCCAACAAAAAGCGCCCCATCTCATCGCCTTTTTTCAGCGTGATGTTTTTGTCTGCGTAACGCCAATCGCGAATCTCGCCCACGCGCGGCGGGTTGACCATGCCGTGCCACACCGTTGCCATGCTGCCGACGATGGTCGCTCCCACCAGCACCAACACGAACGGCCCATGCGCGGTATCGAACACACACACCACACGCTCGTTGCGCGCGAACAGACCCGGCACACCACGTGCAGTGGTCGGGTTCACCGAAAACAAATCGCCGGGCACATGAATCATGCGTGTGAGTTTTCCATCGCAGGGCATGTGGATGCGGTGGTAGTCCTTGGGGCTCAGATAGAGCGTGGCGAAATGGCCGTTAGTGAATTCGGCGGCGAGGGTTGTGTCACCGCCCACCAATGCCGTGGTGGTGTAGTGATGTCCTTTGGCCTGAAAAATTTGCTCGTTTTCAATGGCACCGAATTGGCTGATTGCGCCGTCAACCGGGCAGATCCAATCAGCGGTCGCGAGCGGACGCGCATCGGGTTTCAACGCGCGCGTGAAAAAATCATTGAAGGTTGGGTAGCTGGCGATGTCCGGATTCAACGCCTCGCTCATGTTGACGCCGTAGCGCGCGATGAACCAGCGAATGACCCGCGTGGTGGTGCCGCCGAGCGCCGCACTGGCGAATTTGCCGGCGAGTGCGGTGAGCGCTTGTTTGGGAATCAGGTATTGCGTGAGTACGTTTAGCGGTGGCATGAGTGCGACGTGAGGTGAGCAATGCAAGAGGAGAATGGTGGGGCATTGTAGCCACGAACACGCAGCGATGGAGCATGAACGATGAAGCGCCAATCCTAATCGAAATCGGTCGCCCCAATTAACGTCGCCACCAACGCTTCCAACCCCGCCTGATCGTCGGCGTCAAACCGATTCAGCATCGGGCTATCAATATCCAATACACCGATCACGCGACCACTCACGATTAGCGGAATCACGATCTCCGCATTCGATGCCAAATCGCAGGCGATATGCCCCGGAAATTCGTGCACATTGGGCACCACATACGTTTTGCGATGAAATGCAGCATTGCCGCAAACGCCGCGCGGGCTGGGGTTTACGGGGATTTTGACGCAGGCGGGTTTGCCTTGAAATGGGCCGAGGATGAGCTGATCGCCGCGCATAAAATAGAAGCCCGCCCAATTCAAGTCAGCGAGCATCAAGAACACGAGTGACGAAAAATTTGCGGTGTTGGCGATCAGATCGCGCTCGCCGTTTAGTAACCCGGCGAGTTGCTGATTGAGGTCGCGGTAAAACTCGCCTTTGACTTTAGCGTCTGCGCTGAGAGACGATTGCTGAAACATGGGGCTACTCATCGGCAAAAAAGATACGCCAGTCTACCAAACGCGCTCGGCTCGCGACCACCGAGCCGGGCGCTGCCGAACGCGCGCAACCATGCCTTGGTCGCTGGCGTGGCAACTATTTGGTCGCAGGCGCGACTGATTTCTGTGCATCATGTTTTTCATTGAAGATGCGTGCGGACTGTTTGTCTTCCATGCGCTGTAAGCGCGCGCGTTCTTTCTTGCTGACCTTGCCGTCCGCTTTGGCAATGGCCTCAGCCGATTGCACGCGTGCCTGCCCATTTTCGAGGCGATTCAATTCGCGCTTGGTCAACTGGCCGCTGGCGACGCCTTGCTGGATGCGGCTTTGTTGATTGGCTTCGCGCTTGTCGATGTTGGGAGTGTTGGTATGTGCCGATGCGCCCTGCGATAGCGCGACGATGGCAATGGAAAGCAAGCCTGCGGTGAAGAGTTTGGTATTCATGAGACGTCCTTTTGAGTGAGTTTGGTTTCGATTGATGGCCGACGCATGGCGACCATGCTCAAATAACGGCAGCATCTGCGCAATGTTTACGCAGAGCAGAGTGCAAGGTGTATCAAATCGTTTCAGCGCGTGCCGGTGGCGGCGCGGCACCGTCCTATAATTGACCCATTCCATCCCACCGAGGGCGTCATGCTCACCCGTCCGCTGCTCACTATCTTCACCATCTTCACCGTCGCCGCACTCGCATCTTGTGCGACCAACACGTCGGCACCCACCGAAGACAAATCCATCGCCAAGGTTTCCCCCACCATGTCACAGCCCCCGGTCGCAAAAAAAATCCCCAAGTCGCTTGAGAAGTTCGGTGATGTGCGCGTTGATGATTATTTTTGGTTACGCGAAAAATCGAGCCCCGATGTCACCAACTATCTCAACGCCGAAAACACGTATACCGAATCGGTGTTGGGTGGCTTGAAGCCGTTTCAGGATCAGATCTACAAGGACATGCTCTCGCGCATCAAAGAGACCGACGACAATGTGCCCTACCTGATGCGTGGCTATTGGTACAACTCGCGCAACGAAGAGGGTAAGCAGTATGCAATCTACACGCGGCACAAGGGCGGCAATGACGCGAAAGAAGAAGTCATTCTCGACGGCAACGCGCTCGCGGTCGGGCAAAAATTTATGGCCATCGGTGATCGGGCTGTGAGCGCGGACAGTAAGTGGCTGGCGTACACAGTCGATTTCACGGGCTTTCGTCAATACACGCTGTACTTCAAAAATCTCGACACCGGTGCGCTGCTCGCAGACCGGGCCGAGCGCGTCACCTCGCTCGCGTGGGCGGCCGACAACAAAACCATTTTCTATGTGACCGAAGATGCCACCACCAAGCGGTCAAACCAACTCTACCGCCACGTGCTCGGCACCAAGGACTACACGCTCGTGTACGAGGAGAAGGATGAACTCTATAACCTCGGCGTAAGCAGCACGCGTAGCCGCGCCTACATCATCGCCAGTAGTGAATCGTCCGAGACCACTGAGCAGCGTCTCTTGGATGCAAATAACCCAGCCGCCAATTTCGAGGTCTATTTGCCGCGCCGCGAGAACGTGAAGTACGAAGTTGACCATCACGACAGCGGATTTTTTATCACCACCAACGACACCGGGCGCAACTATCGTCTGGTGAAAGCACCATTGGGCAAAGCGGATGTGAAACAGTGGCAGGAGGTGATCGCGCATCGCGCGGACGTGAAGCTCGATGGCGTGGATCTGTTCAAGGATTTTTTTGTGGCCGTTGAGAAGAAGGGCGGCTTGCCGCGGTTGCGTGTATTCGATGCGAAGACGCTCGCCCCGCACGAGATCGGTTTTCCGGAAGCCGCGTATGACGCGTCACCGGGCACCAACGCCGAATTCAACGCCACCCAGTATCGCTTCAGCTACGGCTCGCTGGTGACGCCCAATTCGGTGTTTGACTACGACATCGCCACGCGCGCGCGCACGCTGAAAAAACAGCAACCGGTGTTGGGCGGCTACAACCCCAACGATTACCAAGTCGAGCGCATCATGGCACCGGCCAAAGATGGCGTGCAGGTGCCCATCTCGCTGGTCTACAAAAAATCGTTGCGGGTGGCTGGAACGCCGCAGCCCGCCTTGCTCTACGCATATGGCTCGTATGGACTTTCGCTGCCGCTCTCGTTCCGTTCCTCGCGCCTCGCGCTATTGGATCGTGGCCTCGTGTTTGCGATTGCGCATATCCGTGGTGGTGGCGAAATGGGCAAGCAGTGGCACGACGACGGCAAGCTGATGAAAAAAATGAACACCTTCACCGACTTCATCGCCGCTGCCGATCATCTGGTCGCGCAGAAATATACGGCACCCTCAATACTGGTCATCAATGGTGGCAGTGCCGGCGGGCTGTTGATGGGCGCGGTGACGAACTTGCGCCCGGATTTGTTCAAGGCGGTGGTCTCGCAAGTGCCGTTTGTGGACGTGATGAACACCATGCTCGATGCGTCGCTGCCGCTCACAGTCGGTGAATATTTAGAGTGGGGCAATCCCAACGAAGAGCCTGCGTACAAAACCATGCGCAGCTATTCGCCCTATGACAATCTGAAAAAAGCGGCGTATCCCGCAATCCTCGTTGAGACCTCACTCAACGATTCGCAGGTGATGTATTGGGAGCCCGCGAAATACGTGGCGAAATTGCGCACCTTGAAAACCGACACCAATCCGCTGCTTTTGAAAACCAATATGGACGCGGGACATGGCGGCGCGTCAGGTCGCTATGACTATCTGAAGGAGTTAGCGTTTACGTATTCGTTTGTGTTGTCGCAGTTGGGCATCAACAAGTGACGTGATTGCCAGTAGGTCGGGTTGCGTAGCACCCCTACGTTTCACTCCTTGGTTGCATTGATGTCAGGTAGCTTCGCAACCTCATTTACAGCGGTGTTGATCCGCGCCATCCCTCTCTCGGTTCACAAATGCCGTTTTCCAATCTGCAACTGTTCGTCGCATGTGTGCTGATCTGGGGCACCACTTGGCTCGCCATCACCTACCAACTCGGTGAGGTCGCGCAGGAGGTGTCGGTCGGTTATCGTTTTTTGCTGTCTTCGTTCATCCTGTTCGCGTTTTGTCGAATCCGTAAATTGCCATTGCGCTTCACGCCGCGTGAGCATGTCGATCTCGCGTTGTTCGGCATCGCGATGTTTTCGATCAGCTACATCGCCGTCTATTACGCCGAGACCTACATCGTCTCCGGCATGGTCGCTATCGCTTATTCCGCGAGCCCGATGATCAACATGGTCGCGGCGCGAATTTTCTTTGGCACCGTCATGACCATGCGCGTTGCGGTAGCGGCATCGTTTGGTATCGCGGGCATTGCGTGCGTGTTTTGGCCCGAGTTCAGCAAGGTGGCAGTAAGCCGGAACGCCACGCTGGGCGCGGCGTTTGCGGTGGTGTCGGTATTGCTGTCGAGTGTCGGATCGATGGTGGCGACCCGCACGCAACGCCTCGGCTATTCCACCTGGACAAGCATGGCCTGGGGCATGTTTTATGGCGGTGTCACGGCACTCGTAATCGGTGTGGTGAGCGGCAAGTCCTTGATATTCACGCCGACCATACCGTATCTGTTGGTACTCGTTTATTTGGCACTGTTTGGTTCGGTGATTACCTTTGCCTGCTACCTCACGCTGATGTCGCGCATCGGTGCGGCGCGCGTGGCTTACGTGGGGGTGATGACACCGATTGTTGCGTTAGTGGTGTCGTTCTTTTTTGAGAAATTTTCGTGGGGACTGTTGACGACGATCGGCGTCGTATTGTCGATGGTCGGTAACGCCATCATGTTACGCACTGCGCGCACCGCCGAGTAGTTTTAGTCGTGCCAAGCAGCGGCAGGCAAGTCACGATTATTGACAGCGGCACGAATTTCGGCGACGTTACGGCTCCCCGTCGTTGCCCACCCATGAAATCACTACTCATTCCCGGTACGCAGTACGTATCGCTCCACAGTATTGCCTACGATTCGTGCGCAGCACGCGCATGAGCGCGCTCGACGAAATCAATCGTCTCAAGCGGCTGGTAGAAAGCCAAGCGGCGGGCGCGCACCCGTCGGCACGCGCGGCCACACTGGCCGATCTGGCACTGCAATACGCCCATGCGGAAATGCCGCTCGACGGCCTCGCTGCGGTCCGCGCCTGCCTTGCACTTGCACACGCCCACAGCTTGCACGCATCGCGCGCGGCGGCGCTGGCGGCCGCGACGCTGTGCCATCGGGTACGTGGTGACGCCTTGATGGCGATTGCCTGCGGGATTGATGCATATGACAGCTACACCAAAGTGCCAGATTACGTGGGCATGGGGCACGTGTTGACTTCACTCGCAGCAGTCTGTCGCGACTTGCAGATTTTTGATCTTGCCGAAGAAGTATTGCGCAGTTGCCTCGGCATCGCTGATCGTACGCACGACCGCTTTCTTGAAGCGCGTACCCGCAATGCGCTGGGGCTCACGCTCGGCGATCAGCGACGATTTGACGAGGGCGAAACGGAGCTAAACGCGGCGCGCCAATGCCTGCACGACGCCAATCGACCACAACACCTGACAGCGATTACCAGCAATCTGGCCGCGCTCAATCGTGTTCGCGGGCTCGCCTATAGCGAAGCAGGCGACGAGGTGGCGGCGAAGGCAGCACGCCGTCGCACCATCGGCTACTCACAGGACGCGCTCAATGATGCAATGGACAATGGTAGCCAACTCGATATTGCCGATGCAACGGTGGTGCTGGCACAGGATTTTTTTGACCTCGGCGTGCTGGAGTCGGCGCGTCCGCATGTGCAAAATGCAAGGGAGCTTGCCTATGCGCAGCGGCACACGCGCCAGATTGTGAACACGGAGATGCTGTTGGGGCGCATTGAATCAGCGACTGGTCAATTGGAGCGCGCCGAGCAGCGTCTACGCATTGCGGCAGAAACCGCGCGGCAATCCGAGCTGCGGGTGATGCACCGCGCAGCACAGATTCACCTCGCCGCGTGCTATCGAAAGATGAATCGCGTGCGCGAAGCGGAAGCGTACGAAACAGCGGCCGAAGACGCGCGTGTGGCGCTCGATTCGGCAAATCGCGAGGCAGAGCGCGAAGTGCGCGGCCTGTGGGCAACCTATTTTTCGCAGCACCCATTGTTGGGTGCCGTAAAGTAGCACGCTAACCGGGGCGCGGGAAATCACCACGCTCTATAAATCCGGCGAGCGTGGCCTTCGCTTTGCGCCGCACCACGGCCTTCAGCGGCCACGCCCAGCCCAACCACACGCCCGCCGGCCCCAATGCCTGCGCGGCCCACCGCCAAAACGAAAAACGATCCACGTGACGCACGATCTTGCCGTCGCGAAAAGCGAACGCGGCATCAATTTTGTTGTGCACGGAGCGCCCGGTTTGCGAGAACGTGTACTTCGCTTCCCAGCGCGCACGGCCACCGCTGGCGTCAGCCGACGCCTCAACCAAGATGATCTCGAAATCGCCCTTCGCGCGTGCGGTCAGCATCGCCCACATCGCGCTCACCTCATCGCCACGCAACATCGGGAACGCGGGGTCAGTGAACGCGATGTCGCGGTGATAGCAGCGTGCCATCGCGGCGGCGTCGCGCGCGGCGAATGCGGCATAAAAATCGCGAATCAATTGTTCGTTAGCGTGCATGGTTTTCCTTCATTTTTCACTGCGAATGTTAGCGACTCTGGCGCACGCAAGTTGCACCAACAGCGTGGGCGCAATTTTGAACATCGTGTTCGGATGCCCAGCGGCAGGGTAGACGTGCGCGTAAGCCAGCAAGTCTTCGTCGAGCAACACAATCGGTGCCGTCGCATGTGCAAGTGGTGACACGCCACCGATGACAAAGCCAGTTTGCGCACGTACAAAATCGGCGTCGGCCTTGCCGATTTTTTCGCCCACGAGCGCGACGACTCTCTTCTCATCAACGCGATTTTTGCCGCTGGTGATCACCAACACCGCGCGCTCGCTGGCGCTGTGAAAAATAATCGACTTGGCGATTTCGCCGACCGTGCAGCCGAGTGCGTCGGCCGCCGCCTGCGCGGTATGGGTGGCTTCACGCATGATGATGATGGGTTCGAGATGCCCAGCCAACGCCAGCGCTTGCTGCACGCGGATGACGCCGGGATGGCTGCGAATGGTCTGTTCAAATTGGTCGATCATGGTAATCGTGTTGATATGAATCAATAATCATAGTTTCACAGTGAAACGACGGGGTAAAACCGGTGTTTCGGATCGCGCCAGTTGACCACCATCAAGGCTGAAGTCTGGGTCGAAGTTTCATACTTTGCCTGTAAATTTCTCTAAAAAAATTTGCGGTCTAAATCTTGCGCGAGCAGTTGGGACGATGCTCGCTACCCGCTGCGCAGTTCGCCGAACCGCATTGCTAACGCTTAGACTTCTGCACAGATTTTCCACCCAGATTTTTCGTTCAGTTTTTTCGCTAATTTCAGCCGCACCCCAAGGAGACTATTGCATGTTAAGTGATATCGAAATCGCCCAAAAATCCACGATGGTCAAGATTCAGGACATCGCCGCCAAGCTCGGCATTCCTGACGAAGCCCTCGACCCGTATGGCCGATACAAGGCGAAGGTATCGCTGAATTACGTCGATAGCCTGAAGGGCAAGAAAAACGGCAAGCTGATTTTGGTCACGGCAATCTCGCCCACGCCCGCTGGCGAAGGCAAGACCACCACCACCGTCGGCCTCGGCGATGCGCTGAATCACATCGGCAAAAAAGCCATCATCTGTTTGCGCGAGCCCTCGCTCGGTCCCGTGTTCGGCATGAAGGGTGGTGCTGCGGGCGGCGGCTACGCGCAAGTGGTGCCGATGGAGGACATCAACCTGCATTTCACCGGCGACTTCTCGGCGATCGCGCTCGCCAACAATCTGCTGGCGGCATTGATCGATAACCACATCAACCACGGCAACGAATTGAATTTCGACGTGCGTCGCGTGACCTGGAAACGCGTCGTGGACATGAACGATCGTGCGCTGCGTGAGATCACCATTGCACTCGGCGGCCCGGCCAACGGCTTCCCGCGTGAAGACGGCTTCGACATCGTGGTCGCTTCGGAAATCATGGCGATTTTCTGCTTGGCGACTTCCATCAAGGATTTGAAAGAGCGCATCAGCAAAATCGTGGTCGGCTACACGCGCGATCAAAAGCCAATCTTGGCCAAAGATTTGCAAGCCCAGGGTGCGATGACCGCGTTGCTTAAAGACGCGCTGGCACCAAACCTCGTACAGACGCTCGAGAACAACCCCGCATTCATCCACGGTGGTCCATTCGCCAACATCGCGCACGGCTGTAACTCGGTGATCGCCACGCAGACCGCACTGAAACTCGGCGACTATGTTGTCACCGAAGCTGGCTTCGGCGCTGATCTGGGCGCAGAAAAATTCATCGACATCAAGTGCCGAAAATCGGGGCTGCGTCCTGATGCAGTCGTGATCGTCGCGACCATCCGCGCGCTGAAATTCCACGGCGGCATGGATGTCAAAGAAGTCTCGAAAGAAAACATCGCAGCACTCGAAAAAGGCATCGTCAACCTCGAGCGTCATGTGCACAACGTGATGAACAACTACGGCCTGCCTTGCGTGGTCAGCGTGAACCATCGCACCCACGACACCGATGCAGAAGTCAAAGTGTTGATGGAGCGTCTCGGCAAACTCGGTTGCAAGGTCGTGATCGCCAAGCATTGGGCCGATGGCGGCAAGGGTGCTACCGAAGTCGCGAACGTGGTGGTCGAGCTGTGCGAACAAAAGAGCAACTTCAAGTTTGTGTACGAAGACTCGATGCCGCTGTGGGACAAAATGAAAACCATCGCCACCAAGATTTACGGCGCGAGCGATGTGACGGCAGACGCAAAAATTCGCGGCCAAATCAAGAAGCTGCAAGAAGACGGCTACGGTCACTATCCGGTATGCGTGGCAAAGACCCAGTACTCGTTCTCGACCGACCCGTCACTGCGCGGCGCGCCATCCGGCCACGTGTTGACGATTCGCGAAGTGCGTCTGGCCGCTGGCGCGGAATTCATCGTGCTGGTCTGCGGTGACGTGATGACCATGCCGGGCCTGCCGAAAGTGCCGAGCGCTGCCGCGATTGATGTGGATGACAACGGCAAGATCATCGGTCTGTTTTAAGCAGCAACCGATAGGTAAACCCCGGTATCGACGGGCGGTTCAGAGCATATATTGCTCGAACTACCCGTAGATACTGGGGTTTTTTATTGTGCGCCCCGTGACAAAACACACTTCGCTTGGTCACAGATTCAGCGAAAATGCATCCAACCGTTTCGCCGAACGCCTGTTTGGTGAAATACAAAATTCAAAAATAGATCTGGATTCCGGAGGAGCACTCGCATGAATCAACCCACCTATCTACTGACGCCGTTTCCTCGGCGCGCCTCATGAGTGAGGTGATTCTGCCCGACGGCATGATTGGCAAATATCGCGTCATCCGCGAGTTGGGGCGCGGTGCGACCAGCGCCGTCTACCGCGCCGACGACAGCTTCAACAAACGTCGCGTCGCCATCAAGGTGATGTATCCGGACGTGCTCAAAGATCACGAAGACGCCGTGCAATATCGCATCATGTTTTTGAGCGAAGCCTCGCTGGCCGGCAAGATGATTCACCCGCATATCGTGTCGATTTATGACGCGGTGGTCGATGGCGCGATGAGCTATCTGGTGATGGAATACGTCGAAGGCGGCACGCTTGAAAAACATTGCAAGCCGGACAACTTGCTCGACGTAAAGGATGTCGTCGAGATTGTGTTCAAGTGCGTGCGCGCGCTTGCGTTTGCCAATATGGAAGGGCTGATCCATCGCGACATCAAGCCCGGCAATATTTTGCTGCGCGGCGCTACCGACGTAAAAGTCGCCGATTTTGGCGCGTCGATTCGCACCAGCTCCAATCAGCAAAATATTTCGGCAGTGGGCTCGCCGCTGTACATGGCGCCCGAGCTTCTCGCCGGTGAAAAAGCCAGTATGCAATCCGACCTGTACGCGCTGGGCGTGGTCATGTATTCGCTTCTCACCGGCCACGCGCCGTTCGAGGCGGGGAGTCGCGCGAGTCTTGAGTATCAGATTGCCCATCACGAACCCAAACCGATTGGTGAGTTCCGCGCTGACCTCTCAATCGCGTTGATTGAAATCGTCAATAAGGCGATGGCAAAAAGCACCGAGCACCGCTTCGCCACGTGGGAAAAATTCGGCCAAGCACTCGCTGCGTGGAGCGAAGACCAAGTGCCGCCGCAAACCGAAGAAGCCGACATTTCCGAACCAGAATTATTCCACCAGTTGCAGGCGTTAACTTTTTTTCAGAGCTTCGCCGAAAACGAATTGTGGGAAGTGCTGCAACTCTGCCATGCGCGCAGCTTTCCAGCGGGCACGGTACTCATCAAAGAGGGCGACAAAGGCGATTCGTTTTTCATTCTCATCAAAGGCTCAGTCAAGGTCATGCGCGGCAAACGATTGCTCAATGTGCTCGGCACCGGCGACTGCTTCGGCGAAATGGCCTATCTCGCCAAACGCACCAGCCCGCGCTCGGCCACCATCACGGCGGCCAGCGATTGCAAGGTCGTGAAAATTCGCGCCGCC
>JAYTVA010000084.1:0-1537 GCA_043744255.1 Burkholderiales bacterium | reverse complement strand
TGCAAGCGCACGGCTGCTTCATTGGTTCAGCGGCCGTGATGGTCCTGTCGGATCACGATCGCGCCCGCGACGCGGCCAAAAACATGATGAATTTTTTCAAGCATGAATCGTGCGGCCAGTGCACGCCATGCCGCGTCGGCACCGCGAAGGCGGCGCACCTGATGGAAGCGGAACGCTGGGATCAGGACACACTTGAAGACTTGAGCGTGGTCATGGGCGATGCGTCCATTTGCGGGCTCGGCCAGGCTGCACCCAACCCGATTCGTTGCGTCACCAAATATTTTTCCCACGAGGTCGCTTAAATGAACGCCCCCAACAAACACGAAGTACCGCAGGAAGTGGTGGAGTTCAAACTCAACGGCAAGACGGTTGAAGCGTTTGACGGTGAATCGATCCTCAACGCCGCCAAGCGCGCGGGCGTGGCGATTCCGCATCTTTGCTATAGCGACGGCATGCGTGCCGACGGTAACTGCCGCGCCTGCGTGGTCGAAGTGAAGGGCGAGCGCGTGCTTGCGCCCTCTTGCTGTCGTGCCGCCACCTCCGGGATGGAAGTGACGAGCAATTCAGAGCGCGCCGAAAAATCGCAAAAGCTGGTGCTCGAATTGTTGCTCTCGGACATGCCGGAGAACGCCTACTCACCGGATTCCGAGCTTGACCTGTGGGTCAAGAAAATGGACGTAAAAGTGCGGAAACCGTTGGTGACCAAGGATTTCAAGGCAGATGGCTCGCCCGCGTCGCGGCTCAATTCACCGCTCGCTGATTTGTCGCATCCGGCCATCGCCGTCAATCTTGACGCTTGCATTCAATGCACCCGCTGCGTGCGTGCTTGCCGCGAAGAACAAGTGAACGACGTGATCGGCTACGCAATGCGCGGCGACCAGTCGAAGATCGTGTTTGACCTCGATGATCCGATGGGCGAATCGAGCTGCGTCGCCTGCGGCGAGTGCGTGCAGGCCTGCCCGACCGGTGCGCTGATGCCGGCCCGCAATGTGGGCTTGTCGGTAATCGACAAGAAGGTTGACTCAGTGTGTCCGTATTGCGGCGTTGGCTGCCAGCTCACCTACAACGTCAAAGACAACAAGATTCTCCACGTCGAGGGCCGCGATGGCCCGTCAAACCATGGCCGTCTGTGCGTCAAGGGCCGTTATGGTTTTGACTACGTGCATCACAAACAGCGTCTCACCAAACCGCTGATCCGCCGCGACGGCGCACCGAAGTCGGGTGATTTTGTGATGGACCCGGACAAGGTCTCCGAGATTTTCCGCGAAGCCTCGTGGGACGAAGCGCTCGATTTGGCGGCAGCGAAATTCCGCGCGCTGCGCGACACCAGAGGCAAGCAGTCGCTGGCCGGTTTCGGCTCGGCCAAAGGCACCAACGAAGAAGCGTATCTGTTCCAGAAGCTGGTGCGCACAGGGTTCGGCAGCAACAACGTCGACCATTGCACGCGCCTGTGCCATGCCTCTTCGGTCGCGGCATTGCTCGAAGGCCTCGGCTCGGCGGCAGTATCGAATCAGGTGTCGGATGTGATGAAAGCCGA
>JAYTVA010000083.1:0-18046 GCA_043744255.1 Burkholderiales bacterium | reverse complement strand
CCCACGCGACTGCAAAACGTGGGCACGCTTCGCTTTGCCCACCCTACCGCAGTTGCCTTCACGAAGGCACTCGTGATTCGATGAGCACCTTCGCCCTCACCCTCGTCCTCACCGCCGCGATGCTGCATGCCGCGTGGAACTACCTGCTGAAAAAAAGTGGTGGCGGCATCGGCGTGTTGACGCTCTCGGCCGTAGTCGCGACGATCGCCCTCACCCCCATTTCGCTGTATTTCATCGCGCAGGGATTTCGTTTCACGTGGCCGCAGATCGGCATGGTGATGAGTAGCGGGGTGATTCATCTCGCGTATTTTTTGTTGCTGGATCGGGCATATCGCAGCGGCGGTGATTTGTCAGTCGTGTACCCACTCGCGCGGGCGACGGGGCCGCTGCTCACGATTGTCGCGGCGACACTTTTTCTCGGTGAGCGCATGTCGTGGATCGCGGTGTGTGGCGCGTTGTTGATCGGCGTCTCTGCACTGTTACTCACCGGCAATCCCGCCAAGCTATTCGGCCGCGATGCCAAAGCGGGCGCGGGTTTTGCGCTGCTATGCGGCAGCATGATCGCTTGCTACACGCTATGGGACAAACAAGGCGTCGCGGTGTTTTTAATCCCGCCGATTTTGTTCGACTGGGGCGCGAACCTGACGCGCATCACCATGATGGTACCGATGGCGCGCATGCGCGAACCCGGCGCGATGGCACGCGCGTGGCGCGAGCATCGCGCGCTGGTTATCGCGATCGGCATCATGAGCCCACTCTCGTACATTCTGGTGCTTACGGCGATGGTGTTCACGCCAGTGAGCTACGTGGCTCCGGCGCGCGAGTTGTCGATTTTATTCGCGGCACTACTGGGCGCGCATGTGTTGAAGGAAGGCGATGCGACGCGGCGCAGTGTTGCTGCGATTGGGATGGTGTTGGGGATTGGGGCGTTGGCGATGGGGTGATGTCGTTGCGGCGTTCTTCGTTTGCTTCGGGATGAGATCCGCCGAAATGCAGGCAACGCATCCACAACGAACCGGTACCGCGAATTTCGAAAACTACCTACAACCCCACCCGAAACGCCGCCTGCGTCTTCGCCTTCACATCTTCTAATGTCACTCCCGGATGCAATTCCGTCAGCACCAACCCCTTGCCCGTCTCAACTTCAAACACGCAAAGATCAGTGATGATGAGATTGACCACGCCCTTCCCCGTGAGCGGCAGTGAGCATCGCTTGAGAATTTTCGGCGTGCCGTCCTTGGCCGTATGCTCCATCAGCACCACCACGCGCCGCACGCCGGACACCAAATCCATCGCGCCACCTGGCCCTTTGACCATCTTGCCGGGCACCATCCAGTTGGCGAGGTCGCCGTTCTCGGCCACTTCGAGGCCACCGAGAATCGACAGATCAATATGCCCGCCGCGAATCATGCCGAATGAATCGGCGCTGGAGAAAAAGCTAGAACCGGGCAGCGTGGTGATGGTTTGTTTGCCTGCGTTGATGAGGTCAGCATCGACCGTCGCCTCAGTCGGGAACGGGCCAATACCAAGCAAGCCGTTTTCAGATTGCAGAATCACGTTCATGCCATCAGGAATGTGATTCGCCACCATCGTCGGAATGCCAATGCCGAGGTTCACGTAATAACCGTCGCGCAATTCTTTCGCGGCGCGCTTGGCCATCACATCGCGAATCGGCGAATCTTTTTTCGACGCGGCACCTTGCAGCGTACGAAATTCAATGCGTTTTTCAAACTTGCCGCCCGCGATGATGCGATCGACAAAAATACCCGGTGTGTGAATTTGATCGGGATCGAGTTCGCCGATTTCAAACAACTCTTCCACTTCGGCGATGGTGACTTTGCCGCAAGTGGCGATCATCGGGTTAAAGTTGCGGGTGGTCATGCGATACACCAAGTTGCCCGCCTTATCGCCTTTCCATGCTTTGACGATAGCGACGTCAGCGACAATCGCCTCTTCCAACACAAACTCTTTGCCGTCGAAGGTATGCGTGTGTTTGCCTTCCGCGAGCTTGGTGCCGTACGCCGTACGCGTGTAGAAACCGGGAATGCCGGCGCCACCTGCGCGAAATTTTTCCGCGAGTGTGCCTTGCGGGACAAGTTGTAATTCGAGTTCATTAGCTAATACTTGCCGCTCGAATTCTTTATTCTCGCCGACGTAGGACGCGATCACTTTTTTCACTTGCCGCGTCTTCAACAACAGCCCCATGCCGAAGTCATCGACCCCCGCGTTGTTGCCCGCAATCGTGAGTCCCTTCACGCCGGAATCGACCACGGCTTGGATGAGATGCTCGGGAATGCCACATAGGCCAAAGCCACCGGCGGCGATGGTGATGTTGTCTTTCAACACGCCAGCGAGGGCGGATTTTGCGTCTGCGTAGACTTTGCTCATGAGTGTGGCTCCTAGTGAAGTGCGCCGCCGATGCGCTTCACATCAGCGTGGTGTTTGATGGCGGCAATTATCGCCGCTTTGGTGCCTTCGATCATCGTCAGTAATGACATCGACGGCGTATCAGCGAGGTGAATCGTTTGCGCAGGCAGGTAAGGCACATGCATGAAGCCTGCGCGGGTGGTGAGTTTTTTCTCCGCGATGTGATGCAGCACGCCGAAGATGAGATGGTTGCAGACGAAGGTTCCGGCGGTGTTGGAAACCTCGGCGGGGATGCCCGCTTTGGTCATGCCATCGACCATCGCTTTGATCGGCAGCGTGCAGAAATAGGCCGCATTTGCGGTCGCGTGAATCGGCGTGTCGATGGGCTGCGCACCGGCGTTATCGGCGATGCAGGCGTCACTGACATTGATCGCCACGCGCTCGACCGTCAGATGCGAGCGCCCACCCGCCTGACCGAGACAGAGCACGATATCGGGCTCAAGTTTGTCGATGGCTTTGGTGGCGACGGCAATGGATTTGTTGAATTCGGTGGGCACACGGAGCGTTTCGATGCGGTGGCCGTGCAGCGTTTTCGGCAGTGCCTTGGCGATCTCCCATGAAGGGTTGGTGCGCTCGCCGCCGAAGGGGGTGAAGCCGGTGATGAGGATGGTGTGTCTTCGCTTTGCCATTTTCGGTTGCTCAATAAACTTGCGTCATTCTGAGGAGCGGCTTTTTGCGACGAAGAATCTGGTGGCTACACGCGCCACCATCACACTTCGTTGCAACCAGATCCTTCGCGTAGCTCCGGATAACAGTCATTTTCCGTCATTCTGAGGAGCGCCTTTTGCGCCGAACAATCTGGTCGCTACGCCGCCACCACCACACTTCGTTGCAACCAGATCCTTCGCTACGCTCAGGATGACAGTCATTTTTTTGAGGATGACAACTACCCCCGCACCATCTCCACATGCGGAATCCCATCCTCGATATACATCGCCGAATCCGTCACGAACCCGAACCCCTGATAAAACTTTTCCAACCGTTGCTGCGCGCCAATCCGATTCGCCACCCCCGGCGTCAACATCTCGTGCCGCCGCACCGCCTCGGCCATCAGCAACTTGCCACATCCCTGCGCGCGAAATTTTAGCGGCGTGACCACGCGGCCAATCGAGGGCAGCTCAAACTTCACGCCCGCATCAACAATGCGGCAGTACGCCGCCAATTCATGCGATGAATTATCCCAGCCAAGCAAATGCCACGACAATAAATCCGCGCCATCGTTGTCCTGAAACGGGCAGTTCTGCTCCATCACGAACACGTCGATGCGTGCGCTCGATGCGGCATACCAATCGCGAATCGGCAGGTCGTCGAAGCGGGCGAATTGCCAATTGAGCATTACTTCACTTTCGCCAAATGCAACCAAGTCTCAACCACCGTATCGGGATTTAGCGACATCGACTCAATGCCTTCCTTCATCAGCCATTCGGCAAGATCAGGATAATCCGACGGCCCCTGGCCGCAAATGCCCACGTATTTATTGGCTTTGCGGCAGGCTTGGATGGCGAGTGAGAGCATGCGTTTTACGGCAGGGTCGCGCTCATCGAAGGCGTCCATCACTAGGCCGGAATCGCGATCCAACGCGAGCGTCATTTGCGTCATGTCATTCGAGCCAATCGAGAATCCGTCGAAGCGCTCCAAAAATTCATCGGCCAAAATTGCGTTGGACGGAATCTCGCACATCATCACAATCTTCAAACTGTTCTTGCCACGCTCTAAGCCAAACTCTTTCATGATCGCAAGCACTTGATCGGCTTCTTTGAGGGTGCGCACGAACGGCACCATGAGTTCCACGTTGGTCAATCCCATGGTGTCGCGCACAGTCTTCATCGCCTCGCATTCGAGCTTGAAGCATTCGCGAAATGATTGCGCGATGTAGCGCGATGCACCACGGAATCCCAACATTGGATTTTCTTCGGTGGGCTCGTAGCGCGGGCCGCCGATGAGGTTGCGGTATTCGTTTGATTTGAAATCGGACAAACGCACGATCACTTTTTTCGGCCAGAACGCAGCGGCGATGGTAGCGACACCCTCGACCATTTTCTTCACGTAAAAATCCACCGGATCGGCGTAGCCACGCGCTTGTTTGGCGACTTCGCCGCGCAGTGGGTCGGGCAATTTCGCAAATTCCAAACACGCTTTGGGATGAATGCCGATGGTGTTGGAGATGATGAATTCCAGCCGCGCCAAGCCCACGCCCTCATTGGGCAATTGCGCAAAGTCAAACGCCAATTCAGGATTACCAACGTTCATCGCAATCTTCACCGGAATCTCCGGCATTTTGTCGAGCGAGACTTCGATGATTTCAAACGGTACGTTGCCGCGATAGATGTGGCCGGTGTCGCCTTCGCAGCAGCTTGCTGTAATGATTTCGCCGTCTTTAATGACGTGCGTCGCATCTTCACAACCGACGATGGCGGGCACACCCAATTCGCGCGCAATGATCGCCGCGTGGCAAGTACGACCGCCGCGATTGGTGATAATCGCTGCCGCTTTTTTCATCACCGGCTCCCAGTTCGGGTCGGTCATGTCGGTGACGATCACATCGCCTTCGCGGAACAGATTTATTTCCGACACATCCTTGATGACACGCGCAGGACCAATGCCCACTTTGCCACCAATGGCGCGGCCTTCGGCGATTTTGGTGCCGGTGCCTTTCATGCGATAACGCGTCAATACGTCCGCATGTTTCTCTTGCGATTTCACGGTCTCAGGCCGCGCTTGCAAGATGTAGAGCTTGCCATCGCCGCCGTCCTTGCCCCACTCAATATCCATCGGACGACCGTAATGCGCCTCAATCGCTACAGCGTATTTGGCGAGTTCTTCGACTTCCGCATCGGTGAGAGAAAAACGCTCACGATCCGCAACATCAACCGGTTTTGTCTCCACCGATTTACCCGCCGATGCCGCCGAGCCAAAAATCATTTTCTCAGCCTTGGTGCCGAGCCCGCGACGCAACACCGCCGGTTTTTTATTCTGCAAACAGTATTTGGATACATAAAACTCATCAGGATTTACCGCGCCCTGCACCACCATTTCACCGAGGCCATAGCTCGAAGTAATGAACACCACCTCGCGAAACCCCGACTCGGTATCGAGTGTGAACATCACCCCTGCCGCACCGGTATCCGAGCGCACCATGCGCTGCACGCCCGCAGAGAGCGCCACACCTGCGTGCGCAAAATCTTTATGCACCCGATACGAAATCGCGCGGTCGTTATAGAGTGAAGCGAACACGTGCTTGATCGCTTCGAGCACGTTCTCAATCCCCTTGATATTCAGATATGTTTCTTGCTGCCCCGCAAATGAAGCATCAGGTAAATCCTCAGCCGTCGCCGAGGAACGCACCGCCCAGCTGGCACTCGCATCGTCCTTAACAATCGCTGCATACGCATCGCGAATCTGTTTTTCCAGCGCCGGTTGCAACGGCGCTTTCACCACCCAATCACGCACCATTGCGCCGGTTTTGGTCAGCGCGTCGAGGTCATCGACATTGAGCGTCACCAACGCCGCGTTGATTTTTTCGGTGAGATTGTTGTGCTGCAAAAAATCGTTGAACGCGGCCGCCGTGGTCGCAAACCCGCCGGGCACGCGCACACCCGCTTGCGAAAGCTGGCTAATCAATTCGCCGAGGGAGGAATTTTTGCCGCCAACGGTGGCGACATCGTGCATACGAAGGGAGGAAAGCGGGAGAACGAGGGACATGAGTGTTCCAAGCGTTTTTATGGGGAGGAGTGCAGAGGAAAACTGATTGAATCAGCGATAATTATAGCTTGCCGCCCCATTTTGCTGCGGCGCAATAAATCGGGATTTCGCATGGCCAATCAGCGCAACGCTTTCTTCGTTTCAGATCGCACCGGTATCACCGTGGAAATGCTCGGCAATTCACTGCTCACGCAGTTCGACGCGATTGAATTTCACCGCACCACGTTCCCGTTCATCGACAACGTTGAGAAGGCACGCGATGTGTTGAACCAGATCGAGCGCGTGGGAGCTGACACCGGTAAGCGGCCGTTGGTGTTCACGTCCCTCATGAACGAAGCCGTGCGCACAGAACTCGCAAAATCCAAAGCGATGGTGCTCGATGTGGTCGAACACTTCGTGATCCCGCTCGAAGTCGAGCTGGGGCAAAAAAGCGCGCATGCGGTGGGTCGCAGCCACTCGGCCGATAACTTCAAAGATTACAACCATCGCATCGAAGCGGTGAACTACACCCTCGCCCACGACGACGGCATGACCAACCGCAACCTCGAAGCGGCCGACATCATTTTGGTCGGCGTATCGCGCTCCGGCAAGACGCCAACCTGCCTGTACCTCGCCATGCAATTCGGCGTCAAAGCCGCCAACTACCCGCTGATCCCAGAAGATTTGGAACGCATGAAATTGCCGCCCGCGCTGCTGCCGCTGCGACAAAAAGTGTGGGGGCTCACCATCGCCCCCACACGCCTGCAACAAATCCGCCAAGAGCGCAAACCCGACAGCAAATACGCGGCACTCGACAACTGCAAATGGGAAGTCGATGCCGCCGAAAAACTCATGGGGCAAGCGGGGATTTCGTTTTTGAATTCGACGACCAAGAGTATTGAGGAATTGGCGACGACGATCTTGCATGAGGCGCATTTGGTGCGTAGGGTTTATTGAAGGGTACCCTCTGGTGGGTGGAAGAGCTCAGGCATCGCCCTTTTTCCGTTTCGTCCGGCCCTCAATAGCTTCCAGTGCCTTCAAATCCTCCGCGTCCGCTACCAGCGCATCAGCACCTCGCCGGTAGCTGTCAAATTGCTCGTAGCGATCAAGAGCAATCGCCTTCATCTGCTCGGCACTGACCCCTCCGGCGTTTTGTAGTGCGGGGCGTTCGTTGAATTCCAACAGCCGATCCACGTTGCTCCGCCAGTAGTCAAGCGTGAGGGCTTTGCGCTGCTTAACGCGCAACTCGGCTTGCTCCAAGAAAATGACAACGAGGCGATTGAGCGTATCCACCTCGTCAGCGGTGAGATAATTTTTGGCAACAATGACATCGTTCTTACGCACGCGGGCGCCGCTCCAGCTTGTGAGCGCCATGTTTGGCGCATCGGCTTTGGCGCGTGCGACGACGATTTCGGCAGCGGTCTTGTGGGCAACGGCATAGAGCAGTTTATTTTGCACTTCGGCAACGAAGATTTGCGCATCATTGCTATCTGCTCGGTAATCGCTGCTCAGAGCAAACAGGTCGCGCACTTTTTGATAGAAGCGTTTTTCCGACGTCCGGATTTCGCGGATGCGAGCGAGCAGTTCATCAAAGTAATCCCAGCCACCCGGATTCTTCAAGCGCTCATCATCCATGACAAAACCCTTGACGAGGTATTCGCTCAAGTGTGCAGTGGCCCACTGGCGGAATTGGATGCCGCGCGAACCTTTAACACGGTAACCAATGGCGAGAATCATCGGCAAGCTGTATAGCTGGATGCGGCGATTCACCTGCCGACCACCCTCGGTTTGAACTGTCAAGGATTCCTTGACAGTTGCCGTCGCGTCAACTCTCCTTCGTCAATGATGTTTTTGGCGTGGAGACTCACGTTTTGCTTGGTGGTGGCGAAAAGTTCGGCAATTTCAGCCTGCGCTAGCCAAGCACTGCCCTCCTCGGCGCGCAATTGCACGCGGGTCTGACCATCTTCGGTTTGGTAAAGGATCAACTCACTCATACGGCAACTGCTTTCGGCAGGATCATGATTACGGAAAGGGACTCGACTTTTTCATGGCTCGAATTGCAAAAGGGATGCTACCCGAATTCTCAGTCTGATTGCCTATTGGAGAGCGCAACCGTGAGTTTTATTGAGGCACACTTTGGGTGGCGAGTTTATTGAAAAGCTAGTATTGGCGCGGGCTTTGGGAGCCTCCAAGATTTTCGCACCGAACTATTCACCGTGCACTCAGATGTAAATTGTCTGAGGAAGATGTTCGTGATGTATCGAGAAATTTTCAAAGCCATTTGCTCCGCTCGGGGGAATGGGGAGAACCAAACGGGTGCAACCATATCGCGCATGTCCTCGAAATGGTCAGCCTTTAGACGCGCACATCGCGCAAAGCCGCGCAAGTCTATCGTTGAGCGATCCATAAACGATAAACGCGCGCGCTAACTACCCTGCCGTTTCAGTTCGTCGAGCGTGCGCCCCTGCTTATCCTTCCATTCGATCCAACCGTTCGTCGCACGGCCATTTACAACGCCTGCCGCGGTGCTTGGTGAACCAAACAAATGATCTTTCACAAACACGTACGCTTCGTCCTGAATCTCGGCAACACCGGCGCTCAGCAGTTGTTCTCGCAGCTTTTCGAGCGGCTTGCCTTTCATCGACGCAACAACTTGGCGTCGCCCCTTCGACCCGGCCAGCACGACAAAACCTTCTTCAGTGTAAAGCCCAAGTCCGCTCGCGCCTGAACCCGTCGCATGTAGCCGCTCGATTGCGTCCGTAGCCGCACCACCAGTCCCGCGACCGCTCAGCGGCGTAAATATCGGGTAACCAAGCGTTGCGATCAACGTACCAACCGTCTCATGAATTTCTTGGCAATCCGCCTGCAACGGTGCAGGCGTGTAGGGTTGCGTGCCCGCATTGCCATTCTCAAGTGCGTACCGTCCAGCTGCCAGCGCATCGCGAATTGAAACCCACTCCAAAAACAAGCTGTGCGTCTGTGTCAGGCTATTGGTCAGCGACACCGCAACGAGCGCACGATTCCAGAAGTCTTTGGACTTGTTGTGGCTGGCAATACGCTCACCCACGCCTCCGCTTTGGCCGACGTAGAGCATTGGGCTATCGTCGTCATCGCCACTGCCAATCAGAAAATACACGCCAACTTGCTTTGCTTCTGGCATCGCTAGAAAGTCATTCACCAAACTGCGCGGGATTTCGATCACACGAACAATGCGCGTGGTGATTTCGGCGATCCGCAGGCCGCGCGGGTCGCCGTTGGGTAGAAAAATTTGAATTGTTTTTGCCAACGAAGACATGGGAATCCCAACTAGTTTTTTAACCGGTGCAGGTCAACGTTGTGGCGACCGCGCCTAAGCAAAGTTTCGTCTATGCCGACTCAATGGTATCAATGCGTGCCAGTATAGCGTTGACGGGCATTTTCACCACATTTCGCCCCAAACCCCGCCCCAATCCTCACGTTGCATCCACGCCACATCCCCCATTTTCATTGAGCAAACACCCCGTTTTATGCCAGAATTGCGGGTCAAAATCAGCCATCGTGAGCTGACTCAAAATTAACCGCACTTTTCCGAGGAGCTACACATGAAAAGCATTACAAAATCCAAGCGCGTCGCGCAACGTTTGCTGCCCGCACTGGTGGCGAGCGCACTGACTTTTGGCGCGGCGAGCGCTGAGGCGGTTACGTTTAACGGCGTGTATGTGTTTGGCGATAGCTTGGCGGACGCCGGTATCTATCGCCCAGTGTTGCTGGCTGCTGGCGTGCCTGCTGCGACGGCGGCCACACTCGGTCGCTTCACGACGAACCCAGGCCCGGTGTGGTCGGAGTTGGTATCGAGCTACTACGGTGGCAATCCGAATCCATCGAACGCCGGTGGCGGAATTTATGCGCAGGGTGGCGCGCGCGTAGCTTCAACATCGACCTCTACGCCGACGGGTTTTCCGCAGCGTCCGGTGACCACGCAGATCACCGAGTATTTGGCATCTACCGGTGGCACAGCAAACCCGAATGCGCTCTATGCAATTTGGGCGGGTGGTAACGATTTGCTGCAAGCCGGTGCGGCGGGTGTCGCTTCTGCGAATGATGTGGCGGCACAGTCTGCGCGTTTGCGTGCGGCGGGGGCGCGTTACATCGCGGTGTTTGGTTTGCCGAACCTTGGTTTGACACCGGGCGCGCGGGCGGGCGGTGCTGCCGCCATCGCGCTGCAAACCCAAGCATCAGCGGGCTTCAACATCACACTGTTTAATGCCTTGGCAGGGACTGGCCAGCGCGTGATTCCCGTTGATGTGTTTACGATGTTGAACGAAGTGGCGGGTAATGCTGCCGCGTTCGGTTTCACCAACATCACTGGTACCGCCTGCGGCCCGTTCCCACCATTCGCACCTGCCGGTACAAATGCACAGTTTTGTACCACCGGCACTTTGGTCGCTGGCGCTACCCCAACCAACTATTTGTTCGCTGATAACTTGCATCCCACCACCGGCGGCCACGCCATCATTGCCGATTTCGTGAAGTCCTTGATCGACGGCCCGAACGCGTACTCGACGATGGCGGAAGTGCCGCTCGCGACGCGCGCGGCGCACGTGCGCACGCTAGACGCTGGCTTGCGTACCGGTATGACAGCGGCGGTCGGCAAGGTTAGCGCGTTCGCTGCAGGCGACGGCGGCAAGTCGGATATTTCGCTGAACGGTTTTAGCCCTGCGACAGACTCGAAGAATCGTTCTGCTACAGCGGGCGTGACCTTCCGCGCATCCGATACGTTCACGGGCGGCGTGGCGATTGGCAAGACGACCGCTGATGCGAACATGGGCGGCCTTGGCAAGTTCTCCACCAACGAAAGCGTGCTGTCGGCGTTTGGTTCGGTCAAGGGCGATGCGCTGTATTTGAATTTCACGGCGTCTGTGGCTGGCATCAAGTTCAACAACATTCAGCGCAATGTGAAATTGGGTCAGGTGTTGCGTGTGAACACGGCCAGCACGAAGGGCACGAACGCATCTGCGAACGTATCGGTCGGCTATGATTTTCCACTCGGCAAAATGACGGTTGGCCCGTTCTTGTCGTACACGACGCAAAGCGTGACGGTGGATGGCTTCACCGAAAACGCGGGTGCCACACCGCTTTCCACCGACTTGAAAATCAGCGAACAAAATCGTTCATCGCAAGTGAGCGGCATCGGCGCACGCGCGAGCTTTGATTTGGGTCAATGGACACCGTTTGCGCGCGTCTCGTTTGAGCAAGAAAACAAACGCGGCGAACGCTTGGTCACGGCATCCCCCGTCACCATCACACAAAATATTTCGTATGACATCCCCGGCTATCGTCCAGGCAAATCATGGGGCTTGGCCACGGTTGGTGTGCGTGGGAACCTCTCGGATCGCATCAGCGCAAGCCTGATCTATTCGGGTACGTTTAGCCGGACGAATGTGTCTGAGGGTGGTGTCGCGGGAAGCATTGCGTTCCAGTTCTGATTTTTTGCTTTAGACGTTTTTTGCGTCACACGTTTTGGTAGCACATGAAAGCCGCAGCGGAAACGCTGCGGCTTTTTTTGTTTTTGCGGTCGCAAAAAATCTGCTCTTCAGGGTGCGGCCTCTAGGCTGTCTCCCCCCAACGATGGGATGACGGGAGACGGGGTTGTGACGCTCGCGCGAATGCCACCGCGCATGCGATCATCAACCCCATGAAACGCATCTACACCGCCACCAATCTTCCTGACGCGCACTTGCTGCGCAACTTGCTCGAACAGGCGGGCATTCCTGCGCACATCTTTAACCAACACGCGATGAGCGCGTTTGGCGAGTTGCCGTTGTCTTCCGCTTACCCGCAGGTGTGGATCGTGCAGCCGCAGCAGGAGCAGCATGCGCGTGCGGTGGTGGCGCAATATACGAGCGTAGCAGCGGTGACCGCCACGAAATTGTGCGCCGCGTGCAGCGAATCCAACCCGGGCGAATTTGAATTGTGCTGGAACTGCGGAACGCTGCTTTAATCCCAGCGCAGTTTCATCGCAATCACCGCAATCGCCAGCGCGAGCGTAATGACGTTGGCGATGATAATCGGCCAAGCACCAAGCAAGACGCCATAACCCAGCCAACACACAAGCCCGGTGGTGAACATCAGGTACATCGGGAGTGAAATATCTTTGGCCGAGCGCGTGCGCCAGATCTGCCAAACCTGCGGTACAAAAGCAGCGGTCGTCAGTGCCGCCGCAGCCGTGCCAATCACATCGACGACGCTCATGTCTTGAGTGAAAACGGTGTGAAGTTGGTGTCGCGATCAAAGTAGTCTTCGGCCTCGGCGCGCTTGAGTGCATTGACGATTTTCACGGTGGCCGGGAGCATGATGATTTCTACCAGCACCTTCAATCCCCATTGCGCGACCATGACCTTGAGCAGTAAGTCGTTGCCCCAGATGCCGTAGAACGCGATGGGATAGAACAACAGCGAATCGACGCCTTCACCAAAAATGGTGGAGACGACGAATCGAACACTCATCTGCTTACCGTCCTGCGCGAGTTTCATTTTTGCGAGTACGAATGAATTGACGAACTCGCCGCAAAAATACGCAATCATCGAAGCAATTACGATGCGCGGGGTTTGCCCGAATACGGTTTCGTATGCCGCTTGGTTTTTCCAATCGGGTGACGCAGGTAAGGCCACCACCACGGTTGCCATGATTGCGGCGAACAACATCGCGCCGAAGCCCGCCCAAATAACTTTGCGCGCACGCGCGTAGCCATACACCTCGGTGAGAATGTCGCCGAACACATAAGAGAGCGGGAAGAACAGCACGCCGGCACCGAACGTGAATACACCGATGATTGGCAGCTCGATCTGCGCGGCTTTCGCGGGACCGATGAGGTTCGAGCACAGGTAGACCGTGACGAACGCCACCATCACCAATTCGAAATAGCGGTAATTGCGCGGATTTGCCGATGTACTCATGGGGCGATCCTCCAAAGTCTAGGCGTGGCGCGGCGTTTCACGGGGGGTTACAAACTGAGGCGTTGTCGCGTCATTTCAAACAAGGCGACGGCTGCACACGCAGCCGCGTTCAACGATTCCACTTTACCCGGCATCGGAATGGTGATGCCCATCGTTGCTGCGAGCAATACCTCAGCTGACAAACCCGCGCCTTCGTTGCCGATCAAAAACGCGGTGGGTCGTTTCAGGTCACAGGCATAAATGGATTTCACGGCTTTGCCGTTGCTGATACGTGGCACCAACGCAAGCGATTGGCCGCGATAGCTACGCAAAAATTCAAGAACATCAACACCCTCAACAATGTTCAACAAAAAATGTGCGCCCTGTGCCGCGCGCAATACTTTGGGCGACCACGCGAACGCGGTGGTTTTTGACAACACGATTTCACGCACGCCGGCGGCGGCGGCGGTGCGCAACATCGAACCCACATTGCCGGGGTCTTGCACGTCTTCGAGTACCAGTACCGCTGCCGAATCGCTAGGCGTGGCACGGGTTTCAGGGGTGGTGACTTCGGCGAGTACCGCAGATGGCGAATCGAGTGAGGAGGCTTCCGCGACCAACGCATCACTCAACACTGTGATCGCCGCGCCCGCATCGCTCATGGTCGGTAGCCATGTCGCGACCTCAACATTGTTCAGCGCGGACTCGGCGACGACGATAGCGCGCGGCAATCCGCACGCGTCCACGTAGGCACGGACGAGATGTAATCCATCAAGCACCGTGAGTCCAGCCTTCTTGCGTTCGCGCGACGAGTGCGCGAGGCCGATCAGTTGTTTGACAAACGCGTTGTCGCGCGAGCGGATAGTCTTCATGCATCCCACGCGAGCGCGAGTTGTGCGGCGGCGAGGCGCACCGGTGCGAAGCTGCGGCGATGGTGCGGGCACGGCCCGAATTCTTTCAGCGCTTGCATGTGCTTCGCGGTGCCATAACCCTTGTGCTGCGCGAAGCCATATTGCGGAAACGCCGCGTCCAGCCTCGTCAATTCGGCATCGCGCGCGGTTTTAGCGAGGATGGATGCGGCTGAAATTTCTGCAATCAACTTGTCGCCTTCGACAATCGCGCGACTGCGGTACGAAATTTTTGGCACGTGCAGGCCATCGACAAATACTTCAACCTCCACGTCGGCGGTGATGCGGCTCAAGCCTTCCACTGCACGCTGCATCGCGAGCAAGGTCGCTTGCAAAATATTGATGCGATCAATTTCTTCGACCGATGCGCTGGCGATGGCGAACGACCACGCGCGTTCACGAATTTCAATCGCTAGTTGATCGCGGCGTTTCTCAGAAAGCATTTTTGAATCAGCCAATCCAGCAATCGGTTTTTTTGGATTGAGAATGACCGCTGCCGCAAACACCGCGCCCGCTAAAGGTCCCCGGCCTGCTTCATCGACGCCGCAACGCCGTGCGTGTGCCATGTTAGGCGGCTCCTGCGCGCGTCAGAAAGGGTCGCAACGCATTGCGCACGCGTTCGGCATTGTTCACCGCAAGAGATGCGTGAATGTCGGCGAAACGCTCGCGAACTTGGTCGGCGGCCGTGCGATGGCGCAACCAGTTGCCGACGGCGCGCGCGAGATTTTCTGGGGTCGCATCGTCTTGCAGCAACTCCGGAACCAGCCATTCACCGGCGAGAATATTGGGCAGCCCCACATACGGCAAATACGCCTTGCCCTTCATCATCCGATACGTGGTCGGCGACATGCGATAGGCGATGACGTGCGGGCAGCGCAGCATTGCGGCCTCCAAGGTCGCGGTGCCGCTCGCCACCAGCGCCACATCGGCAGCGGCAAGTGCCAAGTTCGCATGACCAAACAAAATTTGAATCGGCAAGTCTTGCGCGTCAAGTTTGTAGCGCGCGGCATCGAATTGATCGCGCGTTTCACGCGTT
Organism: Burkholderiales bacterium; assembly: GCA_043744255.1. Taxonomy (GTDB): domain Bacteria; phylum Pseudomonadota; class Gammaproteobacteria; order Burkholderiales; family Usitatibacteraceae; genus UKL13-2. Next base: position 3,080 of record JAYTVA010000083.1, on the reverse strand, counting down.
GCCAGCGGCACCAAGAAACGCGCGTCGGGAAAGTCACGATGCAGCACCTTCGCGGCCTCAATGAACAACTCGGCGTGATAGTCGAGTTCGGTCTGGCGACTGCCGGGCAACAGCGCGATCACCATCGCATCGACCGGCATTTTCATTTGCTTACGCGCGCTCAACCGTTGGGAGGTTTGAGGAATCGTATCGGCGGTAGCGTGCCCGACGTAGCTCGAGGCAATCCCTTCGCGGTCATAGATCGCACCTTCAAATGGGAAGATCGTCATCATGTGATCGACCGCACCCTTGATTTTTTTGATGCGCTCGCCACGCCACGCCCAGATCGACGGACTCACGTAATGAATGGTGGGAATGCCATGCTGCTTCAACGCGCGCTCAAGACCAAGATTGAAATCAGGTGCATCAATGCCGATGAAAAACGCGGGGCGCTCTTTGATAAGCCGCGCGCGCAAATCGTTACGAATACCGACCAATTCGCGATAGCGCGTGAGCACTTCAACATAGCCACGCACCGCAAGTTTTTCCATCGCATACCACGAAGTCGCGCCCGCAGCCTGCATCTTCGGCCCGGCGATGCCGACAAATTCGAGCGATGGATACTCCGCGTGCAACGCGTGAATCAGTTGTCCGCCGAGAATGTCGCCGGAGGCTTCTCCGGCTACGATGCCAACCCTCATCTAGCGAACAATCCCGCGCGTACTCGCCGCGAGAAAATCGGACAACACTTTCACCGCAGACGAAGACTCAGCTGCAAGCTGCGCCTTCGCGTCCTGAAAACTCAAGCCTTCGCGGTACAAAATTTTGTACGCCCGCTTGATCGCAGAAATTTGTTCCGCATCGTAACCACGCCGCTTCAACCCTTCGCTATTCACGCCCGCTGCCGAGAGCGGATTGCCACCGACTGTCACGTACGGCGGAATATCCATCAGCACCACGCTCGAGACGCCGCACATCGCGTGCGCGCCGATTTTGACGTATTGATGCACGCCCGTGAATCCGCCGAGGGTCGCCCAATCGCCGACCTGTACGTGCCCGGCCAACTGCGTGCAATTGGCGACGGTGGTGTGGCTACCGACCACACAATCATGCGCCACATGCACATAGGCCATTAGCCAATTGTCATTGCCGATGCGCGTGACGCCGGTGTCTTGCACGGTGCCGCGATTGAAGCTGCAATATTCCCGGATGGTGTTGCGGTCCCCAATTTCCAAACGCGTGGGCTCGCCCTGATATTTTTTATCCTGGTTGGCTTCGCCGAGCGAGACGAAATGAAAAATGCGATTGTCCGCGCCGATCTTGGTGTGGCCGGTGATGACCGCGTGATGACCGATGGTGGTGCCTGCGCCGATTTCAACGTCGCCATCAATCACGCTGTAAGCACCAACACTGACATTGACACCAAGGCGCGCACGCGCGTCAACGATGGCGGTGGGATGAATCAATGCTGCCATTATTTAATCGTCCGCCGTGTACACAGCAACTCAGCTTCGCAGGCGAGTGCTTCACCCACGTAGGCTTCAACCGCGAATTTCACGACGGCCTTTTTTTCCACAAGAATTTTTGCACGCATGGTCAGCGTATCGCCAGGCACTACGGGGCGCTTGAAGCGCGCGCCATCAATGCCGGCGAGGTACACCACACTCTTGTCGTCGTGCTTTTCGTTGGCACCTTTGAGCGCGAGAAGCGCTGCGGTCTGCGCAAGCGCTTCGATAATCAATACGCCGGGCATCACCGCATAGTGCGGAAAGTGTCCCTGAAAAAACGGCTCGTTGATGGTGACATTTTTGATCGCGGTGATGTGGCTGCCGGGAATACATTCGAGCACCCGATCCACTAGCAAAAATGGGTAGCGGTGGGGAAGGTATTCTTTGATTTCGTCGCTTTGCATCATGGTCATTACGGTCTCCTGATTTTTATTCGTTGGGCTTGCTGCGAATTTGCAGCGCCTTAATTTGCTCGGCCATCAGATCGAGACGGCGCAGATGCGCAGCGTTTTTTAGCCATTCGCGATGCGGCATCAAGGGCGTGCCTGAGGTATACATGCCCGGCGCGGTGATGGATTTGGTCACCAGGGTCATCGCAGCCACCGTCACATCATCGCCAATTTCGAGATGGCCGATGACGCCTGCTGCCCCGCCGATGCGTACGCGCTGGCCAATCTTGGTGCTGCCTGCGATGCCCACGCAGCCAGAAATGACGGTGTGATCGCCGATGCTGGTGTTATGACCGATCTGCACCTGATTGTCGATTTTTACGTCGTTGCCAATCACCGTATCGTCCATCGCACCGCGATCAATGGTGGTGTTGGCGCCGATCTCGCAATCGTCGCCGATGATGACGCGCCCGGTCTGCGGAATTTTTTGCCACTGGCCTTCGGTGCCCACAAATTCGGGCGCGAAGCCGAAACCGTCCGCACCAATGACCACACCCGCATGGACGATGCAGCGCGCGCCGAGTGCCGAGCGCGCATACACGGTGACGCGTGCGACCAAGTGCGACTCGGTGCCGATGCTGACGCCATCGCCAATCACGGATCCCCCACCGATGCGAACGTGTTCGCCAATCACTGCATCTTCGCCAATCGATACGAACTCGGCAATCGAGGCGCTCGCGGCGATCTGTGCGGACTTGGCGATGACCGCGCTCGCGTGCACGCCCGCTGCAAACTTCTCGCGCGGGCTGAATAGCTGCGCGACTTTCGCAAAGTAAGCGTAGGGATTTTGCGTGACGATGCGCGGCTTGTCGGTGGCGTCGCGGTCTTGCATTGAGACAATGACCGCACCCGCATTGGTGGTGGCGAGTGCCGCGCGATATTTTTGGTTGGCGAGAAACCCAATTTCGAATTCCCCCGCGCGTTCAAGCGTGCCGACCCCCGTGAGCGGGCGCGAGACTTCGCCAACACATTCACCACCGAGTTTGGATTGCAGATCGCGCAAGAACATAGGGTTATTTTCGCACGCCGCGATGCATGTCGGCACGCAATCGGGATAGGGGCGGCCAGTGTATCTGACCGATCCCCTCCCACACCACCACGGCATGCGGGTCCGCACCGGGCGGTTCGAGAAGTTGAGGTCATG
>JAYTVA010000082.1:0-64986 GCA_043744255.1 Burkholderiales bacterium | reverse complement strand
ACACGATGGTGGTGAGTGGCAATACAATGTCACGCGTCTTTGCCCTGCCAGTCTACGTCTCGATGGTAGGGTGGGCACGCTACGCTTTGCCCACCCTACCATCGAGACGTAGACTGGCAGGGCAAAGACGCGTGACATTGTATTGCCACTCACCACCATCGTGTAAGCTCTTTATCATTCAATTGCGTTAGCAAACAAGTCCATGAAACGAATTTTTTCCATCACCTTCGCGTCACTCCTGCTGCTCACCGTTGCCGCATGCAGCATCGCCACCGTCGCCTACAACAACGCGAGCACCCTCGCCCTTTACGGTGTCAACGACTACCTCGACCTCACCAGCGCGCAAGAAGAATGGCTGAAAACCCGCGTCAATAGGCTAGTTTCATGGCATCGCGCCAATGAATTGCCGCAATATCGTCGTGTGCTCGACGGTGCGCGCGGACGTGTCGATGCCAGTATCAGCGTTGCTGAACTCGACGTTTTTTACACCGATGGCAAGATGCTGTTCGCCCGTCTCGCGGATCGGGCGTTGCCGGACATCGCTGATTTGTTACTCCAGCTAGAACCGGCGCAAATTCGGTTTCTAGAAGCAAGGCTCGCCGACGACAACAAGAAAATGCGCAGAGAGCTCGCGACCGGGATTGAGCAGCTTCAGAAAAAACGGATCGAGCGTTATGAACAGCGCTTCAAGGACTGGATGGGCACCCTCGCCGATGAACAACTCGCCGACATTCGCGCCGTGGTCACGACCGTGAAGCCGCTAGAAGAATTCCGTCTCGCCGACCGGCTCGCGCGGCAAGCAGAGTTCATCGACCTCATCAAATCCAAACCCGACAGCACCACCATGCAAAAAGAATTACGAGTGATGCTCCTGCAACCAGAACTCAAACGCGCACCCGACTATCGCGACGAATTGACGAGGCAGCAACGCGTCATCACGGAGCTGGTCGCGCGCATGAGTGTGAGCGCGACGCCAGCGCAAAGGGCGCGGGTGCAGAAGCGGCTGGCCGGGTATGTGAGTGATGTGGCGAGTCTGTTGAGTGCGGCGTGATGCTGATTTTGAGGCAGATCATGCCGCAAACCGCAACTTCAACTTCTCCATCGTCTCCACCAGCTTGGCACTGATCCCCGGCTCAAACGCCGAGTGCCCGGCGTCATTGATGATGTGGTATTCCGCTTCCGGGAAGGCTTTCGCCAAATCGTGTGCCGAGACGATTGGGCAGACGGCGTCGTAGCGGCCTTGCACGATGGTGGTCGGGATGTGGCGTACCTTGCCGATATTTTTTAGCAAGAAGTCGTCGCTCAAAAATATCTGATTTTTGAAGTAGTGCGCTTCGATGCGCGCGAGGCCGAGGGCGACGCGATCTGAGGCGAAGTTGGCGACGATGTTGGCGTTGGGTAGCAGCGTGGAGCATGCGCCCTCGTAGGTGCTCCAGACGCGCGCGGCGGGCAGGTGGATGGCCGCGTCGGGGTGGGTGAGAAGTCGGTGGTAGGAGTCGAGGATGTTGCGGTGTTCAGACGCGGGCAGTACGCCAACAAATTTCTCCCATGCCTCGGGAAACAGTTGTTTCAACCCGTACAAAAACCAATCAATTTCGGATTGGCGACACAAGAATATGCCGCGCAAAATCATTGCCATGGTGCGATTCGGGTGGTGTTCCGCGTAGGCGAGCGCGAGGGTGGAGCCCCACGAGCCGCCGAATACCATCCAGCGCTCTATGCCGAGATGGTTGCGCAGCGTCTCGATATCGGCGATGAGATGTTGGGTGGTGTTGTCGCACAATTCGCCGAGCGGCGTGGAGCGACCCGCGCCGCGCTGATCGAAGATGACGATGCGATACGCCTGCGGGTCGAAAAATTGCCGATGTGATGCCGAGGCACCAGCGCCCGGTCCGCCGTGCAAAAACAATACCGAAATGCCCGACGGATTGCCTGATTGCTCGTAGTACATCGTGTGCACGCTATCGAGCGGCAACATGCCTTTGTCGTAGCAATCGATGGGCGGATAGAAGGTTTGGCGCAGGGGGGCGTTTTGCTGGTCGTGCATGGCGTTGGGTTCCGCGTGTGGGAGTGGAAGCTGGCAGCGTAGCAGACAGCCCGAGGACGCGTCCTATGGCAGCCACCATGCACCGCACCAAATTCGAGGCGTTCGGCGGTGATGGTGTTGTGGCTCGAAAACAACGGTTAATGGGCGAATTTAGTGTAAAAAGTGTGAAATTGTTCATTGTTTGTGTCATGCTGCAGTGCAGTAAAATTTACAAAACCAACGTTTACACATAGTCATTTTCAGGCGCATCACCGTTTAGCGAGTGCGGAACAGATTTCCCGGTTTCGCCACCGCCGCTAGACGAAAACGGAGACATCCATGCTTTATCAATTACATGAAATGCAACGCGCCGTGATGGAGCCTTGGCGCTGGTTGGCGCAAGCCAGTGTTGATGCCTACGGTAGCCCGTATTCCCCGCTTTCGTACGCCCCCCCGGCGAAGAACATGGTCGCCGGTTTTGACTTGATGCTGCGCCTCACCGCGCGTTACGGTCGCCCTGCGTTTGGCATCACCCACGTGCCCCTCGGTGATTCGTATACGCAGGCAGCAGTGACCGAACAAGTGCTGCTCGAAAAGCCATTCTGCAATTTGCTGCATTTCGAAAAAACGCGCGTCGGCAAGAGCCAGCCGACGGTGTTGGTGGTTGCGCCGCTGTCGGGACATTATTCGACGCTGCTGCGCGACACCGTGCGCACCATGTTGCCGCACCACAACGTCGCGATCACCGATTGGAAAGACGCGCGCGAAGTGCCGTTTAGCGAGGGCGCATTTCACTTCGATGACTATGTGGCCTATGTGCAAGAGTTCATCGCGCACCTGCAAAAAACCTACGGGCCGCATGTGCACGTGGTGTCGGTATGTCAGCCGACCGTGCCGGTATTGGCGGCGGTTTCACTGCTCGCGCAGCAGGGCAAAAAACTACCGACTAGCATGACCATGATGGGCGGCCCCATTGATGCCCGTAAGAACCCCACTGCCGTCAATGATTTCGCCACACGTCGCCCGCTGTGGTGGTTTGAACAGAATGTGATTCAGCGCGTACCGACCAAATACCCCGGCTCGATGCGCCGCGTGTATCCGGGCTTCCTACAACTTTCCGGCTTTGTGGCGATGAATCCCGAGCGCCACCTTGAGTCGCATCAGGACTACTACAAGCACTTGGTGGCCGGTGATGGCGAGAGCGCAGAAGCGCATCGCGTGTTCTATGATGAATACAACGCGGTCATGGATTTGCCCGCCGAGTATTACCTCGATACGATCGTGCGCGTGTTTCAAAATCAATCGCTGGCGAAGGGCGAACTGGATGTGGCCGGTGTGCGCGTTGACCCATCGGCGATCAAGTCAACGGCGCTGTTCACCATCGAGGGCGAGCTCGACGACATCTCTGGCAGCGGTCAAACGCAGGCGGCACACACGCTATGCACAGGTATCGCCGCAAACCGCCAACAGCACTACACGGTGCCGGGTGTCGGTCACTACGGCATCTTTAGCGGCCGCAAATATCGCGAAATGATTTACCCGAAAATTCGCGCGTTCATTGCAAAGCACGACCGGTAGACGTGGATGTGTTACGGTGGCACTTATTGAATTCCAAATAGGTGCCACATGCCCACAACGCCCGTCCCGCCTGCCTTTCCGAACTATTTCGAGCTGTTTCAAAACATCGCTAATCCGTTCATGGCGAATGCGGCACCGAATGCGGCTGCCGCCATGACGGCGATGCTCGACCCCAAAGAACTCGAACGCAAAGCGCAAGAGTTACAGACGGTATTAATGTGGCTTAAGGCGCAAGTGGGTCTGGTCGAGATGTCGCTGCAAACACTCGAATATCAAAAATCATTTGCCACGCAAATGGCTGCGGCCAGTGGGTCGGGTGGCGCGGGTGGCACGGGTGGCACGGGTGGCAAAGGTGGTAATGCGAATGCTGCGGATATCGCAGAGCTCGCGAAGACCGCTGCCGCGATGAACCCGGCGCAGTGGGCATGGAATTTAATGCAACAGGCGACTGAGCAAGCGCCAGTACCGACGGCAGAGAAAGCGCCACGCGCGAAAGCGAAGCGGAAACGTTAGCCGTTCACTCTCTGCGTCCCGCTTTGGTAATCTGCCGGGAGGCCAGCAACACCGGCACCAGCCCCACCAACACCATCGCCAAGGCCGGCCACGCAGCCTCAGCGAGCCGCTCGTCTTTCGCCAGCACGTACACATGCACCGCCAGCGTGTCGAAATTGAATGGCCGCATCACCAGCGTGGCGGGCAGCTCCTTCATCACATCCACAAACACCAGCAGCATTGCGGTGAAGAGGCTCGCGCGCAGCAGCGGTACGTGCACCCTGCGCATCACTTCGATCTCTGAGGCCCCGAGGGAGCGCGCTGCGTCATCCATGTGCGGAGTGATTTTGCTGAGGCCGGTTTCGACTCCTTGTAAGGCGACCGCGAGAAAGCGAATTAAGTACGCATAGACCAACACGCTCAGCGAGCCGGAGAGAATCAAACCAAGGTGCGTGTTGAAGGTGCGGTTGATAGCATCGACCAGCCAGTGATCCAGTTGCACCACCGGGATGATGACGCCGACCGCGATAATGGTGCCGGGCACAGCGTAGCCGATGCTGATGAGGCGGTTGATGTGCGTGTTTAGGGGGCTTTTGGTGCGTCGCGCGGCGTAGGCCAATGCCAGTGCCAGAGCAACCGCGATTAACGCCGTGACGGTGGCAAGCAACAAGCTGTTGGCGGTGATAGTGGCGACGCGCGAACCAAGCACAGTGAAGGCGGTGCTGTCGCTGAGACCGAGCTTGAGCAAGATCGCGCAAGGAATCGCGAAGCCGATCAACAGCGGCATGGCGCAAATGCTGCTAGCAGCCAGTGAATGCAATCCTTCCAGCCGAACACGCGCCGCATGTTGCTTTCCGGTCTGAAAGTAGCGCGAACGTTGGCGTGCCCACTGCTCCAGAAAAATCACTACGATCACGAACGTGAGCAACATCGCCGCGAGTTTCGCGGCCGAAATACGGTCGCCTTGCGAAAACCACGCGTTGAAAATGCCAGTCGTGAAGGTCTGAATGCCAAAGTACGACACGGTACCGTAGTCGGCCAGTGTTTCCATTAGCGCCAGCGCAGTCCCCGCCGCAATGGCTGGTCGTGCGAGTGGCAGCGAGACGCGCGTAAACAGCGCCACCGCGCCGTAGCCGAAAGTACGGCCGGCTTCAGTCAGTGTTTTCGATTGCTCCAAAAACGCTACACGCGCCAGCATGTACACGTACGGGTAGAGCACGAACATCAGCATCGCCCCCGCGCCACCGACGGTACGAATATCGGGGAACCAGTAATCCGCTTTGCCCTGCCAGCCGAATGTCTCGCGCAGCATCGTCTGCACCGGCCCCGCGTATTGCAAGGTGTCGGTGTACGCGTAGGCCATGACATACGCCGGCATGGCGAGCGGCAGTACCAGCGCCCATTCGAGAATGCGTCGGCCACGAAATTCATAGTTCGCGGTGAGCCAAGCCGTGATCGTGCCGATCATCGCGACACCGATACCGACGATAGCAACGAGGCTCAGGCTATTGACGATCAAATCCGGCAGAACGGTAGACGCAATGTGCGCCCATGCGCCGGCGTCGGGTGAGAACACACTCGCGAGCACGGCCAACACCGGCACGGCCAGAAGTGCTGCAGTGCCTAGGCCCAGCACGGTGATGCAGTCGAATTTGGCGAACAGGTGTTGCGAGGAGCGCATGACGGAAAATTGATGTTGTATTCTAAATTGTAACAAGAATCATTCTTGATTGAGGGTGCTGCTGACAGGTGCCGCTGACAGGTGTCCCTGAAAACCGGGCCATGAACCTTTCTCGATTCATGCGGTCTCTAGGCTGTGCGGCGCGTTGGGCGCCGTGCCACCTCAGAGGGGAGTAGCTCTTCAGAACACTGCGGCAATCGCAGTGGCTACGGTGTCGTCAATACGGTGTTTGCGTCGTCACTTGCAACCCCGGCACCGCAGGCGGCGTGAACATCAGCCGCGAGCGAGACCTTTGCACGTCAATTGTTGACGCTTGCAAGGCTCGCTAACCGCATTCCTTGTGCTCGTCCGCATTGACGTGATGGTGACATCACTCAATTTACGATCGGGATCGGATGTTTGAATCAATTGGTAATTTTTGGATGTGGGTAGCCTTTGCCGTATTTGTGGTGTTGGCACTGGTCGTGGATCTGGTCGTGCTCGGCAGAAAAAAAGGTCAGAGCGTTAGCAAGCAAGAGGCGGTGGTTTGGTCGCTGGTGTGGGTGAGCCTGTCGTTTATATTCGCCGGCCTGCTGTGGTGGTATCTCGATGGTGCGCATGGCCGCTCCTTCGCCAATGAGAAGGTCACCGAATTTTTGACCGGCTACCTGATCGAAAAGTCGCTGTCGGTCGATAACATTTTTGTCTTCCTGATGATCTTTACGTTCTTTGCGGTACCGCGCGAGGATCAGCGACGTGCATTGGTGCTCGGGGTGATCGGGGCAATTGTGTTGCGGGTGGTCATGATCCTGATCGGCGCGTGGCTGGTCGCAAAATTTCACGGGGTGCTGTATTTGTTCGGCGCGTTTCTGCTCATCACCGGCGTGAAGATGCTGATAGTTGCCGACGCCAAGCCCGATTTGAACCAAAACCCGCTGCTGAAGCTGTTGCGACGCCACGTCAAGCTCAGCAACGAGTTTGCGGGCGAGAAATTTTCCGTCACGAAAGACGGCGTCAGGTTTTTCACGCCAATGTTTGTCGTCGTGGTGATGATCGGCATTACCGACGTGGTATTCGCGGTCGATTCGATTCCGGCGATTTTTGCCATCACTCAAGATCCGTTCATTGTGATGACCTCGAATATTTTTGCGATTCTTGGTTTGCGCGCGCTGTATTTTTTGCTTGCCGATCTGGCCGAACGATTCCACTTACTGTCGTATGGCCTAGCGCTGGTGCTGGTGTTCGTCGGCACGAAAATGTTGATTGTTGAGTTCTACAAGATTCCGATCTTTGTTTCGCTGGGCGTGGTGGGTGCCATTTTGTTGATCGCCGTGTTTCTATCGTGGCTCATCAAGCCAAAAAACGGCCAGCCCAAGGTGGCCACAGATCGCGAAATCCGTGCCTGAAACTAGGTAGCTTTTTCTGCTTGCACTAGGTATATAAATAATTGCGTTGTAATTGAAAATTGCTTTCAGTACACTTACCCGTTTTTCGTAAGTCCGGGATCGTGGCTTTTGTGTGCGCCCGGTAAATTTTGTCCCTGCCGTTCCCCGCTGTACGCATCAGGAGAAATCACGTTGGCCACTGCAAAAACTGCCAAAACCTCGGCGAAAACTGGATCCAAGACCAGTGCAAAGACTAAAGCTGCGCCTAAACCGGTCGCGAAGCCAGTCACGAAGCCAGTCACGAAAGCCGCCGCAAAACCAGCGACGAAGCCAGCCGCGAAGGCTATTGTGAAAGCACCGCCTGCGTCAGTCTCTAAGCCTGTCGCGAAGCCGACAAAATCCGGTCCGATGTTGACTGAGTCCGAGCTGACCCGTCAGCCGAAGGCGGAGTACATGTCGAAACCGCAGCTGAATTTTTTCAAAGCGCGCTTGCAAGAATTGGGTGCGCAACTCCGCGAGAACGCAGGTGCCACCACCGAGCATTTGCGCGAGCTTGCTGTCGCCCCCGATCCTGCCGACCGCGCCACGTTGGAAGAAGAACATGCGCTGGAGCTGCGCGCACGTGACCGTGAGCGCAAATTGCTGAAAAAAGTGGAATCTTCGCTCGTTCGTATTGAAAGCGGCGAGTACGGCTATTGCGAAGAGACCGGTGAAGCCATCGGCATCCCGCGCCTGCTTGCGCGCCCGACAGCGACCTTGACCATCGAAGCGCAAGAACGTCGCGAATTGAAGCAGAAAATGTACGGCGAATAGTCTGCGGTCGCGACACCTGCAAAATGCCGCATCGACTTCGATGCGGCATTTTTGTTTGAAAAACGCTAAACAGGTTTTGCCGAATTGGCGAATGGATCTCGTTGAAAGGCGGAAGGGATTCCCACATTGTTTCATCTAAGCGCGCAATCAAGTGCCTATTATCTGCGGCGATTTCCAGTGAAAACTGGCTGAAGAACCGCGCAAAATATAGCGTTCCGTTCTGGTGTTGCGTCCGTTCGCATTTTCGTCAGAAATCGAGGTTGCAGAACTAGGTAGTTCTGTTAAAAGTTGTGAAGAATCAGGCATTTCTCCGCTTTTATCGGGAATCCCCCGCCATAGATTTGTAAACTACAAATTCACACTTGACGACACGCTTCTCAAGTGGGCACACCGCAGACTACAAACTCATGAGCCCTTCTTTTCTCCTAGCCCCTCCCATCGTCAGCGCTAGTGCGCTTTATCGCCGTCAGGTCGAGGAAGCCTATCGACCACTGCGGCAATCAGCCGCATTTTCCTTGGTCGGCGCGGTTCTCACATTCTTTGTGTTGAGCAATAGTGGCGACACCGTTCGTGGGCTCTATTGGTTCACCTTGGCCACGTCGATATTCGCGTTTCGCCTCTACATCGCTAGCAAGTACGAACGCACCGGACGCGCCGAAGACGACCCATCCCGCTGGGAAACGTTGCTGATCCTCGGTAATTTTTTTGCGGGTATTCAGTGGTGTCTGCTCGGCACCGTGCTGTTTGAGTCGTCGGATCATTTTCGGCAGTTGTTCATTGTATTGCTCATCGTGAGCTACGTCGCCGGCGCGCTGGTTCCGTTCACGGTTCTCACCAAAGCCTATTTCGCGCTGGCGGTACCCGCCGCACTGCCGACCATCATCTATAGCTTTTTCGTTGCCACCGGCACGCACTGGTTGCCGGGCGTCATGGCGCTGATCCTGATGGGATTCATGACCTCGTTCGCGTTTAGTGTGCATAAGACCGTGATCGAGCGCCTGCGGCTCGAACTACAGAATAAGGCGCTGCTGGAGCAATTCGCTGCGCACAGTGAGGAACTAGGTTCCGTGAACGCCGATCTCAAGCGGCAATCCGACGCGGTGGTGCGCGCTGAAAAAGAAGCACGTCTGGAAGCAGATGCACTCTCCAGTCACGTCGAGCAAACGTTGCTGCCAGTCATTACCTGTAGCCCTGAATTCAGAATCGTGGACTGGAACGACGCAGCACACAAACTCCTCGGCTACCGCGCCGAGGAAGTGGTCGGCGACAACTTGGGCGAACTCCTGTTCCCCGAAGAGCGCCGTGGAAACATCAAGCCCTATCTTGCCAAGCTGTTCGCAGACCGTCAGCCGTCGATGATCGAATTTCCTGCGGTGGCGCGCGATGGAGAGCACATTCCCATGCGTTACTACGTCACACCAATCGTGGGCACCAATGGCGTCCCGCGCCGTATTTCGGTGATTCTGATCGAGACCTACGCTGATCCCTCGTTGACGCCGCGCCGGCGAGCGCCTGACGCGGCGTAACCGCCGCTAGGCTGACGTCGAAACTCAGCCCGATGCGGTGGTATTGACATCGTATCGCGGGCGCTCCTCATCTGAGCAAGGCCGCGAGGATTCGACAGTCGGTACGCCCGCTCCCGAAGTGACACTGGCTCGCACGTTTTCACGCCGGCAACCGCGCTCTATCTGGGTTCCATCAACACGCCTTGCGGACCGGCCAGTCACTGTGCATGTGCCTCTGCGTGCCCTTCAAGCCCTGGCCTCGCTGCCATGTACGCTGGGATCGCACCCCACGCGCATCGTCCAAAGGCGCTGTGAGCGGCGCTGCTCGCGTCGATCTAGCTGCCTGCGTTTTTTTGGCGTGTAAATGCGGTCAGCCGTCGGCTTAACACCGCCGCCGCGTTTCCGCGCGACTTTCGCTAAAGACCTACCTACGCAGGTGGGGCGCGCGGCAACGCCGATGGCTAAGATTCATGCCTTACCAGCGCGCAAGCGAGAACGCAAATGGAACAGGCATCGATGCCACAAGCGCATGCACTCATTCAAAACCGGCGAATTGAGCTCGCCGTTAGGTGCGTGATGTTTGCCGCCATATGGATGCGTCAATCACTTCCGCCGACCGAGGGGAAAATCGCCGCCGATATCTTGCGCTCGGCGCTGCGGTTCGATTTGTTGCGGGCGGATCCGAATACCCGCCGCGCCTACGCCAAGCCTCGCGGATATGGGGACTTTGTCATGCCCGCCGCAGATCGCAGTGGGCTATTTGTCATGGAAATCGGTCGTGAAAATCAGTGCTTAGTCATACCAAGAAAAGGTCAAAGCGCTCATGTAAGTGTTCCACCTAGTGCCTACAGTGAGTCATCGCTGCAAACGATGCCTTGCCAGAGTAAAAAGCGAGGCACTTTATGAGACATCTGGCGGGAGAAGAGTATGCGATTGGCCAAGTATTTGTCGCATGCGATTCTGAAATTCCTCAAGGAATGTGTGGGCGCTTCGTTGATGGAGTACACGCTGGTTATCTCGCTAATCGTAGTCGTTTGCCTGTTGGCGATGCTGGCGCTGGCAAAGCTGGCTTAGCGAGTAAGACCGAACACGATAGTGCAGGTTTTCTGATGGTGTAGCTCGTTGATATGCACTGAACGCGAAAACGCATAACGAAGACGCATAACGAAGACGCATAGCGGCGACACATAACGGAGACGCATGATGCAAGAGTTTCAATCGCTACTCGAACTTCTCGCCATGCTGGTGATTGATCCACGCACGAGCGTCCTGTTTGTCCTGCTTATTGTGGCTGCCGTGATCGATTTCCGCACCTACAAGATTCCGAACTGGCTCACGGTGAGCGGCATCGCCTTCGCGTTGATTTACCACACAGGTTTTGCACATCAAACGGGTCTGTTGTGGTCGCTACAAGGTTTGTTGGTCGGCTTTCTTTTGATGCTCCCGCTCTATGCGCTACGGGCGATGGGTGCCGGTGACGTGAAGCTGATGGCGATGGTCGGCGCGTTTCTGGGGCTTCCTGACACGCTGTATGCAGTCATTACCGTGTTCATCGTTGGTGGCGTCGTGGCGGCAGGATTCGCGCTGCTCCACAAAGCGGTGGGACGCATGCTCAGCAATGTCCGCGATGTTGTGCAGATGATGATGCTATCTGCGATTGGCGGCATCAAGCCCGACGCGTACCTTGCGGCCGGCACTTCAGTAGGGAAATTACCGTACGGCGTCAGCATCAGTATTGGCACCATCGGCTATGTCGTGGCAAAGCACATTGGATATTTGTAGCGCCAAAAAATTGTAAAGCTATAAAACTTCGTCGAGGTCACCCATGAAAAACATCAAAGCCATCGGGCTCTTGTTACTCGCGCTACTGATTGGGCTGGTCGCTGCGGTCTACGCCGCAGGTTGGGTATCGCAACAAGGCAAAGTCGCCTCCAACAAGGTGGTGATTGCGGCCGTCGATATCGAGCTTGGCAGCAAGATCAATCCGCAAATGCTCTCTGCGACAGATTGGCCCAGTGGCTCCGTCCCAGTCGGCGCGTTTCAAGAAATCAAAGATCTTCAGGATCGCGTTGTGAAGGTAGGCGTGCTGCGCGGCGAAGCCCTTCTCGAAGGCAAACTCGCGCCAGTCGGCACTAAAGGCGGGTTGTCTGCGGTGATCGCGGAAGGCAAACGCGCGATGACGGTGCGGGTCAACGATGTGGTTGGCGTCGCCGGGTTCGCGTTGCCGGGTAATTATGTTGACGTGATGGTCAATGCACAACAAGAGAAGAGCCGGGGCGAGGAAGGCAAACAGATCAGCAAAACCGTGCTCGAGCACGTGTTGGTGCTGGCAGTGGCACAGGAATCCGGTCGCGACGATACCAAACCTAAGGTCGTGAGCGCGGTCACGCTCGAGCTCAGTTTGGAAGACGCAGAAAAACTCGATCTCGCACGCAGTGTCGGCACCCTCTCGCTGGTGTTGCGCAATCAGGTGGACAAAGCAACGGTGGCCACGATGGGCACCACCAAGAACCAGCTATTTGGCGAGCCAGAGCCACTACCGGTGAAAGTGCCTGTGAAGGTCGCTGATGTTAGACCCCGTATGGTGGCGGCACAGCCAGTGATGCCGGTCGGGCCATGTGTTGAAGTGATTCAAAACGGTTCTCGCGTACTCAATTGTTTCTAACCACCGCAGCTTTGGGAGAAGCCACGTGAACAACAATCAGAAGAATTTCATTCTACTTAGCGCGTTGGTGTTGAGCGCAATCGCCTTGACTCGTCACCATGCGGCGTCAGCGCAAGCGCCCGCCAGCATGTCGACTACAAAATCGACTACTACATCGACCAACGCCTCCACCACCACATCTTCCAACACACCGTCCGCAAGCCCAACCCTCGCCAAATCGGCGGTGAGCCCCACTGCAACCAAGCCGGTCGCTGTCGCTGCCGCTGTCGCTGCACCGGCCAAGGCGGTGGCTACGCAGGTAGCGGGTAGCGCGAGCGGCGCGCCGACGTCAGCACAACCACCCTCAACAAAACCGCTCGCGAAGGCAGCGCCAACCGCGCCGGCCAAAGCGGTCGCCAGCGCGGCTCCAAACAAAACCGCGATTGCGCCAGCGCCTGTCACCATGCGACCCGCCGTCAACACACCACCGGTGAGTGCGGCACCGGTCGCCGCCGGCGCTGCGGCCGCTTTCAAGCCGTGCACGGCGGTGGAGGTTGAGGCGCCAACCTATGTCACGCTCGGCAAGTCCAGCATCATCCGCCTCGATGTGCCCGCGACGCGCATGGTCGTTGGTGGAAAATCCTCCAGCCATGCAGGCAAGCCCGCCACGACCAACGAAAAGAACGGCGCGGCGGGAAATGCGCCGCCTGTCGTTGCGCCTACCTATGACGGCGTCGCCGACGTGGACATCACTTTGCTTAGTCCCTCAGAACTGTTTTTTCTCGGCAAGAAAGCTGGCTCGATGAATGTGATCCTGCAAAGCGCTGATGGTCGCTGCTTCATCAAAGACATCGTAGTCGCGCTCGACTCGGAAATGCTTCAAGCCAAGTTGTATGAATTGATGCCGGAAGAAGCCGGGGTGCGAGTACGTAGCGCAGAGAGTGCGCTGGTTCTCACCGGCAGCGTTGCCGACGCCATCAAACTCGATCAAGTCATGAGCGTAGCGGCGGCATATGGCGACGGCAAAAAAGTCGTCAACCTGTTGCGCGTCGCCGCGCCGCAGCAGGTCATGTTGGAAGTAAAAATTGCCGAGGTCAGCAAGAAATTGCTGGACAAGTTGGGCGCAGGTGCCAGAGTTCAGCGCTCAAGTGGCGACACGACCTATTCGATTCTGTCCAACTTTCTGAGCCGAGGGGGCGGGTTGCTGGAGGCATTGCGAATCGGCAGGACTGTGATCGACATCGATGGCCAAAAGGATGATGGCTTGGTGCGAGTGCTGGCCGAGCCAAACCTCATGGCAATCAGCGGCCAGCATGCGAGCTTCCTGTCGGGCGGAAAAATTTTCATCCCGGTCGCGTCAAACAACAACAACGGATTCCTCACCATCACCTTGGAAGAAAAGGAGTTCGGCATCGGTGTGAAATTCACGCCGACCGTGTTGAGCGGATCCCGGATCAATCTGAAGTTGGTCTCGGAAGTGTCCGATCTTTCGCAAACCGGCTCACCGTTTACGACGGTCAACGGCATCGTCTCGGTGCTCCCGTCGCTGACGGTACGCAGAGCGGATACCACGGTGCAGCTCAACGATGGTCAAAGCCTCGTCATTGCTGGACTCATCAAGAACAACGTCACCGAAACCATCAAGCGGCTCCCTGGCTTGGGTGAGGTTCCGGTGCTGGGTACGTTATTCCGCAGCACCGAATTTCAGAATGACCAAACGGAACTGCTATTCGTCATCACGCCGCGCCTAGTCAAACCGCTCGCCGAAGTGCCGACGTTACCCACCGACAATCATGTGGTGCCGACCCGTAGCGAAGTCTATTTCAACGGCAGCCTAGAAGGTTCAGCACCAGCACCTGCGGCCCGTGCAACTGAACCGAAGTGAAAGGAATGACTATGAACAAGGTTTCATTCGCGCTGTTGCTCATTCTGTTGGCAGGCTGTGCATCAACAACCCCCAACTACGATTCCCGCTTCGGTGACGCCGTTCGCCAAGCGAAACTGAAAATGATCATCAACCCTAACGCTGGGAAGAACCCCGATCAGGTCGCGGGGATGGATGGCAAGGCCGCGAAAGAAGCGATGACGCTTTATCAGGATTCGTTCAAAGCACCGCCGCCAGTGGTGAACGTGATTAATTTAGGCGGCACTATCGGTAGTAAACAGTAGCGTCAAGACTGTGCAGCAACCACCGCAGTGAACGCGGTTGCAGTAAAGGTCGGTAGACAAATGGGCACATTTATCGGTCGGCGTCGTGTGGAAAGAAGTTGTGCCCAAGCAGGTTCTGTGTAGTGAATTTCAATTCTCAACTAACTTCACGAGGTCATCAAATGAACAAATTTCTTAATTCCGTCAACAGTTCTATCCGTTCTTTTGCCAAAGATGAGGATGGCGCGCAAGTGGTCGAGTACGCGCTGATCATCGCGGTCGTGTCGATTGCTCTGGTGATTGCACTCTCGTCAATTGGCGGCGCCAATATGACGACATTTGTCGCTCGCGTTACCGCGTGCCTGACCACGGCAGTTTGCGTATAAAGCGAAGCTGCACTGCTGCCGGGGGAAACCGGCTTTTCCGCTTGACAGGAAAGCCTTTCCCTTGGCACCAGTCGCCTACTCGTTATTTGCGCCCACCCGGACTGGATGTTTGCGGCAACTGCCAGAAAGCAACTGCGTATGTTTGTCCGATTTTTCAATGATGGCGCTAATGGGTAGGCATTGGGGTACACGTTCATCTTGGCGAAGGTATCAATCGTCTTGATACTCGCGCTTCGGTAGCCAGCCATTTGTGCCAGCTTCGCGACCGTCATTGGTTGTGCAATTGATTGATTCAGTATCAGGACTTGTATTTGATTTTGTGATTGAAGGTGGCGGCGTCGGCGCGCGCCTCTGATCAAACCTAACTGGAGGGCTAGCCATGCGCACGTTGATTGTTGGTCATTGCCAGCGTGGAGCAGTGGCTGTCACATTCGCGATGTGTCTGCTAGTCCTACTAGGATTCATGGCAATTGCGCTGGACTTCGGCCACTTGTTCGTCGTGAAAACCGAATTGCAAACTGCCATGGATAGCTGTGCCCTTTCGGCCGCACAGGAGCTCGACGGACGTAGCGATGCGCTTACTCGCGCTAACAATGCAGGGATGACTGCTGGTAATGCCAATAGCGTCAATTTTCAGTCAGCCACATGGAGCGGCAAAGGCAAAATCATCCCGGCGAATATCACTTTCAAAGATGCCGCCTACTTGGCCACAACCGCGCCGGCCGCAGCTAGGTACGCGCAGTGCGCGCACACGCAAGCGGGCGTCAATATGTGGTTACTCCAGGCCATGGGTGCGGCTACCGGCAACACGGCGACGTACACGAATACCCAGGGTGTTGGTGCACTTGCAGTGGCAACCCGAGCCAGTGCGCAATCCACCTGCCCCATTCCGCTAGCGATCAAGCCCAAGCCAGGTTCTTCGGCACCGAATTATGGCTTTGCCGTCGGTGAGTGGGTGAGATTGCTGATGACGCAAAATGCGGCGGTCGGGGGAGAAATCGGTTGGGCCAATCTGGATGGCACTAACAGCGCGTCGGAAACGGAAGCGGAATTGAACGGTTTCTGTGGAACGACGGTAGGCAACAATTTGGGCACGCCCGGCGTTCAGACCTCGGTCGCCGACGTCTGGAATTACCGCTTTGGCATCTACACAAACTCGGGCAATCCAGCCATCAACAAACCGGACTTCACTGGCTATGCTTATACGTTGACTAATTGGCCAAGCGGGCAAAATGCGTATGCCGGCTCACCGGGTGCCAACCCGACCGGCACGGCTGCAAATTTCCTCGCCAAACGAGCCGCCTTCGCTTCCTGTGCGGATACCGGGACCAAGGTTAAGGGTGCCAATAGCTGCGAATCGATCACCGGCTTGAGCCTGAACAGTTTCCAGAAGCTGGCTGCGCCGGGCAATGCCGCCGGTGGGCACCGCGACCACGGAATCAGCCGCAGAATCGTGACTGTTCCGGTCATTAATGGCAGCAACAACGTCGTTGACTTTGTGTGCATGTTGATGCTCCAGCCACTCAGCATCCCGCTGACTAATGTGCAGTTGGAATTCAGGGGCAACGCTGCCGATATCGGTAGCGGGTGTACCACCAGTGGTTTTCCGGGCGGCTCTTCGGGTCCATTAGTGCCGGTGCTGGTTCGGTAAGGGGGCGAGATGAATACCAAACAAAACGGTGCTGCGCTGGTGGAATTTGCGCTAATTCTGCCGATGATGCTGTTGCTTACGGTGATCACCACCGAGTTTGGCCGCGCGATGTATCAGTACAACACGGTCACCAAGTCGGTACGCGATGCGGTGCGCTATCTCTCCATACAGCCCCCCGCCGACGCGACCAGCATCGGTGAGGCGCGAAACCTGATCGTGTACGGCAACATCACCGGCACCGGACCGGCTCTGGCGCGCGGTCTCACTCTTTCAATGGTGTCAACGCCAGTGTGGCAAACGGCCGGAACCAGTCCGGTAATCAACACGGTGACCGTGACGGTCACCGGCTACACGTTCACGCCGATGGTCGCGAGCGTTCTGGGTGTCGGATTGTTCGGCAACTCGGGCACGATTGCGTTTGCGCCAATCACCGCAACCATGCGGAGCGCGATATGAAAAAACATCAATCCGGGGCCGGCATCGTCGAATTTGCGCTCGCGTCAATTTTGTTTCTCACGTTTCTGCTAGGAATTATCGACTTTAGTCGGTTGCTTTTCACTTGGAGCGCCGCCAATGAAGCCACCCGTGCCGGCGCTCGATATGCGGTGGTATGCGCCACCACAGACAATAGCGCACTGGTTCTCACCAAGATGCGCGCAATGTTGCCTGAGATCCGCAGCGTTGCGTTGGAATGGCGCCCAGCAGGTTGCACCGCCGCAACTTGCCGAGGCGTAAACGTAACCATTACCGGTCTGGATTACCTGTGGATTTCGCCGATCGCGGGTGTCGCGCGCCGGGCACCAATTGCAATGCCGACCTTTGCTACCTACCTGCCCCGCGAAATCATGCGGCAGGACGTAAACAGCGCAACTATTTGCTCCTGAAATTCAAGAGAGTCAACATGAAAATTGCCGTGATCTCACCCAACAAAAACCACCTCCAAGAAATGGGTCGCGTGCTACAAGCGCATGCCCATTCGGTGAGCCTGATTGATGGCGGCAAAAGCAGGATGCGGCTGGTTGCCGAACAGGAACAGCCGGATCTGATGTTGATTGACGGAATGTGCTGCGACACGAGCGAGCTTGCGCTGGTCGAATACGTGACCGCGCATCATCCTAAAATCGCAATCATCTTGCTCTGCGCCAGCAACACCCCCGAATTCCTGATCAATTCCATGCGTGCAGGTGTCCGTGAAGTACTGCCATCGCCGGTCGCAGCCGATGCGCTCGAAGCGGCGGTGAATCGCATCGCGGCAAAGCTGGTGGGGGTCGATGCCAGAAAGCCCGGCAAGATTTTGGCGTTCCTGTCTTGCAAGGGCGGCAGTGGTGCCACATTTCTCGCGACCAATCTGGGCTATCAGCTTGCGCAAGCGAAGTCCGTGTTGCTTATTGATTTGAATCTGCAATTTGGCGATGCGTTGTCATTCATCCATGACGGCAAACCAAGCTTAACCTTGGCAGACATCGCCCATGACATCACGCGGCTGGACGCGACCTTTCTGGCCGCGAGCGCGGTAAAGATCACACCGAACTTCAGTATTCTCGCCGCCCCCGAAGAGCCATCGCAGGCCATGGAAGTGAAGCCGGAACACATCGATGCCATCTTGAACGTCGCCGTCGCGCAGTATGACTTTATCCTTCTCGACATGGGCCTGACACTGGATACCCTGTCGATTAAGGCGCTGGATCGGGCATATCGAATCTACCCGGTACTTCTGGCCAGTTTGCCCAACCTACGCAACGCAAACAAGCTATTGGGCGTATTCAGATCGCTGGGCTATTCGCTCGACAAGATCGAGTTCATTCTCAATCGCTTCGAAAAAGGCAGCGCGGTTGGCGTCGAAGACATGCGGCGCACGTTGGGGGCGGCGAATTTTCACATCGTGCCGAACTCATTCAAAGAGGTGAATACGTCGATCAACCAAGGCGACCCTTTGATCGAAATGGCGCGTTCCAATCCGGTGGTCAAGAGCTTGACCGAATTTGTGTCATCGCTCAGTCCAAAACAAGAAGAAAGTCGCAGCTTGCTGGGTCGATTGTTCAAACGCGCATAAGCACAAATAGGCAAAAGTGCACGGAGCTGGTCGGTATTTCTAATCTGACGGAGCACATACAAAATGTCATTTCGAGAAAAACTGAATGCGTTCGCGGGAACGCCGGACGCAAGACCCCAAATGCACAGGGCGGCGATCGACACACCAAGGGTGCCGGTTCAAACCGATGCGTATCAGGCACCGGCTGCAACCGACGCGTACAAGACGCTGAAAGGCCGAATGCACCTCGCTCTGTTGGAAAAACTCGATTTGGCCGCGCTGGAAACGTTGGCTCCCGAAGTGTTACGGCAGGAAATCGCGACGATGGTCGAGCGTCTGTTGCGCGAGGAGCAAGCCGCTGTCAACGATAGCGAACGGCGCTCGCTGATCCGCGACATTCAGCATGAAATGCTGGGGTTTGGCCCGCTTGAGTTGTTGATGGCGGATCCGACGGTGTCGGATATTTTAGTCAACTCCTACGAACAAATTTATGTCGAGCGTAAAGGGCGCTTAGAACTCACCAACGTCACCTTCACGGATGAGAAGCACCTACTGCGGATTATCGACAAGATCGTATCGCTGGTCGGTCGGCGTATTGATGAGTCCAGCCCAATGGTGGACGCCCGCTTGCCGGATGGCTCGCGGGTCAATGCGGTTATTCCGCCCATTGCCCTAGACGGGCCGATGATGTCGATTCGTCGCTTCGCACACATTCCGCTAAAAATGGACAATCTGGTGAACGATCTCAAGAGTTTGACACCGGAAATGGCGCTGATGCTGGAGGGGCTGAGTAAAGCCAAAGTCAATATGATTATCTCGGGTGGCACCGGCGCGGGCAAGACGACTTTACTGAACATTCTGTCGGGCTTCATTCCGGTGTCAGAGCGCGTGGTCACCATTGAAGACGCGGCCGAGCTGCAAATGCAGCAGCCACACGTGGTGCGGATGGAAACGCGGCCGATGAATATCGAGGGCAACGGTGAGATTACCCAGCGAGCCTTGGTGCGCAACGCGTTGCGGATGCGGCCGGATCGCATCGTCATTGGCGAAGTGCGCGGTGCCGAAGCGGTCGATATGCTACAGGCGATGAACACCGGCCACGAAGGCTCGCTCACCACTATCCACGCCAATACGCCTCGGGATGCGTTGTCGCGCCTCGAAAATATGATCGGTATGGCCAACCTTAATCTGCCGCACAAGGCCGCGCGCCAGCAAATCGCGTCGGCGATTACGGTGGTGATTCAGGGCCTGCGCTTGATCGACGGGAAGCGCAAGATCACCAGCATTCAGGAGATCACAGGGATGGAGGGCGATGTGATTACCATGCAGGAAATTTTCGCCTTCAAGCAGACCGGCATTGGCCCTGGCGGTGAGGTGCAAGGTTTTTTCCATGCGACCGGGGTGCGGCCAATGTTTACCGAACGCCTGCGCGCGTTTGGCGTCTTGCTACCGGACGCGATGTTCGACCCGACCAAACACTACCAATAGAACATTGACGAGGCCCAATCATGCTGCAACCAATCGGTGGCAATTTTTTCCTGATTTTATCGGTGCTGGTCTTCATCGCGGTGGTTTTGCTTCTTGAAGGCCTGTATATGATGTGGAAGTCATATAAGGGGCCGGAGGCGAGGCAGTTGGAGAAGCGTTTGCAAGCGCTATCCGCCTCGCGCGACAATACTCAACAAGCGCATCTCCTGAAACAACGAATGCTCAGTGACGTCCCTCTGCTCCAGCGGTTTTTTCAGAACCTTCCACGAGCGCACCGACTGGACAGATTTATTCTTCAGGCCGGGCTGGACTGGACGGTCTCCCGCCTGTTGCTATCCAGCGCTGCCCTAGGTGCCATCGGTTGCATGATAACGATTTCGTTCGCGCATCAATCACAGCTAGCGGGCGTGGTAGTGGGTGTGTTGCTGGCGACACTGCCGCTGCTATATGTGCAGAACAAAAGGCACCGCCGTTTGGCCAAGATGGAGCAACAACTACCCGAAGCGCTTGATCTGATGACCCGAGCCTTGCGCTCAGGACACGCGTTTTCATCCGGTTTGAAAATGGTGGGCGAAGAAATGTCCAACCCGATCGCGGACGAGTTCCGGATCGTTGACGATGAGGTTAATTTCGGCGTGTCGCTCCAGCAGGCGCTGACCAATCTGAGCGAACGCGTGCCGATTACCGATCTGCGTTATTTCGTCGTCTCGGTGTTGATTCAGCGCGAGTCCGGGGGCAACCTGACGGAGGTGCTGGGCAACCTCAGCCGCTTGATTCGTGCGCGTTTGAAGCTGTTGTCCAAGGTACGGGTGCTGTCGTCGGAGGGTCGCTTATCTGCATGGATTTTGGGCATCATGCCGTTCGCGCTGGCCGGGGTGATGAGCCTCGCCAACCCGGGGTTCATGGCACCATTGTGGAAAGACCCGATCGGTATCGGGATTGTGAAGTACATGCTCGTCCTCATGCTCATCGGCGTATTGATTTTAAGAAAAATAGTCAAAATCCACGTATAGAGGAAAACGAAAATGCTATTACTTCCCGTACTGATCTTCCTTGCTGTGACGTTGGCGATGGTCGGGGTGTTCCTCTGGCTAACACCGAGCAAAACAGCGCAGCGCCTACAGGCAATGTCCAACCCGATTGAGAAATCGCCGTGGATCGAAAGCGTGGTGAAAGTAGTCGGCCCGCTTGCGCAGCTTTCGTCACCGACCGGCGATTGGGAAACTTCACCACTCCGACTCAAATTTTTGAACGCGGGCATCCGCTATGGAGAAGCGCACCTGATTTATTTTGCGGCCAAGACACTGTTGCCACTGCTGTTTGCCGGCGTTGCCTACATGGTGCTGAGAGCAGCAGGTGAGTCGGATCAGATGAAGTTCTTGCTCTACGTGCTCTCGGCTGCGCTGATTGGCTGCTACCTGCCAAACCTTTTTCTCCATTGGAAGGTAGATGCGCGCAAACAAGAAATTTTCGAGAACTTTCCTGATGCGGCGGACTTGATGCTGGTGTGCGTCGAGGCCGGTCTCGGTTTGGATGCCGGCCTCACCAAAGTAACGGACGAAATCAAAATGAAAAGTGTTGCGCTGGCCGAAGAATTGCACCTGACAAACTTGGAAATGAGAGCCGGTGGTACGCGCGAAAAATCGCTGCGCAATCTGGCGTTGCGCACCGGCGTCGAAGAGATAAGTACCTTCGCGACCATGCTGACCCAGGCCGATAAGTTTGGCACCAGCATCGGCGATTCGCTGCGGGTGTTCTCTGATGATTTGCGCCACAAGCGGCAAGTGCGCGCGGAGGAATTGGCCGCCAAGGTACCAACGAAAATGCTATTCCCGTTGGTGGTGTGCGTGTTCCCGTCGATCATCATGGTCATCATGGGGCCGGCCGCCATTCAAATCATCCGAACCCTATTGCCGATGCTCAGTGGCACTAAATAGCTCTGCCCTGCGGCAAATGACGGCGCGGTTACGCGACCGATTTCTGTAACTGGTGCTTGACCGCATAAACATACAACTCAAGGCGACTGCGGACGTCGAGCTTATGATAAATCGACGTCAAATGGTTACGCAGTGTATGTTCAGAGATGAATAGCCGCTCCGCCAGAATGATCGTCGATGCGCCACTGTCCTCGATAATCGCACGAATGATTTTTCGCTCCTTGCCAGTCAGGCTGCCGTTTCTGGTTGCCGCGAGATCAGGCTTTGCCGAAGCAAGCGGATGCACCAACTCGGTGAACACCCGGCCGAGTGTTTCGCGGTCCAGCCAGAGCTCTCCTTGATTGACCCTGTCAATGGCCAGCAAAACCTGTTCAGCCGCAGCGCTTTTGTGCAACACGCCGCGAGCACCACGATGCACCGCCAAATCCAGTGTCGTTTGATCGTGCGAGGCGGTGAGTATCAATACGCGTGATACCGCGTTCGCGAGTAATGTTGGCAGCATATCAACGGCGTTTTCGCCGGCCAGATCAACATCGAGCAATATGACGTCTGGCGCGAACTGGTCGATTTTCGCGAGGGCTTCTTTGCAACTTCTCGCGGTTCCGACCACTTCCATCCGGGGCGCTTCACCATCGATCAGCGTTTTCAATCCCCACAGCATCGTCGGGTGATCGTCGACGAGGAGGATACGGATCGTTTTTGCTGTCGGCTTCATGGCGTCGTCCGGCTATACAGGGATAGCAATATGCACGGCCGTGTGGCCAAGTGGCCCGAGCTGCACACGGGCATTGCCGCCGAGCGCAGTCGCCCGTTCAGTAATTGATCGTGGCACAAAATTGACTGGCGGCACGCCCATGCCTTCGTTCTCAATTTGAATATTGAGCCACCCTTCTGCACGCTTGAGTTTGACCTGCCCCCGATGTGCCGCCGTGTGTTTGCAAATATTGCTTAGCCCCTCACGCACCACCTGCAGTACCTCCGCACTCAATCGGTCACCGACATCCAACTCTCCGTCCGCCCTCACTTCAATTTCGATTCCGTAGAGTTTGCGAAGCTGGGCCGCGTGTCCGCGCAACAAGTCGAGAAACATGGGTTCTGTCGGTGGCGCGCCGTCTTTGATGGATTTGACGTATTGCCGCAAGTCGCCGATCACTTGCGAGGTCATCGATGACAATTTGTCCAAATCGTCAACCAGCGGATTGCTTGCCGAGGCTTTGTTGCGCACCGCGCTCAGTGCCAACCTTAATCCGATGTAGGGCTGGAGTGCGGTGTCATGAAGGTTCCACGCCATTTTCTGCCGTTCCTGTGCAGCCGCTTCGGAGGCCATACGATCAAGCAACTCGATATTCTCAATGACCGGAAAAGCCTGCGCAACAATGTGGCCTAGGAATAGCGCATCCGCTTTTGTAAATCCGTTACTAGGTGCCGCCACGTAGATGCGCCCCTCGCCTTTTCGCAAGGTCAGCGGTGCGCTGATGAACGAATGCGCTTCCAGTAATTCCGCCAAACTTTCGGCAGTGGTGCCAGTACTCCTCGTCCATTGGTCATTCGTGGCCGAGTATTTGAGGGAGCCTGCCGACAGCGAGAGGAGGGGCCATCGCTGGCGTGTGTGGAGCATGGTGTGGTCTGGCGAAAACGCCATCAGTGGCGCGGCGACTTGCGCGCAAATCTGCTCGGCGGCCGTGGATTGTTTGCTACCGCTTTCGTCCACTGTGCGAATTGAGTAGCTGGCAGCGCTATGATCCTGCAACACCAGAATACAGCGTGTGCCATCGAAAAATGCGCAGGTCTTTTGCAACACGGTGATGATGGTCTGATCAACACCGAAGCGTGGATTGGCGAGTGTGCTGACATCGCGGAGAAGTGCCAACTGACGCCGCGACCTGACAATGGATTCACCCCAGTACACGCTCATATAGCCCAACGTCAGCAAAAATATGGTGCGAAGCAGCAGCCGGGGTAGGTCTGGTTCCGTGACCGACAGTACCCCGCAGGCGGCAAACAATCCCGCCGACGCTAGGGTAATTCGGGCACCTTCATCGAAGCCCCAGCGAAATGCCGAGGTGAGAATCGCGAAAAAAAAGAACAGGAAAAAGAGGCTGTTGAGTCCGCCCGTCGCCAGCACGATCAAGCCAATCCAGCACACATCCAGCCAGTGAAGCCACTTGCTGGTTGAGAACGGCTGACCAAGTTGCGAACAAATATAGAGGCCGACGCTGTATGCCAGATAGAGAGCGAACACAGGCAAGGTCGAGCCGCCAATGCCACTCATCCCTGCGGGATCGATAGAAACCGCGAACAGTCCCGCGGCAGACAGCACCACCCGCATGCGGCTAACCATTTGCGCGTCAGTTGCTAACGCCGAGTCCACCTCTCGTAGATTGCCTACCGCCTGTGCATGCATGATGCCCTCCCCCAAGAGATTGCGCCTGCTCCAACGCCGACTTTGCTGTGTGCCGAAAACCTAGATGTTTTGTTTGAGTGAATGCGCAGATGCCTTGATGCTACAGCCTTGAAAAACGTAGTTCTGCCCAGCAGTTTTTTTACTGTTATTAGTACGTTACTCTATTTTTTTTGATCGTGGATACCTTGATTAGGGTATTGCCAAATGCAATTTCTGGCCGCATATTTGACGGGCTAACGTGAGGGCGATCAGAAATTTCGCGCGGCACCTTGAGGCGGATCGCTAGGTTCACACGCGACGTGGATGCCTAGCGCCGACGCCAAACCTGCCAAGTTTCTTTGCCCGCAAAAACGGGAATCGAATCGGGGGGTAAGAGGCATTCTTCCTGCACAAAGCTGCCGTTAAGCAAGTGCGCAAGTTCACCACGTTTCAGCCCAAACGGTGGTCCACGCTCGCTATCGGCTTCGACAAAAAAACCAAACAGTGTGCCGCCTGCTGGCAGCAACTGCGTTACGCGAGCCGCCCACTGTTCCCAGAGGCGGCGCGGCAGGGCGCATAGAAACGCGCGTTCATAAATCGCCCCGAAATTTTCCTTATCCAGCGAAGCATCAAAAAAATCCGCCACGCGCACGTGTGCGGCGAGCGCGCCTAACTGCCGCTGTGCGCGTGCGACAGCAGAAGGTGAGAAATCAATCGCCAACGGATCTGCTCCGCACTCGACGAAATACGCCACTTCATAGCCGGTGCCACAGCCAGGAATCAGGATCCGCTTGGGCACGGGATGACCCGCAAGATAGGTGCGCAGACATCCAGGCACCGCGCCCTGATCCCACGGCGTGAAGTTGGCATCGAAGCGATCATTCCAAAACTCGGCAGTAGCAGGATCAGCATGGGGGAAAGTGGGCGGTGTGTTCATGAGGCATTATAGGCAGCCGGTTGGTCGCGCAAATGGGGTCATCGGTCGCATTTAGTTTTGACACTCCTGGGCGATTGCTTTAGTTTGTGCCAATGACGCCTACAGAAAAATTCACGACAACGAAGCCATGAAAAACCCACAAAGACAGTTTCTTGCTGGTGCTGCGTGCACGCTATTGCTCGCCGCCTGCGGTGGTACGGCACCCGTCGCCAACACGCCCACGCTTGACCTCAAACCCTGCCGTGTCAAGGGAATTGATACCGAAGTGAAATGCGCCACGCTGGCCGTATATGAAAATCGTGAAACGAAACTCGGGCGCAAGATTGCGCTTAACATCGTCGTCTTGCCGGCGTCCGCACGCGTCAAAGAGTCCGATCCCATCTTTCTGTTTGCGGGGGGGCCGGGTCAGGCTGCCGCCTCATTAACAACGCAGGCGCTTGCCCTGCTCGGTGGCCTGAACAACAAACGCGATCTCGTGTTGATCGACCAGCGTGGCACCGGAAAATCCAATGGCCTAATCTGTAAGATGCCCGAACCCACGGATCCCGGCATGGGTGATAAGCCGTTTCGACAAGCGAGAAACAAGCAGGCGTTGATCGAATGTCGTGATGTGTTGAGCAAGGATGCCGATCTCACGCAGTACACCACCGCAATCGCGATGGCCGACTATGACGACGTACGCGTGGCACTCGGTGCCGAGAAAATCAATTTATGGGGCGGCTCGTACGGCACACGTTCGTCGATGGAGTATCTGCGTCGTTACCCGCAGCATGTGCGCAGCGTGGTGCTTGATGGTGTCGCGCCGCCATCGATGGCGCTGCCGATTGATTTCTCGCGTGATGCGGGTGCGGTATACGACACGATTTTCACGGCGTGTGAAAAAGAATTGGCTTGCAGAAACGATTTTCCCAACCTGAAAGCGGACGTCGATGCACTGCTAACGAAGCTCGTGAACACGCCGCAAACCGTTGTGCTGGCTGATCCGGTAAGCGGCCTTGCGCAGCCGATCAACGTGACGCGCGAGCTGGTATTGATGGCGGTGTTCCAGTCACTCTACGTTCCCGAGTTGGCGGCGATGATGCCTTCGGCGCTCACGCAGGCGCGCGCCGGAAATTTTGCGCCGCTGATGGCACTCGGCGCCGTGGTCAGTGAATCCCTAGAGCAGCAGATGGCGTTGGGGATGCAGCTTTCGGTGGTGTGTACGGAAGATCTGCCGCGCATCAAGTCCGCGCAGCTTGAGCAATCCAATCAACGGACACCGTTCGCGGATATTTTTACCGATGAGTTTTCGCGCGCCTGTGCGGACTGGCCGCGCGGTAAGCCGGGCGCAGATTACGATCAGGCAGTCAAATCCAACCAGCCTGTCCTGATCTTGAGTGGTGGGCTCGATCCGGTCACACCACCTCGGTACGGCGAGGAAGTAAAAAAAACACTCGGCAATGCCGCGCACCTAATTGCGCCAAACGTAGGTCATGGTGTCTCGTCAAAGGGGTGCGCGCCGAAAGTCATTAAGAAATTTATTGAAACCGCGAGCATCGCAGGGATCGATGTCGACTGTTTGAAAAAGCTGCCAAGGCCGATGTTCTCTCAGCCCTTGCAGGAAAAGAAGCCAAAAGAGTCTCACCGCGTGCAGACCGTGGACAAAGCTTCCTCGGCTAACGGAGAGAAAAAATGATCGAAGTCCGCGATCTACGCAAACAGTTTGCCGAGGTCAAAGCCGTTGACGGCGTGAACTTCACTGCCAGAAGTGGCGCAATTACCGGGTTGCTTGGTCCGAACGGTGCTGGTAAAACCACCACCATCCGCATGATCGGCACGCTGGTGTCCATTGACGGCGGCAGCGTGCAGGTGGACGGCGTTGACGCCGCCCGGGATGCGGATGGCGTGCGAAAAATTTCCGGGCTTCTCACCGATGCGCGCGGCCTGTACACACGCATGACCGCGCGCGAGAACATTCGCTATTACGCCGATCTGCGTGGCATTCCCTATGATCAGTCGGAAAAAACCATCGCCCGTTTTGCGGATTGGCTGGATATGCGCGCGATTCTGGATCGCCGCACTGAAGGCTTCTCGCAGGGTGAGCGCATGAAAGTCGCCATCGTGCGGGCGCTGGTGCACGAACCCTCGCACGTGATCCTCGATGAACCCACCAATGGCCTAGACGTGCTGACCACGCGTGCGTTGCGCGATCTGATTAAGCGGCTGAAAGAGGAAGGACGCACGGTGATGTTTTCAAGTCACATCATGCAAGAGGTCGCAGCACTGTGCGACGAGATCATTATCATTTCGCATGGTCGGGTGACTGCGCAGGGCACGACTGACGCGCTGCTGACCTTGAGCGGTCGCACCAGCCTTGAGGATGCGTTTGTCGCCCTCACGGGAAGTGACGCGGAGGTGCTGCCATGACGCTTGCCGCCATTCTTACCGTGGTCAAAAAAGAGCTGGTCGACCACCTGCGTGATCGTCGTACTGCGTTGATGATTTTTTTGCTGTCGATTGCGATGGGCCCGTTGATGCTGGTGGGGTTGACGTTTTTCGTGTCGAGCATGGAAGAGCGTGCCGAGAAGCGCGAAGTGTTTGTGTTGGGTGTGGAGCACGCGCCGCAGATCGCTAATTTTTTTGCGCGACAAGATATGACCATCAAGGATCCCAAGGCGGATTTTCGCGCACTCATCAAGGATGGCAAACATGATGCGGTGCTCGTCATCAGCAAGGATTTTGCTGAAAAATTTGTCACCGGCCACGCCACCGTGGAGCTGGTGTACGACGATACGCGGCAAGATGCCACGAGCGCATCGGCGGGCGCGCTACGGCGACTGCTGCGCGGCTTTAACTCGGAAGTGAGTACGCAACGCTTGATCGCGCGGGGCGTGTCACCGTCCATTCTAAAAAGCGTTGAGATTCGCGATACCAATTTGGGTACGGCAGCGCAGCGCGCGGCCATGTTGTTATTGATGATTCCATGGATGGCGCTCATTGTTGGGGTATCAGGTTGCATGTCGGTGGCCATCGACATGACGGCGGGGGAACGCGAACGCGGCTCGCTTGAACCGCTGCTACTTAACCCCGTCGCGCGCTCCACGTTCATCATCGGCAAATGGGGCGCGGTTGCGTTTTACGGCATCGTCATCGTGTTGCTGATCCTGCTCGGGTTCGCGGTCACCTTGGCATTCGCCCCGCTGCCGAAGTTGTCGAATTTCATCACGCTCAGTCCGGCGCAGTATCTTGGTTTTGCCGCGTTACTGCTCCCGTTCGCGCCCGCGATGGGTGCGGTGCAAATGCTCATTGCCACATACGGACGCACGTTCAAAGAGGCGCAAACCTATGTCAGCTACTTGATTACTGCCGTCTCAATCGTGCCTGCCATCGCGATGTTTGCGCAACTGAAGGATGCGACTTGGCAAGTTTTTGTACCGATGCTCGGGCAACTGATGGTACTCACGCGCATTCTTCGCGGTGAGCCTGTTGATGCGGTTCACGTTCTGGTGCCGTTGCTAGTGTGTATCGTCATTACCGTCGTCGCCATCTACTTGATGACCAAGCTGATGCAGCAGGAGAAAATCGTGTTTGGGCGATCATAATGAGCCGCTCGTCCACACCGTTTTCGCCATGCTCAACTTCCACAATCGATTCCTAAACGAACTCCCCGGCGACCCCGCTAGGCACAACGCCGCGCGACAAGTGCAAGGTGCCTGCTGGTCACGCGTAGCACCCACCCCGGTCGCCGCACCACGCCTGCTTGCCTACTCACGCGAAGTCGCTGCCGAACTCGATCTCGATGACACCGCAATGCGCTCAAACGCCATGATTGGCGCGCTTTCCGGCAATGTTGTCCTGCCGGGTTCTGAGCCTTATGCCACTTGCTACGGTGGCCATCAGTTCGGTAATTGGGCGGGACAGTTGGGTGATGGGCGCGCGATTTATCTCGGTGAAGTCGTCAACCGCGCAGGAAAGAATTTCGAGCTGCAACTCAAAGGTGCCGGCCCCACGCCGTACTCGCGCCGCGCCGATGGT
This sequence comes from Burkholderiales bacterium, assembly GCA_043744255.1. GTDB lineage: Bacteria > Pseudomonadota > Gammaproteobacteria > Burkholderiales > Usitatibacteraceae > UKL13-2. The sequence continues at coordinate 35,907 of JAYTVA010000082.1, read as the reverse complement.
CGTGCTGTGTTGCGATCATCCGTGCGCGAATTCTTATGCTCGGAGGCCATGCATCACCTCGGCATTCCCACCACGCGCGCGCTCAGTTTGATCGCCACCGGGGACGACGTGGTGCGCGATATGTTCTACGACGGCCATCCCAAAGCTGAGCAAGGTGCTATCGTTTGCCGCGTCGCACCATCGTTCACGCGCTTTGGTCATTTCGAAATTCTGGCCGCGCGTAACGATGTTGCATTGTTGAAGCGCCTCGTTGATTTCACCATCGACCGTGACTTTGCCGACCGCGATTTGCCAGAGGAAAATCGTATCGGAGCATGGTTAGGCGAGATTGCCGCACGCACCGGCGTGATGATCGCGAAATGGATGGGTGTCGGCTTCGTGCACGGCGTGATGAACACCGACAATATGTCTATCCTCGGTCTCACCATCGACTACGGGCCGTATGGCTGGGTCGATAACTTCGATCCCGGCTGGACGCCGAACACCACCGATGCAGGCGGCAAGCGCTATGCGTTTGGTCGTCAACCGGAGATTGCGCGCTGGAATTTAGAGCGACTCGCGAATGCGCTCGGGCTGCTGTACGCGAACGAACAGGAAGCAAGCGAAGAGTTGAGCGCGGCGCTAGATCGCTTTGACGACGCATATCACCGCGAGGGTGCGGCGATCTATGCGGGCAAGTTTGGCCTCACCGCGCTGCGCGCCGACGACAGCGAAATGATCGGCGAGATTTTTGCGCTGATGGAGGTGGCGGAAGTGGACATGACCGAATTTTTTCGCACGCTCGCGCACATCATCCCCACGAATTTTTCTGCTGAGCCGTTGCACAATGCGTTTTACCGAGAAGACCTGCGGCTGCAACACGCGGCAGCGTTCGATCAATGGCTCGCACGCTATGCCCAGCGCGTCGCGGCGGATGGCATGCCGGATGACCAACGCGTCAAACGGATGAATCAACACAACCCCCGCTACGTGCTCCGCAACTACCTCGCGCAGCAGGCGATTGATAAGGCCGAGGCGGGCGACGCCAGCATGATTGACGAGTTGTTGGAAGTGCTGCGGCACCCATATGACGAGCAACCGGGGCGCGAAGCGTTTGCCGAGAAGCGGCCCGATTGGGCGCGGCATAAGGCGGGGTGTTCAATGTTGTCGTGTAGCTCGTAGGCGCAATGCGTTGAAAACGCTCATGGATATTGGCGTTTGGCGATTCACCCACGCAGAAAATCCCCCAAGCATCTCAACGCAACGCACCGCGATAGCTTGCCCCCTTTATAAAAGGGGGCGGATGCTCCGCAGCGTTGGCGTTGAGAAGAATCGGGGGATTTTAGATGTTCGAATTCGTACTGCGCGTGACCTGCATCCCGTAGCCCGGAAGGAGCGAAGCGTCCCACAGGGACTTCCGATGGTCGTATTCCGGGAATCGTCGCAATTTGCGAGCAATTTCATGCGCGCGCACGTCACCCGGAATGCGCTACGCTTGTCCGGGCTAGGCGGTGGTGAACGCCTCGGAACGCCCGTGGATATTGGCGTTCGGCGACATGCGCCAATCGAAAATCCCCCACGCGCCTCAATGCAGGGCACCGCGATAGCTTGCCCCCTTTATAAAGGGGGCGGATGCGCCGCAGCGTTGGCGTTGAGAAGAATCGGGGGATTTTAGATGCTCGCATCCGCACCGCGCCCGCTGTTTCACGTGTACACCCGCCACCCCGGAGTCGCTGCGCTCGCCCGGGCTAGGTGCCACTAACGCTCGCAATAGTCGCACGCTCTCACCCTGCCACACGGTATCATCGCGCCATGTCAGAACTCAGTACCATCTTCGGCCCAGACGGCCCGCTTGCAAAACGCATCAAAGGCTTTCGCCATCGCGATAGCCAGATCGAAATGGCGGAAAAAATTGCGGCGGCGATTGCGCGCGCCGGTGTGCTGATTGCGGAGGCAGGCACCGGTACCGGCAAGACGTTTGCCTACCTCGTGCCCGCGTTGCGCTCTGGCGGCAAAGTCATCATTTCCACTGGCACCAAGACGCTGCAAGATCAATTGTTCCATCGCGATATCCCCACCGTGATCGAGGCGCTGGGGATTCCCGTCTCGACTGCCTTGCTCAAGGGCCGCGCCAATTACGTGTGCCTGCATCATCTCGACGAAGCGGTGCAGGATGGCCGCTTTATGAATCGCGATGACGTGAAACACATTCAGGTGATTCGCCGTTTTGCGGATCGTAGCCTGAGTGGTGGTGGCACCGGCGACAAGGCGGAGTTGCCCGATGTGCCGGAGCGTTCAAACGCATGGACTAGCGCAGTGTCCACGCGCGAAAATTGTCTCGGCTCGCAGTGCGGTTACTACGCCGATTGCTTCGTGATGAAGGCGCGCAAGGCGGCGATGGAAGCCGAAGTGGTGGTGGTGAATCACCATTTGTTTTTTGCCGACCTCGTGTTGAAAGACGATGGTGCGCAGGATTTATTGCCTGCGTGCAACACCGTGGTGTTCGATGAAGCGCATCAATTACCCGAAACCGCGACCATGTTTTTTGGCGATCAGGTATCCACGATGCAGATGATCGAACTCGCGCGCGACACCAAGCTCGCGGGCGTCGCGCACGCAGGCGACTTCAAAGCGCTGCAAGATTCAGCCGGTGCATTCGATAAAGCTACACGCGATTTACGCCTCACGGTGCGCGAAGACTTTGGCCGCATGCCGGGTGCCGCGATTGCCGATCGCGATGGCTTTGCGGATGCGTACACCAAAGCGCAGGAGCAGCTCGCCGAGATGCGGCAGCTGCTGGAAAGCCAGGCCGCGCGCGCGCCCGAGATTCAAAATTGTCTCGACCGCGCCGACGAACTCGCGCAAAAACTCACGCAGTGGCAAGGGGCGGGAGCGGACGGTGGCATTGAAGGTTTGATTCGCTGGGCGGAAGCGTATTCGCAGTCGCTGGCGTTTCACCTCACCCCGCTGTCGGTGGCGAACGTATTTCACGATCAGGTATTCACCAACAAGCGTGCGTGGATTTTTACCTCGGCGACGTTGGCCGTTAAGGGTGAATTCACGCACTACCAAACTGAACTCGGTTTAATTGATACGCCGCCAAGTGACGAAGACGCAAGTGACGATGATGCGTTTGATGAACGTCCATTGCGTGTGGAAACCGCGACTTGGGCGTCGCCCTTTGATTACCCGAATCAAGCCTTGCTGTATCTGCCCAAGGGTCTGCCCGCGCCAAACACGCCAGAGCATACCGAGGCCGTGGTGGCCGCTGCGCTACCGTTAATTGAGGCGGCAGAAGGCCGCGCGTTTTTGCTGTTCACGTCATTGAAAGCGATGGATCGTGCGTACGAACAGCTTAAAGCAGCGTTCGCACAAAAAGAGCTGAAATTTCCGTTGATGGTGCAGGGCGAGGGCACGCGCACTGAGTTGCTTGACCGCTTTCGCAAACTCGGCAATGCCGTGCTTGTGGCGAGTCATTCGTTTTGGGAGGGCGTGGACGTGAAAGGCGAAGCACTCTCGGTGGTCGTGATCGACAAGCTACCGTTCGCGGCACCCGACGACCCGGTGCTCGCCGCGCGTATTGATGCGATCAACCAGAAAGGCGGCAACGCTTTCATGCACTACCAAGTACCCACCGCCGCAATCAAACTGAAGCAGGGCGCGGGACGTCTGATTCGCGATGAACATGATCGCGGTGTGCTGATGATCGGAGACAATCGTCTGGTCGATAAGCCCTACGGCAAACGCATCTGGCAGAGTCTGCCGCCGATGCGACGTACCCGCGAAGCCGCCGAGGCGGTGGCATTTTTTGCCCCTGAACAAGCAGTGATTGCCTGAAAGTCTAGAATCGGCGCGGGGTTTTGCCTAAGTAGCGTGGGCAGGTTGCTGAAACGCCAAATCATTTCGTTTGCCCACGGCCTGCTGCATAATGCTGCGTCCTCACAAGCTCTATATTTTTATTCAGTGATCGCGCGCGCTTCTTCATTCATCACCGCACAATCTGCATGCCGAGCAATTCGACTCGGCGCGCAATTGCTCGCGTGCGCGGTGTTCGCGCTCATGACGTGGCCTGCGTTCGCACTCGATCCGACTAAACCCATCGCCGATTTCATTCACGAAACTTGGTCGGTGGATAACGGTTTGCCGCAGGGCACGATTCGCGCCATCGCGCAGACCAAGGACGGCTACATCTGGTTTGGTACGCACGAAGGCCTAGTGCGTTTTGATGGGCGCGAGCTTACGGTGTTCAATGAAGCCAACACGCCAACCCTGCGTGGCAATAGCGTGGCCGCATTGTTGCACTCACGTAGCGGCGGACTATATCTTGGCCTGCGTGATGGTGGCGTGGTGCGCTATAACTATGGCGTATTCAGTGTGGTTGAACTGGGCGCGGAGCTGGCTAATGTGTCCGCCTCGGTGCTGGCTGAGGATATCACCGGTGCCCTGTGGGTCGGCACCAGCGGTCGTGGTGTGGTGCGCGTGAGTGACGGCGCGGTTCGGGTCTTCACCAGCAAGGACGGCTTGCCGCACGATAACGTGACTGCCATCAAAGCCAGCGCTACCGGTGAGATATGGGTCGGCACCTTTCGCGGGCTTGCGTTGGTACGCGGCGATAAGTTGATCGTCAATCCTACCGGTGCTATGCCCGACAAAACCTATATCGCTTCCATCTTTGAGGATCACGAAAAACAGCTGTGGCTCGCCACCTTTGGCGATGGCTTGTATCGCTGGGCACAAGCAGAGTTGCGTCATTTCGACCAGCGCGACGGCCTCATCGGTGACACATTCAATCGCGTATTTGAAGATAGCAAAGGCAGCATCTGGATCGGTGGTCTGGACGGATTGCAGCGGCTGGTCGGCGAACGCTTTGAGTCGTACACCACCGCCGACGGCCTCTCCAATAACTTTGTCCGCGACATTTTGCAGGACACGGAAGGCAGTCTCTGGGTCGGCACGGATTTGGGCATTGATCGTTTTCGCGATGGCCGCGTCGCCATGTGGGGCAAGCGCCAGGGGCTTGCGGAAGAATTTGCGCGCACTGTTATCGAGGATCGTGCGGGCAACGTCTGGGTAGGCACTGCGGATGGGCTATTCCGCTTCGCGCCGCTCACCGCAGTGGCCGGTGCGAAGCCAGACTACAAAGTTACCCGCTACGGGCGCGAGCAGGGCCACACCAACGCCGCCATATTGTCCCTCGATGAAGCGCCCGATGGTGCGATCTGGATCGGCACCAACGTGGGCGGTTTGCATCGCTTGCGTGCGCAGGCCAAAAACCGCATCGAAAACATGGGCGCAAACATGGCGCTCGGTGCCGCCTCGGTACGTGCGATTTCGGCGGGACGTGATGGCACCGTGTGGGTCGGCACCAACACTGGCTTATTCCGCTGGCGTCCGGATGCGCCCGCTATGCGGGTAGGCAAAGCTGACGGACTGCCCAGCGATCAGGTGGTGTCGCTCTACGAGGATGGCAAAAAAACCCTGTGGGTCGGGTTGCGAAACGGGATCACGCGCATCGAGGACGGCAAAGTGATCGCCAATCCACCCGGCTTCGCGTTTGACGGCACTGTCTTCAGCTTTAACGCAGATGCTACCGGGGTGGTGTGGCTCGCCACGGCGCGCGGCCTGGCGGTGATTAAAGAAAATGCGCTGCGGTTTTTCAAGCAAAACGACGGTGTGCCGGAGCGGGCTTTTTTTAACGTGTTGGATGATCGTCAGGGCAATCTTTGGATGTGTTCGAATCAAGGATTGGTGCGTGCAGCGAAGGGTGCGCTGGCTGTGAGCGGCAGCGGCGTGCCAATACCGGGCAGCACAGAAACGCTTGGCCGTTCGGACGGGATGGCGACGGTGCAATGCAATGGCAGTTCAGGCCCCTCGTCATGGCTGACGAAGGATGGCCGTTTGTTGTTTGCCACAGCGCGCGGCGTTGCTACCATCGATGGCGCGCGTGCACAGCCATCGGTGCCGCCGCCGCCGCAGGTTCATCTGCGCGATGTCGAAGTGAATGGTGCCAGCACGGGCGCGACAAAACTGCTCAAACTCGCTCCCGGCGATCATCGTCTCGAAATTCGTTATGTTGCGGTACGTCTGGACGATCCAAGTCGCCTGCGCTTTCGCTATCGGCTGCAAGGCTTCGACGAAAAATGGCTCAACGCCGCAGACGAACAGCGCGCCGTCTACACCAACGTGCCGGCAGGCAATTTTCGTTTTCAGATCAGTGCGGGCAATCAGGCTGGCGGCTGGAGTGACCCGCAGACCTTGCTCGATTTGACCGTGGATGCCCATTTCTACAATACCTGGTGGTTCCGAATCGTCGGCGTGTTTGCAATGCTCGGCGGATTCTTGCTCGTCTATCGCTGGCGGGTGCGCAGCCTGAATACGCGCGCCAAGGTGCTTAAGCTGCAAGTTGAAGCCCGCACGCATGATCTCGCCAATCAAACCAAATTACTGCAAGCGGCCAACGACGAAAAAGGCAAGCTGTTGGTGAAAGTGGAAGGTCAGGCGCGCGCCTTCGAGCTCTTGTCCAAAGAAGATCCGCTCACAGGTCTTGCCAACCGTCGCGAGCTCGAACGTTTTCTCACCACCGAGGTCGAGCGCGCGCAACGCAACCAACGGCCACTCTGTTTGGTGATGGCCGATATTGATTTTTTCAAGAGCGTCAATGATCGCTTTTCGCACACCACCGGCGATGACGTACTGCGCGCCGTGGCAAAACTGTTTTTGAAGCGCACTCGTTCGATCGACATGGCAGCGCGCTTTGGCGGCGAAGAGTTGGTGCTGGTACTCCCGGAAACCTCAATTGCGGAAGCGGAGATGCTGAGTGAACGGCTACGCGACGAAGTTGAGCACCACCCGTGGCTGGAACTGCACCCAGAGTTGGAGGTCACGATGAGCTTTGGCGTCGCCAGCATTGGAACACATACAACTTCCTCAGCGTTCTTGAGTGCCGCCGATCAGCGGCTATACGCCGCCAAGCGCGCGGGACGCAATCGGGTGATGGCCTAAGTCTGGAATAGCTTAGCGCTGGGGTGGCGTAGCCGCAGTTAAACTGACCCGCGCCTCCAGCCCGCCGCCGTCGCGCGGCAGTAACTCAAATCGCCCGTGATGAATTTTGGCGATGCGATCCACAATCGCCAACCCCAATCCGGCGCCCGATGCGCCGCTGCGCGCTTCACTGAATCGTGTGAACGGCTGCTTCAATCGCTCGGCATCGGCAGGTGCAATACCGGCACCGCGATCCAATACGCTGATGACCACTTGATCGTGCGCGGCGGCGGTGCGAACGGTGATTACGCCGCCTGCGTGTTTCTGTGCATTGTCGATCAGATTGGCGAGCACGCGGCGCACGGCCAGCGGGCGCAGACGCATAAGAGCCAAGGAGCCGAGCTCCAATTGAATCGCATCACCGTGACGTGCAGCGGCTTCACGCGCCAACGCGTTCACGTCGATCAATTCCGCCATTTCACTGGTTTCATCGCGGCCAAAATCCAGAAACTGTTCGATCACCGCATTCATGTCATCAATGTCTCTTTCCATCTCGGCGCGGGTATTTTTTTCGGCGGGCAACATCTCCAATCCTAACCGCAGACGCGTCAACGGTGAGCGCAGATCATGCGAAATGCCCGCGAGGAACGTCGCACGCTCGCGTTCTACACGTTGCAAACCATCGCGCATTTGGTTGAACGCAATCGCCACCGACTTCACTTCACTTGGCCCAAGCTCGGCCACTGGCGCGGGGTTTTGCCCTTGACCCAAGGCGCGCGCAGCCGTCGCCAGTGATCGCAACGGCTTGGTTACGCGGCTCACTAAGAACACCGCGCCGAGCAACGCCAGCAACGCGCCAAACCCTGCCCAGCCCACCCACGCCCACGAAAAATCTTGCTCGGTCACACGACCACGCGGAAACACCACCCAGAACGGCACACCGTCCGCATCAATTTTCACGACGAATTGCGCAGGCGCGGTGCCCTTGGGCTGCGGGCGCATGAACACGTCGGCTTCCACGCCGAATTCCATCTTCAGTTTTTCGCGCAGCACCCGCAACGCTGGAAAGTCAGGTGCCAGTTTCAGGTCTTCGTCCACGCGCGGACGAATCACCCGCACGCCACCTTCTTCACGCAATCGTTGCAAGAAAAAACTATGTTGCTCAGTGGGGATGGCCGACAGCGCCGTGCGGATTGTGCGCATCTGCGTCATGAAGCCGATGGCATTGAGTTGAATACGCGGCTCGCGGCTGTAGTAGCGAAACAAATACACCGACAGCGCCTGACTCGCGACTAGTGCGATCAGGATCACCAGCGCGGTGCGGGCGAGTAACGATTTTGGAATGAGGGTCATGTCGTATGTTTGGTTCCGTCAGGGACGAACACATAGCCCTGTCCCCACACCGTTTGCAGATAGCGCGGGTTACTCGGGTCTTCGCCCAGCAGTTTGCGCAAACGCGAAACCTGCACGTCGATGGCGCGATCAAACGACTCATGCTCGCGGCCGCGTGCCAGCTCGGTCAGTTTGTCGCGCGAGAGCGGCGTGCGCGCGTGTTGCACCAGCACTTTGAGCAAGCTGAATTCGCCGCTCGTCATCGCGAGTGGCGCGCCATCACGCTGCAATTCGCGCGTGCCGAGGTTGACGGTGAATGCACCGAAGGTAACGATTTGATCGGCCTCACTCGGCGCACCCGGTGCCGCCAGCGGCGCTTGGCGACGCAGCACGGCGTTGATGCGCGCCACCAGCTCACGCGGATTGAATGGCTTCGCCACGTAATCATCCGCGCCCATTTCGAGGCCGACGATCCGATCCACATCATCGCCTTTCGCCGTCAGCATGATGATGGCGATGTTGGCTTCCGCTGACGCCGCACCGCGTAGTCGCCGACAAATTGCAAAGCCGTCTTCAGTGGGCAGCATCACATCGAGCACCACGAGGTCATAGCGATTGCGCGTGAATGCGTGATCCATCGCCGCGCCGTCCGGCACGGTATCGGCGGCAAAACCTTGCTCGGTGAGGTAGCGCTTCAGTAGGTCACGCAAGCGTAGGTCATCATCGACGACAAGAATGCGCTGGCGGGGTGGGATGGCAGTCATGGGCGAAGTGTATGGGGGTTGAGTTGCTGCGTGGTGGCACGGCCACGCAGAGTTGTAAGCAAATGTTAGCAAACCAGCAATTTCGCCTCAGCCGTTACAGTGCGTTACCGATTGCCTCGATCAAGAGACGGGGCGGCGCGTTGCTTTGGGTATCGTGTCACTACCGCTACTTTCGACAACAAAGAATTTTTGACCAAGGAGCAATCTATGAAACGCTTTACTCCCGCATTGGCAACACTGATTTCGCTGGGTGGTTCGGCAGCGTTCGCGGCCACGCCGTACGCTGACCAACTGTTGGCACGCCTCGACAAAAACGCCGACGGCAAAATCAGCCGTGAAGAGGCCGCCGCTGCACCCCAGCTCGCCAAACGTTTCGAGCAGATCGACACCAACAACGACGGCATGTTGTCCAAAGACGAGTTGCTGGCAGCACGTGGCAAGCATGGCCCATTCGCGCAGCTCGACACCGATGGCGATGGCCGTATCAGCCGCGAAGAAGCTAGGGCACGTCCGCGTCTCGCCACACATTTCGATCAAATCGACACCAATGGCGACGGCTTCTTGAGTAAGGAAGAATTGGCGGCGGCGATGACTGCCGTTGCCGGCAAGTAACGAATCCAGTCACGCGAGCCGAGGCTGAACATGCGAAAAGTCTTGCCGATTCTGTGGCGATACTTGCTGGTGGTGGGCGTGTCCTGTGCGCTCGCCTACTTGATCGCACGCAGCCCGGCCTATGCCGCAGAGCCCAGCATCTACGCGGCTTCCGGGCCATTTTCCGTCGAGACTACCGACGCTGTTTGGCGCGATCCGGCGCGGCAGCGTGACATGCCGATCCGGGTGCATGCGCCAATACCAACAGCGAAATTGAACGAGAAATTTCCGGTGATTATCTTCTCGCACGGCCTCGGCGGTTCGCGCGAAGGCGGTGTGATCTGGGCGAAACACTGGGCGAGTCACGGCTTCATGGTGGTGCATCCGCAGCATGTGGGTAGCGACGAAAGTTTGTGGAAAGATAAGCCCACGCGCGAGCGTCTCGCCAATATGAAAAGCGGCGGAAGTCTGGAAAACAAAGTTGCGCGCGTCGCGGATGTGAAGTTTGTCCTCGATGAAATCACGCGTCTTCATCAAGCCAGTGTCGCACCGTTCAGCCGCGCTGATTTGTTACGAATCGGTATGTCGGGTCACTCTTTCGGGGCACTCACCACACTCGGTATTGCCGGGCAAAAAAATCCGCTGGAAACCGTGGGTGCAGCACTCGACCCGCGCGTCCGCGCCGCCATCGCGTTAAGCCCGAACGCACGCTTCAAACTCGGGTTGGATCGGCAGTTTGCTGGCATCACCATGCCATTCATGACCATCACTGGCACGGCGGACGGCTCGGTATTGGGCGATGGCACCACGTATGAAGATCGCACGTTGCCGTATCAACATATGCTCAAGGGCAATAAATACCTGTTGGTGTTTGCCGATGGTGACCACATGGTGTTCGGTGGACACACCTTGCCCGCATCGCGCGCCGAGACGCCGCGTGATCGCAAAATTCAGCAGGGCGTGAAGGCGGCAAGCACTGCGTTTTGGTTCGCGCATCTGCGCGACGACGCGGCAGCGAAGGCGTGGTTGCACCAAGGTGGTGTGACATCAGCGTTTACACCCGCTGATAAATTTAATTCCAAATGAAAGTATCGCCATGAAGAATTTCCATCGCCTCATCATCGCGTTAGCATCGACGGTGCTGTTGTCCAGCGCGCACGCGGAACCCGCCGCTACCATCGGCCTCGACGGCGCGCGTCATCTATTGAGCCGCACCGGTTTTGGCGCGAGCATGACTGAGATACAGGCGCTGGCGAAACTCACGCGTGGTGAGGCCGCTGAGCAACTCATCAAGCCGTTCACCGGCAATGTCACCACGGCAGCACCCGCGTGGGTGAATGAGCCACCGCTACCGCCCGCGAAACGTCAATCGCTATCGCGCGAGCAGTTGCAAGCCGAGTTGCGGCGCAATGTTGAACATGCGTTCGAGCTACGCGAATGGTGGTTCCGCGAAATGCTCGACACGCCTTCGCCACTCACTGAAAAAATGACCGTGTTTTGGCATAACCATTTCGCGACCAGCCAACGCAAGGTGCGCTTCACGCCGCTGCTGTATCAGCAAAATCTCACACTACGTCGCAACGCGCTCGGCAATTTTGGCACCATGCTGCACGAGATCGCGCGTGATCCAGCGATGCTGATTTATCTCGATGCTGCCAACAGCCGCAAAGAGCAACCGAACGAAAATTTTGCACGCGAAGTGATGGAGCTATTCACGCTCGGCGAGGGCAACTACACTGAAAAGGACATCAAAGAAATTGCGCGCGCCTTCACCGGATGGAGCATTGATCGTGAGACTGGCAAGTTCATGTTCCGGCGCGGCATTCATGACACCAACAACAAAACGATCTTCGGCAAGACCGGCAATTTCGAGGGCGATCAAGTGCTCGATTTGTTACTCGCGAAACCGGAGACCGCCGAACTCATCACCCGCAAACTCTGGCGCGAATTTGTTTCGCCTATGCCAAATGAAGTGGAGGTGAAACGCATGGCCGCAAGCTTTCAGGACTCTGGCTACAACATCGCCAAGCTGATGCGGGTGATGTTGTCATCCGATGCGTTCTATGCGACCGAAAATCGCGGCACGCTGATTAAATCACCGGTGGAATTTGTTGTGGGCACGTTGAAGACGTTTGACATCGACACCACCAATCTGCGGCCATTCGTATTGGCGAGTGCGGTGCTCGGACAGAATTTATTCGCGCCGCCCAACGTGAAAGGCTGGCCGGGTGGCGAGACGTGGATCAACACGGCGACGCTGTTGCAACGTAAGCAATTGTTGGAGCGGCTGTTTCGTAACGAGGATCGGTTGGAGCCAGCGATGCGCGGGATGGAGCAGATGGTGGCAGGAAACGGCGGTGCCACCATGCGTGCCTCGCGGCAGATGGAGCGGCAACTGGGCGGCCTGAAATGGAACGTGGGCGCGTGGTCGGATTCGTACGTGAAACAGCACGGCGCCGACGCCATGAAAAACATGGCGCGCGTGGTGCTAGCACTAGCGCCGCAAGCAAGCCAAAATGCCGTGGAGACGCCCGCCGATTGGGCGCGTCAGCTTATTGCTGATCCCGCGTATCAACTCAAATAGCGAAGGACACATCATGGATCGCAGACAATTTTTACGCGCGACGGCACTCACGCCGCTGGTCGGGCAACTCAATGGCGTGACGTGGGCAGCGGCACCGACTGGGTATCAAAATCTGTTGGTGCTGATCGAATTGAAAGGTGCTAACGATGGCCTCAACACGGTCGTGCCGTATGCCGATCCGCTGTACGCGAAGCTGCGTCCGCGCATCGCGCTCGCGACCGATCAAGTGTTGAAAATTTCGGATCGCGAAGCGCTGCATCCGAACTTGAAACCGCTGATGGCGTTGTGGGAAAACAAGGAACTTGCCGTCGTGCAAGGTCTCGGTTACCCCAATCCCAACCTCTCGCATTTTCGCTCGATTGAAATTTGGGACACGGCTTCAAAGAGTGAGGAATACCTCGATGCGGGCTGGCTTGCGCGTACCTTCGCCGCCGCGCCCGCACCGGCAAGTTTTGCGGCGGATGGCGTGGTGGTCGGCTCAAATGACATGGGGCCGTTATCGGGCACGGGCGCGCGCACCATCTCGCTCGCCGACACGCGACAATTTTTGCAGCAAGCCAAACTCGCCAGCGTACGCGCGGATGAACGCAACGCAGCGCTCAAACACATCATGAATATTGAAAACGAAATCATCCACGCTGCCAGCAAACTCAACACCAACCATGTATTCAAAACCGAATTCCCGCGTGGCGCGTTTGGCAATCAGGTGCGTACGGCAGCGCAACTGGTCGCCAGCAAAGCAGGCATCGCGACCATTCGTTTAACGCTCGGCAGCTTCGACACCCACGCCAACCAACAAGGGCCGCATGGTAATTTGTTGAAGGAATTGGCAGAGGGCATCGCCGCGTTGAAAGCGGCGATGAGTGAACTCAATCGCTGGGATTCCACACTGGTCATGACCTACGCCGAATTCGGTCGCCGCCCCAAAGAAAATCAAAGCGGCGGCACCGATCATGGCACCGCCAATGTGCACATCGTCACTGGTGGCAAAGTGGCGGGTGGCCTCTACGGTGCGGGGCCACAATTGGATCAGCTCGATGGTGGCGGCAACTTGCAGTTCGCTGTAGATTTTCGCAGCATGTATGCGACAGTGATTGAGCAATGGTGGGGCGGGGATGCGGCGAAAGTGCTGAACGGGAAATACGCGCGGATGGATTGGTTGAAGGTTTGATGCGATTGCGCTGGCAGCACTTGGCGACGACCGGACGCCCCCGGTTTTTCTCGCGGTAAGCACCGTGAAAATACCGCCCCCTTTAGAAAAGGGGGCAATCCATCGCGGTGATTCGCGTTGAGGTGCTTGGGGGATTTTTTGCGGCGGCATATCGTGGATGGCCAATATCCGCGCGGGTTTTCAGGCATTCTCTGAATACGTACGCACAAAAATAATTCACTGTCATTCGGAACCGCCAGAGAAACGATGCGCCAAGTGTGTGGCGTGAGGAATCTGTTTTTTCCTCGCACGGGCACCGTAAACAGCAGATTCCTCACATGAAGCCGTTCGGAATGACATCGCCTGGTTGATCGCGGTGGCCGGCAAAATTAGACCCCGGCCTTTCGATGGAGACCACCTTTCGATGGCGTCGGGGAGACATATTGAAAGTTGTCACCATGCGCTGAGGCGACCGCGATCAGTAAACGCCCAACGCTGAACACCCAACACGCCACGCTCAACCCAACACCCCGCCCGCTATAATCTTTACAACGAAATCCCCCATGCCCATCCTCGCTCTCGAAACCTCCACCGAAAGACTGTCGCTCGCGATCATGCGGGGCGACGAACTTTTTGCGCGCGAGATCGACGCCGGGCAGCGGCATTCGGAACTTGCTATTGCGGAACTGCACAAACTTCTCGCGGAAGCACAGCTCACGCCGCGCGATCTCAGCACCGTCGCATTCGGCCAAGGTCCCGGATCGTTTGTCGGCGTGCGTATCGCTTGCGGGCTCGCGCAGGGGATCGCGTTGGGCGCAAACCTCGGCGTGGTGCCGATCCCGACGCCGCTCGCGTTGGCTGAGCAAGCGGTAGCAACGCACGCTGATGCCAAGAACATTTTCGTCGCGATTGACGCGCGCATGAACGAGATGTACATCGCGGCGTATGAACGCGATTCACATCAGCCAAGCGGATGGCAAACCGTCATTGCGCCAACGTTGGTGGATGCACGCACCTTGCCAGCCATCAGGGGCGACCACTGGATCGCCATCGGTAGCGCGTTCGACGTGCCAGCACTCGCGGCTACCTTGCAGCAGCAATACCCATTCGCTGCGATCATCAACGGCGCGTTACCCAGCGCCACCGACGTCGCTCGCATCGCACAACGCCAATGTCAACACGGCATCGCCCCGCTCGCACCCGAAGCAGCCGCGCCACTTTATCTGCGCAACAACGTCGCGCAAACCATCGCCGAGCGGGCGGCGGCCAAACAAGCTGCCACCGTATGAGTGCCGTTCCTTCGCCGCCGCCGTTACCGTTGATGTCCATTCGCCATTTGAATGAGAGTGACATCGACGCCGTCGCCGCGATTGAAAAGGACGTATACCCGTTCCCATGGTCGCGCGGCAATTTTCGTGATTCGCTGTTTAGCGGTTATGTGTGTTCGGGTTTGTGGATTCAGAATGAACTCGTCGGTTATTCGATTGTGTTGGCCGCGCTCGATGAGGCGCATTTGCTGAACTTCGCGATTGCGCGGCGCTGGCAGGGTCGTGGCATTGGCGCGCATTTTTTGCGTGCGGTGATTGCCGAGGCTGAGAAGCTGCGTTGCGAAATGTTGTATCTCGAAGTGCGTCCCAGCAACATCATCGGCCGCCATTTGTATGACCAATTCGGTTTCAAACAACTTGGTCTGCGCCGCGATTACTATCCGGCGGTCACAGGTCGCGAGGACGCGCTGTTCCTCGGCCTCGCTATCACGCCGCCTGCGTTGTAGTGCAAAGATGAACATGCGAACTGACGAAGATTATTTGCGCGAACTGGAGCTGTGGTCGATGTATGCGCTCAGTCATCCTGAAGTAGCGCGTGCAGAACCGGCACGGCACGAAACAGCACGAGCAGCGCCACCGCCAGCAGCAGCCACGCCCGCGCCACGCCCAGTGTTTGCACGTCCACCCGTCACTGCCCCAGCCGCACCCGTCGCCAGCGTTCAACCAGACCCCGCCCGCATCACGCGCATCGCCGCACTCGACTGGGATGCGCTCGTCAGTGAAGTCGCAAGCTGTCAAGCCTGCGGGCTCTGCAAGCAGCGTAAACAAACCGTGTTCGGCGCTGGCGCGCGCATGGGCCCGTGGCTATTCGTCGGTGAAGGGCCGGGGGCGGAGGAAGATGAATCGGGCGAGCCATTCGTCGGTGTATCCGGCAAGCTACTCGATGCCATGCTTACCGCCGCCGGACTCGCGCGCGGACGCGAGGTGTATATCGCCAACGTCGTCAAATGCCGCCCACCGGGCAATCGCACGCCGAGTACTGCCGAAGCATCAGCCTGCGCGCCACTGCTTGACCGGCAAATAGATTTGATTCAACCGAAGCTGATTGTTGCGTTGGGCAAAGTTGCCGTCACGCGGCTCACCGGGTCAGATGATTCGATGGCCAGTTTGCGCGGGCAATCGTGGGAATATCGTGGCATTCCGGTGGTCGCGACTTACCATCCGTCGTACCTGCTGCGGAACCTGCCGGACAAGTTGAAGGCTTGGGAGGATTTGTTGTTGGCGCGGAAGCGGATGGCGAGTTTGGTTGGGTAGTGGGCAACGTGAGTCGCAAATTGCGCAGAATCAATCGCTGACGTTTCCGCTATGCGGTCAACCCCCTTCTCCAGAGAGGGTGGGCCGTGGCAGCGGCCCACCGTTTGGCAGGCGGACGGCATGCCGTCCGAAACTCCTGCCGCACTCCCCCGGCCTTCCCCTCGGAGAGGGGAAGGAGCTAACGGCGCGGCGCCATACGCGCCACATTTTTTGATCGCGCTGTAACTCCTTCCCCCGCTTGCGGGGGAAGACTGGGAGTTTGGCTGGGGTTTCGTGCAGCATGCTGCACGCCAGCTAAACGGTATGCGCATGCAGGCGCATACGCTATCCGCAAGATGGGGGTGCATGCATAGGCACGATCTGCCCGCGCAGCGACCCCCGACCCCCAATCCCTTGTAAACTCATTTCTCGCCCCCACCATCTTCACGCGCCTCACCTCGATGCGCACTATTTACTCAGGAGAAACCATGCGTAAAGTTCTGGCTTTATTTGGCTTGGCCGTTGCGGTGCTTTTATCCGGCTGCGGTTACAACGACATGCAGACCAAAGACGAAGGCGTCAAAAAAGCGTGGGCAGAAGTGCTCAACCAATACCAGCGCCGCGCTGACTTGATCCCCAATTTGGTCGCGACCGTGCAAGGCTATGCGCAGCAAGAAAAAGACGTGTTGCTCGGCGTCACTGAAGCACGTTCCAAAGTCGGCTCGATCAACCTCACCGCCGACGCGCTCAACGACCCCAAGGCCGTGCAAGCATTCCAAAAAGCGCAAGGCGATCTATCGAGCGCGTTGTCGCGTTTGCTAGTCGTCTCAGAAAACTACCCGCAACTAAAATCGGATGCGAATTTCCGTGAGTTGCAATCGCAACTCGAAGGCACCGAAAACCGCGTCACCACCGCACGCAAACGCTTCACCGATGCCGTCGCCGAATACAACGTGCTGATCCGCCAATTCCCGAACAACCTCACTGCGATGTTGTTTAGCTACAAAGAAAAAGCGCAGTTCACGGTGGAAAACGAAAAGGCTATTTCAACCGCACCGAAAGTTGATTTCAGCGCGAAGCCCGCTCCTGCACCTGCACCCGGCAAGTAGTCGCCCGCGCATAGCGTAAGGGCGATGCAATGACGCACTCTCTCGTCAGCACGCGCACAGTCACAACGTGGCTGTGCGCGCTCATGCTCGCATGCGCGTCGTTCGCGGGCGTCGCCGCCGAGGGTGATTTCGTTGCCGTCCCCAAACTCGTCAAGCGCGTCACCGATCTCACTGGCTCGTTATCCGCCGCTGATGAAGCGCGCATCGACGCGCAACTCAAAATATTCGAAGCACGCAAAGGCGCGCAAATTGGCGTGTTGATTGTCGATAGCACGCAGCCCGAAACCGCGTTCGACTACGCCGCGCGCGTGATGACCGAATGGAAGTTGGGACGCAAAGGCATCGACGATGGCGTATTGTTGGTCGTCGCAAAAACAGATCGCAAAATGCATCTGCTCACCGGCCCCGGCATCTCAGGCAGCCTCACCGATGCGATGTCCAAACGCATCATCAGCGAATTCGTCGCGCCGAAATTTCGGTCAGGCGATTACGCTGGCGGTATCGAAGCGGGCGTGACAAAAATCATCGGCGTGATCGACGGCGAAGCGCTGCCGCCACCCGCACAAAAACGTGTTGGCTCCAACAGTGGCGGTGGCATCAGCGACAACTTTATTTTTCTCGCCTTCGCCGCTGCCTTCTTCGTCGGGCCGATTCTGCGGGCGATCTTCGGCCGCTTCTTGGGTGCCAGCGCGACCGGTGGCATCACCGGGGCAGCCGCATGGTTCCTCGCGGGTGGCCTCGCGTTGCCGATCATCGCGGGTGTGATCGTGTTCTTCTTGGTCATGTTCATTGGCGGCGCTAGCGGCGGTGGCCGAGGTGGTGGCTGGACCAGTGGCGGCGGTGGCTTTGGTGGATGGGGCGGCGGTGGTGGTGGTGGAGGGGGCGGCGGATTCAGCGGCGGGGGCGGTAGCTTTGATGGCGGCGGCGCCTCGGGGGACTGGTAATGGCTTGGCTAAAACGATTTTTCCGTCACGTCTGGATGTCACCGATCATCCTGCGCAACCGCTTTCCCAAAGCCACGCTCGATGCGATTGAGCGCGCCGTCGGCGAGAGCGAACAACAACATCGCGGCCAAGTTCGCTTCGCCATCGAAGCCGAACTCACCACCGCCGAACTCTGGCAAGGCCTCACCTCGCGCCAACGCGCGCTACAAGTCTTCTCACACCTCGGCGTCTGGGACACCGCCGAAAATAACGGTGTACTCATCTACGTCTTGCTAGCGGATCACAGAGTTGAGATCGTCGCGGATCGTGGGATTCATCAACACGTTGGCAATGAGCGTTGGAGCGCTATTTGCAAAGAAATTGAATTGCACTATCGACGCGGAGATTTTCAAGCGGGGAGTGTGAGCGGGGTGGAGAAAATCACGGCGGAGTTGGCGCACTACTTTCCGCGTAGGGGTGAGCAGAAGAATGAGCAGGGGGATGGGGTGGTGGTTTTGTAGGGTGGTGGTTTGAAATCTGTGAGGTTTCGCGATAATTTATCGGGCTGCTCGTGGTGGGCAATTGGCTGGAAAGTCTTTGTTGACGGGCGTTTTGGAGGTTTTGTGATGACTGATATATGCCGCAGTTGCCGATGCACACCGAACGTTGTGCTGGATACATTGCGTTAAGCCTTATGAAAATAGTACTCGTAATCTTCTTTCTTTCCGTACGAAGCAGTTATTCAACTGACACGGAAATACCTGCAACCGGCGATGACTTCGATACCGTACAATTTTATTCATCAAACGGAAATAATTGGCGCATCAAAACCTATGCAACAGATGAAGATGTCCATATCTCGTCTCTCGACCCCAAAATTACCGACATCGTTGCATTGGCTCACACCAACACGGAAAAGCACTACGGCGATATTCTTTCTGAGGGATACACCATCGAAACAGAAGACGGTCTTGAGGGTGTGCGTCGTGAATTAGCAAAGAGAGGCCTGTCCACACACTTGGAGCTTCCGAAATCCGGCGCTGTCTTCTGGGCGCCACAGGATAGTCACTACCGTAGCAAGTCGGTGCCAAAATGAGGTCTAACCCAGCATCGCGCGAGTCGCGCAAGCGCGCAAGGGTCTAGATTCGTAGTATTTTTCTATTTTTGATTTGCCAAACACAAGTATCCACGCCGCTTTTCAAGCATTCGCCTAGTGGAGCAATTGGTCCCACTCAGCCCGTAGGGGGCAATAAGCGAAGCGCATTGCACCATTCATTTGTGGCAATGCAGCGTAGTTGGCTTTTCACTCGGCGGGCTCAACCGAAAACAAACACTGGAGCATTTTTGGGACAACAAATATCGATTGCGATCATGCTCGCAACCTTTACCGTGCCATTGGTATTTCTCGCGCTGGCGATTCGACATTTGGTACCGTTGGTGCGAGGATTTAACGCACCACTCTGGGTGCATGCGCTGGGGCCATTCGCGTTCGCGTTTGATCGATACCTCTCTGAATCCGCACGGTCACATCGCAACAAGTGTTTTGTCTATTCCCTGCTTTTCATCAGCACGAGTTTAGGTATGTTGTTCGCATTTGGAAAATCATGAGTTGGGACTGCGGTAGGTTGGGCTGGCTTCATCAAATTCAACATCAAGTCTATGCGAACACCGGCAAGACTCCGTGGACGCGGCGGCGGGTCGGGCGGTGCTGAATCACATAATCGAAACGGCGAAGCAACGTGAGTATCAGTTGCTCAGTCTGGAAACCGGCAGCCATCCCGCGTTCGCGCCAGCGCAAAGTCTTTACAGAAGTGCAGGGTTTCAAATCTCGGGTCCGTTCGCGAATTACAAAGTCGATCCCCACAGTGTGTTCATGGCGCTGCGGCTATAAAATTCGCCACGTCGTCGCGACGCAGTTGCCGCGTAGGTCGGACGCATGGGACGAAAATTTTGGCGTGCTCGTAGGGTGCAATAAGCGAAGCGCATTGCACCGCTGGTGGCCAGTCATACACGGCGCAATGTCCGTTGGTTACGGCGCCGTACAACAACACTCATTTCAGGAACCACGATGCACAAATTTCAATTAGCGCAACTAAACATCGCTCGAATGAAAGAGCCGCTTGAGTCTCCTTCGATGGCGGCTTTCGTTGCCAACCTTGATCGAACCAATGCGCTGGCGGAGCAATCCCCCGGCTTTATCTGGCGGCTCAAAGATGATGAAGGCGACGCCACCGCCATCCGCCCGTTTGGCGAGAATGTGTTGGTGAATATGTCGGTGTGGAAAGACGTTGCTTCGTTGAGCGACTATGCCTTCAAGTCTGCGCATGTCGAGATCATGCGTAGGCGTCGCGAGTGGTTCGAGAAAATGGCGGAGGCGTATGCGGTGCTGTGGTGGGTGCCGCACGGACATCGCCCGTCAACGTCCGAAGCGGCTCAGCGTCTCGCGCATTTACAAACGCACGGCGCAAGTTCGCAGGCCTTTACGTTTAGCGAAGCCTTCCTGGCACCTGATGGCGTTGGCACAAATCCATCTGCAGAAATTGGTGATGATGGTGCCGCTCGATAGCCAATCGTTTGAAAACGCAGCAGCAAACACAAGCATCCACGGTACTTTCCAAGCATTTACTTATTGGCGAAATTGACTGCGCGCTACCAACTGCAATCGTAAGTGATATCGTGACCACCAATAGCCACTGAGCCAACCATGCAACCAAACGACCTAGCCATCCCGACCCTCCCCAGCCGCTCAGTACGCGACACCGTCACCTTCTATCGACGACTCGGCTTTGAGGGCGACGTGCACAGTTTCAATCCCGCCTATGCGGTGCTGCGACGCGGCTCACTTGAACTTCATTTCTTCACGCACACCGAACTGCGCCCCGCTGAATCTTCCGCAGGGTGTTATCTACGCGTGTTGGATGTCGAGAGCATTTACCGTGCATTCGCGGCGGCGGATTTGCCGCGCGTCGGCATCCCGCGCATGGATGCGCTCGACACCAAACCGTGGGGGATGAAAGAGTTCGCGATCATTGATCCTGATGGAAATTTGTTGCGGATTGGGCAGGTGATTTGAGTTTTTTCGGTGTGACCGTGCAAAGAGTACACCCGAGCGCGATACCATTTTGTTCAAGCTCTACAACGGCGATGGCGCAACATTTTTTTCGCTGGTGACTGCGTCGTGATGGCTGGAAACGCCTTTATTCATGCGGTGTTTGCGGTATGTCCATCATTTGCAGCGTCCCAAACTTGTCATTCTGAGGAGCGCTCTTGCTGCTCGCGGCGAAGAATCTCATCCGCATCCATTTTGGTAGTCGCCTCCAATTCATGCGGATGAGATTCTTCGCCGGATAAGGCTCGGCTCAGAATGACAGTGGCTGGTTTTGGGAAGGATGGCAACGCTGGTTCGTGATGACGGCGTTGTTCGCGAGACTGGTCGCCATCAACGTTTACAACGCTTCAACTATTCATTTCAAAAATACCGATGAAAACGCTCACCGCTCTACGCGCGGAAATTGACGCAATCGACGAGCAAATCATCGCGATGGTCGGCGCGCGCTTTCGCATCACCGAACAAGTTGGCACACTTAAAGCGGAGACGAAGCTCGCCGCTGTCGATGCTGATCGCGAGCGTCAGAAGGTCAAGCGATTCAACCAGCTTGCGCGCGAGCACGGCGTCAGTCCGGCGCTGGTTGAAGGTGTGTTCAAGTTGGTGATGCTTGAGGTGGTGGCGAAGCATCGGGAGTTGGCGCGGGGAACGTGAGCACACTCGGAGCGCAGCGGGGATGACCTATACTCGCCCTGCAAGCGTGCTTCATCGCTTGCAAAAAAATTCAATACCAACCCTTTGGGAGAAAACAACTATGAAACGAATTTTCGTTCTCATGAGCATTTTGCTTGTCGGCGCAGTCACTTCTGGTTGCGCCTCAATCACGCACGACAGTCACCAGCTCGTCAAAATCGAAACCTATGATTCGGCTGGGGTAGAAGTGAAGGGCGCTGACTGCAAAATCCAAAACGATA
Source organism: Burkholderiales bacterium (assembly GCA_043744255.1). Taxonomy (GTDB): domain Bacteria; phylum Pseudomonadota; class Gammaproteobacteria; order Burkholderiales; family Usitatibacteraceae; genus UKL13-2. Next base: position 13,913 of record JAYTVA010000082.1, on the reverse strand, counting down.
CCGGCGCGCAAAACGTAACCACACCAGCGGCGGCAACCATCCGTCGTTCGAATAAAGACTTGCTGATTGAGTGCAAGAAAGCCAGCACGGCCGATGCCAATGGACGTGCTATTTCGCGTACCAACGCGGGCATCTGGGGCAACATTATCCTTGGTGGTGGTATCGGTGCCATCGTCGATCACAGCACCGGCAAGGGCTACAACTACCCGACCTGGTTGAAACTGGTGATGGGTAAGACGTTGGTCTTTGATCGCAGCGACGACAAAGAGGGGCAACCAAGTGTCGCCAAGGATCCGGCGCCAGAGAAGACGGCGAAGACTGAGGCGGCCGCCGCAAAATAGTGCGAGCAGCGTGAATAAAAAAGGATGCCTCGGCATCCTTTTTTTATACTCGCACGCGCAGTATTGGAAGTAAATTGTAATACATGAAATGCTTGAAGATGCCCGTGGATAATGGAGTTTTACTGTGGCCCGGACAAGCGAAGTGCCTCTGGAGTGGTGGCCATGCGATCATGTAGCGAGGTGTTGGCGGATGAGATTGTTCGCCGGATAGTGCTCGGCTCAGAATGACATTATTTGAGACGTCGTGACTGACTCAAACCAGAGTTACAAGCCGCGCAACCCTCTAGTCTCGCCCGCCAACGTCGTCACCCCTGCCCAAGCCTTCGCACTAACTTTATCTTTCGGTGCAACCCAAGACCCACCGACGCATACCACATTTGGCAGCGCTAAATAGTTGCGCGCTTTCACCACATCAATCCCACCCGTCGGGCAAAACACGATGTCGGTGAATGGGCCGCCGAGCGCAGATAGCATGGGCATGCCGCCTGCCTGCTCGGCGGGGAAAAATTTCAGAAAGCGAAACCCCGCGTCGCGCGCGAGCATCACTTCGGCCGCGCTGCTGACACCGGGTAGCCACGGAATAGTGCTCGTTGCAGCGACCGCGCCGAGTGCGGGTGTGAATCCTGGGCTGACCATAAAGGTAGCACCGGCGGCTTCTGCCGCGCGCCACTGCGCGGCATCGAGTACCGTGCCGGCACCGACGATGGCGTTGGGGACTTCGCGAGCGATGGCGGTGATGGCGTCGAGTGCGACCGGCGTGCGCATGGTGATTTCGAGAATGCGCAGGCCGCCATCGACCAACGCTTTGGCGAGTGGCACGGCGTCGTCGAGACGATCAATAACGATGACGGGGATGACGGAAACTTCGCGGGCGATTTTTTGTAGTTGGTCGGCGTTCATGTTTTTTTCTATGTGTTGAAGAAGGTTGCGGCACCTTGCTCGGCGGTGAGCGCGCGGCTGCGGAGTCCGGCGAATAGCTCACGACCCATGCCGTCTTCGTCTTGTTTTGGTTTCACGCAGATGCGCGCTTGCCATTCGCTCGCGGGCACTTGCACTTCCAAGATACCGTTGTCCGCGTCAAGCAAAATCATGTCGCCGTCACGCACCTTACCGAGCGCACCGTCGAGTAATACTTCCGGCGAGACGTGAATCGCGGCGGGGACTTTGCCCGATGCACCCGACATACGGCCATCGGTGACGAGTGCGACGTGAAAACCTTTGTCTTGCAGCACCGCGAGCGGCGGCACCAGCTTATGCAATTCGGGCATACCGTTCGCTCGTGGCCCTTGGCCGATCACAACTGCGACGAAATCCTTGTTCAATGTGTTCGCCTTGAATGCCGCCAACAAGGCTTCTTGCGTGCTGAACACCACCGCAGGCGCATGCACGCGGCGATGCTGTGGCTTCACGGCGGATGTTTTCATGATCGCGCGACCGAGGTTGCCGGTGACGAGGCAAATGCCGCCTTCCGCATCGAATGGTGCAGCGGCAGGACGCAATACATCGGGGTGCGCGCTGGCGCGATCAGGTGCCATGGCGAGCGCGTTCCAAGTAACGTTGTTACCAGTCAATTTCGCTTCGCGCGCGTGCGTGCTGAGGCCAGCGTCGCGACTCAACACGGTGGTGACGTTATCGTGCAACAGACCGGCGTGTAGCAATTCGCGAATCAAATACGCGGTGCCGCCCGCCGCGTGAAATACATTCACATCGGCATCGCCATTCGGATACACCCGCGCCATCAGCGGCACGATTTTCGAGAGCGCGGCAAAATCATCCCAGTCAATTTGCACGCCCGCCGCGGCTGCCATCGCGATCAAATGAATGGTGTGATTGGTTGAACCACCGGACGCCAATAACGCAACGACACCGTTGACCACTGCGCGCTCATCCACCACATCGCAAAGCCTGCGACCACCAGTCGCCATCGACAACACAGTGCGCGTGGCTTCCGCCGTGAACGCATCACGCAACGGGGAATCAGGATGCTCAAACGCCGCACTCGGCAAATGCAGCCCCATCACTTCCATGATGAGTTGATTGCTGTTGGCGGTGCCGTAGAAAGTACAGGTGCCCGCGCCGTGATAAGCGCCCATCTCAGCGGTCAGCAATTCTTCACGGGTGGCGAGACCCTGCGCGTGGCGTTGGCGCACGGCGGCTTTTTCGGGATTCGATAAACCTGATGCCATCGGCCCGGCTGGGACAAAAATGGTCGGCAGGTGACCGAACGAGAGTGCGCCGATGAACAGTCCCGGCACGATTTTGTCGCACACGCCGAGCAACATCACGGCATCAAATGCGTTATGCGAAAGCGCAATGGCGGTGGCCTGCGCGATGATGTCGCGCGAGAACAGCGACAACTCCATCCCCGGTTGACCCTGTGTCACGCCGTCGCACATGGCCGGCACGCCACCTGCGACTTGCGCGGTGGCACCGGCGGCGCGCGCGGTGGCCTTGATGAGTTCAGGAAAGCGCGCGTAGGGTTGATGCGCGGACAGCATGTCGTTGTAGGCGGTGACGATGCCAATGTTGGGCACCTTAGTTTGCGCAAGCCAAATTTTGTCGCTGCCAGTGGCGGACGCGGTGACGTGCGCGAGGTTGCTGCATGACAGCCCTTGGCGGCGCGTGGTGGCGTGGCGGGTGGTGGCGCGCTCCATGCGCGCAACATAGGCGGCGCGGGTGGTGCGGCTTTTTTCGATGATGCGGGCGGTGATGGTGAGAATTGCTGGGTTCATGGCAGAAGGAAAATCTTAGATGCGTGGATGCGTGGATGCGTGGATTGGGGACGGGCGCGGACTCAACCTTGCGCCGAATCGGAATTTTACTAGTGCGGCCGATGGTCGAAATGCTCGACCGATTCGCCTTTTTCAATGCCGATGATGTGCTCCGCGTCGCCGTGTTTTTTCTGGTTGTAATGATGCCGCCAAATGACCAGTGAAATCGCACCGGACATGAATACGCCAAAAATAATGATGGCGGTGTTGATGTAGATATCCATCGATAGCAGCCATGCGTAAATCGCCAGCATGACAAGAATGCACATATTTTCATTGAAATTTTGTACTGCAATCGAGTTGCCCGCTGAGAGCAGTACGTGGCCGCGATGTTGCAACAGTGCGTTCATTGGTACGACAAAAAATCCCGCCATCGCGCCGACGGTAATCAGGAGCGCATAGACCAGCGGCATGGCGGTGATGAGCGTCATCATCATCACCGCGCCACCCATCAGCACGCCGGCAGGCAGCACACGTAACGATTTTTTCAGTGGGATGGTGCGTGCCGCGATCACCGCGCCGAATGCGATACCAAATGCAAAGATGCCTTGCAAGATCGTGGCCTTATCGAGCGGCATGCCGAGATGTTGCTCCGCCCAGCGCAGCACGATCAATTGCAGCGTGGCGCCTGCACCCCATAGCAAGGTGGTGACGCCCAGTGAAACCTGGCCGAGCTTATCGCGCCACAGCGTGACAAAGCAGTAACGAAAATCGGCGAGTAACTTGATTGGGTTGGTCGCCTGCGCCGGGTATCGGGCGCCCGTGTCAGGAATGAATAAATTGAAGATCGCGGCCAGCGCATAGAAAAACACGATCACCGAAATAGCGGCCTCGGCGGGCGTCTCGATACCCGTATCGAAGTACGGCATGTCGAACGCGAGTAGCACTGTTGAGATGTACGGCCTAAGGAGCTGTCCACCAACGACAAAACCAGCGATGGCTGAGATCACGGTCAGGCCTTCCAACCACGCGTTGGCTACCACTAATTTTTCTGGTGGCAACAGCTCCGTGACGATGCCGTATTTGGCGGGCGCATAAGCAGCCGCGCCGAAGCCTACTACAGCGTAGGCAAACAGCACTACGACGTATTCGTCCGCACCAAAATCAGCGATGACCGAATAGAAGCACATCAGCAAGCAGCCGACCACCTTGATCGCGTTGGTGGCGAACATCACTCGGCCTTTCGGCCATGCGTCGGCGAATGGCCCGACGAAAGGGGCGAGGACGACGTAGGAGACGGAGAAGAACAGCTTCAAAAGCGGAGTCAGCCACGCGGGGCCATCCAACTCGAACAACAGCGCGATGGCGGCAATCAACAGCGCGTTGTCGGCTAGGGACGAAAAAAACTGCGCTGCGAGGATGGTGTAGAAACCGCGTTTCATTTGCTTGCCGATATGGAGTGGTGCGCCAAAAGCGAGCACACAGGATTTTGCAGAGTAGGGTGGGCAAAGCGCAGCGTGCCCACGTATGTGCCGAACGTGGGCACGCTACGCTTTGCCCACCCGACGCGGGATTGTAGAGTTGGTCGCGGTACCTTCACCGTAAATCCCCCGGTTCTTCTTGAGGTAGACATCGCGATGACTCTGCCCCCTTTAGAAAGGGGGCAAGCGGTTGTGATGCTTGGTGTTGAGGAGTATGGGGGATTTTCTGCAGGTGCATATCCGCGAACGCTAATATCTACGCGGGTCTTCAGGCGGTATGGCAAAAGCGGGGTAGGGTGGGCAAAGTGTAGCGTGCCCACGCATGCGCTCGACTTGGGCACGCTGCGCTTTGCCCACCCTACGCGTGATGGTGAAGTTGGTCGCAGTGCCTGCACCGTAAATCCCCCGAATCTTCTGGAGTTAAGCATTGCGATGACTCTGCCCCCTTTAAGAAGGGGGCAAGCTATCGCGGTGTTTAGCGTTGACGGGCTTGGGGGATTTTCTGCGGTGGATATAGCGACAACATTTGCTTGTGCGAAACACATCCGTATTGAAATCAATTGCGCGCGCGGCAAACGCAGACTAAGTGCACTCATTGCAATGTCCCACGCGTGCGCGAATTGCCAAGACTGGTGTTGTTTTTGCGGTCTTCTGCTCGCGCCGCTGGATCCGGGCCAAGAATTGCACCATCGCGATCATAGTGCCAACAAAGCCCGACAATCGCCATGAGACCACACGCAATTTCGGCTGGCGTAGCAGGGCGCTGCGCATCGAGCGTTGCCCGAAACACCAGCATCGGCGGGCGTTTTGGGGCAACGTAGTCTTCCGGATCGACTCTACCAAACACGCGAATCTCATCCAATTTTTGCAAATTTTCCGCCGCCGGTCGCGTGCTCGCTTCGGCAATGCTGGCCGGTGTTTTTAGCGCGTCGGCGCGCGCGATTTTCCTAGTTTCAAGCGCAATTTCTTTAACCACATCTTTTGGCAATGCGTTGAATTTTTCCCGCGCGGGTGAGTCGGGTATGGCGACTAACTCTGCGGACACCGTCACGGTCTGCGCGTGCGCCGTCGTTGCACATAGTGCAGCGGTGGAAACTAAAGCGAGCGCGATTTTTTTCAACGCACGCGCCGCGCTACAAAACTTCAGCCGCGTGATCGGCAAGGCGTGATCGTTCACCGCGCTGCAAGGTGATGTGCCCTGAATGTTCCCAGCCTTTGAAACGATCCACGACATAGGTGAGACCGGATGAGCCCTCGGTGAGGTAGGGCGTATCAATCTGCGCGATGTTGCCGAGGCACACTACCTTGGTGCCGGGTCCCGCCCGGGTGATGAGGGTCTTCATCTGCTTGGGCGTCAAGTTTTGCGCTTCGTCGATGATAAGAAATTTATTTAAGAACGTGCGACCGCGCATGAAGTTGAGCGACTTCACTTTAATGCGTGAGCGAATCAAATCGCGGGTGGCAGCACGTCCCCAATCGCCTGCCTCGTCGTCAGCGCTATTGAGCACGTCGAGGTTGTCTTCCAATGCACCCATCCACGGGTTCATCTTTTCTTCCTCAGTGCCGGGGAGGAAGCCGATGTCCTCACCCACGGGAACCGTCACGCGCGTGATGATGATCTCGGAATAGATTTTGAATTCGAGCGTTTGCATCAGCGCCGAGGCAAGCGTGAGCAAGGTCTTGCCGGTACCGGCTTGGCCGAGCAGCGTGACGAAATCAATATCAGGATCCATCAACACATTGAGCGCGAAATTTTGTTCGCGATTGCGCGCGACGATGCCCCAGATATTGTTTTTCTGATGCGAATAATCCTTAAGCGTTTTCAGAACGGCGCTTTTTCCCTCATGCGCGGAGACAGTCGCGTAAAACGGTTTGTCGTCATCCTGAAACACGAATTCATTGACATGGAGCGAGGGGATGAGTGGTCCCTTGATGCGATACAGCGTGCGACCATGTTCCTGCCACGACTCCATATCCTTGCCGTGCTTGTCCCAAAAATCCTTCGGCAATTCGCGCACACCGGTGTACAAAAGATCAGTGTCTTCGAGAACTTTGTCGTTGAAATAATCTTCGGCGGCCACGCCAATCGCACGTGCCTTGATCCGCATGTTGATGTCTTTGGACACCAGCACCACGCTGCGTTTGGGGTTGTGGTGCTGTAGGTCGAGAGCGACGGCGATGATTTGGTTGTCGGCCTTGCCGCTATCGGGCAGTGCTGAGGGAAAATCGAGCGTGACCGGACGCGTTTGCAACAGCAATTTGCCGCTGGCCTGCTTGGTGCCAAATTCTTTGAGCGTAATGCCGACTTCGATTTCGCCTTCTTGGCTTGAGACGATTTCATCCAGAAAGCGGCTGGCCTGGCGGGCGTTTCGGGCAACCTCGGTCATGCCCTTTTTGTTGTTGTCCAATTCTTCGAGGGTAATCATCGGCAAATAAACATCGTGCTCCTCGAAGCGGAACAGCGATGTGGGATCGTGCATTAAGACATTGGTATCTAGAACGAATAACTTGCTCGTGCTGGCTTTTTGCGTGGTGACCGGTGTGTCTTTGCGGGGTTTCGGAGCCAAGGTGCAATCCTCTCAGTTGTGGTACGTGTCGCTAAATCTCGACGCGCGCGCAGAAGCGAAAAACCCTCCTGAGGCTGCGAGCCGCAAGAGGGTTTTCGATGGTGGGCGTGCAGCCAAATTCGTTCAATCGTGGCGTTGTATGTTTTGCCGGTCTTGAATTGATGTTACACGCTTTTGATGACGGCTAGCACTTCCTCGGCATGGCCTTCGACCTTCACGTTGCGCCACTCTTTGACGATTTCATTGTGCTTGCCCATGATGAAGGTGGAGCGTTGAATGCCAAACACTTTTTTGCCATACATATTTTTTTCCTTGATGACATCAAAGAGTTTGCACACGGTCTCGTCTTCATCGGCCAGTAACTCGAACGGAAAATTCATTTTCGCTTTGAATTTTTCGTGGCTCTTTACCGAGTCGCGTGACATGCCAAACACCATCACACCCGCTCTCTGAAATTCGGCGTGTAGATCGCGAAACGCCGCGCCCTCAATGGTGCAGCCGGGCGTATCGTCTTTTGGATAGAAATAAATCACATACGGGTGGCCGCGAAACGCCGCGCTGGCGAAGCGGCGACCGCTGGTGGCGGCAACTTCAAAGTCGGGGATGATATTTGTGGTCATGCGATATGCTCCTGAATGGTTCTGACGTTGCGTGGTGAATTACGTTCACGCTGCGTGCGGTTGCGGACTGGCGCCTGCGAGGAATGGTTTGCCTTGCAACAATAGTTTGCCACTGCGCCCTTCGATTTCACCATCGAGTGCCGCGTAGTAGGGCAGGGTGCTGCGGTGCAGCGATTCATAAATCGTGCGCGTCGTCACCAGCTCATAGCCCTGTGCATGCCAGCCTTCGAGCAATTGCGCGAACACCGGCTTGAGTCGCATGCCCTCCAGCTCGGCGTGCAGCGTAAAAATGTGACCGTGCGCGGGACACGATTCAGTGAGCTTCAATAAATGTGCGGCGACGTTGGCCTCGCTGATGCCATCAACACCGATCAATTCATCAAGCGTAGGCAGTGTGGTCGGCAATTGCGGGCAGTCGATGATCTCGCCATTAACCACCGGGAAATGCGGCTCAGCCCTGGGCAACGCCGCGCGGCCATCTGAGCAGTAATCAAATTTCAGTTCCTGCGTCATGCGTAGCGCGTGCTTGGACATTTGCCAGCCGGCCGCACCGTGGGTGAGTGCAGGCGAACCAAAAATTTCCGTGAAGCGATCTTGTGCTGCGCTCATCTGCTTGCGTGTCCACGACTCATTAGCATTACCCACGCCGTCCTGCCACTTCACGTGATCCCATGTGTGAATGCCGCACTCAAAGCCCTCGTCACGCGTGCGCCGCATGATGTCCGCGCATCGCCTGCCGATGTCAGGACCGGGCAGCAGCGTGCCGAAGAGCAGCGTGGGGAAGCCATAGTGCGACACCACCGAGGTGCGCTTCACTTTGCCTAGAAAACCTTTGCGGAACACCCGTTTGATCGCGCGGCCGGTGTGGTCAGGGCCGAGACTGAATAGGAAGGTCGCACCCGCGCTGTGCAGTTTCAGCAAATCAATCAGCGCAGGCACGCCAATGCGCGTGCCTTTCAGAGTGTCCACGTCAATCTTAAGCGCGAGATACTTTTTTGAATTCATATACGGCAATTATGCCAGCGGTGTAGTGTGATTTAAGTCTGCAAGCAAACGCTTCGGTAAACTGCCGCCATGGAAATTGATGAACCCACCCCCAACGCCGAACGTGCACCGTACAACTTGATCGGCGGCGAGGCAACCGTCCGCGCACTGGTCACACGTTTTTATGACCTCATGGACGAAGACCCGGACTACTACGGCATTCGCAAACTGCATCCTGAATCGCTCGATGGCTCGCGCGAAAAACTATTCATGTTTCTGACCGGCTGGCTGGGCGGTCCGCAACTTTATACCGACGCATTCGGCCACCCGCGCTTGCGCGCGCGGCATTTGCCGTTTGCGATTGGCATTGCCGAGCGCGATCAATGGATGAGTTGCATGACGCGCGCGCTGCATGACACGCAGGTTGAGCCGACGCTGCGGGTTCGGTTGATCGCGTCGTTTGCGCATACGGCGGATTTCATGCGCAATCGCGAGGGCTAGTTGGGAACGCAAGTTCGAGACGCAAGTTCGTGATTGATGCAGTGCACAAAAGCCTCGAACAAAGTGCCTCGGCGTGCTAAAATCTTTTGATTTCTCAATAACTTAACCGAAAACTCTTCATGCCTCGCGCCCTTCGCAATATCGCCATCATCGCCCACGTCGATCACGGCAAAACGACCCTTGTGGACAAGCTCCTGCACCAAGCGGGCTCGTTCGCCGCACATCAACACATCGCCGAACGGGTGATGGATTCCAACGATTTGGAAAAAGAGCGCGGCATTACCATTCTTGCCAAGAACACCGCGATTGATTTTGAGGGCGTGCACATCAACATCGTTGACACCCCAGGCCACGCCGATTTTGGCGGTGAAGTTGAGCGCGTGCTGTCGATGGTTGACGGCGTGTTGTTGCTGGTGGATGCCGTCGAAGGCCCGATGCCGCAGACGCGTTTCGTGACCAAAAAAGCCTTGGCGCTTGGCTTGAAGCCGATCGTAGTGATTAACAAAATCGACCGTGACGGTGCGCGTCCGGATTGGGTGATTAACCACACGTTTGAATTGATGGACAAATTGGGTGCCAATGAAGCGCAGCTAGATTTCCCGATTGTTTACGCATCCGCGCTGAACGGCTTTGCGATGTTGGACATGAAAGAAAAATCGACCGATATGCGCCCGCTGTTCGAGACGATCTTGAAGTACGTGCCGGTGCCCGATTGCGATGAAGCGGGACCTCTGCAATTGCAGATTTCCGCACTCGATTATTCGACCTACGTTGGCCGTATCGGCATTGGCCGCGTACGTCGCGGCATCATCAAGGCGGGCCAAGATGTGATGGTGATGATCGGTGACAAACCACCGAAAAAAGCACGCGTCAATCAGGTGCAAGGTTTCCAGGGTTTAAACAAAGTGCCGATGGAAAGTGCATCAGCAGGCGAGATCGTGCTGATTTCGGGCATTGAAGAATTGGCGATTGGTTGCACGCTGGCGGACATGGAAAAGCCAGAAGCGCTGCCGGTGTTGGGCGTGGATGAGCCCACCTTGACGATGAATTTTCAGGTCAATAAGTCACCGTTCGCTGGCCAAGAGGGCAAGTTTGTGACCTCGCGCCAGTTGCGTGAACGTCTCGACAAAGAATTGCTGGTCAACGTCGCGTTGAAGGTTGCTGAAACCGAAGACACCGATTCGTTCATGGTCTCTGGCCGTGGTGAATTGCACCTGACGATTTTGCTCGAGCAAATGCGTCGCGAAGGCTATGAAGTTGCCGTCGGCAAGCCGCGTGTGTTGTATAAAGACATCGACGGTGTGAAGTGCGAGCCGTATGAAATGCTCACGCTCGACGTTGAAGAAACGCATCAAGGGCCGGTGATGGAAGCGATTGGTCAGCGCCGTGGTGACATGGTCGATATGGTGCCGGATGGCCGTGGTCGCGTGCGTTTGGATTACCGCATTCCCGCGCGTGGTTTGATCGGCTTCCAGACCGAATTCATGAACTTGACGCGCGGCACCGGCTTGAAGAGCCACGTGTTCGACGAATACGCACCCGTGTGTGCCGAGATTCAATCGCGTCGCAACGGCGTGTTGATCTCCGGCGAGCAAGGCGATGCAGTGGCCTACGCGCTATGGAAATTGCAGGATCGTGGCCGCATGTTTGTTACCCCCGGCGAGCGTTTGTACAACGGCATGGTGATCGGTGTGCATAGCCGCGACAACGATTTGGTCGTGAATCCGATCAAGGGTAAGCAACTGACCAACGTGCGCTCTTCAGGCACGGATGAGGCGGTGGCGTTGGTACCACCAATTCAGATTTCGCTCGAGTCCGCGATTGAATTTATCGATGACGACGAATTGGTTGAGATCACACCGAAGAATATTCGTATTCGTAAGCGCTTCTTGCTGGAGCATGAGCGCAAGAAGGCTTCGCGCGAAGCTGCGTAGTTACTAGATTCAGAAATGCAAAATGTAAAATGCAAAAAGGCCGCGTGATTTCTCACGCGGCCTTTTGCATTTTTTGTTACCTTCTTGTGCGCCAAGAGGGGTGGTACCGGGATTCTTGGTCTCTGAGATTTTTCTCAGAGGCGCATCTTTGGGACCCTTTTTGCGATCCGGCCAACAGCGTTTTGCTACTTACGCAACTGCCGTCTTTTCCACTTCGCCACTTTGCAGGAGTGTGCCTGGCGTGACTGTGATCCAAGTCACAATTCACAACGTTTAACAATTTGCCGAGGTTACAAAAAGTACGCAATTTGGCTGAGCCTGCGTGCTACACTAAGCGTATGAATTCATATAATTTCATCAATAAATCAGTAACTTAGCGCACAATCACTGGAAAAGGCCAGCGAGATTATTACCCACTGGCTGCGTAGAATATGGATCCTCAAACTGTACTGATTTTGTTACTGATCGCCGTGATGGCGCTACTCTTGGTAGTGCTGTGGGTCGCGTTCGGCGTGCGCGCGGTGCGACTTGGCGTGGGCGGGCTGCCGCAGGCTCTTCAGTCGGGGCAGGAGTCGCAACATCGCAACATGCTGACGGATATGGCCGAGGGCTTAGCCAAGCAGGGCGAGCGTGTGGCAGTGAGTCAGAACGACGCGACGGATCGGCTGCGCGGTGCCGTGTCCACTGAGCTTGATAAAACGCGCGGTGTGCTGCAAACCTTACAGCTCGAACAATCGCAGAATCTTTCGTCGAATCGCGAGGCGCTGATTCAGCAACTCGGTGCCCTCACGCTCGATCTTGCCAAAAGGCAGGACGCACTCAAAAGCGAAATGCTCGGCGGGACGTTGGAAAAACTCGCGGAGCAAAATCGCGCGCAACAAGAACTGCTGCAAGCAACCATGCGCAACGTCACCGCGCAAGTGACGCAAACGATTGAAACGCTGACCAAAACCAACGACACGCGCCTGAATGAAATCAGTGGCCGCGTGAACGAACGGCTCGACGAAGGCTTCAAGAAAACCAACGAGACATTCGTGAATGTGATGGCACGGCTTGCGACCATCGATGAAGCGCAGAAAAAAATTGATGGCCTCACCACCAACGTGGTCAGTCTGCAACAGCTGCTCGGCGATAAACGTTCGCGCGGCGCGTTTGGCGAGGTGCAGCTCGAAGGCATTATCCGCAACGTGCTGCCGCCGAGCGCTTACGAATTCCAGTTCACGTTTGCCAGCAAGGCGCGCGCCGACTGCGTGTTGAAATTGCCGGAGCCGACCGGTGTGATTGCGATTGATTCCAAGTTTCCGCTGGAAAACTACGAGCGCATGCTCGCCGAGGGCGCAGATCGCGCCACCCCAGCGCAGTTCAAAGCCGATGTGCGCAAACACATTGACGACATTGCCAGCAAATACATCATCGCGGGCGAGACGGGGGACGGCGCAATGATGTTTTTGCCCGCCGAAGCCGTGTTCGCCGAGATCCATGCGCATCACCGCGATCTGGTGGAACACGCGGGTCGCAAGCGCGTCTGGATAGTCTCGCCGACGACCATGATGGCGGTGTTAAATACGGCCTTGGCGGTGCTCAAAGATGTAGAAACACGCAAGCAAGTTCACGTCATCAAAGACTCGCTCGGCAAGCTGGGCGCGGACTTTGGGCGTTTTCAGTCGCGCATGGATGACCTGGCGAAGCACATCGGCCTGGTCTCGAAAGATGTCGAGCAGGTACAAACCTCCAGCCGCAAAATCACCGATCAATTCAAGAAAATTGAAAACGTAGACATCGAACCTGCCATGGTCACACCCGCACTTTCCCCTGATGCCGAGTCGAAGCAGCCAATGCTCTCCGTCGTCAAACCCGCCAACGATTTGTAGAACGTGAGGACGCGATGCAAAAATTTTTCTGTTCCTATTGGGCCGTAATGTGCGCTGCTGCGGTTAGCGTCAATGTCATGGCCAGCACGCTGGATACGCGCAAGGGCACGCAAAGCGACCTCTACCACGGCGTAGCGGTTGGCGACCCCTATCGCTGGCTCGAAGACGACAACAGCGTCGAAACCAAAGACTGGGTCAAGGCGCAAAACGCGGTCACGGATCAGTATTTTCAGAATGTCCCGCAGCGCGAGCCGATCAAAAAGCTCTTTACCGACATTTACAATTTCGAGAAATTTGGCATCCCATACCGGGAAGGCAAGCGCTATTTTTGGACGCGCAATGATGGCTTGCAGCAGCAGGCCGTGCTCTACACCGCCGCCTCGCTCACCGACAAACCGCAAGTCGCGATTGATCCGAATCTGTTGTCCAAGGATGGCACGGTGGCATTGAGTGGGGCTGTGCCGAGCCGCGATGGCCGCTATCTCGCCTACGGGATTGCCGTCGCTGGCTCGGACTGGAACGAGTGGCGCGTGCGTGACCTGAACACCGGCAAGGACTTGAACGATCTCATCAAGTGGGTGAAATTTTCGCAAACGAGTTGGACGCCCGATGGCAAGGGCTTTTTCTATTCGCGCTACGATGAACCGAAAGCGGGTGCATCGCTCACGGGCGCCAATTATTTCCAGAAGCTCTATTACCACCGGCTCGGCGACGATCAGGCGAAAGACGCGCTGGTGTTCGACAACAAACAGGAAAAACAGTGGGGCTTTGGCGCGAGCGTGAGTGACGATGGCAAGTTCTTCATCATCAACGTGTGGAAGGGCTCCGGGCGGAAGAATGGCCTGCTCTGGCAACCGCTGAAAAACGGCGCGTACACAGCCGACACCACCACCAGCATCACGC
>JAYTVA010000081.1:0-18401 GCA_043744255.1 Burkholderiales bacterium | reverse complement strand
TTCCGCACCACCGACGTCACCGGCGCGCTGCAACTGCCTGCTGGTACCGAGATGGTGATGCCTGGCGACAACGTCAAGATCGTGGTGCAACTGATCGCCCCGATTGCGATGGAAGACGGGCTCCGCTTCGCAATCCGCGAGGGCGGCCGTACGGTCGGCGCTGGTGTGGTTTCTAAGATTTTGAAGTAAGGGAAGAAGTACGGGGTCTGGGGCTGGGGAATCAGGGTTCAGGGGAAACACATCGCGCAACTGTTGTCGCACGCACGATTTGCTCTTTCCCGATCCCCAGCCCCCGATCCCAGACCCCTAGAAATTCAACAATCGGCAAGCCGCCGGTTCAAAGGAAAACAGATGGCAACAGCACAACCCGCCAAGCAAAAAATCCGTATTCGTCTGAAGGCGTTCGACTATCGCCTGATCGACCAATCGGCCGCCGAAATCGTGGAAACCGCGAAGCGCACTGGCGCTGTCGTGAAAGGCCCCGTTCCGTTGCCGACCAAGATCGAGCGTTTTGACGTGTTGCGTTCACCGCACGTCAACAAAACTTCACGTGACCAGTTTGAGATTCGCACCCATTTGCGCCTGATGGATATCATCGACCCAACCGATAAAACGGTGGACGCCCTGATGAAGCTCGATCTGCCTGCTGGCGTGGACGTTGAAATCAAGCTTTAAGCTATTGAGTTTTCTCAGTCACACATATATAATTTTGCCTCTTTGTTGAATCGCCGACTGCACACAAGATGCGCGGCACCCGTAGCACGTAGCATGAGCACGCAATATGCGTAAACCACCAGCCAATTGCAGCTGGAACTCCTTGAAATCTCTGGCTTAACGCTGGGTTCGAGGGGCAAACTAGAAAGGAAAGAAGATGAGTCTTGGTCTCGTCGGCCGGAAGGTTGGCATGACTCGCATTTTCTCGGATGATGGCACTGCCATCCCTGTGACCGTGCTGGACGTGTCGGACAACCGCATCACCCAAATCAAAACCCCCGCAATTGACGGCTACTCAGCTGTTCAAGTTGCGTTCGGTACCCGTCGTGCAAGTCGCGTGACCAAGGCAATTGCCGGTCACTACGCGAAAGCCGGTGTCGAAGCTGGGTCGGTTCTTAGCGAATTCACGGTAACGCCAGAAAAACTCGCCGAAATGAAAGTTGGCGAGAAAGTTTCTGTCGAAATCTTTACAGTCGGCCAAGCGGTGGATGTGCAAGGCACGAGCAAAGGTAAAGGTTTCTCCGGCGTTATCAAGCGTCACCACTTCTCGTCTAACCGCGCATCGCACGGTAACTCCAAATCGCATAACGTACCGGGTTCTATCGGTATGGCGCAGGATCCGGGTCGCGTGTTTCCGGGTAAGCGCATGGCCGGTCATTTGGGCGATGTGACGCGTACCCAACAACTCCTCGAAGTCGCGCGCATTGATGTCGCGCGCCAACTGATTCTCGTCAAAGGCTCTGTACCGGGCGCGACCAATGGCACGATCATCCTCACGCCAGCGACCAAGGCCCCTTTGAAGAAGGGATCTAAATAATGGAACTGAAACTCATCAATGACAAAGGTGCCGCGAACGGTACCATTGATGCTTCTGCTGAGCTGTTCGGTCGCGATTTTAACGAGACGCTGGTTCACCAAGTCGTCACCGCTTATCAAGCCAATGCACGCGCCGGTAACCGTGCGCAAAAAGGCCGTAGCGACGTTCAGAAATCGACCAAAAAGCCATGGCGTCAAAAAGGTACGGGTCGCGCTCGTGCTGGTATGGCGTCCTCGCCCTTGTGGCGCGGCGGCGGTAAGATTTTCCCGAATATGCCAGACGAAAATTTCTCGCAAAAAATCAACAAGAAAATGCATCGCGCCGGTATCGCTGCGATCCTTTCCCAGTTGGTGCGCGAAGATCGTTTGACCGTGATCGAGAGCCTCACGCTCGATTCGCCGAAGACCAAAATGCTCGCCGCGAAGTTGCAAGGCATGGGGCTCGAAAACGTGTTGATTATCACTGACACGATGGACGAGAACTTGTATTTGTCCTCGCGCAATCTGCAAAACGTATTGGTACTTGAAGTCAAGAATGCTGACCCAGTCAGTCTGGTTCGCTTTCCCAAAGTCGTGTTGACCAAAGCTGCGGTCAAGCAATTTGAAGAGGTGCTGGCATGAACGCTGAACGTCTCCTGACGGTTGTATTGCGGCCCGTCATCTCCGAAAAGGCAACCATGGTTGCCGACAAGCAAAAGCAAGTCGTGTTTGAAGTGATGCGTGACGCCACCAAAGCGGAAATCAAAGCTGCTGTTGAGCTCCTGTTCAAGGATCAAAAAGTGGAAGTTGCCAGCGTCAACGTCGTCAACCAAAAAGGCAAGGCCAAGCGCCACGGGCGTTTCGAAGGCCGTCGCAATCACACCAAGAAGGCATACGTTTGCCTGAAGGGTGAGAGCGATATTAACTTCGCCGAAGGAGTTGCGTAATGGCACTCGTCAAAACAAAACCGACCTCACCTGGTCGCCGCAGCATGATCAAGGTGGTGAACAAGGAACTGCATAAGGGCAAACCGATTGCTGCATTGGTCGAGCCGCAAAGCAAGAATGCAGGTCGCAATCACCACGGTCATATCACCACGCGACATCAGGGTGGCGGTCACAAACAACACTATCGTCTGATTGATTTCAAGCGCAACGACAAGGACGGCATCGTCGCCAAAGTCGAGCGTCTTGAATACGACCCAAACCGTAGCGCTAACATCGCCTTGCTGTGTTACGCCGACGGTGAGCGTCGCTACATCATTGCGCCAAAAGGCATTTCCGCAGGCGCGCAAGTCGTGTCTGGTTCGGAAGCGCCAATCAAAGTGGGCAACACCATGCCGCTGCGCAATATCCCAGTTGGTTCCACCATCCACTGTATCGAATTGCAGCCCGGCAAAGGCGCGCAGCTCGCCCGTAGCGCTGGCGCGTCAGTGCAGTTGTTGGCTCGCGAAGGCACCTACGCGCAGTTACGTATGCGCTCTGGCGAAATTCGTAAGGTGCACGTTGATTGCCGCGCAACGCTTGGTGAAGTCGGTAACGGCGAGCACAGCCTGCGCGTCATCGGTAAAGCCGGTGCCAATCGCTGGCGTGGCTGGCGTCCGACGGTTCGCGGTATTTGTATGAACCCGGTCGATCACCCGCACGGCGGTCGTTCCAACGGCGGCGGACATCCGCGCTCACCGTGGGGACAGCCAGCAAAAGGCCTGAAGACCCGCACCAACAAACGCACCCAGAACATGATCGTGCGCGATCGTCGCAAGTCGTAATGGCGAGCCTTGAAAGGACTATCTAGATGACACGTTCAGTAAAAAAAGGCCCGTTCGTTGATGGCCACCTGATGAAAAAGGTGGACAAGGCGATTGCCATTAAAGACAAAAAACCGATCAAAACTTGGTCGCGCCGTTCCACCATTCTCCCCGACTTCGTCGGTCTCACCATCGCCGTACACAATGGCAAGCAGCACATCCCTGTGTACATCAGCGAAAACATGGTTGGCCACAAGCTCGGCGAATTCGCTCTGACCCGCACCTTTAAAGGCCATCCCGCCGATAAAAAGGCTGCTGCGGTCAGCAAGAAATAAGGAGCGACGACATGCAAGTCTCAGCTAATCTCTTCGGTGTTCGTCTGTCCGCGCAAAAAGGCCGCTTGGTTGCGGATATGATTCGCGGCAAGAAGGTCGATCACGCGTTGAACATCCTGCAGTTCACCCCGAAAAAGGGTGCAACGATTATCAAAAAGGTGCTGGAGTCAGCAATCGCCAACGCCGAGCACAACAACGGTGCTGACATTGACGAACTCAAAGTCGCCACCATCATGGTCGAAAAAGGCCCCGTCTTGAAGCGGTTCACTGCGCGCGCTAAAGGCCGTGGTAACCGCATCGTCAAACCGACTTGCCACGTCTTCCTGACGGTTGGCGACGGCAAGCAATAGGAGCGGCACGATGGGTCAAAAAATATCTCCAACCGGTTTTCGTCTCGCCGTTCATAAGAACTTCGCGTCGAAGTGGTATGCCAATAGCAAAAATTTCCCAATCATGTTGCTTGAGGACATCAAAGTCCGCACGTACCTGAAGAAAAAACTCGCCAACGCGAGCGTGGGAAAGATTGTTATCGAGCGCCCCACCAAGAACGCCAAGATCACCATTTACTCCTCACGTCCTGGTGTCGTGATCGGTAAAAAAGGTGAGGACATCGAAAACCTCCGCACGGAACTCACCAAGTTGATGGGTGTGCCGGTGCACGTCAACATCGAAGAAATTCGGAAGCCGGAAACCGATGCGCAATTAATCGCCGACGGTATCACCGCGCAGCTCGAAAAGCGTGTGATGTTCCGCCGCGCCATGAAGCGCTCGATGCAAAACGCCATGCGCCTCGGCGCACAGGGTATCAAGATCACATCATCCGGTCGTCTCAATGGAATCGAGATCGCGCGGACCGAGTGGTATCGCGAAGGTCGTGTGCCATTGCACACCTTGCGTGCCGACATTGATTTTGGTTTCTCCGAAGCGCGCACCACCTACGGTGTGATCGGTGTGAAAGTCCTCGTATTCAAAGGCGAAGTGTTGGGCAAAGGCGAAACGCCGGTGGCCGCACCCGAGCCACAAGCTGAGCCGCGCAAACCGCGTCGCCCTTCAGCAGGAGCTAAAAATGCTGCAACCAGCTAGAAGAAAATACCGCAAGGAACAAAAGGGTCGCAACAAGGGTATCGCCACCACTGGCGCTACGGTTGCGTTCGGCGAATTCGGCCTGAAAGCGGTTGGCCGTGGTCGTTTGACTGCGCGCCAAATCGAGGCTGCGCGTCGCGCCATGACTCGTCACATCAAGCGTGGCGGTCGTGTTTGGATTCGCATTTTCCCGGACAAGCCAATCTCCAAAAAACCGGCTGAAGTCCGCATGGGTAACGGTAAAGGTTCCCCTGAGTACTTCGTGGCCGAAATTCAGCCTGGCAAAGTGCTGTACGAAATGGACGGCGTTGATGAAGTGCTGGCACGTGAGGCGTTTACGCTTGCCGCCGCCAAGCTCCCCATCAAGACCACCTTCGTGCACCGCATGCTTGGCACTTAATTCGGGAGAACGAAATGAATCTCAAAGATATGCTGACTAAATCCCCGGATGAACTCAATAAGGAATTGCTCGATTTGCGTCGTGCGCAGTTTTCCATGCGCATGCAAGTCGCGACCCAGCAACTCACCAAGACGTCCGAGATGCAACGTGTGAAGCGCGAAGTTGCGCAGATCAAAACAATTCTGACTCAGAAAGCGAAGGCCGCGAAATGACCACTACGACCGAAGCGACATCTGTAGCCAACCAGACCAAGCGCACGCTCACCGGCGTCATCACCAGCGACAAAATGGACAAGACGGTCACCGTCTTGGTCGAGCGTCGCGTGATGCACCCCGTGTTGGGCAAAGTTGTGCGCCGTTCTAAGAAATATCACGCGCACAGCGAGACCAACGAGTTCAAGGCTGGCGACACCGTCTTGATCGAAGAAACCCGCCCGATGTCCAAGACCAAGGCGTGGAAGGTCACCAAGCTATTGGAAAAAGCGCGCGCTGAGTAATGTTGCGTTGCGATAGTTGAGTAAAGCACAAATCAAAAAAGCCTGCGCGAGCAGGCTTTTTTGTTTCTGGATGGTTTGCATGCGCGGCGGTGTAGAGCTGCGGGGAATGCAAAATCGCAAAGCGCTAACATGCGCAAACCCCTCGCCAGCGCTAGGGTTTCATCGTTGGCCAACGCATCCCTAGCACCAGCGCCATCCCCATCAGTATTAAACCGCCACCGAACGCCGCACCAAGGGTGAGTCGCTCACCAAAAAATAACGCGCCCCAGAGAACGCCAAACACCGGCACCAAAAAAGTCACCGAAATTGCCTTGGTGGGTCCGACATCACGCACCAAGCGGTAGAACAGCAAGTACGCGATGCCACTGCACAGTAGCCCAAGCGCCAACAGACAAAATCCGGTGAGGGCGTCGGGGATGACCATTGGTGTCAGCGGTGCGGCCACTGGCGTCATCACCATGGCGGCCAGCAACAGCGTAGCGCCCGCCATCCCAATGTTCGGTGCTCCTTTGAGATGTTTCTTCACATGCACGCTGATGAACCCGTACGAGACTGTGGCGAGAACGCAGGCACTGATTGCCAAGAGCGTCGCACGATTGACCTCCATGGGGCCAAGATTGACCAATAGCGCTACGCCCAAAAGCCCAACCGCCAGACCCAGCAAACGCCGCGCCGTTAGTGCCTCTCCAAGCAGTAGCGCCGCGAACAGCGTCGTAAAAAATGGCGCCAGCGCGTTGATGATCGCACCGTAGCCTGCGGGCAGCGTCTTCATCGCGTAGGCGATGAGCGCAAAGGGAAGGGCAGAGTTCATCATCCCGACGAGGAGGTATTGCGGCCACCATTTGCGCCACTGCAAATCTTGGCGCGTGATGACGGCGTAACCGACCAGCGCGAGGCCGGCGATGCTGATACGCAGCCACGAGGTGCCGATGCCGCCGTAGACGGGTGCCACGACCCGCATGAACGCGTACGAACCGCCCCATATGGCGGCCAGCGCCACTAGGGACGTCAACTCGATAGGTTTCATGGGCAGGGTGTACGCAAGCGTTGCAGGTGACGGAGCCGCGAGTATTGCACGCGGCATTCACCGTCACTCAACGCGTCATTGACGCCATGACAACATTACAGCCGAGCCACTTGCCCGAGCGTTGCTGAGCCCGCGCAAAAAGATCGGCGCGATAGCCGCTCGTCAGATCAACGCTTCATGGTGATGGAAAAACCAAACGTACGACCAAGCACGTTGTAAGTATCCGGGTAGGTGTTGAACGTACCCGAATTTTTCGGCAGCGGCGGTTGCTTGTTGGCCACGTTGTCAATGCCGAAATTAATCGTCAAATCTTTCACGGGCGGCTTGTAAGAAAAATTCAGATCGAGGTAATCCTGCGCGCTGATGCTCTCGGTCGAACCAATGGTGCTATCCGTCACCTTGCCAACACGTTTCCATCCTAGCTGCGCATTCAGGCTGTCGAACGCCCATGCCACGGACGCGCGATGGCGGTACGCGGGAGCTACCAATGAGACGGCGTCGGACGAACAGCGAAACGCATACGAGCCCTTGCAATCAATCGGATCGAGGACGGGATTTTTCTGGATGGTGTAGCTACGGACAAACGCCGCTTGATATTGCCAAGTCAATTTGCGGCCGGGCATCCCCGTCGGCACGTTGTGTTTGAATGAGGTATCAACATCAATCCCCTGTTGCTTAATAAACGCAAGGTTACGATCCACCGGGAAGCCGTCGCGAATGCGACCGGTGGTGGGGTCACGGGTCACGGCCAAGCACAGCGGATTGCCCGCGCTTGGGTTGGTGATGTAGCAACTTGTCAGCGCATCGACCGGCTGAATTTGCCCGACTGCATCGCTGATCTTGATGTCGTAGTAATCCACCGTGAGGTTAAGCCCCGGCACCGCTTTCGGCGTCAGCACCGCCCCAAGTGTTTTCGTGTTGCCTTTCTCAGCGCGGATGTCGGGATTCCCGCCAAAGAAATAACCGCCGGTCAACAGAGCGGGATCAAACGAGTTGTACGAGCCCACGGCGGGGGCATTGAAGCGGCGGCATTGCTCGGCGTTACCGGTACCGAGTACACATGGGTCGCCTTGGTAGCGTGGGCGCAAACGCGCCACGTTGACAAGACTGTTAAATGGAATCGAGAAAATCGGATTGGCAAACTCGCCAAAGTTTGGTTCGCGAATCACCGTTTGGCGCGTGGCGCGCAGACGAAAATCGTCGCTGATCGCCCACGATGCGCCGAGTTTGTCGGTGGGATAACTATTCGCTTGACCGACCGACTTGCTGTACGACGACTTGCGGTACGCGGCCTCGATTGAGAAATTTTCAACGAAAGGAATCTTCGTCAACACCGGAATCAATAGCTCACCGTAGACCTCGTTGGCGCGGAAGTAGGGCGGTACTGCTGGGGCAGATTCCACGCCTTGCCGGAACGATTGTCCTAAGCCCGGGTTGTAGTCAAACGTACCGGTTTCGCGCCGTGCTTCTGCGCCAATGGCAAAACCAATTGCGCCCGCCGGCAATTTTGCGATACCGCTACTGTCCCCGCTAATCGTAGCGGCGAATACGGATTGCTTGCGCTCACGGTCACCGTATTTGAATTGCTGGGCGGCTCCGCTCAAATCGGCGCCAGGGCCAAACAGGTTGGTGGAGTTCACGATACTCGCGAAGCCCGTCTTGGAGGCATCGCCATTGACCTGTACCGATTCCGCTGAGCGACCCGTCTGTGCGTAGACGTCCCAGTTGATCGCTTCCGTAATCGCGCCGCGTAAACCCGCCTGCGCTTGAAAGGTGTTGCGATCATTGTCGGCGGTAATTGCGCCCAGCTCGCCGAGTGAGCGGTTGATGCGCACCTGCGCGACCCCGTTTACGAACGTCAACAGATTGCGCGCCTCGGCGGGCAAAAAGCGATTGGTGCTGGTGATGCCGTAAACATCATTGACGACCACCGGCGCTTGCCCCGAACGCGGCGCACCCGTGGACTTCACATTTGAGTACATCAAGCGGCCATAGCCCTGCACACTGTCAGTGAAATCGTATTTGAAAAACGTGGACAAATTGACGCGTGTGAGTGGCTGGATAAGGGTGTACTGCGAAGTGTAATCGGCCTGCTGCGGCGCAGTAGTGAATCGCCCCGCGCCGTCATACGAAAACGTCCGTCCGCTGGCGACATCGGTGAAATTGCCGCCAGCACCAGCCACCAAAATGGGATTCAATTGCGCCCAACTCCGCGCGCCTGCCAGCAGCCCATCACGCTCGGTGAATTCAAAGTAACCGACGGCGCTGCCGCGATTGCCAAGTGCTGTGCCGCCCGTGGCGTTGAGACCGTATTGCGCGCCCCCGCCTTGCCCGCTGCGATAGTTGCCGGACGCCTGCACGCCGCGAAAATCATCGTTGACAATAAAATTCACCACGCCGGAAATCGCATCGGCACCGTACACCGCCGCCGCGCCACCGGTCAGCACATCAACGCGTTTTAGCAACGTGGCCGGGATGAAATTAACGTCTACTGCATTGCGGAAACTAAACGGAATGGCGCGCGTGCCGTTGATGAGAACGAGGGTGCGGCTCTGGCCAAGATTGCGCAGATCCAGCGTCTGCGCACCAAACGCATCACTACCCGCCGAGGTGCTGTTCACGCCGCCTGCGAGCTGCGGCAACTTCACGGAAAAATCTTCAACGGTAACGGCACGGATTAGCGAAATTTCCTCCGCGCTGATCTGACTCACCGGGCTGGTGGAGGTGAGGCCCGCCGCCTTGATGCGCGTCCCCGTGACCACCACCGCCTCGGTTTTTTCGGGCTGCCCCTCGCCAGCGGGCGCGGCTACTTGCGCACTCGCGTTGGTGTGTACCACCGTGCTGGCGACACTTAACGCAACACTCGCCGCCAGAGCGGTCAAACGCGGATGATGCTTAAGCGGCTTGCTGATGTGAGGGTCGGTCATGAAAATTTCTCCTAGAGGGATCGGTTTTGCAGGGGACTTTGACGAGCAAGCAGTAGCATTGCGACAGGCACGTTCACTGCTGGTCTCTACTTGGTATGTATTTGGTATCTAGCCGCACTGATTATTACCCGAAGCGCGCGTTAAATCTAGGCGTTTCTACTATCGCTTGTGTGCTGTTCGCAATACTGAGAGTCCACCAGCCGGACAAACTCATTTATCTACGGGCAATTCAAATCAATATCTGTCGAAGTTGACCGTCCTGCTTAGACTTTTATGAGTTTTTCATGGCGGTGGCGGCGTGCCCTATCCCGTGCCAGAATTCGCCTCCATTCCAAAATGCACACTGCGAGAAACCGAATGCACGCCAAACAACTTTTTAATCTCTCCGGTCGCGTTGCCCTCATCACCGGCGGTTCGCGTGGGCTGGGTCTGCAAATGGCGCAGGCTTACGCCGCCATGGGTGCCAAGATCGCGCTCTCAGCACGTAAGGCGGATGAGCTTGCCGAAGCCAAGGCAGCGCTTACCGCTTCCGGGTGCGAAGTGTTTGTGTACGCGAGCGATCTCGCCAATCCTGAAACGATTGCGCCGATGGTAGACGCGGTGCTTGCACGCTTCGGCAAAATCGACATTCTGCTCAACAATGCGGGTGCGTCATGGGGCGCGCCAGCCGAAGACTATCCGCTGGAAGCGTGGAACAAAATCATTGCAACCAATCTCACTGGGACATGGCTGGTGACACAGGCCGTTGGTGCCAAGTCAATGATTCCGAATCAGCGCGGCGCGATTATCAATGTGGCCTCCGTCGCCGGGTTGCGCGGGCAAATGGGCGCGATGAATACCATCGCTTACAACACCAGCAAAGGCGGCCTCGTCAATTTCACGCGCGCGCTTGCTGCCGAGTGGGCGAAGTACAACATTCGGGTGAATGCGTTGGCCCCCGGCTTCTTTCCGTCGAAAATGAGTGCGGGCGTGTTGAAGGTAATCGACAAACAAATCATCGGCATGACCCCCTTGGGACGCCTAGGCGGCGACGCCGATTTAATGGGGCCGGCGATTTTTCTAGCGTCGGACGCGGCTGGGTATATCACCGGACAAATTTTGTCCGTCGATGGCGGGATGACGGCGGTCTGAAGCTGCAACTGCCGCATGTTTTGAATTAAACACACAAAGCCCTTGCGCGTCGGATGCAAACTGTCTTATAATTGTCGACTTCGCTGCTTCAGCCGTGGCTTCGTCGGCTCAAGTCTCATTGAAATGTTGGGGGTTCGCTGCGGTAAACGCGGACGACCACATCGTACAAACGTCGGCCGAAGCCGAGTTTCCAAGCGTTTGCACACCAAGTTGCTTTCTAACCTGTCAGTTAGGTTGTTCGATTTAACTGACGAAAGACGGATCCAAAACTAGTCGTTCGAATTTTCGCGCGCCTAAGTTGGAGAGATAAAAAATGATTCAGATGCAGTCGATTCTCGACGTCGCCGATAACACCGGCGCACGGTCGGTGATGTGTATCAAAGTCCTCGGCGGCTCAAAGCGGCGCTATGCGGGCATTGGTGATGTCATCAAGGTCAGCATTAAGTCTGCCCAGCCGCGCGGCAAAGTGAAAAAAGGCGAAGTCTACAACGCGGTCGTGGTGCGCACGGCCAAAGGCGTTCGGCGTAACGATGGCTCGCTCATCAAGTTTGACGGCAACGCTGCCGTTCTCTTGAATGCCAAGCTCGAGCCAATTGGCACGCGTATCTTCGGGCCAGTGACGCGCGAGTTGCGCACTGAGCGCTTCATGAAGATCGTGTCCCTTGCACCCGAAGTGCTGTAAAGGAGCCACTGATGAACAAAATTCGCAAGGGCGACCAAGTGGTCGTCATCACCGGCAAGGACAAGGGCAAGCGCGGCACCGTGTTGAATGCGGCTGCTGACGAAAGCCGTGTCATTGTCGAAGGCATCAATCGCGTGAAAAAACATACCAAGCCTAATCCCATGAAGGGTTTGACTGGTGGCATCGTCGAAAAAGAGATGTCGATTCACGTTTCGAATATCGCAATCTTTAACGCGTCAACCGGCAAGGCTGATCGCGTAGGCTTCAAGACCCTGGAAGATTCACGCAAAGTGCGCGTGTTCCGTTCCACGGGCGAAGCCGTCGATGCATAAGGGGTGAATGATGGCTCGTCTGCATACATTTTATAAAGAAACCGTGGTGCCGAAGATGATGAAGGACTTCGGTTACAAATCGGTGATGGAAGTACCGCGCATTGCCAAGATCACCCTCAACATGGGCGTGGGCGAAGCGGTTGCTGACAAGAAGATCATGGATCACGCCGTTGGCGACATGCAAAAAATTGCCGGTCAAAAGCCAGTTGTGACCAAGTCGAAAAAGTCGATTGCGGGTTTCAAAATTCGTGACGGCTACCCCATCGGTTGCATGGTGACCTTGCGCAATATGCGCATGTACGAATTCTTGGATCGTCTGGTCACTGTCTCATTGCCGCGTGTACGCGACTTCCGTGGAATCTCCGGTCGTTCGTTCGATGGCCGTGGCAACTACAACATGGGCATCAAAGAGCAGATTATTTTTCCAGAAATCGAGTACGACAAGATCGACACGATTCGCGGCATGAATATTTCGATTACCACCACCGCGAAAACGGATGCAGAAGCCAAAGCGCTTCTCGCCGCGTTCAAGTTCCCCTTCCGAGGTTAGGCGCATGGCTAAGCTCTCAGTGATTAATCGTCAGGAAAAGCGCGAGCAAATGGTGAAGCAATTCGCCGCCAAACGCGCCGCGCTGAACAAAACTATTAACGATCAATCGGTCTCCGAAGAAGAGCGTTATCAGGCTCGCTTGAAGTTGCAAGCGCTGCCACGCGATTCCAGTCCAGTCCGGTTGCGCAATCGTTGTGCAATTACAGGCCGCCCACGCGGTACCTTCAGCAAGTTCGGCCTTGGCCGTAGCAAGCTGCGTGAAATCGCCATGCGCGGAGAAGTTCCGGGTCTGGTCAAGGCAAGCTGGTAAGCGAGCGACGGAGATAAATATATGAGCATGAGTGATCCGATCGCCGATATGTTGACCCGCATTCGTAATGCGCAGCAATCGGAAAAAGTCGATGTGACGATGCCGTCTTCCAAAGTGAAGACCGCAATCGCCAAAGTGTTGAAAGACGAAGGCTACATTGAAGATTTCGCGGTTCGCGATATCGCCGGCAAAGCCGAACTCAATGTCGCTCTCAAGTACTACGCGGGCAAACCGGTTATCGAGAAGATCGAGCGCATTTCGCGCCCTGGCCTTCGCGTGTACCGTGGTCGCGAAGACATCAAGCCCGTCATGAACGGCCTTGGCGTGGCGATTGTGTCCACGTCCAAAGGTGTCATGACTGACCGTAAAGCGCGCGCGACCGGTATCGGTGGCGAAGTGCTCTGCATTGTGGTCTAAGGGGGATTTATGTCACGTATCGGTAAACAACCCATTACAGTCCCAGCGAAGGTCGAAGTGACCGTCGGCGCGGAGCAAATTGTGGTCAAAGGGCCCTTGGGCACCCTGACGCAAGCGGCATCGAAAGACGTCACGATTACTCGCGATGGCGCATTCTTGACGCTGGCAGCAGCTAATGATTCCAAGCATGCGAATGCCATGTCTGGCACGTTGCGCGCACTGCTCGCCAACATGGTGCAGGGCGTGGATAAAGGCTTCGAGCGTAAATTGAACCTCGTTGGCGTGGGCTACAAAGCGCAAGCGGCAGGTGCCAAGCTAAATTTGACGCTTGGTTACTCGCACCCGGTGGTGCATGACATGCCTGAGGGCGTGAAGTGCGAAACGCCAACGGCGACCGAGATCATCCTCAAGGGTGTAGACAAGCAGAAGGTCGGCCAGGTGGCTGCCATCGTTCGCGGCTACCGTCCGCCAGAGCCGTACAAGGGCAAAGGCGTTCGCTACTCCGACGAAGTGATCGTGCTCAAAGAGACGAAGAAGAAGTAAGCGAGGCTATGATGATTACCGACAAGAAAATTTCCCGTATGCGTCGTGCCGCGAAAACCCGCGCCACGATTGCCCGCCTGAAGGCAACACGTTTGACCGTGCTGCGTACCAATACGCACATCTACGCGCAAATCATCGACGCCACCGGCTCCAAGGTGTTGGCCTCAGCATCGACTGCCGAAAAAGAAGTGCGCAGCCAGATCAAGAGCGGCAGCAACAAAGATGCTGCCATTGTCGTCGGCAAGCGGATCGCCGAGCGTGCAAAAGCCGCTGGTATTACTGCGGTGGCGTTTGATCGCGCAGGCTTTGCTTATCATGGTCGCGTCAAGGCGTTGGCAGATGCCGCGCGTGAAGCTGGCCTGACGTTCTAATCAAGGATTCGATAATGGCAAGAGTTGAAGCTAAAGAAGACAAGGGCGACGGCCTCCGCGAGAAGATGATCTCGGTAAACCGCGTCACCAAAGTGGTGAAGGGCGGCCGGATTCTCGGTTTCGCTGCGCTGACCGTGGTCGGCGATGGTGATGGCTCGATTGGCATGGGCAAGGGCAAATCAAAAGAAGTGCCGGTTGCCGTGCAAAAAGCGATGGAACAAGCTCGTCGCAAACTCGTCAAGATTCCGTTGAAGGGTGGCACGATCCACCACACTGTTATTGGTAAGCACGGCGGCACCAAGGTATTTATGCAGCCAGCAGCAGAAGGTAACGGTATCAAGGCTGGTGGCGCAATGCGCGCGGTGTTCGAAGTCATGGGCATTACTAACGTGTCAGCGAAATGCCACGGTTCCACCAACCCGTACAACGTCGTTCGCGCGACCCTCGACGGCTTGGCGCAAATTAGCCGTCCGTCAGAAATCGCTGCTAAGCGCGGCAAGACCGTAGAAGAAATCCTGGGCTAAGCGCTCGGGTCTGGAGTTTTCAAATGGCAAAAAAAACTGTCACCGTGACGTTGCTCAAAAGCACCATTGGTCGCCTCGAAGCGCATAAAGCGTGTGTTCGCGGCTTGGGCTTGAAAAGACGTCATCACACCGTCACTGTAGAAGACACGCCCGCAACACGCGGCATGATTAACAAAGTGATCTACTTGCTGCGCATTGAAGCGTAGGCCAGTCGCGTTCACCGATAGGATCAAGCATCATGGAATTAAATAAACTGAAACCTGCTGAAGGTGCCAACAAACCCCGCCGTCGCGTTGGTCGCGGCATTGGTTCGGGTCTGGGCAAGACAGCTGGTCGTGGTCACAAAGGTCAGAAGTCGCGTTCCGGTGGTTTCCACAAGGTTGGCTTTGAGGGCGGCCAGATGCCGCTGCAACGTCGTTTGCCCAAGCGCGGCTTCATCTCGCTGACCCGCAACGACACCGCACAAGTTCGCTTGTCTGAAATCGCCAAGATGCCAGTTGACACCATTGATTTGATGGCGTTGAAGCAAGCCGGTATGGTGCCGACGCAAGCGCTGGCCGCGAAAGTGATGTTGTCGGGCAAGATTGACAAGAAGGTTAAGCTGGTCGGCATTCTGGTGACCAAGGGTGCGAAGGCAGCAATCGAAGCCGCAGGCGGCACGATTGAAGCCGCACCGGCAAAAGCTTAAGTTCAGCGATTCACTAGGAAAACACGTTGGCGTCTAATCCCCTTGCAGCGGTTGGCAAAATGAGCGACCTGAAGCGCCGTCTGGTGTTTCTGGTGTTGGCGCTCATCGTCTTCCGCATCGGCACGCACATTCCAGTGCCGGGGATTGATCCAGTGCAGTTGGCGAAATTGTTTGAAACGCAGGGCGGCGTGTTGGGTATTTTCAACATGTTCTCCGGTGGTGCGTTGTCCCGGTTTTCGGTGTTCGCGCTGGGCATCATGCCGTACATCTCGTCGTCGATCATCATGCAGCTCATTACGGTGGTGTCGCCGCAATTGGAAGCGCTGAAGAAGGAAGGCGAAGCAGGCCGCCGCAAGATTACGCAGTACACGCGCTATGGCACGGTTGGTTTGGCATTGTTTCAGGCAGTTGGTATCTCGATTGCGCTGGAATCGCAACAAGGTTTGGTGGTTGATCCCGGCATGATGTTCCGTTTGGTCACGGTGGTGACCTTGGTGACGGGCACCATGTTCTTGATGTGGCTAGGCGAGCAGATTACCGAACGCGGTGTTGGCAACGGTATTTCGCTGGTGATTTTCTCGGGCATCGTGGCAGGTTTGCCGGGTGCTATCGGGCAGACACTAGAGCTGGCGCGCAATAACACGCTGTCCATTCCTGCGGTGCTGTTCATTTTGGCGCTGGTGGTTGCGGTAACGATGTTCGTGGTGTTTGTAGAGCGCGGGCAACGCAAGATTTTGGTGAACTACGCGAAGCGGCAGGTGGGCAACAAATTGTACGGTGGTCAGTCTTCACACTTGCCGTTGAAGTTGAACATGGCTGGCGTGATTCCACCAATCTTCGCGTCGTCGATTATTTTGTTTCCAGCAACGGTTGCAAGCTGGTTCGGTTCAGGTGAAAAGATGTTGTGGTTGAAGGACATCGGTGCGGCACTTTCGCCCGGTCAGCCCCTCTACACCACGTTGTATGCTGCAGCGATTATTTTCTTCTGTTTCTTCTACACGGCCTTGGTATTCAATTCCAAGGAGACGGCTGAGAACCTGAAGAAGAGTGGGGCGTTTGTACCTGGGATTCGTCCGGGCGAACAGACGGCTCGTTACATCGACAAGATCTTGACGCGCCTAACGTTGGTCGGCGCTTGCTACATTACGTTGGTTTGCTTGCTGCCAGAGTTCTTGCACTTGAAATGGGCGCAGATCCCGTTTTATTTTGGTGGCACCTCGCTATTGATTATTGTGGTGACGACGATGGATTTCATGGCCCAGTTGCAGGCATACATGATGTCGCACCAGTACGAGAGCCTATTGAAGAAAGCAAACTTCAAGGGCCAAGGTTTCCCGGTTCGATAGTCACGTTGACTATCTGACAGGTTTAGGAGAAAAGACAGACGCATGGCGAAGGAAGACACGATCCAAATGCAAGGGGAAATTGTTGAGACCTTGCCAAATGCCATGTTTAGAGTGAAGCTGGAAAACGGTCATATTGTGTTGGGCCACATCTCCGGGAAAATGCGTATGCACTACATCCGCATCCTGCCCGGTGACAAGGTAACGGTCGAATTGACCCCCTACGATTTGACCAAAGCAAGAATTACCTTCCGCGCAAAATAATCGCTGCGGATTTATTGAAGAAACGGTTAGGAGCAAGTCATGCGAGTTCAAGCATCGGTCAAAAAAATCTGTCGCAATTGTAAGCTCGTGCGACGCAAGGGCGTTTTGCGCGTGATCTGCAAAGAGCCGCGTCATAAGCAACGTCAAGGTTAATTGGAAAGCACATCATGGCCCGTATTGCTGGTGTAAATATCCCGAATCATCAACACGCCGAAATCGCACTCACCGCGATTTACGGTATTGGTCGTCCAACTGCGCAACGCATTTGCGAAGCGGCTGGCATTGCGCGTAACGCGAAGATCAAGGATCTGAACGATACCGACATGGACAAGCTGCGTGAGCACGTCGGCAAATTCACCGTTGAAGGTGATTTGCGTCGCGAAGTGTCCATGAGCATCAAGCGCTTGATGGATCTCGGTTGCTATCGCGGTGGTCGTCACCGCAAAGGTTTGCCAGTACGTGGCCAACGTACGCGCACGAACGCGCGCACCCGCAAAGGCCCACGTAAGGCCATTCGTTTGTCGAAGTAAGCACTTTACGAACGCCAACGAACACAAGTTTAGAGTGAAGGAATAAGCATGGTTAAACCCACCGCTGCAACACGCGTACGCAAGAAGGTAAAAAAGAATGTGTCGGAAGGCATCGCGCACGTTCACGCGTCGTTCAACAACACCATCATCACCATCACCGACCGTCAGGGCAATGCTTTGTCTTGGGCGACCTCGGGTGGCGCTGGTTTCAAGGGCTCGCGTAAATCGACCCCGTTTGCTGCACAGGTCGCTGCGGAAGCAGCTGGCAAGGCAGCAATTGAATGCGGCATCAAGAATCTTGAAGTGCGCATCAAGGGACCCGGTCCAGGTCGTGAGTCGGCTGTTCGTGCGCTCAATGCGCTGGGAATCAAAATTTTGTCGATCGCTGATGTGACGCCAGTGCCGCATAACGGCTGCCGTCCACCCAAGCGTCGTCGTATGTAATTGCGGGAGATTGAATCGTGGCTCGTTATCTAGGTCCTAAATGTAAGCTCTCCCGTCGTGAGGGCACCGATCTGTTCTTGAAGAGCGCCCGTCGTCCGCTCGATTCGAAGTGCAAGCTCGAATCGCGTCCCGGACAGCACGGCGCCAAGCAAAACCGCGTGTCCGAATACGGCACACAGTTGCGCGAGAAACAGAAAATCCGTCGCATGTACGGCATTCTCGAACGCCAGTTCCGCACATATTTTGCGGAAGCCGAGCGTCGTAAAGGTGCTACCGGCGAAAACTTATTGCAGTTGCTGGAGTCTCGTCTTGACAACAACGTCTATCGCATGGGCTTCGGCTCGACACGCGCGGAAGCTCGTCAGTTGGTGAGCCACGGTGGCATGTTGGTCAACGGCAAGCCGGTCAACATCCCATCGTATCTGTTGAAGCCAAACGATATCGTTTCGCTGAAAGAGAAAACGCAAAAGCAATTCCGCGTACAAGACGCACTCAAACTTGCTGAAGCCCACGGCTTCCCAAGCTGGGTTGAAGTCGATACGAAGAAGTTTTCCGGCGTGTTCAAATCGTTGCCTGATCGCGCAGAATTCGCGAACGACATCAACGAACAACTCGTCGTCGAACTGTATTCGAAGTAATTCGTTTTTCAGGCGCGCCATGCCACGCATGGTGCGTCTTCACCTTTACTAGAGGCCCTCGTCAATGCAAAGCAATGCTACGACTTTCCTGAAGCCGCGCATCATCGACG
>JAYTVA010000080.1:0-1558 GCA_043744255.1 Burkholderiales bacterium | reverse complement strand
GTTTGGTCTGCAATTTTTTATCCATGACGGCTCCTGCTATCGCGTTGAGGTGACTTGAGGTGAGATGGGCCGCTAAACGTTGTTTGCAAAGCGCGATGGCCGATGTTGGCGTTTGCTGCGACGTCTTGGCGAACACTTCCAAAATCACAATGGCAAGTGAGTCGATTCAAAAAACAACGCGCCATGACCGATTCGCGTCTGTGATGCGAAGTTCGTGGCAATTTGCGCCAACGCTTGGCATCGGGCGAGAGTGCGGAAGTGTGATGGTTTCGCCGCGCTTCAATCGCCGTAGAAGATAGCCCGCCTCCATTCGCGCGGCCAAACCGAAAGGCGGTGTTTTGATTTCGCCGTGCAACCAGGCTAGCGGTTTGTGGGAAATCGGCACAGGTATATTATGTCATACTGGACATAATTATATTTGGAACGTCACGGCGGGGACACCGTACACATCGACAACGAAGTTAATAAATCAGAGGGATGGTTCAAAGCCCGCGCAGGATTTCGCGCCCGGCGACCGCAACATGAACTTAATCATACGCGAGAAAAAAGCACCGTACGGCGGCGCAAACAGTTCCATTGCATTGATGCGCGACTGACGGAACCCGGCTTTGAGTTTGGACGTCGTGTCGAAGCCGAAGCGCCCGTGGTGTTGCCTCATGCCGGATGGGCCGACGCCGCCGAGCGGCAGACCGCCCAGCGCGATGTGCATCAACGTTTCGTTGAAGCTTACGCCAGCGACGAGCGTAGCTTGCAGCACGCGCTCTTGCTGCGCGCTTGAGTCGGAGAACAGGTAGAGCGCGAGCGCGAAGAGGGGGTGGGGGCGCTCGCCGACGTCTGCGATGGTGGTAGAGCCGGTGAACAGCAAATGCCCGCACGGCAATGATAAAAACGCTGCCGCCACATGTGCGCCACCGGTGACTACACGCACGACATCAATGCCCAGCGCCTTGGGCAGCAGCTCAACCATCAGCGCCGCAAAGCGCGGCGTGAACTCGGACAGTTTGACCGTCGCGAGCGAGACATGAGTCTCGCAAGCGCTTTCAGTTCAGCTAGCCGATTTTTCGTCCACTCACCAGCTGGAAAATCACCATTACTACAGCGACGACTAAAAGGATGTGCAACAAACCACCTGCCGTGAACGAAGTCACCAGACCCAAAACCCACAAAATCAAAAGTACGACGGCTACGGTGTAAAGCATGATTTATCTCCTATTGGGACGATGACGCTGAGCGAAATGCATCGGCGTTTTCAGACGAGATTGTTTGCCAGCGGGAGTCGTTAGCGAATCAGCGGACAGCGCGCATATTTGTAGGCGCTTTGCTCGCGAAACTTTACGGGCATCGCTTTTTTTGGCATGAATCGTCCTTTAGATGAACCCCTTGTGACCGGCCCATTTCTCGGAAATTGATCGCGATGCAACCGGGCACTATGGTGAGCACCTTAAACAGCACTCTACTCCGGTCATGGCGAACCCAATCCTCTGCGGTTTGTAAGGCGGCGGCGGGTGGTTGGGTAGGGCGCACGGCGTTGCTCACTTGCAGCCAACAATGTTTCTCT
>JAYTVA010000079.1:0-66752 GCA_043744255.1 Burkholderiales bacterium | reverse complement strand
CGGAAGTTGAAAGTACAAAATGAAATCGAAGTCACCGAACACTTTCGCTGGGAAAGCCGCAACAGAGCGGGGCCGACCCGTGAAATATGCAGGCTAGGTGTTCAAAGCCATCCGCCGCAATCAATTTTTCGAATTCGTCGACCGCGTATTCAATACCCTCGAGTTTGTCGATGCGTTACTTGATCGCGATTTCCCATGCGCTCGCGCCGCTGACGTAAACGGTGTTGTCAGTGTCAGCAATCAATTTTCTTACGCGCTTCGACAGCCGCTCATCGTCAGTCCATTACCAGCTGAGCGCGTGCGTATCGAGAAGAAGATTCACGACGACTTCTTCCACCCAGCCAGCTCATTTGCAGGCAGCCGTGCGAAAAAACTTTCGGCGAGCTTGCCCTTTACGCGACCGGGCTTGCGTTGCGGCGGCGTAGCGTCAATTGGCACCAGCCGTCCATAAGGCACTCCCGCCTTGGCCAAGATAATGACTTCACCCGCGCGCACCTCATCAAGCAATTTTGATAGGTGCGTTTTGGCCATATGAACATTCACTATGCGATCCATGCGCATTCCGATTGAATTAGGTTGGCTAAGGTTAGTGCTCGCACCAAGTGTGGTCGAGTGATCGCGGAGCCGCAGGGCAGGTTTGGCACCGTGCCATTTGTGTTCCAAACTCAACTATCCACATGCTCGGGCAGCCGTTTTTGTTCCAAGGTGGCCGCCAATATTCGAGGTTCACTTCTCCTCGCCACGCTTGGCGGCGGATAGATTGGCTGGCTTCATCAAGCCCAACATCGCTCCTTGCATCACGCTAAGATGTTGGGCGAACGATCAGGCTGTTTACCCAAGCTACACCGCTTCTGGCTCGCCCTTGATCTTTGCGTTGATTCACGCCACGATGCAGAAATGACGCGCGTTTTACTACAGCCTCGTTGGGCATCAAATTCGACCAAACCATGAAGACTGCGCTTCTCGTTATCGATGTTCAGAACACCCTCTGCGTTGGCAAATGGGCGGTGCACGACGTGGCGGGTGTGGTCAATCGAATCAACGCCGTGGCGACGAAGGTGCGCGATGTTGGCGGCTCCGTGATTTTCATCCAGCATGAGGAAGACCACGATGCAATGCGCGTCGGTTCAGAAGGCTGGCAACTCTATGGCGGGCTGGCCGTAGAACCTACCGACGTGCGGGTTCGCAAGACCGCCTGTGATTCGTTCTTGAAGACAGACTTGCTCGCAATCCTTCAGCAGAGGCAGATCAAACAGTTGGTCATCTGCGGCATGCAAAGTGAATTCTGCGTGGATTCAACGGTTCGCGGCGCGTTGTCGCATGGCTATCCGGTCGTGCTCGTCGCAGACGGTCACTCAACATTGAGCAACGAGGTTTTGTCAGCCAGTCAGATCTCGGCGCATCACAACGTAACCCTCGCCAATATCGGCAGCTACGGCCCCACGGTTCTCGTCAAACCGGCCACAGCGGTGTGCACTGATGTCTGAAACCCCCGCCAATCCTAGGGTTTCACCGCATCACTTCGCCAATACCGCCCGCCGATACAGCGCATCGAGAATCATTTCTTCATGCCGAAATAGCGCGGAATATTTTCCTGGATTGGTGTCGGGATTGAAGCCGGGGCCGCCGATTAGGAACACCATGCCGTTTTTGGTGATGGGGTCGAACACGATGGCTGAGGTGAGCCCCCATGCGTCGCCCAAGTGACCGAAGGCTTGGAAGCCGCCGCCCTCGACCAAGCGATCACCGGCGCTGACACCGGTGGTGTCGAGAAAATGTTGCGCGCCTAGCCCCCATGCGTTGAACAATTTTTGTTGGCCGCCGAAACCGCTTTCGCCGCTGGCACCGTTGTTGGCCTTTGCATCGAAGTGCCATTGCTCAGTCAGCATGGCTTTCACCGATTGCGCCGACAAAATTTGTTTGCCGTCAAGCGAGCCGTTGTGCATGAGCATTTGCATGATCTTGCCGAGCCCAGCGGCCGAGAGCCGCGCGCCGCCTTGCGGGCCGAACGCAGTGCCGTTGCTGCCGATCACGTAGTCCGCACCGGTGCGCGGCACCGGTGGCGCTTTGCTGTAGTCATCGACTTGCGGAATCCACGGCCCATTTGGAACCCAAACTTCTTTGCCGTTTTCCTCGACGCGTTTGCGATAGAGCGTGGCGGTGTTGGCGAGTTGTTGCGGTGAAAATACGGCGGGGTTGAAGCCGCCTGCGATGCCCATCGGATCAAATACCAGCCGCTTCATGAGGCGATCAAAGCGCTCGCCGGTGGCGCGTTCCATCACGGTGCCCAG
Organism: Burkholderiales bacterium; assembly: GCA_043744255.1. Taxonomy (GTDB): domain Bacteria; phylum Pseudomonadota; class Gammaproteobacteria; order Burkholderiales; family Usitatibacteraceae; genus UKL13-2. Next base: position 64,461 of record JAYTVA010000079.1, on the reverse strand, counting down.
CACGCCCCACGGCAAATTTGCGTACTGAAAAAACGCGCCGGGTTTACCAACCCCGGCCCACATCGCACCTTTGTCATAGAGTTTGCCGCCAGGCAGCAACACGTCTTTGAGTTGGTTTTTGGATTCCCAGTAATAGCCGCCTTCGTCGCGCAGCGATGAGGTGTGCGAAAGCAGCATGCGGACGGTGATCGCGTCATTGGGGAAATTTGGATTGCGCAAGGTGTAGCCGAGGTAATCACTGATGTCGCGGTCAAGACTGAGTTTGCCTTCTTCCACCAATTTCATCACGCCCAACGTGGTGACCAATTTAGAAATGGAGGCGACGCGATACATGGTCTCGGCGTCCGCGCGTTTGCTGTTTTGCGGCGCGGCGAGATCGAGAAACTTGTTGCCGAATTGCTGCTGATACACCACCGCGCCATTGCGTATCGCGAGTACCGAGAGGCTCGCAAGTGGCCGCGCAGGATCGTTGACGATGGCCGATAGTTCGGCGTCTAGCTTGAGGGTATCAACAGCGGTGGCGGAAGAAGTCATGGTGCTACCCGTGGGGATTGAGACCGCGCAACCGGCGGCATGCAGTGTGAATATGACCGCCGCAACTAGGCGCGCGCGCGTCATCATTTTGGTTCCGGCACGATAATTTTTGTCACCGCACCGTTGGGTGAAGTCATCACGTCGAGCAACGCGGCGGTCTCGGCGTCGGGTGTGCCATCAAATTTCGCAGGGCGGTATTTCATTTGGAACGCGCCGATCACGGCACGGGTTGCGACATCAAGCTCCCCGTTGCGCGGCACCGCGAAGCCGTGACGATCCAACTTCTCTTGGAACCACGCCACGTCCGGCAACGCCGCTTGGTAACCCGGCTGCTTCGCCGCAACCTGCACCTCATCCGGCCACGGGATCAGGCCTTCATCGGCGAGGCGCTTCCACGGAAAGCGTGGCCCCGGATCGGTCTTGCGTTGTGGCGCGATGTCGCTGTGGCCAAGAATGCGTTCGCCCTTGATCTGATGTTCGGCAACGATTTTTTTCACGAGTGCGACCACCGCCTCAATTTGCTCTTGCGGGTAGTCGTACCAGACGCGTCCGTCCGGCAGATCGCGGAAGCCGTCGTTGGTGATCTCGATGCCGATGGACGAGGCGTTCAACGCAGTCGCGCCTTTCCAGTAGCTCACCCCCGCGTGATACGCGCGTCGCGTTTCGTCGACCAGCCGATAGATGGTCGCGGGACTGTCGTTGACCAAATAGTGGCTGCTGACGTCGCCCTCGGTAAGCGTCTTTAGTGAAACGGGAAAATTTCCAGCGGTGTAATGGATGATCAGGAACTGCACACGGCTGTCTTGGCTTTTTGCGGTGTAGGTGGTGTCGATGTAGGGGCGGCTGGCGCAACCGCTAAGAATGGCGATACCGGCAACGATAGGGAGAAATTTTTTCATGATGTTTCCTTGGTTACTTTTTGACTCTGCTTCGTTTTCAATTACCCTCACCGCCGCTGTCGCGGCACCCTCTGGCCCCGACGAAGGCCACCCCGTCCCTCAGGAGAGGGTTTCCATGCGCGAACCTGCGTGAAGCAGATAGGTGCTGCGTCCATGAACACAGCTCCTCTCCAGCGGGAGAGGGGCGCGCGACAGCGCGGGTGAGGGTGAGCCTGGTGACCTCACGGCACCCGCACCACCACCCGCCCGCTCTCATTGCCCAAGCGATCCACCGCCGTCACTACCACGCCACTCAACACCCCGCCACTGTCCTGACGCATCAATTGTAGTTCGCGACTCGCACCTGGTACCGCAAAAAATCGCCACGTCTCGCCATAGCGCGCCCACACCGCGTATTGCGCCGTGCCTGCCGATGCCGCGAGGGTCAGCGTGACTGCGCCTGCGGCTTCACGGGTGCTGACACTTGGCGCTGGTGGCGGTTGTGCGGCCAACCAACGCGTCGTCGGAATCAACGCCGGTGCTGCGTATTGCCGCGCCTGCAACACATCGTTAATGCCTCTGCGATTTTCCATTAAGCCCACCATGCTGAAGTGTACGTGCCCGTTCACGTTCGGCGTGGCGCGAATGATGTCGATCTGGCGTTCGATCTCTGCCGGCTGCCACGAGGTCGGCGTGTTGTTGATGCGCGTGGTGTAAAGCCCAGGCCAGACGTGGCGTTTGGCGGTGTTTTGGCTCAACCAATAATCAAGCAGCACGCCGAATGCCTGCGGTGGCTGGTTGATGGGCCAGTAGAGTTGCGGTGCCAAATAATCCATCCAGCCGCGCGCCATCCACAGCTCCACATCGGCATAAAGTTTGTCGTATTGACTGAAACCGACGATGCCGGGCGGACGCCGATCGGGACGACCGAGGCCGAACGGACTCACGCCGAACACGACCCAATTTTTTTCAACGTGGATGTTGTAGTAGAGCCGCTCGATCAGCGCATTCACGTTTTGCCGACGCCAATCCGCGCGCGCCAAAATACCGCCACCGGCGAGATATTTTTTCCATGACGGCTCATCGGGAAAATCGACTTCGACCGGCAGCTTGCTGCCGTTCACGATGGGCACTGACGGGTCTTGCGAGGTCGGCACCCCCGCCGTGGTCACGGGATATGGGTAGAAGTAATCGTCGATGTGCACGCCATCAATATCGTAGCGGCGCACCACGTCAAGAATTACGTCCAGCGTGCGTTTCGCGGCAGCGGGCTCGCCCGGATCCATCCACAACATGCCGCCGTAATTTTTCACCACCGCCGGATTTTGTTTGCTGATGTGGTTGGCGACCACTGGCGATTTGGCCTCTCGGTGGCGCGCTCGATAGGGGTTAAACCACGCGTGGATTTTGATGCCGCGTTTATGCGCTTCGTCGATCCACATGGTCAGCGGATCGTAGTACGGCGACGGTGGCCGACCCTGCTCGCCGGTGAGATATTCCGACCACGGCTCTAACGTTGAGGCATACAGCGCATCGGCACCCGGACGCGCTTGCACGATTAGCGTATTGAGATTGAGTTCACGCGCGCGCTCAACCATGGCGATGATTTCAGCTTGCTGTTGCGCGACCGGCAAGCCCGCCTTGCTCGGCCAATCAATGTTGGCGACGGTTGCCACCCACGCGGCACGAAATTCGCGCGGGGCGGGCGGTGGCATCTTGAAGGCTGGCGCCGGCGCGGGGACGACGGTGGGCGGCGGGGTGGGAACGCTGGGCACACTGGGCACCATCACCACGGGCGGCACGGCACGCGGCTGGCTCGGCGGGGACGGGCTGGGTACGGGTGCACGCGTTGCGCAACTTGCGAGCAGAGCGGCGGTAGCAATACAAGCGGCGGCGGCTAACCGGTGCATCAAACTTTTACGAACCATTTTTTCTTCCACATGAACCATGCAATTGAAAACATCAACAAATTGAACGCCAGCGCAAACAGCAGCGAGTGATTCACCGGCGCGAGCGGCAAAGCCTGAAGAGGCGCGTAGATAAACGCTTTCAGCGATACCGCTGCGCCATCGCTTCCCGTCCACTTGATCGCCCCGAACGCCTTCGCGATCAGGCTCGATAACGCAAAAATAAACAGCGCGTTCATGCCGTAGATCGTAAACGGCAACAGCATTTTTTGCGCTTGCTCACGCGCACGTTTGGCATGATTGCCGTCGATCAGCCAGTAAAACGCCGCAAACACCAACAGCGCCCAGCCGGTCATCGCGATGCAATACGAGGTCGTCCAGAGACTTTTGTTGATCGGCATAAACGTGGCATCAATGATCGCGCCGATCCACAGGCACAGCAGCCCGGCGAGCAGCATCCACACTGTCTTTGTGGCTTTGTCGGTCTCGGTCAGCAACCAGCGTCCCGCCAGCACGCCAAACAATTGGCTACACAGCGCGGGCACCGTACTCACCAGACCCTCGGGATCCCAGGTTTTCGACTTCGCCCACAAATGGCCGTCGAGCAGCAAGCGATCCACATACGCACCGACATCGCGCCCCGGCTCCAACACCCCTGCCGCAATCCGCCCGCTCACATCGGGCACCGGCATCCATAGCATCAGCACCGTGTAAATGATAAGTAGCGTCGCGATCCACCAGCACTGTTCACGCCAATCGCAATACACAACAATCGGTGCCGCCAGCAAAGTGCAGAGCGCGATCCGTTGCAAAACGCCGGGGATGCGCAGCGTATCGAGATTAATCGCGGGAATGAAATTGAGCGTGAGACCGATGGCGAAAATGATCGCGGCACGCTTGGCGAGTTGTAGCAACAACTGCGGCTTGTCGTCGCCCGCTTCAGCACGGCGGCCAAGCGAGAACGTCATCGACACGCCGCAGATAAACAGGAAAAACGGAAAAATCCAATCGGTGAATGTCCAGCCGTGCCATTCAGCGTGACCGAGTTGCCGGTAGATACGACCCCAATCGCCGGGGTTGTTCACCAACACCATGCTGGCGATGGTGAAGCCGCGAAATGCGTCGAGGGAGACGAGGCGTGCCGGTGTGCTGCTAGTCATACGCTCCCCTATAAAACTCGTCATTCTGAGGAGCCGCTTTTTGGCGACGAAGAATCTCATCCGTATCCGACAGCACCGCATACAGCGGGATGAGATTCTTCGCCAACAGCGGCTCAGAATGACAATGATTTGAGGGCGTCACGGCGCGCATCACGTCGCTTTTTTACCAAACGCGGGGTCAATCTTCACGAACATCGTGACGATGATCGACGGGATGGTGCAAAGGCATACCCACAGGAAAAAATGCGGGTAGCCAAGCTGCGTTTGGATCCAGCCGCTGACCATCCCCGGCAACATCATGCCCAGCGCCATGAAGCCGGTGCAGATCGCGTAATGCGCGGTTTTATGCGCCCCATCGGCGACCATAATCATGAACAACAAATACGCGGCGAAGCCGAATCCATAACCAAACTGTTCGAGCATGAGTGCGCCCGTGATGAGCGGGATGCTGGTCGGTTGCGTGTACGACAGCGCGACAAACAAGAGATTGGGCAGATGCACCGCGAATAACATCGGCCAAATCCATTTTTTCAACCCGCCGCGCGAGATCGTGTAGCCGCCGAGTAGTCCGCCCAAGGTCAACGCCGCCACGCCGAAGGTGCCATACGCCCAACCGACGTCAATGGTGCTGAGCCCCAAGCCACCCTTGCTAACCGGGTCGAGCATGAACGGCGTGATGAGCTTGAGACCTTGCGCTTCACCGAGACGAAACGTCAGCAAGAAAAGTAGCACCAGCACAATGTCGCGGCGCTTAAAAAACGCGACGAACGTGGCAAAAAATTCCTTCAACACATTGCCATCGCGCGCGACCGCCACATCGCTGGCGGAAACCGGCAATACGAAGTGGTGATAAACACACATCAAGGTAAACAGCACGCCGAGCACCATCATCACGATCTGCCACGCCTCGGTGACACTGCCGGTGGCGACAGTCAACTTGCCCGCCAGCAACACCAACCCGCCTTGGCCGGACAACATCGCGATCCGGTAAAACGTGCTGCGCACCCCGACAAACGCGGCCTGTTGATGCTGCGGCAGTGCCAGCATGTAAAAACCATCGGCGGCAATATCGTGGGTGGCTGAGCTGAACGCCATCAACCAAAACACCGCGAGTGACCACTGGAAAAAATGGCTCGTGGGTAACGTGAATGCCACCAGCGCAAGTGAGGCACCGATCAACAATTGCAAGATCACGATAAAGAATCTGCGCGTGCGAAACATCTCGACCAGCGGCGACCAAAGCGGCTTAATCACCCACGGCAGGTACAACCAACTGGTATAGAGCGCGATGTCGGTGTTCGAGATATTGAGGTTTTTGTACATGATGACCGACAGCGTCATCACCACGACATACGGAATGCCTTGCGCGAAATAGAGGCTGGGAATCCACGCCCACGGGTTGCGGGCGGGAGCAGCGGTCTCGCTCATGCGGCTAGCGCGGCGCGGACGCTGCCCTTGTGTGCGGCCAGCACGCGCACGGCGGCGGCGACGTCAATCTGTTTTGTGATCGCGACAATGGCCACTTTGACCTGAAATTCGCAGGCATCAAGCGTGCGGCGCGCGGTCGCTTCATCCGCGTGGGTCGCAAGCATGGTGAGATTCACGCTGCGGCGAATCAGCTTCGCGTTGGTCGGCTTTACATCCACCATCAAATTGCCGTAGACCTTATTGAGGCGCACCATCAGCGCACTCGAAAACGTATTGAGCGTAATTTTTTGCGCGGTGCCTGCCTTCAATCGTGTGCTACCGGAAATAACTTCCGTGCCCGTGTCGAGAGTGATACCGATCTCGGCTTCGCGCGCGAGCGGCGCGTTGGGATTGTTGGCGATGCCGATGGTGAGCGCGCCCGCGCCACGCGCCGCCGTCAGCGCGCCCATCACATATGGTGTGTCGCCCGACGCCGCCAACAAAATGACTACATCGTTAGCGCCCACCGCCGCGTCGGCAATATCGGCGGCACCTTGTTCACGATTGTCTTCAGCACCCTCAACGGCCTTGAACATCGCCGCATGGCCGCCCGCCAATAGTGCGACCGCGCGATCATTCGGCCATGAAAACGTGGGGTACAACTCGACGCTGTCCAACAGCCCCAATCGCCCGGAGGTGCCAGCGCCCACATACACCAGCCGCCCACCGGCCTCGATCTTTGGCACCGCCGCCGCAACCGCGCGCGCAATGTCCGCACTCGCCGCGCGCACCGCCGCGACGGCATTCACCTGATCGGCGGCAAAAACATTCACCAATTCATCGACCGGGTATTCGTCGAGACGGGCATGGGCGCTGCTGGGGGCTTCGGTGTTACGTGAGTGAATGTCGTTCATGTGATGTCGAGGTTATCAATGTTTCGTCGGTACGCTGCTTGGTGCTCGTCCTGACTCGGTGATGCGTTTGGCTGCTGTTTGCGTAGCGATTCGCCGGTGCCGACGCTCGCACGACCACTCCATTTCTGCACCTTCGTTTTCCGCGCGTTAGTTTATATACCAATACAATACCAATGATTCTGCCCTTTCATTAGTGGTCGGCATCAAAAAGGGTGTTGGGATGAGGTGGCAACACACACAGCTTGCAGGCATCTTATTCGCGGCGAGCGTCACGTTTACCGGTTGCGCGAGCCTGCCCGCCGCCACGCCCAGTGAGGTACGCGGCACGTCTGAGGTGCGCGGCACGTGGCTCACCACCACCGCCAACACGGCAATCGCCTCACCCGCCAACACCGCGAACACCATGCAACGGTTGCGCGAGATTGGCCTCAATACGTTCTATGCTATGTCGAGACGTGGAAAAACGGCTACACCCAATATCCCTCTGAGCTGTTGCGGCGTACCGTAGGCGTCAGCCAACGACTCGCACGCGCGGTACAAGGTCCCAGCGATAGCGAAGCCGAACGCGCAAAGCCCGCGCGCGATTTGTTGCAGGAGACGTTAATTGAGGCGCATCGCAACGGGCTCATCTATATCGCGTGGTTTGAATACGGCTTTATGGCCGCGCACAAGAGCACCACGAGCCGCCTGCGCGAGCAAAAACCGGCATGGCTATCGCGCGATATTCAGGGTAACGAAGTCGCGCCGAATGGCTTCATTTGGATGAACCCGCTGCATCCAGAAGCGCGCCGTTTCTTGCTCGATCTCGTGCTCGAAGCCATCGACCATTACGACCTCGATGGGGTGCAACTCGATGATCGCATCGTGTGGCCGTACGTGACCATGGGCTATGACGATTACACCAAACAGGTTTACGCGAGTGAGCATCAAGGCCGCGCGCCACCAACGGATTATCGCGACCCGGCGTGGATGCGTTGGCGCGCCGATAAGGTCAATGAATACGCGAAATGGTTTGTGCAGGAGGTGCGCGCCAAACGACCGGGCTTGGTGATTTCGTTATCGCCCGCCGTGTATCCGTGGTCGTGGGAATACTACTTGCTCGAATGGCCGAAGTGGGGTGCTTGGACGGCGGCTGATCGCATGACGCATCTGTCCACGCAATCGCTGGCCGCTAAACAAGAAACGCCGCGCTGGGATGAGTTTGTGGCGCAGGCGTATCGGTTTAGTTACGACGCGTTGGCGAAAACGTCGCGCGAAGCAATCACGCCGCCGCCGATGATGATGCGCGCGGGATCCAACAGCCAATGCAAATTGTGCAAATGCACCGCGAGATGCTCGCACCAGATGGCGACGGTGCGTTGCGCATCTACATCACCTGCACGCGCCAGCGCTATCACCTGCTCCCCGGTGATCGCCCGGAACGGCGCGTGGATATTGGCGATTCCGGTGCCTGATAGCAAAGACTCTAGTGCGACGTACGCGTTGGTGGCGGCATTCCAGACTAGGGTGCGACCGAAGTGTCCGGTTAAGTGATGTGCGCCTTGCAGCAACTTGCCATCGTGCATCACTGCGCCGCCCAAGCCAGTGCCGAGAGTGAGCATGACGACGGTGCCGCTGACGTGGTGCGCCGCACCGCACCATGCTTCGCTGAGCAGCGCGCAGTTCACGTCATTGTCAGCAAAAGCCGCTACAGAAAATTGTTTGGCGAACGTCGCTGCGAGCGATATGCCGCGCCAATTGGGGATGGCGTCAGTTGCATCGACCACTACACCAGTGCTCGGGTCAATCACGCCTGCCGCCGAGATGCCGACGCCCACAATTGCGCGATCAACGACTACCGAAGCAAGCTGCTGCATGGACGCCAGTACCGCCGCACCGCCACGCGCGGCATCGGTGGCACAAGTTTCCGCACGCACTAATGCGCCCGCACGATCAATCAACGCCGTGCGAATTTTGGTACCACCAACATCGATGGCAAGGCAGATCTCGCTCATGGTGCGCACCCGCGCGACGCCAGCCACGTGGCGTCGATGTTTTTTAGCGCTTCTGGCACGGTGCTTTTGCCGAGCATCACGGATTGCAAATTGCGCGGCACCAATTTTTCTTGATACAGCGTTTGATGGAAACCCAGTATTGACGCGCCGTTCGCGCCAATTTGCCCTTTGCTGCACCGATCCGGGCTGACGATGTTGCCACCCATCGCCACCATCGTCTCCAGTGGAATCGAGCCATCGAGACTCGGAAAATACGCGAAGTTGCCGGTGCGCGTTTTGATCGCGCGCGCGGCGGCCAGAAATTCGTCTGCGGTAGTCGGCACGCCGACGCCTGTGCGCGCAAAAATCTCGGTGTTGTAGACCAAAACGTTGGTGCTGAGATACCACGGCAGTGCAAACGTTTTCCCGTTCATGCGATTGGCCCGCCATGCCCCCGGCAGATATTGCGCAATCTCATCCGGTGATAAATACAGTTCCGGGTCGGCAAGGGCTGCAAATTCGGCGAGCTTCGAGGCGAACTGTGGATTCAAATTCACCACGTCTGGCGCGGTCTTTGCGGCAATCGCGGTTAACGTCTTACGCTCCGCTTCGGCCCAGGCTATATCGACCCACTTCACCGCAATGTCCGGATGCGCGATCTCAAAATCTGCGATCACGCCCCTCACATACGCGTCATGAAACGGCGAGAGCTGCATCGTCCAGAAGGTGACTTGCTGTTTCGCATAGGCCGGTGACGTGACGGCAAGCAGGATGAGCACGGCGAGCAACATCGGCAATCGCAGCATAATGCGTAGCAACCCGTTCACTCTCCTTGCCCAGCCATGAAATTTCGCAACCTCACCACGCTCGACTCGCGACTCGCCAACGGTCTCGTCGTTTCCTGCCAGCCCGTTGACGACGGGCCGATGGATCGTGATGACATCGTGGTCGCCCTCGCCCACGCCGCCGTGATCGGTGGCGCGAACGCGGTGCGGATCGAGGGAGCCAAACGCGTGGCACTGGTTGGTGCGGTGATTGACGCGCCGATCATCGGCATCGTCAAACGCGACCTCGCCGATTCGCACGTGCGCATCACGCCGTGGTTGCAGGATGTTCATGACCTCGTTCACGCCGGTGCTGACATCGTGGCGGTGGATGGCACCGCGCGCGCGTCCGGTTGCACTCACCGACCTACTGACCGCCATCCGTGCCGGTGGCGCGCTGGCGATGGCCGATTGCAGCACCGCAGACGATGCGATGGCTGCACACGCGATGGGCTTTGACATTATTGGCACGACCTTATCGGGCTACACCGGCGGTGAAATTCCGCAGGCACCGGATTTTGCGCTGCTGGCGCGCTTGAGCAAAACGGTGCTGCGCGTGATGGCCGAGGGGCGGTTTAACACGCCAGCCCAAGTGGCCGAAGCGCGACGCTGCGGCGCATGGGCGGTCACGGTCGGCACCGCGATTACCCGTACCGAGGTCATCACCAGTTGGTTTGCTAATCGCTGAGCAGGTTTCATTCGGTTTTGGTGACCTTCGCCAAAAATTTCGGCTGATCCGGGTTGTAGCCGCGTGCGCGTGCCAAGGCTTCCGCCATCGGATAAAAACTTTGAATCAGCGACACCGAATCGAGTTCTTCCGCCCCCGTTTCAATAATCGGTAGGTTGACGTTTGGCGTGCCCGCCGGGGCTGCCAGCAACACACGGGCACCGCGTGCGCGCATCTCTTCCGCCAGTGCCACCAGCCCCACATGCGCGGGGCCACGCGGCGCGAACACCAACAGCGGATAGCCTGAATCAATCAGCGCCATCGGCCCGTGTTTTACTTCCGCGCCAGAAAACGCTTCGGCTTGAATGCTGCACGTCTCTTTGAACTTCAGCGCGGCTTCCATCGCCACAGCAAGCCCGGTGCCGCGCCCGATCACCAACAATTGCGGCACCTCTTTGAACGCCGCCACGCCCGCTGACCAATCGGTGTTGGCCGCGAGCCGTAGGCGTTCAGGCAAGTTGTGCAGCGCAGTTTCAAACTTCGCATCGCGTTGCCATGCGGCCACCACGCGCGCACCGGCGACCAGTTGCGCGATAAAACTTTTGGTGGCGGCGACACTTTTTTCTTCACCCGCATATAACGGGAACACCCATTGCGCAGCCACGGCGAGTGGAGATGCCGGGTCATTAACAAACGCGGCGGTGCCCGCACCACCGTCGGTGAAATAGCGCATCGGCGCGATCAAATCTGGGCTTTGGCCGGATTGCGAAAACGCCATCGCGGTCAATCCGGCGCATTGAATTTTTGATTGATAGAGCGTGATGAGCGACATCGGAAGTGATGTCACCAGCCGCCCCATGCGCGCCATGATGAGGTAGGCCATGAAGTGTGCGGCGTGATCGGAGCTGCCACGCGCGACGGTGAGAAACGCGTTGGCGGTTGGCGCACGTAGCAATTCGGCAAAGCGCCGATAGTCGCCATCGTTCGCGGCAAGTTGTTCGGCGACGGCTTCAGGTGCTTGCTCAGCCTCGCTCAACATTAACGATTTCAAATTGGCGTACCCTCGACATAGACTGCGTTGAGATTGAGATCGCGATCCAACATGACGAGATCCGCAAAGGCACCGACGGCGATGCGTCCACGATCAGCTAAGCCGAGATAGTCGGCGGCATTGGTAGAAACGCGACGCGAGGCATCCACGAGTGACAGCGACAACTGATTGACCAGATTTTTGAGCGCTTGATCCATTGTCAAGGTGGAGCCCGCCAACGTGCCATCGGCGAGGCGCACGCCGCCCATACATTTGCTCACCGTGTGGCGACCCAAGCGGTATTTGCCATCAGGCATACCGGTAGCAGAGGTGGAGTCGGTGACGCAAAACAACCTGGGGATCGAGCGCAGCGCTACGTGCATCGCGCCAACATGCACATGCAACAGATCGGGAATGATTTCTGAGAACTCCGCGTGCGCCAAGGCCGCCCCCACCATGCCCGGTTTACGATGATGCATGCCGGTCATGGCGTTGAACAAATGCGTGAAGCCGCCGGCCCCCGCTGCGAGTGCATTGACCCCATCTTCGTAACTGCCCGCGCTGTGGCCGATTTGCACACGGTATCCCGCGCGGCACAGCGGCGCGATCAGTTCCATATTGCCCGGCACTTCGGGGGCGAGCGTGATGAGGCGAATCGGCGCGATGGCGTTCAAGCGCGCTAACTCAGAGATCGACGCGGGACGCGCAAAATCCGGTTGCGCACCAAGCATGGCTTGATTGATATAGGGCCCTTCGAGATGCACGCCCAATACCCGCGCGCAATCGCGCGCGCGCGGTGCGGCGCAATGCGCGCCAAGCCCGGCAAACGCGAGGTCGAGATCCTCGCTCGGTGCGGTCATGGTGGTGGCCAATAGCGAGGTGGTGCCGTGCGCGGCATGCGTACGCGCGATGGCATTGATCGCATCCCCGCCTTCCATGGTGTCGCGCCCGCCGCCGCCGTGGACATGCAGGTCGATGAAGCCGGGCAGGATGATTGGCCGCTTGCCATCACGCACCACGGTCTCAGTGACGGCCTCGCCCGCAATGGCCGCGATGCGTCCGTCGTTTCCGAGCGACACTGCGCCCGCGATAAACCCGGCGGGCGTCAGGATATGACCGTCAATCGTTTTCATGGCCTAACCGTCACGGCGCATTTCAGCGACGAAGTCGTAGTAGTCGGTGCGGCAATATGAATGGGTGAGCTCGACCGCTTGTCCCGATTCCAAATAGCCGACGCGGGTGATGAACAGCACCGCTCTACCGACCGGTAGATCGAGTTGTTCGGCGAGCCTCGCCGAGGCGTTGAGTGCACGGATGTGTTGCAGCGCACGCATCGGTGCGGCACCCTTTTGCGCGAGATATTCATAGAGCGAGCCGGTAACTTTTTGTGGCTGCGGCACGATGGTGTGGGGCAGCACACTGACTTCGAACGCGACTACCACGTCGTCGGCCAAGCGCAACCGTTCGAGGCGCGCGACTTTGGTGCCGGGCGAGAGGCCGAGGCTCAGTAGTTCATCGGGGGCGGCAACGCGAATTTCGCGCGTGAGCCAACGCGAGCTTGGCTGATAGCCGCGGCGCTGCAACTCCTCAGAAAAACTGGTGAGGCGCGATAACGGTAATTCGATATGCGGCTGTTCGCCGCGCGGCGCGATGTAGTTACCCGAGCCGCGCCGCCGGACAATGAGGCCTTCTTTGACCAATTGGTCGATGGCTTTGCGGGCGGTGACGCGCGAGAGTCGCAAGCCATCCGAGAGCGCGCGTTCCGAGGGCAGCGCTTCGTGTACCTGAAAGCGCCCGTCGTGAATCGCATCACCCAGTTTGCGCGCCAACTGCAAATACAGCGGCGAGTTGTCGTTGGCGTCGGGCGCGAATTCGAGCATGCTGCTTTTGTTCATTGTTGAGCCAGCTTGGCGTTACGTTTAAGGTGCGTGGCGATGAGTGTGAGCGCGCCAGCGGCAGCGTCGGCTTGTGCCGCCACCAACTTGGTGTTTGACCGTAGCTGCGTGCTGAGCCGCGCACTGAGGCGCGTACCAAGACTACCCGCAATCACCATTGGTAGTTGTGCGTCGCGATCCAGCGTGCGGATGATCGTTTCTATCGCCGTCGTGGCCTCACGTAAAATATTTTCGGCGGCGGCGTCTTCGGCGGCGGTATCGAACACGATGGGCGCGAGTTGTGCGTACGCGTATTGGCCTGCGCTACTAGACCAAGCTTGCAGTGCTTCACGGTTCGCGCCCGCCGTTGCCCAGATGTGCTGTGCCAAGGCACCGGTCGCGGTGCGTCGATCCATCGCCGCTTGCGCGACTTGCATTGCGTGCAACCCCATCCACGCGCCGCTGCCTTCGTCACCTACCGGGAAACCCCAGCCACTGACCACCTCACGGCTGCCGTCGGCGCGCAATACTTCGCCGACGCTGCCAGTGCCGATGGCGACCACAGCGCCGGGCGCGCCGCCGTGGGCACCGAGCAAGGTGACGAAGCCGTCGGTGTCGATGGTGAGGTGCGAAAAACCAGGGTTTTGGGCAATAAATTGTTCGCGAAGCGCGCGGGCGCTGACGCCGGATAGTCCCGCGCCCAAAGCGCAGCGCGACCATGTTGGGACGGGGAGTTTTGCATCGGCGAAGGCGGCGCGGATCGCTAAGTCAATCTGTGCCCATGCGTTGTCTACGCCTTGTCGCAAGGCCGATGGGCCCGCATGGCCGAGGCCGAGTGATTTGTCGGGTTCATTGGCGTGGGCAATGCGGGCACGGGTTCCGCTGCCGCCACCATCAACACCAATCAGGAATTCAGTCATGTTTTGGCACTTCTACCGTGGCGCGCTTGATGGGTCAATTTCGTTTAGGATAGCACCAGTTTAATACCAAAGTAAGTCGCCAAGTCAAAGCGGTATGCGGCTTTGCTTCGGGGTGGGGACCGTGGTGAAATTGGTCGTTGTCACCTACACTCGTGTCGTTACGTTGCTATCACCTAAACTTGATTTCACTAATTCAAAATTCTTCCTTCTTAGGAGACGGTCATGATGTTGTTTCGCATTGTGTTGTTGGGTTTATTGAGCTGGTCTGCGGTTGCCGCCTTCGACGTGTCAGCGAAAACGCTCCGCTGGGCGAGCAAGGGCGATACCACTACCCAAGACCCGCATGGGCAGGACGAGTCGTTTACCAAGTCGATCAATAGTCTCGTCTATGAACGCTTGATCCAGCCGGGCAAGGATATGGCACCCACGCCTTGGCTCGCAACCTCGTGGAAAACGGTGAGCCCAACGGTGCGGGTGGTGAGCTTACGCAAAGGCGTGAAGTTTCAGGACGGCACACCAATGACAGCCGATGATGTGGTGTTTTCGTTTGCGCGCGCGGCTAAGTCCACACAGTTCAAGACTTATGCGATTCCCGCTGGCGTGGCGAGGAAGATTGACTCCCACACGGTGGAGTTCACCACCCCGCAGCCGAATCCGATTGCGATGATTTCGATTGGCGAAGTGCCGATCATGAGCAAAAAATGGGCGGAAGCGAACAACGCGGTTGCACCGCAGGACTTCACGTCCAAAGAGGTGACGTTCGCATCAAAGAACGCCATGGGTACGGGGCCATACAAGCTGGTGTCGCATGAGCCGGGCGTGAAGATGGTGCACACCAAAAACCCGTCGTGGTGGGGGATTGCCGATAAGCGCTCACAGAGCAATATCGACACCATCGAATACCGGCCAATTAGCAGCGACGTTACACGGCTGGCGGCATTGAAATCTGGGGAGATTGATTTCGTCCTCGACCCATCACCACAGGACGTGATTCGGCTGAAGCAGGATCCGACGCTGAAGGTTTGGGAGGGGGATGAGATGCGCATCATCTCGATTGCGCTGGACCAGGCGCGCGACGAGTTGCTGTTTTCCGATGTGAAGGGCAAGAACCCGTTTAAGGACAAACGCGTGCGCATGGCGCTTTATCAGGCGATCGACATTCATGCGATCAAGACGCAAGTAATGCGCGGCTTGTCCACGCCGACCGCGCTGGCGTTTCCGAATCCAAAAGGCGAGGGCTTCCCGGCCGCCCTAGAAACACGTTTTGCCTACAGCGTGGATGGCGCGAAAAAATTACTGGCTGAAGCGGGCTATCCAAGCGGCTTCGGCTTTACCCTACATTGCCCGAATGATCGTTACGTGAACGATGAAAAGATTTGCGTGGCACTCGCGGCGATGTGGGCGAAGATCGGTCTGAATGTGAAGGTCGATGCGATGCCCAAAGCGCAGTACTTTGCACGTACGCCCAAGAAGGAGTTCTCGGTGTGCATGCAAGGTTGGGGCGACAACAATCGCGACGCGATGTTTACGCTCAAACCGTTGTTCCACAGCCTCAACGACAAGGGTGCCGGCGAAACCAACTACGGCAATTTCAAGAATACGAATCTGGACGCGCTGATTGACAACGCCGAATCAGAAATCGATTTGGTGAAGCGGCAGGCGCTGATGGTGAAGGCGGGTGAGCTGGTAAAGAATGAAGTGCTGGTGATTCCGCTGCATCGGCAAGTGATTCCCTGGGTCACGCGCGCTAACGTCTCGGTGGTGCATCGCTCGGATAATAAATTTGCGCCGCTTTGGATTCAGGTGAAGTAGAAAGTTGAAAATAGCTGGAGATACCTGCCGTTGTTAGGATTTGGCTAGTTTTCTCTCGATGTTCACCCCCGAAAATCCCCCCATTCTTCTCAGGTTAAGCACCACGGAGCATTGCCCCCTTTTCTAAAGGGGGCAGCACTATGCGCTGCCTCGCGTTGAGGTGACTGGGGGATTTACGGTGCGCAACTCACGGCAACGCTAACCAAAACAGATTGAGAGAAAAATGACACTCACCTACATCTGGGCTGGCTTTTTTATCGTCGGCTTTATTGCCGCGCTGGCGCAGTGGCTGTTCCTCGGCGACACGGAAGTGTTCAAGAAAATCGTCGATGGCACGTTTGAGTCGGCCAAGCTGGGCGTGATGGAAATCGCGTTGCCGCTGGCCGGCGTGATGACATTGTGGTTGGGCATTTTGAGCATTGGCGAAAAAGCGGGTGCGATCAAACTTGTCGCCAAGATCATCGCGCCGTTTTTTTCGCGCATCTTCCCAGAGGTGCCGAAAGATCATCCCGCCACTGGTCACATGGTGATGAATTTCTCGGCGAATTTTTTAGGGCTCGATAACGCCGCGACCCCATTTGGCTTGAAGGCGATGGAGAGTCTGCAATCGTTGAATCCGACCAAGGATACCGCGAGCAATGCGCAGATTATGTTTCTTGTATTGCACGCCTCTGGCCTCACATTGATTCCCTTGGCGGTGATTGCGCAGCGCGCGATTCTCGGTGCGCAAGACCCGTCGGATATTTTTATCCCGTGCATGATCGCAACCTATGTAGCGACCTTGGTTGGCTTGGTCGCGGTTGCGATCAAGCAGCGCATCAATTTGTTTGACCGGGTGGTGATCGGCTGGCTGGGTGGTTTGTCGGCGGCAATATTTGGCCTCGTGTATCACATGAGCCACTACTTGAGCAAGGCTGACATCACGCTGGTGTCGAAGGTGGTGAGCAATTTGTTGTTGCTGTCGGTGGTGGTTGGCTTCATCGCGTGGGGGCTCGCGAAAAAAATCAATGTGTATGAGGCGTTCATCGAGGGCGCCAAGGGCGGCATTCAAACTTCGCTGATGATTATTCCTTACCTCGTCGGCATGCTGGTCGCCATCAGCGTGCTGCGCAATTCTGGTGTGCTGGGGTTCATCGTCAGCGGCTTCACGTGGGTCGTCACTCAGCTCGGTTTCAACACTGACTTCACGCCCGCATTACCCACCGCATTGATGAAGCCGATCAGCGGCAGCGGCGCGCGCGCGATGATGATTGACGCAATGAAAACCTACGGCGTGGATTCGTTCGTCGGCCGCCTGTCGGCGATTTTTCAGGGCTCGGCCGATACGACGTTTTATATCGTCGCGCTGTACTTCGGCTCAGTGGGCGTGAGTAAGACGCGCTACTCAATCACGTTTGGTTTGCTTGCGGAATTCTCCGGCGTGATCGCGGCGATTTGGGTGGCGTATTTGTTTTTTCACTGACCACGTTACACCCTGAAACTCAAGCACTGGCGCTGGGTTTCATCAAAACATATTGGCACGTTTGGCCAAATAAAACCACTCGTTGCCGGGCTGCGCCTTCGCGTCTGGAAACAAAATGCAGCCGTCAGCTTCAGCGACAATGGTACTGCCGTCATGGCGCGTGCCGATCACATCACCCGCCATCAACTCATCAAAACTTACCCACGGACGCGCGAACGCGTCCAGTGCGTGGTTGCGGTCGAACACTTGGTACATGTGCAAGCCTTCGTGCGAGCTCAACGGCGCGGGCGGCGCATCATTGCTGATGCCGAGATGCGCCAGCGTGTTGCGAATCGCCCGGTAGCCCACCTCGGGCGAGGCAGGGTCGTCGTGCTGCCCACATTCGAGGGTGATCGAATAGCCACCGACCGAGCGCATATATTCGGTGGTGCCGACGCCGTAACGTGCGTCGGTGTTGAGTGGGTTTAACGGGGTGGCGGCGCGTTTTGATTCCGCAACCCGACGCGTGACCCCGGCGGCGTAGGTCTCCAGCCAGCCATCGACAAATCGTTGCACCCCCAAACTCCGCGCCAATGCTCGTTCTTCAGCATGATGCCGAAACGGCTGCAACTCGCCGTTGTTGTTGTTAGGGCCCAACATGGCGAACGGCGGATTCTGCGCGCGGGTGGAATGTAGGTCGAGTAACACTTCGTGCTGCGCAAGTAACGGGCACAACCAGTTGGCAACGTGATCCTCAAAATCGGCGGGCGTGGCGGTGGGGTTGAGATTGCGATTGAGGTTGCGATCGCCATTGCGCTCCCCGCGTTGATAAGCGCGTGGATTGGTGATCGGCACGAAGGTGACACTGCCGGCGGCGATATGCAGGCGGCCTTGGTCGAGGTCGTCGAGCACGCGGTTGATCGCACGCGTGCCGCAGGTTTCGTTACCGTGCACGGCGCCGGTGATGATGAGGCGGGGGCCAGGCTTTAGGCCGGTGAACTGGAGAGAACGAAAATGGAGTGAGGGGTACATGCGATGTTTAACCTGCGTTTGAGTAGTAGTTCGGGTAGCGCACCATCATAACGGATCACCAACAGCAAAAATGCTACGATGCGCGAGCTGTTTCAGTGGCGCGCGGATCGACCAATAATTTTTCGCGCTTACCGATCCAATCTCTGCGTACACCTCGTCTCCATGCCCGTTAGTTACAACCTTTCGCTGGTTGCTCTATCGATTGCCATCGCGATACTGGCGTCCTACAACGCGTTCGACCTCGCTTCGCGTATTTCTGCGGCGCGCGGTCGCGAGCGTATCGAGTGGCTGATCGGCGGCGCGGTGCTGATGGGCATGGGTGTGTGGGCGATGCATTTCATCGGCATGCTGGCCGTGCGCCTGCCGATTCGAATGGGCTTTGATTTGCTGCCGACGCTCGTCTCGATGCTGCCGGCCATTGCCGCCGCAGGCGTCGCGCTGCATGCCTTGCAGCGCGGTCTGGATAGCTGGCGCGCGCTGGTGCTCACCGGCACGCTGATGGGTGCGGGGATCGGTGCTATGCACTACATCGGCATGACGGCAATGCGGATGTCACCACCAGTCCAGTATGACCACACCATGTTTGTGGTGTCGGTGCTCTTTGCCGTGGTTGCGGCGATCACCTCGCTGACCATCGCAGTACGCCAACGTGCGCTGGAAGCCACCCGACAAGCGCTATTGGGCAAACTCGGTGCGGCAGCCGTGATGGGGCTCGCGATTGCCGGCATGCACTACATCGCGATGGCGGCCACAAAAATCGCGCCGGGCAGCATCTGCTTGTCAGGCACGCAGGGACTCGCGCTCCAGCCGGATTACCAGCCGTGGTTGGTGGCGTTGTCGGTGGCGATTGCCATCTTAGCTTCGTATACCTCGCTCGACTTGGCTTCGCGCACTGTCGCCTCTCGCGGGGGCGCGCGACGCTTGTGGATAGTGGGTAGTGGCCTTGCCCTGGGTCTGGGCATTTGGGCGATGCATTTCATCGGCATGCTGGCGCTGCGCATTGGTGTGCCGATGGGTTATGACACGCTGCTCACATTGGTGTCGATGGTGCCGGCCGTCGGCGCGGCGGCGTTCGCGTTTTACATCGTTGGCCAGGGTCGCTTGACGCCGCGCGTATTGGCCGCCGGTGGCTTGGTGATGGGTGCCGGGATCGGTGCGATGCATTACATCGGCATGGCGGCGATGAAGATGGAGCCGGCCATCGTCTATGACCCCACATTCTTTGCGCTATCCGTTTTGTTGGCGGTTGCAGCATCGGTGATCGCGTTGTGGGTGGCGTTCAAATTTCAAACCGAGGAATCTACGGGGCAGGCGGTGCTGCGAAAACTCGGCAGTGCGCTGGTCATGGGTGGGGCAATTGCGGGCATGCACTACGCGGGCATGGCTGCGGCTGAAATTGCGGTGGGCAGCGTGTGCACGGCGTACCCACGCGCGATTGAGCCGGAGTGGCTAGCGGGGCTGGTGGGGATGGGGATTTTTCTGGTGTTGTTGCTGGCCTACACCATCGCGTTTTTTGATGCGCGCTTGGCGGACATGCGCGCCGGGCTCATCAAACGGCTATCGGCGAACAACGAGGCGCTGCATTCGCGCGCCAACGAGCTTGCCATCGCGATGACGACAGAGATGCGCGCGAGCACCGCGCAGATGCGACAGTTCGCGACCGTTGTTGCACAATCGACCGAGGCGATTATCACCAAGGACCTGGTGGGAAACGTTACCGCTTGGAATACGGCGGCGATGACGATGTTCGGCTACAGCGCCGAAGAGATGATCGGTCGCAATATCTCGCTCTTGCATCCATCGGACGAAAAACTGTTCGTCTCGACCGGAAAATTTACCCGTGTTAATGCCGACGGGCCAACTTACTTGACCGGACATCTGGTCGCAAAAGGCGGGAATCGCCTCGATGTTTCCACCAGTGTGTCGCCACTGTTTGATGAGAACAAGAAGCTGATTGGCAGCATTAGCATCGTGCGTGATGATACGTTTCGCCACAACGCGGAGGTGACGATCCAAGAGTCAAACCAGAAGCTGCGCGAGATGTCGGCGAATCTGGAGATGCTGCGCGAGAACGAACGTTCGCGCTTCGCCCAAGCGCTGCATGATGATGTCGGCCAGTATTATTTGGCGCTGAGTATGGGAGTGGATTGGATCAAGAAGCGGCACGCTGAAGACACCGCGACCGTCGAGCGCAGCAGCGCGATGCGGCAAATGCTCGATCAGGCCTTGAACGCGATTCGCACCATCATCAATGATCTGCATCCGCGCATTCTGGAAGACTTGGGCTTGCCGGGGGCGGGTGAGGCGTTGGTGGAAGATACGCGGGTGCATTCGGGATTGAACATTGACTACCGCTGCGACGAGTCGCTCGACGCGTTGCCTAAAAGAGAGGCGCTGATTCTCTATCGCGCCTTGCAGGAATCTCTCACCAATGTCATCAAGCATGCCAAGGCGTCGCAGGTGGATGTGTCGATCACCCAAGATGGGGATGACCTATTGCTGCGGGTGGCCGACAACGGCGTCGGCCTTGATGGGCGCGCCGAGGCAAAGCGGGGTACGTTTGGATTGTTCGGTATCTACGAGCGGGCGGCGTTTTTGGGTGGTGCAATGAAAATTTCATCAAGGCTCACCGGGGGTACGGAGTTGGTGGTGCGCATTCCGAAATCCGCGCCTGTTGCGGGAGGTGACCAATGATTAACATCTTGATCGCTGACGATCACGAGTTTGTCCGTGCTGGGCTCCGTGCGATTCTGGAACAGGCGGGCGATATCCGCATCGGCGCTGAAGCGAGCGACGCGCATCAAGTCGTTGACCATCTGCGCGCAGGGCAATTTGATTTGGTGGTGCTGGATATGTCGATGCCCGGGCCGAGTGGCTTGGCACTCATTAAACGCATTCATGATGAATGGCCGAAAACAAAAATGCTGGTGCTGACGATGCACTCCGAGCCGCAATACGCGGTGCGCGCGCTGCGTGCGGGGGCGAAAGGGTTTCTGGAAAAGACCAGTGCATCAAGTGAATTGATTGCGGCGGTGCAAAAAATCGTGGCGGGCGGCGCATACGCCAGCATGGATGTGTTGGGCGCATTGATTGACGCCGAGCGGCAGCCAAACGGTTTGCCGCACACGAGTTTGTCGGACCGCGAGTATCAGGTGTTCCAGTGTTTGGTGGCGGGTAAATCCGCAAATGAAATCGCCACGACGTTGAACATCAGCGTTAAAACCGCCAGCGCCCATAAAGCAAATATCTTACAAAAAATGCAGCTCCATAGCATCGCTGAGCTCACGCACTATGCGATCAAACATGGGTTGTCACCCTCTAGCGATCTGTTGCCTGAGTAGTGCGCCAAGGTGTGTCTGCTAGGCGGTTTCTTAGGCCGCAAATAGGCGATGCCCGCGCCGCTTTCAGCGTTTCGCTGATAGGCGATTTACCCCCAGAACAGCACAATCCTATCCATATTGATTGCTTGCTGGGTGCCTTGGTGAAAATATTTTTGGTTGAAGACAATGCGGGTTTTCGAGCCACGCTTTCTGGCTTGATCGAGCGCATTCCAAGCGCTTCGTTAGTGGGCTGGGCGGACGACGCGCCAGAGGCGGTGTCAGCCATTCACAAGCTCCAACCGGATGTACTGTTAGTCGATTTGATGCTGACGAGTACGTCTGGATTTCAGGTGCTGCGCTCGGTGCGGCGCGCCTCTCTCGGGGTGGCGTGCTTGGTGGTGACCAACATGGTGTCGCCTGGATTGCGCGCGTTGTGCATGACGCTAGGTGCACAAGGTGTTTTTGATAAGACCTTGGAATTGGATTCTCTCGCTCTTGCGTTGACCAAACTTGCATCGAATGACGTTGCGTTGACCGCGCACAATTCATCAACCGCCACCTCCCTACACCCATGAAAACACTTCGACCCGCCCAACAAGATGTGATGTGCCTGCTGCCCACTGCGTTGCTGGAAGGCGCGCACCTGTTGTTGCATCGTCAACGCATCAATGTGATCACGCCCGTACATGGTGCCGCCACCACGACCCAGGATTACGAGGTGCTGCTGCGGATCGGTGGTAAAGCGGGCGCGCCACAATTGCCACTGGCGCTATTGCAAAAGGCGGAACGTATGCACCTGCTACGCGAGCTCGATTACACGATCATCGCGATGGCGTGTGCTGAAATCGGCACGCAGATAGTGTCGGGCGAACGCTACAGCATCAACCTGTCCGGGCCAACACTGGTGGATCCGTATCTGCCTGATTTTGTGGCAGAGCAATTGGCGCAAAACGATTTGGTGCCCTCGCAACTTTGTCTAGAAATCACCGAGTCAGTCGCGATCCAGAATCTCACCGACGCGCGCGATGTGCTTCATCGGCTGCACACCATGGGTTGTGCGATCGCGCTTGATGATTTTGGCAACGGCATGAGTTCGTTCTCGTACCTGAAAAACTTGCCCATCGATATTTTGAAAATCGACGGTTGCTTTATCAAACAATTGGCCTCTGACCGTGTCGATCAGGTGTTGGTCGAGGCGATGCACCGCGCGGTGAGCGCACTTCACATGCAAAGTGTGGCGGAGTGCGTCGAGGATGAGGCAAGCCTGAATGTGTTGCGCGAAATCGGTGTGAACTACGCGCAAGGATTTTGGCTGCATCGTCCAGAGCCATTTGCTGGTGCCACCACCCATTAGGGTAATGGCACCAATTTTCTGGTTGATTACACGTCGATGTTTTGTACAAACAGGGCGTTGTTTTCGATGAAGGCGCGGCGCGGCTCTACATCATCACCCATCAGGGTGGTGAATATTTCGTCGGCAGCAATAGCGTCTTCAATTTGCACGCGATTCAAGATGCGCACCTTGGGATCCATCGTGGTTTCCCACAACTGCTCAGGGTTCATCTCACCCAAGCCTTTGTAGCGCTGAATGTGCATACCCTCTTTGGCTTGGTCAATCAGCCAAGTGAGCGCTTCCGCAAATGAGCGTACGGCCTGTGATTTTTCACCGCGCTTGATTTCAGCACCGGTGCGGATCAAACCGTTGAGGGTCTGACCAGTCTTGACGATTTGTTCATAGTCGCCGGTCTCAATGAAAGTGTTATCGAGAATGGTTGAGCGGGTGTTGCCATGCAGGGTTTTCACGCAACGCAGGCGATACGCGTCGTGCGCTTCGTCTTGCTCGACCTTGACTTCGAGATGATGTGCACCGATCGCGTCGGTTAACCAGACCGCTGCTTTTGACGCGCTTTCCGCTGTCTTTAAGTCAATGCGCGGGCACAGCAACAAGCCAGACAACACTTCAGGGTCGAAGGTGCGCGCGATGCGGTTAATCACCGCGTCGGTCATCAGAAAATCGCGGGCAATCTGCTCTAACGCATCACCGGTGATGGCAGGCGTGCTGCCACCTGGTTGCAAGGTTGCGTCATTGAGCGCGCGCTTTAATTGCGCCTGCTTCAATTCCAACTCATCTTTGATGTAGCGCTCTTCCTTGCCCATCTTGATTTTGTAGAGCGGTGGTTGAGCAATGTAGATGTAGCCGTTTTCGACCAACTGCGGCATTTGCCGGAAGAAGAACGTGAGCAGTAGGGTGCGGATATGCGCACCGTCCACGTCCGCGTCGGTCATGATGATGACGCGATGGTAGCGAAGTTTGTCGTGATTGAAATCGTCCTTGCCGATGCCGGCACCCAAGGCGGTGATGAGGGTGGCGATTTGCTCGGAAGAAATAACCTTGTCGATGCGCGCTTTTTCAACGTTGAGCACCTTGCCGCGCAGCGGCAAAATCGCTTGAAATTTGCGGTCGCGGCCTTGTTTAGCAGAGCCGCCGGCGGAGTCACCCTCGACGATGTAGATCTCGCAAAGTGAGGGGTCTTTTTCTTGACAGTCGGCGAGCTTGCCGGGCAGGCCCACACCATCCATCACACCCTTGCGGCGCGTTAGCTCGCGCGCCTTACGGGCGGCGTCGCGGGCACGTGCGGCGTCGATAATTTTTCCGCAGATCGTTTTAGCGTCGGCTGGGTTTTCTTGCAGGTATTCCGCGAGTTTGGCACCCACGACTTCAGAGACGATTGGCTGCACTTCACTTGAGACCAACTTATCTTTGGTTTGCGAGGAAAACTTGGGCTCGGGCACCTTGACCGATAGCACGCAGGTCAGCCCTTCGCGCATGTCGTCGCCGGCAGTTTCGATCTTGGCTTTTTTCGCTAATTCTTTTTCTTCGATGTATTTGTTGAGTACGCGCGTCATGGCTGTGCGTAGCCCCGTCAAGTGGGTGCCACCGTCGCGTTGCGGGATGTTGTTGGTGAAACACTGCACCGTTTCGCCGTAGCTATCGTTCCATTGCATCGACACTTCGACGGTCATGCCGTCACGCTCACCGATCGCGTGGAAGATGCGCGGGTGCAACACCGACTTAGTGCGATTCATGTACTCAACAAAACCCTTGACGCCGCCTGAGTACGCGAAGTTTTCGCTCTTGCCGTTGCGCTGGTCGATCAGATCAATCTTCACGCCGTTGTTCAAAAACGATAGTTCACGCAAGCGCTTGGCGAGAATTTCGTAATGAAACTCAATCTGGGTAAAGGTTTCGGTGGCGGCTAGAAAATGCACCTCGGTGCCTCGTTTATCGGTGTTACCCACCACCGCCAGCGGCGCTACCCGGTCACCATGGCGGAACTCCATTTCGTGCACCTTACCGTCGCGGCGGATTCGAAGTTTTAGCCACGCCGATAAGGCGTTCACCACCGAAACACCGACGCCGTGCAAGCCACCAGAGACCTTGTAGGAATTCGCGTCAAATTTACCGCCTGCGTGCAGCTCGGTCATGACGATCTCGGCCGCTGAGCGCTTGAATTCGTCGTCTTCTTTCACACCGGTCGGAATGCCACGGCCGTTGTCGGTAACTGAGATCGAGTTGTCCGTGTGGATGGTGACTTTGATTTCGTCGCAATGTCCCGCCAACGCTTCATCGATGGCGTTATCGACAACCTCAAACACCATGTGATGCAAACCGCTGCCATCAGAGGTGTCGCCGATGTACATGCCGGGGCGCTTGCGCACGGCTTCAAGGCCCTTGAGGATTTTGATTGAGTCTGAGTCGTAGGCTTTTTCGTCTTGTTTCCTTGGCTTTTTCGGCTCTGAATCTTTTGTCGTATCGTCTGTTTCTTTTGGCGGAACCATTGATGTCCTTTGTTGCTGCGTGGTGCAATAGATTGGGGTGACGTTGCTGTGCAGTTAAATGCGCATCGGCATGACAACGTAGCGGAATTCTTCGCTGCCGGGCAGGGTGACCAGCGCTGACGACATATTGGCTTCACCGAGTGAAAGCTTAATTGTTTCGGTACTGAGGTGACCCAACACGTCCAGCAGATACGCGATATTGAAGGCGACATCGAGTGCGTCACGATCATAGATGAGGGGCAAGGTTTCTTCTGCTTCTTCCTGATCGTTGTTGCTACAAATAATCGACAATGAATCCTTGGTGAAGACCAAACGCACACCGCGTATTTTATCGTTGGAGAGAATCGAGGCGCGTTGCAAGGCGCTGAGAAATTCGACGCGGTTTAGCGATACGTGATTGCTGTAGCCGGTCGGGATAACCTTGGTGTAATCCGGAAACTTTCCCTCGACAATCTTGCTCACTATCTCGATACCGGCAAAGGCAAACTTGACCTGATTTTGGTGCATAGCCAAGTGAATCGGGTCATCACTTTCATCGAGCAACTTGATCAGTTCCAGCACGGTTTTACGCGGCAGGATGGCGTCGATTTTGCTGACCGGCTCTGGCAGGGTGTATTGCGCCATCGACAGGCGGTGGCCATCCGTTGCCACCACGCGCAGCGTGTTGCCATCGGTGGAAAGCAAGACCCCGTTAAGATAGTAGCGAATGTCTTGCACAGCCATCGCAAATTGCACTAAACCCAACACCTTTTTAAATTCGCGCTGCGGGAGCGTAATTTCAGTAGCGGCGTCTTTAGCCTCGGCAATTTTTGGAAAGTCCGCAGCGGCGAGCGTCTGCAATTGAAAGCGACTTTTGCCCGCCTTCACGACCAAGCGACTTTCCTTGGTATCAAGCGTCGCGTCGGCATCGGGCGGCAATGCGCGCAAGATGTCTTGCAATTTCTTGGCTCCGACCGTCAGGCTGCCGGGCTTGTGTGCGCTACCGAGTTTAGCGGTTGCTTTGATCTGGACTTCGAGATCGGTGGCGAGAAAATTGACCGCATGCTCGGTCACTTCAACCAGAACATTGGACAGGATAGGTAGGGTATGACGACGTTCAACGATGCCGGTCACAAACTGGAGTGGCCCGAGCAAGGTGCTGTTCTTAGCTTTTATAGTCAACATATATAAACCTATTTAATAGTTAATAGATAAAGGACGGCTAAGTTGCGTATAGAAAATCTTATTGCTATTCAATCAAACACTTACAAGCGAAAACAGGCTTGTATGAAAAACCCGGAAGCTGTGAAATGGTGTGCGTAAGTTTTAGGTGGCAGCAATCAACGCAAAACTATTCAACGATATCCACAAGCCATCTCCAACTTTTACAGACTTTCCTTTTCCACACTTACCCGCGTAACGTTTGCACCAAGGTTGCATGATCGCGCGCAATGGTGTGATCCAATTCAATGAGTTCCACAACTTTGCGACATGCGTGCAATACCGTGGTGTGGTCGCGACCACCGAAGGCCTCACCAATTTCCGGTAACGACATGGGCGTCAATTCTTTCGCCAAGGCCATGGCAATTTGCCGCGGCCGTGCCAGCGAGCGAATACGTTTCTTGGAATACATTTCAGAGACTTTTATCTTGTAGTAATCGGCGACCGTCTTTTGAATGTTGTCGATGGAGATTTGTCGGTTAAGCACCGCCAGCAAATCTTTCAAAGCTTCTTTCGCGGACGCGATGTTGACCGGCAGATTGTTGAAGCGGGCAAACGCAAGAACCCGCTTAAGACCACCTTCGAGTTCACGCACATTGGAGCGAATATGTTTAGCGATGAAGAAAGCGACCTCTTCATTCAACACGACATTATCGCTTTCAGCTTTTTTCAGCAGAATAGCAACGCGCATTTCAAGCTCGGGTGGCTCAACCGAGACCGTAAGTCCCCAACCAAAACGAGAAATCAGCCGATCTTCGATTCCGGAAATTTCTTTCGGGAATCGGTCGCTGGTCATGACCACTTGCTTGCCGTTTTCGATTAACGCATTGAAGGCGTAGAAAAACTCTTCTTGCGTGCGCGACTTACCGCCAAAAAATTGAATATCGTCGATCAACAGCAAATCCAGCGTGTGATAGGAACGCTTGAAAGCATCGAACGCTTTGTGTTGGTATGCCCGTACCACATCAGTGACAAACTGCTCGGCGTGAATGTAGCGGATTTTAGCGTGCGGGTTTTTGCTGAGTAGCTGATTACCAATAGCCTGCACAAGATGGGTTTTGCCCAAACCGGTGGTGCCGTAGACGAATAGCGGGTTGTAGGTGCCTGGGTTGTCACCGACTTGCAACGCAGCCGCGCGTGCGAGCTGGTTAGCCTTGCCGCCGACAAAGCTAGCGAAAGTGAAATTAGGGTTGAGGCGGTGTGGCACGCCATTAGGGGTGACCACGGACGCAGCACGCGACTCTTCCGAGCCGATAGGCGGCTGTTCATCCACCAAAGAGTCTGCGATTGGTTGGGTTTCTGGCTCTGTCTCTTCCAGCGCGAGATCCAGAAATACCGGTCGCGAGAAAAACTTTTCGCCCGATTGTTCGATCCGCGTCAACAACCGCTCTTTCACCCACTGCAGTACGTGCCGATTTGGCGCGATCAGCGTAAAACCATCGCCACCCTGCTCAAAACGCAATGGTTTAATCCATGTGTTGAATTGGTGCTGGGAGAGCTCCGTTTGGAACTCCTCCACGCAGGATTGCCAAAAGGGATGCATGGCCGGGGGGTGCATTACGGGCGCGTTCAAGGGTGCTCAGGCGGTTTAGGGCGGTTGTGTTGCAGGAAGGCAGGAGGCATCAAGATAAAAAATGGATTGGCTGGGGCGCGGCACCCATCAGCAAACAAGATCTAAATTTTACGCCTTTCCCGAAAACTTATCCACAGCAACAAACCGGTGGAGGCGAGGCGCAAGCGCCAGCCAAGTCCGAACAACTTCTTGACTAAACCCCTGAAAAAACAAGATAATGCGTGGTTCTGCACATCGCTTGTGCGCAAGGCTTGCAGAGCCTTTATTTTAGGCGGGCACAGACGTCGGCATGTGGTTTGCCACTGTCATGCTGGTCGCCATAACGTCGACTCCGATACGGCTTGTTTCTGCAAAGCTGATGTAGGGCAGGCGAGCGTCGCGCATAGCAAAATTTCCCATCCAGAAGTGAAACTATCATGAAACGTACATATCAACCATCTGTTGCCCGTCGCAAAAAAACCCACGGCTTTCGTGTTCGCATGAAGAGTGTCGGTGGCCGTGGCGTGATCAACGCTCGCCGCGCAAAAGGCCGCGCTCGTCTCGCTGTCTAAGCAGCAGGTTTCCACCTTGGAACCCGGTATCGGCGCGTCGCTTGCAGCATCGATACGCGAAAAGCTTCCGCGCGCCCATAGGCTCACCAGTAATGAGGTCACGCGCATCCTCCGCGCGGGTCGCAAGATCACGTTACGTAGTGGGTCGCCGACTAAGGCGCAAATAGATGCACGTATATGGACACGGGGTACCGCTATCGTTGGTACGTTGGTGCCGGAACGGGCCAGCGGAACCGCGCCAGCACGCCTGGCGGTGGCGGTGCCGAAGCGCCTACTTAAACTCGCAGTAGACCGCAATCTGGTGAAGCGCTGGATGCGCGAGGCGTTTCGCCGCCATCACGCGCGCGCCGAACCCATGGATGCTTTGCTGACATTAACGGCTAAAGTTGACCTGAACAATATTGCAAGTCGCCGCGCGCTTCAGCAGCAAATTGACGAACTCGTCATGCGCGCCGCCGAGGCCGCGCGCAAGCATCGCAACGTCAACACTTGAAATGTCACCAGTCGCGCGCATGTTGGTGGGATTGGTTCGTGGGTATCAAATCACATTGAGTCCATTTTTAGGCTCGTCTTGCCGCTTCACCCCGACTTGTTCGCGCTATGCCATTGAGGCAATTGAGAAGCACGGCGCAATCAAAGGGGGTTTGTTTTCGACGCGTCGCTTGCTGCGATGTCATCCTTGGTGTGAAGGCGGCTATGATTCCGTCCCCTAGCAAGTCGCACCCTACCCAACCTACTTTTTCTGGCTATTCATGGATACGCAACGAATCATCGCGCTGATCGTTTTTTCTGCTTCGTCATTGTTTTTGTGGGAGGCGTGGCAAAAACATAATCGACCTGCCACCCCCGTCACAGCGCCAACAACCGCAAGCGTGCCAAGTGCTGCTGCTGCTACTGGGGCGACCGCCATTCCAGCGCCGAGTGCACCAACGGCGGCCACACCGCCCCTATTGCCAGCGCAGGGCTCTTTTCCGGCCAATGGCAAACGGATTGCGGTCACCACCGATCTTTTTCAGTTGGACCTCAACACCGTCGGCGGCGACATTCGCCAAGTGACGCTCTTAAAGCACGCGGCGCACAACAACAATAAGAAGCCGTTTGTGCTGATGCAAGACAAGGTTGGTACTTACTTTATTGCGCAATCAGGCTTGGCCGGCGCTGGTCTTCCCAATCACACGTCAAACTGGTCGGTCGTCGCGGATAAAGGTGAGGCGGTGGCCAAGGAAAAGTTTGATCTGGGCACCAGTGAAAAGCTCGAATTGACGTTGACCAACACCGACTCACCGGGCATCACGGCGTACAAAACATACACCTTCAAGCGTGGCTCCTACGTGGTCGATGTGCGATACGACATCAAGAACGACTCGGGCAACCTCGTGAGCCCAAGCGCCTATTTTCAGTTTGTACGTGACGCCAACCCACCCGAAGGAGAAACCGCAGGCAACAACCCGTTCACCGGGATTGCGACGTTTACCGGGCCGGCGGTCTACACCGAGGGCAAGAAATTCCAGAAAATCGCCTTTACCGACATCGACAAAAATAAAGCCGATTTCGTCAAGGATAGTGGCGACGGTTGGATCGCGTTGGTTCAACACTATTTTGTGTCTGCATGGCTGCCATCGGGGAACACCAAGCGCGAATTTTTCATGAAAAAGCTCGCGGATAGCGCTCTTTATGCGACCGGTGTGATTGTCCCGGTGAATCCCGTGGCGACTGGCGCGATGGGCGGTATTTCAATGCCACTCTATTTGGGACCACAGGATCAGGAAAGCCTCAAAACCATTGCGCCCGGCCTGGAGTTGGTTGTCGATTATGGCTTCCTGCATATCCTCGCTTACCCCATGTTTTTGGTGTTGTCGTGGATATACGGGTATGTCGGCAACTGGGGCTGGACCATTATTTTGTTCACGATTCTGATTAAGCTGGTGTTTTTCCCGCTCAATCAAAAATCCGGCAAATCGATAGCGCAGATGAAGGCGCTGGCACCGAAAATGGAGGCGATGAAGGCGCGCTTTGGTGACGACAAGCTGAAAATGAATCAGGCGATGATGGAGCTGTATCGCACGGAAAAGGTCAATCCGCTTGGCGGCTGCTTGCCGATCATGATTCAGATGCCGTTCTTCATTGCGCTCTACTGGGTGCTTCTGAGTGCGGTCGAATTGCGCAACACCCCGTGGATGGGATGGATTACGGACCTTTCAACGCCAGACCCGTTTTACGTGCTGCCGGTGATTATGGGTGTGTCGATGTTTGTCCAGACCAAACTCAATCCTGCGCCCGCCGATCCGGTTCAGGCGAAGGTGATGACGATCATGCCGATTGTGTTTTCGGCCATGTTCTTTTTCTTTCCAGCGGGCCTAGTGTTGTACTGGACGATGCAAAACATCCTTGGCATTTTGCAGCAGTGGTATATCAACAAGACGTTTACCCCAGCGGTTCAAACCAAAGTGGCTAAGCGCTAGTCTGCACCGCCGAGCGCCCACAAAGCCGATGTTGCGTAAGCAGCATCGGCTTTTTACATCGGGGACGTCGAAAGCCTGTGCTACATTCCCGCCATGCCCGAGACGCCACAGATTGTTCCACGTGAAACCATTGCCGCCATTGCCACCGCGCCAGGGCGGGGAGGAATTGGGGTCGTTCGGATCTCAGGCAGAGGTTTGTTGCCACTCGCCGACGCGCTTTGTCGCCTTAATCTAGCGCCTCGCCTCGCAACGCTCACGACCTTTCTTGGTGCGGATGGCACCACCATCGACCAAGGTATTTCGCTGTACTTTCCTGCACCAAACTCCTACACCGGCGAAGATGTCTTGGAGTTACAGGGCCACGGGGGTATTGCGGTCATGCAGCGGCTTCTGCAACGCTGCGTAGAACTGGGGTGCCGATTGGCGCGCCCCGGCGAGTTTACCCAGCGCGCTTTCTCAAATCACAAGCTCGACCTAGCGCAAGCGGAAGCGGTCGCTGATTTAATCGAAGCCACATCGAGCGAGGCCGCGCAATCCGCCATCCGGTCGCTCACGGGCGAGTTTTCGCGGCGCGTGCACGCTTTGGTCGCGGCGCTGATTGAGCTTCGTGCCCATGTCGAGGCTTGCATTGACTTTCCAGAAGAGGAAATCGACCCAGCGGATCGCATGGCGCAACAAGCGAAACTCCAGACGGTGCGCGCACTTCACGCCGAATTAACCCGCGAAGCCAAGCAGGGCGCGGTGTTACGCGAGGGCCTCACCGTGGTGTTGATTGGTCGACCCAATGTCGGTAAATCTAGTCTCCTTAATCGCTTGGCGGGCGAGGATTTAGCGATAGTCACACCGATTGCCGGCACCACGCGCGATCAGGTGCGCGCGACCATCTCGCTGGACGGCGTACCGATTCACTTGATTGATACTGCGGGCTTGCGTGACACAGACGATGCGGTAGAGAAACTCGGCATCGCACGCACGTGGCAAGCGATTGCGCAGGCGGGTGCTGCGCTCCTGATAGCCGAGGCCGGCGAGATGATCGGTCCGAACGAAGCGGAAATTCTTTCCCGCATGCCAGCCACGCTCCCAACCGCGTGGGTGTACAACAAAATTGATTTGCACGGACAACAAGCCGCGCGGCAAACGGCGCACCAACAGACCAGCCTCACCATCTCTGCGCTGACCGGCGAGGGCATCAATCTTCTACGCCAATGGTTGCTCGAAACCGCCGGTTGGCAGCCAACGGGGGAGGGTGTGTTTATGGCTCGCGAGCGGCACTTGCTGGCACTGGGCTCGGCGTCGCAGCACCTAGCGACAGCCGCGAGTCTGCACAACCAGTTTGACTTATTCGCCGAGGAGCTTCGTTTGGCACAACGTGAGCTGGCGTCGATCACGGGCGAATTCACAGCAGACGATCTCTTGGGCGAGATATTCGGCAAATTCTGCATCGGCAAGTAGCGGCTGCGACGTTTCACGTGAAACAGCTCGCCCGGCGTTGGTGTGTGCGGTTGGTGCTGCCGCGCATCGCCACGAAAAGCACGCGCAATACGGAATTCATAGCCTTTTCGCAGGCGCTCGCTTAGAATCATCGGTTCAGCAAATTTGACCGAAAACTCCAGCGAAATCATGGACTTTCCCCAATTATTTGATGTGATCGTGATCGGCGGCGGCCATGCCGGCAGCGAAGCTGCGCTCGCGGCGGCACGCGCCGGGGCAAAGACGTGTTTGCTCACCCACGCCATCGAAACGCTGGGGCAAATGTCCTGCAACCCCTCGATTGGCGGGATCGGCAAAGGCCATCTGGTCAAAGAAATCGACGCGTTGGGCGGCGCGATGGCGATTGCCACCGACGAAGCCGGCATCCAATTTCGCACGCTGAACGCCAGCAAAGGCCCCGCCGTGCGCGCCACGCGCGCGCAGGCAGACCGCGTCCTATATCGCGCCGCGATCCGCCGTCGCCTCGAAAACCAGCCGAATCTTTGGTTATTTCAACAGGCCGTCGATGATTTGCTGCTCGACGAATCCAACGGTAGTCCACGCGTGACGGGCGCTTTGACGCAAGCGGGTATTCGCTTTCGTGCGAAATCCGTGGTTCTGACCGCTGGCACCTTTCTTGCCGGCAAAATCCACGTCGGTCTGCAAAACTATTCCGGCGGTCGCGCTGGCGACCCCCCGGCAATCACCTTAGCTGCACGGCTGCGTGAAATGAATCTACCGGTGGGGCGTCTCAAAACCGGCACGCCGCCGCGCATCGACGGTCGCTCAATCGACTTTAGCAAGATGCAGGAACAGCCCGGCGACAGCCCGACCCCCGTGTTTTCTTACATGGGCTCGCGCGACCTGCATCCGCGCCAAGTCTCGTGTTGGATCACGCATACCAACGCCGAAACCCACGACGCCATTCGTGCCGGGCTCGACCGCTCGCCCATGTTCACCGGCGTGATCGAAGGTGTTGGCCCGCGCTATTGTCCGTCGATTGAAGATAAGATTCATCGCTTCGCCGACAAAGCCAGCCACCAGATTTTTCTTGAACCCGAAGGGCTGACCACCAACGAGTTTTATCCCAATGGTATTTCCACGTCGCTGCCTTTTGATGTGCAACTCAATTTAGTGCGCTCGATTGCGGGCCTCGAAAATGCGCATATCCTGCGCCCCGGTTACGCCATTGAATACGACTACTTCGACCCGCGCGGCCTGAAAGCCTCGCTCGAAACCAAAACCATCGACGGACTTTTTTTCGCCGGTCAAATCAACGGCACCACCGGCTACGAAGAAGCGGCGGCACAAGGCCTGCTCGCGGGTTTGAATGCGGCCTTGCAGGCGCAAGACCAGCCTACATGGTGCCCGCGCCGCGACGAAGCCTACCTTGGTGTGCTGGTCGATGATCTCATCACGCGCGGCGTGTCCGAGCCCTACCGCATGTTCACTAGCCGCGCGGAATATCGCCTGCAACTACGTGAAGACAACGCTGACGCGCGCCTTACCGAAATCGGCCGTCGCTACGGGCTGGTTGATGACGCGCGCTGGCAAGCCTTCAGTGAAAAACGCGAAGCAGTCGAGCGCGAAACCGCGCGCCTGAAAGCAACTTGGGTGCAGCCAGCGAAGGTAGGGCTCGACGACGCCAAGCGCGTGCTCGGCCAGCCGATGGAGCGCGAATACTCGATGTTCGAATTGCTGCGCCGGCCAAACGTACGCTACGACGCCTTGATGTCGCTCCAAGTTGGTGCCGAAGGCGTCACTGACCCCGCAGTCGCCGAACAAGTCGACATCGCCGCGAAATATCAAGGCTACATCGACCGGCAAACCGACGAGGTCGCACACAATCGCAGCCAAGAAGAAACGCGTTTGCCGCACGACATCGACTACTTGCAGGTGCGCGGACTTTCCAAAGAAGTGCAGCTCAAACTCAATCAGCACAAGCCTGAAACGGTCGGACAAGCCGCGCGCATCCAGGGTATTACGCCCGCAGCGGTGTCGTTGTTACTCGTGCACGTCAAGCGCGGCTTCGCGATCGCGCGCGAACCCGGTAACTTGACTGAAAAACAATCTGCGTGAGTGCGTTGGCAGCACAAAGTGGTGAACTCGCGAGTGCGCTGGCCGCCGGCATTGAGGCGATGGCGCTGCCCGTCACGCGCGCGCAGCAAGAAGCACTACTCAGCTACGTCGCACTCCTCGAAAAATGGAACAAAGTCTATAACCTCACCGCCGTGCGCGAGCCTGCGCGCATGATTGGCTTGCACATTCTCGATAGCCTCGCCGTGTTGCCCTACCTCGGCGACGCCAAGACATTGCTCGATGTCGGCACCGGTGGCGGCCTTCCCGGCATCGTTCTCGCCATCACGCGCCCCGATGTGCGCGTCACCATGCTCGATGTCGTGCAAAAGAAAACCACGTTTGTGCGACAAGCGATTGGCGAACTAGGATTAAGCAACGCCGAGGTGGTATGCGCACGCGTGGAAGCGTTTCAGCCCACTGAAAAATTCGATGTCGTTATTTCGCGCGCATTCGCCGAGATGGCCGATTTCGTTGGCGGCGTGGCGCATCTGCTCAATGAAAACGGTCGCATGTTGGCGATGAAGGGCGTGCACCCAGCGGACGAAATCACGCGCCTGTCGGCCGACTATTGTGTTGTCGAAGTCAATGCGCTCTATGTCGCCACCGTCGAAGGCAAACGTCATCTCGCCGTCATCAAAAAAAATGCACAAACAAAAATGCACAAACAAAAATGCACACACACTAAAGAAAGCCTGAGATGAAAGTCTTCGCAATTGCCAACCAAAAGGGTGGCGTCGGAAAAACCTCCGTCGCCGTCAACCTCACCGCCACGCTCGCACACTTCGGCCAACGCGCATTGCTCGTCGACCTCGACCCGCAAGGCAACGCCACCACCGGCAGCGGCATCGACAAATCCGCCACGGAGAAAACGATTTACGGCGTGCTGCTCGACGAATGCGCAGCACAAGACGCGCGCATTCGTGCCGCCGGCAACTACGATGTGCTCCCCGCCAATCGAGAATTGGCCGGTGCCGAAATAGAAATGGTCGATATGGAGCGTCGCGAATATCGCCTCAAAGAAGCGCTCGCAACCATCGCGAGCGACTACGACTTTGTCATCATCGATTGCCCGCCCGCGCTGAACATGCTGACCGTAAACGCGCTCACCGCAGCCGACGCCGTCATCATCCCCATGCAGTGCGAGTACTACGCCCTCGAAGGACTAAGCGATCTCGTCGGCACGCTGCGCAAAGTCAAAGCCAACCTCAACCCCAACATCGAAATCGAAGCGCTAGTGCGCACCATGTACGACCCGCGCTCATCGCTCACCAATCAAGTGTCAGACGAAATCAAAAATCACTTCGGCGACAAAGTGTTCGATACCGTCATCCCGCGCAACATCCGCATCGCCGAAGCCCCCTCATTCGGTAAGCCCGTCATCATGCACGACCCCTCCTCACGCGGCGCACTCGCGCACTTCGCGTTTGCGCGTGAGTTGCTGGGGCGGCAGGGGATCAAGTTGGTTGAGCCCGCCGCCTAACGCAGCGCGGCTTGTGCCTTGCCCGGCACGAAATTTCGCTCAGCGCACCAGCGATCAAAGTGCGGACGCAACACATCGGGCAAATCCAAAATGAAATCACTGTCCAGCGGAAATGCGCTGGACATAAATTGCTGAACAGCGTCCAGCAGCATGTCACCTTGCAGCCGATCCTTCGGGCGTTTTGCCGCTGAGCGTTCCGGTTTCTCCGCCAGCCACAGCTTGTGCAACGCCATCCAGCGCGGGTCAGGTACAAACAGCGGGCACGGTTTGTTGTCCTGCGAAATCGCGATATGCCGCACCGGTCGGCCTTTCAGTAACCACTCCTGTTCTTCGAGCGTTGCCACCGGCGAAAACACTTCGTCTTTGGAAAATGTTCGGAACAGTGAAGGTGCGGACAATAGTTCGACTTCGTAGCCCGACTTATCGCGAGCCTGATACGGACGGCGCGGATTGATCTTGAAGCTGGGGTCGACGGCGCGCAGCACACGCATCAACGGCGAGCCAAGATCGCGCTTGCCCGGCGGCGCGGGTTGTGTAGTTGACGAAAAAGTAATCGCCGCACCTCGACACCACGCCATATCGAAGTCTTCTGTCTCACCCACACCTTCTGGGAAACGATGCCCGGCTTCGAGTTGATAGGCGATGAAAGCGTTGGTACCCACCAGCATCAAGTCGCGACCAAGCAACTGGGCGATGTCCAATTCGCGAAGAATTTTTGCCGGCAACGGCATTGCTACCGGCAATCGTAGCCGCCGATATAGCGCGATGATTTCGGTCAGCGCGTCGCCGGTTGCGCGCAAGCGCCCCTGGCTGTCGCGGCGCGCCGTTTCGTATTCTGCGAGGCGGCGCTCGGTGTCCGGTTCACGCGGGCCGACCGAGGTGCCGTTGTCTTTTGCATGCCTCTTCACAGTCAAAAATTGCCGCCCACTGTCGCTTGTCGCAAAAAACATGGAGCTCGGCAGGGCATCAAGCGTGCGGACAGCGTCTATCCAGGCATCGTATCGCTGCTCAAGATTGGCGACGATGCGAAGTGACTCCTGTGAATATGCAATAAAGTCCATAAGTTGTTGAATATAATAAAATTACACCTGAAATTCAAATTGTTCATCATCGCGGTAAACAATGTTTAAAATCAAACGCTTACAGTAGTTTATTGGTTTTCATCCCCAGCGCCATAAATTCCTTGTCGTAATACACGGTGCCAACCTTAATCGCCCGCGTCTCCACCCCAAAGGACACGAATCCCGCCGCCAGATAAAGCTGCCGCGCGCCTTCATTCGAGCGTGTCACCGAAAGCGTGATTTGCTCCAAACCCCCCAACTGGCGGGCTTCTTCAATGAGTGTCGCGAGTAATTGTTTGCCCAATCCCGTCCCGCGCGCGGCAGCGGTGACGTACATGCCGATGACGAGACCTTTGTGGCGTTGCTTGATGCGCGTCTCGCGCTCGAAGCCGACCGCGCCGAGCAAGCTGCCGTCATCAGCAAACGCGCCAAGAAAAAAATCATCGGAACCCGCGCCGCCGAATCGTTTCGCGAGTTTTTCCGGCGGCGTGGCGACACCTTCTTCATGGCTGGTGGTGAACGCGTCGGGAAATTCTTGCAACCCCCCATTGCGCAGTTGCCAATACTGCTGCACGTCCGTGGCAACGTCAGCGCGTAGTCGGCGAATCGTAATCATGCGTGGGTCACGCGTCAATTTTTCCCAACCGCACCACCGTCAATCCCGGCTTCACGTGCACCATGGTTGGCATGATGAGCACACAGTTGTCGTAGGGCGCTACGACCGGCGTAGCACCATCATGGCCGATTAGGTCGCCGCGTTTCGCGATGACCGACAGGCCGTGAACACCCTGCGCAAAGACGAATTCTTTGGTGTTCGCGATCACGGCTTCTGTCACGCGAATGACCTTGGTTGCGGCCACCGGTGTTGCCCCGATTTCGGCGTCTGCGATTCCCTGATCCACCACATCACACACGCGCAGAAACCGCCACGTGGTCTGCCACGCAACGTCGGCGGCAGCGTGTTCCCAATGCTGTCCACACTCAACCAACAGCGCGTTCTTCGGCGAGTTTGCATCGCCAAAGCCGCCGTAGTCGCGCATCCGCGTGCCGTTGGCGTGGCCGTGATCGGAGACGATATGTTCGGGTAGGCCGACTTGCTGCGAGAGTGCGATGCCTTTATCGAGCGGGCCTGAGATCATGACGGGGCCGTGCGGATCGTGCATGGAGTGGATGTCGAACAGCATATCGACCGTGTCGATGAAGGGCCGCATCGCGCGTGCGCGCGTCAGCTCAACTGAGTTGCGTGGGCCGTCGAGGGTGGCGGGCGTCCACACACGATTGAAATCCTCATCGACAAAGCGTGACGTGTGCGGACTCGCCGGATCAAAGCGCAGAAATGCCGCGACATTGGCGAACGACAACGACAGTTTGCCGCGTGTGGGCCGCAGATTCATCTTGAACAAACGATCAACGGTAATCGCGCCGCAAATTTCGTTGCCGTGGGTGACGGCGTTAATCAGTACATGCGGACCCGGTTTGCCGGAGTCAAAACTGGTGATGTATTCAACGCCGGTGTTGCCTGTTTTGTAGGCACTGATATTTGGCGCGGTCAATTCAACGAGAGGCGTTTTAGTGTTTGTGGTTATGGTCATGGCCGTGGTCGTGGTCGTGGTGGTGATGATGTCCGTGGTCGTGGCTGTGATCGTGACCGCAGTCGTGATGATGCCCGTGCGCAGGAATATGCGCCTTCGCGTATTTGCCGATGGCCTCGATCAAGCGCGTGATGTCGTTTTGCAGTGTTG
The DNA here is from genome assembly GCA_043744255.1 of Burkholderiales bacterium. Lineage (GTDB taxonomy): Bacteria > Pseudomonadota > Gammaproteobacteria > Burkholderiales > Usitatibacteraceae > UKL13-2. The sequence goes on along the minus strand of JAYTVA010000079.1, from coordinate 25,310 downwards.
CGAAGTTGCTATTCGGCTCGCGATTTTTTTCGTCCATATAGAGCTTGCGATTTACTTCGATTTGCAGCGAATGCTTATGGCCTTCCGGGTTCGAGTACGCGCGCACCAACTCCACCCCCTTGTAGGGATCGTTGACCTTCACGTCGTAACCAAAGCCGCGCAAGGTCAACGCCACAAATGCCGTGAACTCAGGCGCGCAGCTGCTGCCGTCGCGATCACCCAAGACAAACTCCGCGCGCGCCTTGCCGGGGCCATCTTCAGCGACCGCACCCGACACGGCCGGCATCGAATGGCAGTTGATGTGCCAAACCGCGCCGTAGTGCTTGTGTGTGGCGTTGATCGCGTCGCGCACAGCCTTGTGATACGGCGCATAACAAGTCGCAATGCGCTGCTGTACTTCCGCCACCGAAAGTTTCCGCGTGTAAATGTCTTCGCCGGAATCGAGCTTTCGCCAGACGAGGCCGATGCCTTTTTCTGTTTTCTTGCTAACGTTGATTGGGCCCGGCCATTTACTGGCCAACAACGCTTCGTCAATGTCGAGTAGTGATCGGTTGCAGTCGATGTAGCTACGCGGGAACATTGCCGCAATCAGCGTGGCGCCGTGGGCCGGTGCCGCTGCGTAGAGCGTTTCAACGTGCGTATCTTCGGCCAGCCGCATCGCGTGCATCGGTGCGGCGACGTTGAAATCGCTTGGGTAGACGGTGCCGCTATGCGGCGAATCAAATACCACCGGGACTTCATGATCGTGCTCGGTGGTGGATGTGGTGAGGGTGTATGCGGTGTTGGACATGGTTTGGTGCCTTGATGTGCGAGGGACGTTTACTTCGAATCATTCAAATGACAAGCCGAGAAACGCAGCGGCGCAATTTCGCGCAATGCCGGTTGCTCGTCCACGCAACGCTTGCTTGCATGCGGGCAGCGCGGGTGAAAATGACAACCGGTCGGCGGGTTTAAGGGTGATGGTATCTCGCCTTTGACCGCGACGAAGTCTTTTTTGCGCACGTCGAGGCGCGGCACCTCGGCGAGCAGCGCCTGTGTGTAGGGATGGTTGGCATTGGCGAACAGGGCATCGGTCGGCCCCGATTCCACCACGCGGCCCAGATACATGATGACCACGCGATCCGATAAGTGCCGCACCACACCCAGATCGTGACTGATGAACAAATAGGTGAGATTGAATTCGCGGCGTAAGGCGATAAACAAATTCAACACCTGCGCTTGAATCGACACGTCGAGCGCGGCCACGGCTTCATCGCAGACCAAGAATTCTGGCGTCACCGCCAGCGCGCGCGCGATGCCAATACGGGCGCGTTGCCCGCCGGAGAATTGATGCGGAAACCGCTTTGCCAGCGACGGATCAAGCCCGACTTTTTGCATCAGGCTCGCGACGAACTCATCTTGATCCTTTGCGCTCACCAGCCCGTGCACAACGGGCGCCTCACCGATGATGTCCGTCACCCGATAGCGCGGATTGAGGGACGCGTACGGGTCCTGAAAAATCATTTGCACGCGTAATTGCATCGCGCGTTTTTCCTGCGCGCTCATGGTCGCGACATCGCGGCCTTGCCACCAGCGCTCGCCCGTCGTCTGCGGATGAATGCCAACCGCCACCCGTCCCAGCGTTGATTTGCCGCAGCCCGATTCACCGACCAGCCCGACAACTTCGCCTGCCTGTATGCCAAGGCTCACCGTATCCACCGCATGCACGATCTCATCGCGCACATCTGCGCCCAAGGCGCGTGCGGCTTTACCCGCGAGATCGAGTTTTTTCTCGAAGCGCTTGGAGATATTTTTTAGCTCAAGAATCGGCGTCATGATTGCGGAACCCAGCAGCGGACTTGCCGTTGATCGCTACGCGTGACGAGCGCAGGGGCGGCCTCACATTCAGCGGCGCGATACGGGCAACGGTCTCGAAACGCACAGCCAGAGCCAATCTTGAGCAAGCTAGGCGTCATGCCGGGAATCTGTTTTAGCGGCGCACCTTTCACGTTGCGGCTCGGCACCGATTCGAGCAAGCCTTTCGTATACGGATGCAAGGGCTTGTCGAGCACGTCAGCGACGCGGCCAAACTCAACGACCTTGCCGGCGTACATCACCGCGATGTCATCAGCAAGACCAGCGACGACGGAAAGGTCATGCGTGATCCAGACCAGCGCGGTACCCGAATCCCGACACAGCTTTTGCATCTCAAACAGTATCTGCCCCTGAATGGTTACATCCAGCGCCGTCGTCGGCTCATCGGCGATGATGACATCGGGTTTGTTCAGCAGCGCAATCGCAATCGCCACCCGCTGACGCATGCCGCCGGAGAATTGATGTGGGTACGCATTCAGCCGTTCATCCGGCGACGGGATGCCGACCTGGGCTAGTGCTGCGCGGCAGCGTTCGCGTGCAGCGACCTTGCTGATCTTTTCGTGCGCCGTAATCGCCTCGATCATCTGTGTGTCGATGCGCAACACCGGGTTTAACGTCATCATCGGGTCTTGAAAAATCATCGCCACGCGATTGCCCCGAAGTGCGCGCCATTGCTGGGGTTTCAGGTGTGTGATGTCCTCGCCGTTGAGCTTGATGGTGCCGCCCACAATCTTGCCCGGCGCATCGATCAAGCCTAGGATCGAGTAGCCGGTCATGGATTTTCCAGAGCCGGATTCACCGACCAAGCCAAGAATTTTTCCACGCGCAACCGAGAACGAAACGTCGTCAACCGCTTTCACCACACCGGCTTTGGTAAAAAAATGCGTGCGTAGGTTTTGCACCTCAAGAACGGCGCTCACTTTTTCAACCTCGGATTCAACACGTCCCGCATTTGATCCGCCACCAAGTTGATCGACATAATCGTCACCAACAACGCCAAGCCCGGATAAAACGAAATCCAATATTTCCCGCTCATCAAATACGTAAACCCATTCGAGATCAACAAGCCTAGCGAAGGCTCGGTGATCGGCAGCCCCAACCCCAAAAACGACAGCGTCGATTCCAACGCAATCGCGTGCGCCACCTGCACCGTCGCCACCACGATCAACGGCGGCAAACAATTCGGCAGCATGTGGCGAAACAGAATGCGCGTTTTCGACAGCGCCAATACTTTTGCCGCTTCGATGTATTCCTTCTCTTTTTCAACCAGCGCAGACGCACGCACGGTGCGCGCGTAGTACGCCCATTGCACGGTGATGAGCGCGACAATAATTTTGTCCACGCCTTGCCCCAAGACCGCCAACAAAATCAGCGCGATCAAGATCGCGGGAAACGATAACTGAATATCGACGATGCGCATGATGAGCGTATCAACCCAGCCACCGAAATACGCGGCGATCATGCCAACGGTGAGGCCGATCACTACCGCCACGAGCGTGCTCGCGACGCCCACGCCGAGCGAAATGCGCAGCCCGTAAAAAATCGCGGAGAGCATGTCGCGGCCCTGATCGTCGGTGCCGAGGAGGTGCGTTTTACCGTTGGCCGCTGCCTCGCCCGGCGCGAGGCGGCTGTCTTCGATGGCGATCTGTTTGAGGTCGTAGGGGTTTTGTGGCGAGATGAGAGGCGCGAACACGGCGATGAGGATGATGAGGCTAAGTAAGGTTGCGCCGATGAGCGCGAGCTTGGACTCGGCGAATTCTTGGCAGAAGCGCGTTAGAGGGGAGTCTTCTTGGGTGGTGGCGGTGTTCATTGCGCGCGCCGCCTCAAATTTTGGCGCTGCGAAATCCCCCTCAATCCCCCTTTTTCAAAGGGGGAAGTGCCGTGCGGAAGTTCTGGATTTTTTTCTTTGCTTGGCACGATGCCAACTGAAAGTCGCAACGCATCGTCATGCACTTCCCCATGCACTTTTCTTTGTGAAAAAGGGGGATTGAGGGGGATTTCACAGCGGTCAAACCAAGGCAACCTCATCAATGCCCCCCACCCGAACCCAACCGCACCCTCGGATCCAACAGCGAATAAACCACATCCACCACAAAGTTAATCGCAATAAACAAACTCACAATCACCAGCAAATACGCCACGATCACCGGTCGATCCAACTGATTGATCGAGTCGATCAACAACTTCCCCGTGCCCGGCCACGCAAAAATAGACTCGGTAACAATCGCGAACGCGATCACCGAGCCGAACTCCAAACCAATCACCGTCACAATCGGAATCATGATGTTTTTCAATACATGTACGCCGATCACGCGCGCATTCGACAAGCCTTTGGCGCGCGCGAATTTCACATAGTCTTGCAGCAGCGCTTCACGGGTACCCGCCCTTGTAAGACGAATCAATAGTGATAGTTTGAACAGCGCGAGATTGAGTGCCGGCATGAACATGTGCGTGAGGCCATCCCAGGTCAAGAAGCTCACCGGTATGCCAAGCACATCCACGGTGTCGCCGCGCCCGTTCGAGGGTAGCCAGCCCAGATGCACCGAGAAAAACATAATCAGCACCAAGCCCACCCAAAATGTCGGCAATGAAAATCCGACGATGGACAGTGCCATGATCGCGCGGCCAATAAAACTGTGTGGCCGCAATCCAGCGATCAAGCCCAGCGGAATTCCGATCACAATCGCCATCACCATCGCCATCAACGCAAGCTCAATGGTGGCTGGTAGCTTTTGCAAAATCAACGAAAGGGCAGGCACGTTGAAGACAAACGAGCGGCCAAAGTCGCCGGTCGATGCGGCGCCCAAAAAACTCAGATATTGCGTGTACAGCGGTTTATCCAAACCCATCGCGATGGTTGCGCGCACACGCTCAGCTTCATCGGCCTGCGGGTTCACCAGCAACTCAATCGGATTGCCAATCGCATACACGCCGACGAACACGAGCAGCGACATCACCACCAGCACGAAGCCGGATTGGAATAGCCGGCGAATCGCGTAGGTCAGCATCGGCAGCGCACGACTAAACCCACGCCGCCACCATCACGCGCTTGCCGTACTTCAGTTGCTCGTAGCCATCGTCAGGCACCGCCAATACTTCTGTGCGCGCGAAGCCGACCGCATGCAGCAGCCACAGCAAACCCTCCACGCTCGGCGCAAGGCATACCCCGGTCACGCTCGCTTCCGGCGCATGCACTTCGTCGAGCTCATCGATGATGCCAAACACGCCCTTCAACGGCCGCACAAAACGATAGCTGCCCCAATCGACAGGGCCGTTCATGTTTGGCACCACCTGGGTCTCGAATACGCACAGCCGTTTGGTGAGCGCGCGCGCAACGCGCAGCGCGCCGACCGGGTTTTCAAGGTGATACAAGAGGCCAAATTGCAGCACCACGTCACGCGGCGTTTCCGTTTTGGCTAAATCAAACACATCGCCCACCGCCGCCGAAATCGCGGTCAGCCCCAGTGCGCGCGAGATCAATTCTGTATCGCGCACGTGCTCACTACGCGCGTCCACGGCGCGCACCGCTTTGAATCCGGCGCGTGCCAGTTGCGTCGAAAAGAAGCCCTGATGACAGGCGATGTCGAGCGCGTCCATGTCGTCCATTCCCGACGCGAATTCGCGCTTGAGCAGAGCCTCAAGCATGCGCCAGCGGGTCGTGTGAATCGCGGTCACGTCGCTCGTCACATAAGTTTCGACGACGCTACCGTCGCTGAGCTGGAACGGATAAAACCACTGCTTTTGTTTTAGCTCGGCGAGGAGCGCGGTTTGATCTTGCACAAGTGCCTCGATGGGTAGAAACGTTGATTTGCTGGATAACAATTATGTACCAGCCATGCGCTCGTCTCTGTCTGGCGACAACGCGTTGGTGCGCGATCGTTTCGGCGAGACTGCGGGGTGCACCGGTCGACGTGGCCGGGCGTTAGAATGAATCGACCGTTCGTGTCTTGCCCCCATCAAAGAAGGAGAGCCGCCATGCCCCGCGTTTTGTCATCCCTCCGAGCCATTCCCGCCCGCGTGCTGTGCGCTGTTCTGCTCGCCTGCGCGGGCACCGCCCACGCCACCAGCTATCAAGACATGTGGTGGAACCCCAGCGAATCCGGCTGGGGCATGAACATCAATCAGCAGGGCGACACGCTGTTCGTGGCTTGGTTCGTGCAAGCGACCGATGGCTCCCCCACTTGGTTCAGCTCAGCCGCGCGCAAAACCGGCAACGACATCTTCACGGGCCCCGTCACCATCACGCGCGGCTCGTATTTCGCGGGTGCGTGGAACCCGGCCAGTGTCGCCAACACTACCGCCGGCACCGCCACCTTCAACTTCACAGACAAGAAAACGCTGAGCCTCACCTATACCGCCAACAGCGCCACCGTCAACAAAACACTCACCCGCTTCACCTTCGCCGCGCAGCGCATCGCCGGTGATTTCTACGGCGCAGAATTAGGGCAGCCAAGCAACTGCACCGATAACACGCGCTACTTCGCCAATTCGCTGTTTCGCGTCACCACTACGGCCACCACGATGTCCATCGTGCAAGAAACACAGGGTGCGGCGGGCACCTCGTCGTGCACACTTACCGGTGCGTACAGCCAGGTCGGCAGCAACGTAGAAGCAAGCGGCAATTACAGTTGCACCAGCGGTGTCACCGGCACCTGGCGCGGCAGCGATGGGCTGTTCAGCGACGATGCGTTCTCGATGAAAATCGCCGCACAAAACGGGGCGTGTCGCGTTGATGCGACCTATTCCGGTTCGCGGAACTAATCACCGCACGACCGCGACCGTTAGCTCGCGGCTATCCGCGCGACCCTGATCGTCCACGGCGCGCAGCAAGTAGTTTCCGGCGACCGTGGGCTTCCACGCCAAGGCCGCACCGGATTTTGCGCGGCCAATGAACGTCTGATCGGCGAACCAAAACACTTCGCGCGCATCGCCGTCGGTCACCGCTTGCAGGTTCACGCTTTCGTCCGCCGCTGAGGCGTTGCGCAAGGTGTAGGTGACACCGCGCAGCGGATACATGATGCGCGGTGGTTCGCCGGCACTCACGCTGGCGGCACATTGCGGCATGAAGTTAGGCGGCGTGCGACGCGGCATGCCCGCCTCGCGAAAAAGTTTTTGCAAATCTGACGGCCAAAATTCGTAAACGTCGTATCGCACATCGCTTTCGCGAAACGGCGCGCACGCTTGCAGGCCGCTGCGCTTGTCGATGGCGAGCTGACGGTGAATCGTCGAGACGCGAATCGGCGACACGCCGGGAATAAACCAAGTCTTGGCCGTTTGCGGACACGCTGCATTCGGCAAATCACCGCTCGCCGCGCACACCTCGATTTTCGTGAGCCGCCGTGGCGGTAGGCGCACCATCGTCGGCATGTGGCGCTCATCGGCGGCCAGTGCATCGATCATCTGAAAAAACAGCGGTGCGGCCGCCTCCGCGCCGATGAACGCGGGATTCGCCTCACCATCAAAGTTGCCAATCCACACCGCCAGCACGTACGGGCCGAAGATGCCGACGCTCCACGCGTCACGAAAGCCATACGACGTGCCGGTTTTCCAATGCACGTCCACACGCCGCGTCGCGAGCGCACTCTCGTGGGGGCGTGGGTTGTCCTTCAACATTTCCAGCGTGATGAAGCTCGCCTCCTCGCTCAACAAGCGCACCGCAGTCGCGGGCTGGTCATCGCCTTTGCTGTAGCGCACCTTGCGCAACTCACCGCCGTTGGCAAGTGCTGCATACATCGTCACCATTTCTTCCATCGTCACTTCACCGCCACCCAGCACCAGCGCCAGGCCGTAATGCGCCTCGGGTTTCATGCGCGCGACGCCAGCCGTGCGCAAAAAATCATAGAGCGAAGGCTTGGAAAGCCGCGCCGATACTTGCACGGCGGGGATATTGCGGCTTTTGATGAGGGCATCTTTGGCGGTGATCGGGCCGGCGAATTGCCCGTCAAAGTTTTCCGGGCTGAAGTACCCGAAGCTAGATGGCGCGTCGCGCAACACCGTCAGCGGATGCAGTAACCCCTGGTCGAGACCGAGCGCATACACAAACGGTTTCAGCGTGGAGCCGGGCGAGCGTTTCGCGAGTGTGCCATTGACCTGCCCCTCGATGTCGTCGTTAAAAAAGTCAGCGGAGCCAACCTGCGCCTTCACTTCCATCGTGCGTGTGTCGAGCAACATCGCCGAGGCGTTCTTGATGCCGATGCGTGCGTGCGTGTTCACGTAGGCTCGCACCTGTCGCTCCAACAATCGTTGTTGCCGCAAGTCGAGCGTTGCGCGAATTTCACGCTGCTGCGAGGGCACCACCGCGCGCTGTCGCTGTTCGGCGATTAGCGCGTTCACTGCGTGCGGTGCCGCGAACGGCAAGCTATCAATCGCCGCAAGTTTCAACGGCACCGCGATTTGGTGTGACTTGTTAGCGTCTTCTGGGTGCGCGGTAAGCCACACCTGAAATAGTGCCGCGCGTGCTTGCATCAACGCCGACGTGTCGGCACCCGCACTCGCGCCAAGCCCGCGCCGCGCCGGGCTTTGCGGAATCACAGTCAACGCCAACGCTTCAGGCAGCGACAAATTTTGCGCCCGCTTGCCAAAGTAAATCAGGCTCCCGGCACCCACGCCTTCGATGTTCGCGCCATACGGGACGAGATTCAAATACGCTTCAAGGATGGCGTCTTTGCTGTACATCGCCTCAAGCTGCAACGCGCGCAACACCTGTTGCAGCTTGCCCGCCACGGTGCGCGAGGCCATGCCGTATTTCAGACGCGCAAGCTGCATCGTGATGGTCGAGCCACCCTGACGGCGCAGATCGGTCGCGTACGTGCGCCACGCGCCACGCGTAAGCGCAAACGGATTCACGCCGGGGTGCTGGCGAAAATGTCGGTCTTCGTGCAGCAGCGTTGCCGCGATCAGCGTCGGTGAGATTTCCTTCAGCGGCGTCCACAGACGGTACTTCTCGTCGTCGGCCAGCGTGAGCCGCAGGAGCTTGTGGTTGGTGTCGTAGATTGCGGTGGAGGATGCGAAGGCCATCGACAATGGCGGGCGTGGCAACACGCGGACGATCACCAAGATGATCGCCACCAACAGCACGATGACCGTGATCCACTTCACGTAGCGCGAAAGTTTCAACACCGTAAATCCCCCGCGCTGCCTAAGCGTTCGCACCGTGACGCGCTGGCCCCCTTTTGCAAAGGGGGCAGTGTTTTTGCATCGCGTTGATATGGGCGTGGGCATCGTACAAACGTGCGCCGCTCGCCCGGGTGAATTTTTCTCCTCGCATCGCGCTGATACGAGCGTTGGCATCGCACCAGCATTGCCCCCTTTCCTAAAGGGGGCCGCACATCACCGATGCCCAAGTCATCACCGCGCGGGGGATTTGCGGTCGTCATCTCTAGAAATCGCTTCGATAAAGACAAAACGACTCAAGGCTTCTCCACCACCATCCGCCCGCCCAACGATCTTGCCTGCACCGTGCGGTCGTACATCGATTCTGCAAACGTTGGTGGCACCACAAAGTTACCGGTGTTGGTCGCCTTGATGCGGTACACGAACGTCTTGACCTCTGTCGGCACCATGCCGTAGAGCACCACGCGGTCTTCGCGGATGTCGACGTACTCGGCCTGCCACGTCGATTTCGGCGAACCGATGGGTGGCGTGTATGCGTTCTCGGATTCGTTAGGTTCATCACGCTCGCCTTCGCTGCCCTCACCTTCAGCCGATTGCCGGGAGGCCGCGCCAGGCGTGGCTTTTGGGGCAGTCTTGCGCGGTTCTGCCACCACCTCAAACCCGCCGGGCAGCAAATCAACAATCGCCATGTCGTACTGCGCATCTTTCAACGCGCGCATTTTTACGTGCACTTCAATTTCTTCGCCGAGCTTCACTTTGCTAATCGGCTTACCGGCGAGATCGGTGTATTCGCGCAACACTTCCAGGCCATTCTTGATGTCGGTGGTCGGTAGCGCGCGATCAAAGCCGGATTGGTTGATAAGGTAGTAGGCCGACAAATCGCCCTCGGCCGCGAACTGCACCTTGGTCGCCGCATCGCTCAAATTCACGCGCGGCATGAGTCCCGCCGGGAGCGTCAGCGGATTCAACTTGCCGTCTTTCAACACCTCGGCAAGCGAAAACTTTGCGTTTCCGCTATTGATCGAGGCACTCGCGTAGGCATCAAGCGCCATGATCGCGTAGCTCGATGACAAGGTGTTGTAGTAGCCCTTTTGAATGGATTGCACCATTGTCGGCAGCGTTTCGGGCGGCAGCTTTTTCATGCGCTCCGGGAAATGCCGCGCGGTGAGATACACCAGTTGCGCGTTGTGGATCAGGCTGTCGTAAAAGAATTGATAGCGCAATTGCTCTGCCCCGACGACCTTCATCCCCGCCATCAGATTGTCAGCGGTCTTCGCCTGCTTCATCAGCTGATAGGTCGCCGCCAAATAGCCGGCAGCAAGATCCGTGCGCCAAGTTTTCGGGTGCACTGCTTCGAGCCGCGCCTGCAACGCCGCCGCGTAGTTGGTAGTGACTTTGCCCTCACGTGTGAGCAGATAAATCGCAAATGCGCGAATGCGCTCCTGATACAAGTCAGTGCCATCGCTGGCGGCGAGTTGTTCGAGATAACTGAGCGAGAGTTTCAGCATATCGGCGGGCACCACCTGACCACGATCACGCGCTTCGATCAAGAACAAGGCCGCATACACGCTGGCGAATTCGTGTACCTGCGCATTCGCGGCCCACAGCCCAAAGCCACCTTCCGCGTTTTGTCGAGAGCGCAGCGTGGCGATCAAGCCCGCCAAATTGTCAGCCTCTTTCTGCGTTTTTAGCTTGCCAAATTCAGGACGATTGCCCAGCACCACGGCCGGCATGCCCATGCTCACCAATTGCTCGGTGCAGCTATACGGAAAGCTGCCGAGATAGGCGGTCAAGCCGTTCGCCAACGACAGCGGCACCAACGAGATGCCGGCATCGAAGGTGCGGTACTCGCTATACAGACTGCGGGTAATCGCCACATCGAGTTTCTTGTCTTTGAAGTCGCCCGCAATCAGGCTCGTCATGTACGGCACCGATGGCCGCACGCTGATGTCTTCGCCAAATTTCGCGCCCTTGTTGCCAATGCCGGCCGTGAACGTCAAGGTGCCCGAACCGAGTTTGTCTTTCACCCGCAAGCGGTAGCGCGCCACACCCTCGCGCATTTCCGGGATGGCGACATTCGCTTTCGCGTCGCCAACGATTTCAAAATGCGCCGAGGTCGCCAGTGCGGCGGCCACCGTCGCCGCTTTGCCCGAGCCAACCAAATTGTTAGCGATGCCCACACTCACATCGAATTCATCGCCGGGTGCGACCACGACGGGCACGTTGGGTGACAACACAAAGTCGCCGCGCGCGGTGGTCTTTTTCTCAGTGACGCCAATCGCGTCTTCCGACACCGCCACCAGCATCACGCGCAGGCTGCCGTTGAAATAATCCGGCACCGTGTAGGTGAGGTCTTTTTCTTCTGGGCCTACGTCGATCAAGCCGCTCCAGAACGTGGTGGGCTTATCGCGTTTGCGTTTGAACGGGTTCAGATTCTTGCCAATTGCGCCCGCTTGATCGCCGCCGGGCGCCGCTTGCGCCATCAAGCGTTTGAATTCGGGCAAGATCAAATCGAGAATTTGCGAAGTCTTCACGTCCAGCGCGCGCTTCTGGAAAAAATGCGCCAGCGGGTTGGCGGTCTTGTAATTGGCGACTTGCAAAATGCCTTCGTCCACCGCAAACAGCACCGCGCGCGTGGGTCGATCCGATTTCACTTTCATGCGCAAGATGTCGCCAGGCTTCACCAGCGCGGGGGCTTCCAGCGACAACTTCGCCTTGCGTTGATCGAGATTCACCTGAAACGGCATCACGCCAAACGACAACGGTGAGGCGTAGATTTCTTCGGAGGCCGCGTCGCGAATGAACGTCACCGACACGTAGCCGTTGCCCTCAAAGCCTGCCGGAATCTTGATCTTTTGCACCGAGCTCGTGGTGGTGGTCTTGAACCACTGCGCCGCGTGCACACGTTCGCGCTCGATGGTGATGAGGCCCGCGCCGACGTACGGTGCCTTGATCTGTAACTCGATTTCCTCGCCGGCACCGAAGTCGGGCTTGTTCAACACGATCTGCAATTCGGCATTTTTCTCCAGCGAGCGCGTGAGGTTGGCGGCCCCAGCGACGTTGTAATCGACCTTCGCCAACTCTTGCCCCGCGCTATCGCGCACCAGTAGCGAATACGCGCCTGGTTCTTTGCTCGGTAGCGGCGTTTTGGTGCCCGCCGCTGCAAGTGCAAACGGCGCTTCGCTGAGCACCACTTCTTTTTTAACGCTCTCGTATTTGAAGGTGTCGTTCGATTGCTTGGTCAGCACCGAAACGTATTTGCGCTCGATGTGCTGCAACTTCAAATCACTGACAGCAGTCTTCTTTGCTTGTGCGTTGATACCGATAAACTCCACGCCCCGCGCGGCGTTCCGCGATACGTAGCCCAGATCACCATCCGCTTTGTAGCCCACTAAATAAGGCATCGACGACACCAGCACGCCGGTTTCAGCCGTCACGCTACGGCCACCTTCGGCCTCGAATCCCTGCGTCACCACCAGCAAGCGATAGGTCGCACGCGTGAAGCGTTTCAGATTTAGATTCCACTCCGCGTCACCCTTGTCATCGGTCTTGGTCTCGGCGAGATTTTCGTTGAAGCTTTCTTTGGATCGCTGCGGATCGGTGAAGATGTAATCCTTGTAGCTCGCGAAGGTGGCCTGCGATGGGTTCAGTGACAAGGTGCCGGTGATGCGGCGATCAGCGGCGGGCGTGCCGAATAGGTTTTGCAAGTTCACGCGCGCCTTCAAGTCGTCCGGCGACACCCAGCCTTCGAACGATTCGGCAGACAGATGCGCCGCGATCTTCAAGCGATCCGGCAGAAATTCGCGCACCTTCACCTGCACGCTACCGAGCAAACTCTCCGGCGCACCGTCTCGCACCGTATGCAAATTGACCGTGTAGTTGCCGGTCGGCGACGTCTCCTGCGTGGTGTGGCGCAGCTCTTCAAAGCCGGCGGCCGAGAGTTTGATTTTTTCGCGTTTGACGGTGAGGCCGCGCGCATCGGTGATGATCGCCTCTAACGGCACGCCGGCAAGCTTCCGTGTCCAGTCGCTCGACTTGACGATCATGCCGACGCGAATTTCATCGCCGGGGCGATAGATGCCACGATCTGAAAACAGATACGCCGACAGCCGATTGGCCTGCGCCGTATTGGCGACACCACCGACATCAAAGCGCGACACATCCAGATCGCGATCAGCGCGATTCATCGGCATAAACGACTGGTCGCCCGCCTTTTTCACCACGTACACCACCGGCTGCTGCTCGCGTTTGTACGATTTCAAATCGCCAAAGCGTGCGCGGCCCTCGGCATCGGTGGTTTGCGTAAGCACTGCGAGCCCGTTGCGGCCCAGAATTTCGACGGCAGCGCCCGCGACCGGCTCGCCGCTGGCAATCGACTGCACAAACACATCCTGGCTGCCATCGACGTTTTTCTTCACCACCACGCCCAGATCGGTGACCACGATGAGCCGGGTGGCTTTGCCGCCGACATCACTCACTTTTTTCTTTTCCTTGTTGACCATGACCCCTTCGACGGTCAGGAAAAATACGCCGCGCTTGTTGTCCTGTGCCTTATCGAGGTATTTGCCGAGGTCAAACGCGTGGTATTGCGATTTGCCCGGTGCCGCCAAAGGCAGCTCATTGATCTCTTCAAATCGTTCGGTCAGATTGTTCGCGTCGAAATCGTTGATAAAGTCGGGCGACGCGAAGTTGCCGTTCGACATCGTGACCAGATGCTGAATCTGTTGCGGCAGCAAACGGCCAACCTCGTAGCGCAATGCGGGCACATCGCGCGTCATCACCGAGACTTTCTTCTCGCCGCTCATCGCCAACAGTGAGCCCGAATGCAGGATCTTCACTTCCTTCGGGTACGCTGGCACGCGCACGGTCTGCTCAACAACGTTGCGCATCAAATAGCCGCCGAACGCTTTGAAATCCTTGTTCACTTTCACAAAAATATCGCGACCCACGGGCGCTGAAAATTTGAAACTATGCAGTTGCACATGTTCGCGTTCAGCCGGGATCGCGTCGAGCTTCAGCGGCTCGCTCAACTTCAGAATCTCCGGGCCGACCATGGCAGCGCGCCAACTGTGCGGGGACTTGCGATCCTCAACTTTGGTGTCAGGGTGATACAGCGGCAGGATGAACGCGCTGAGGTTCTTCGCGAACTCTTTCTCATGCACCGTGGCGGAAGTCTCAAAAACCATCACTTGTTCGGGATCAGCCTTGTCGTTTTTCACCAACGTCGGCGTGATTTTTTTGACCTGTAGGGAGTAGATGTTCGGCACCAGCACATTGCGCGTGAGCGCCGCCAGGGTCTTGTTGCTGCCGCGCGCCGCCACCAAGCCGCCGTCGATGTTGATCGCGACGCTGCTATCGTCTTTGGGCACCGGCAACGGGGCTGAATGAATGTAGGCGTTCAGCTTGAGTTTGTCGTAGCTGACCACAAACTTCGGCTCGCTATTGAGGCTCGCATCGGGACCAGTGAATTTCAACTGAATGCGTTTTTCAAATTCAGCGGTATCCACGGGATGCGTGAAATTCACCGTGGACACCACCTTCTTGAGTGCTGGATCGAGCGGGTCTTGGTAGAACTCACCAGCGGCAATTTTTGCGACGAACGCGGCGCTGTTGAAATCGAACCGATATTTTGTGACCCGCACGTTGTCCGCCAAAAACCCTTTTTTCTCCATCGTGACGGTGTGTTGCTGACCAATCGGCCAGTCGGTCTTGGGCTGAAACCGCAGCGTCTTGTCGTCATCCCACGTCCACACGCCATCGAGTTTTGGCGCGAGTTCAATGCCGGTGGTGATGGTCTTGCCCGCATTCGCTAACGGTGCGGAAGAAATATCGAAAGCGACGTATAGCGGCTCGGGCGTGGCGTCGCGTTCCTCAATGGCCATGCGGCCCGGCGCGGTGACGCGGTATTTGGTTTCGACCGGCTTTGGCTGTTGCTCGTTCCACCACCACGCGCCCGCTCCGGCGGCGGCGATGAGCACCGTCGCGGCACCGACGAGCGCGGTTTGCTTCGGCCGTGCCCCCGCGTAGGCAAGCCCCGTGCCCGCGCGCGACCCCAGCCACGTCGCCCACGCGGGCGAGCGCCAAGAGAAAGTGCCAAAAAGTTTTGCCAGTAGCCAACCGAATGCACGCGCCACAAACCGGCTCGCACCAACGAACAATGCCCATGCGGACTTGATGAAATTCATGTTGCTACTCCCAATCCAGCGTTATTTTTCGACGTGTTGCGATTTGGTGCAGCATGACTTTAGCCTAACGAAAAGGCAACAACGGGGCGGGATTGTGGCGGAATTGTGGGGGGGGTGGCGTAATCTGTAATTGGGGGTGCGCTTGATCGCGACGAGTGCGTGGCTAAGCAAATAGTGGATGGGTTTACTTGTTGCGTGCGCCGTCTTTCAAAATATCCGTGTAGCTGGTTAAAATTGACACACGCCCAACACGAATAAGCTGCGGTTGCGCAGCGCAGGCGTCAAAGAAAAACGCCGCCCGGCACCCCGAACCGTTCCGCCATTGCTTTTGCTTGGCGCGCGTTGATCGGGCGCTTCCCACTGAGGATTTCGCTGACGACCGACTGACCACCCACCTCTGCGCCCAAGTCCGTTTGCGTGAGCCCATGCTGATTCATGAGATAACGCAAAACCTCGTGGGGTAGCGCTTCCGGGATGGCGTAGCGGGTGTGCTCAAAGTCTTCGATCAGTTGCCCAGCCAACGCAAGCAAATCGGCGAGTGGGTGCTGCTCATCGTCGCCAACGCTGTCCAGCAGGCCATTCATGAACACCACCATGCGATCGTATTCCGCATCGCTGCGAATGGTGCTCAATTTCACCGGCAACGCCGCTTGGAATTTGCTCCAAGCCGGCGCGATTTTTGCCGCATCAATGATCGGTGCTTTCATGATTTTGTCCTTTGGTTGGCTTTGCTCCACTGGTCGTATTCTGCGTGCGTGAAGACCTCGCGGACGTATAACTTTTGACGGTTGTAGTGGATCACCGCGATGATGCGGAAGTTGTTGCCAGCAATATCAAATACGGTATGCGGCGGAACGTAATCCGCAGAATTGAAGGTGTGCTTTAACGCGCTGAAATTGGTGAAATGGATAGCATTAACCAAGCGGTACCAGACCTCTAACGGCCCACGTGCCGTTGGATGCTTCTGCCAAAACTGCTGAAGCGCTTTTTTTGAAATGATGTGCATGGAAGAATGTATCGCAATTTGCGATATGTCGCAATCACGCGCTTACATCGCGAATTCCTCAATCCGCCATCACCGTACGCTCCATCGCCCAGGCACGTAACTCGCAGACCTCTTCACTGCGCACGACCGATAGCGGCCGTGTATTGCGAATTTCGTTTTGCAACATGGCGGTGGATAGCGGCAGCTTGTTCGCGAACGCGTCGTAGAGCCCCGCGACTACCACCTGCTCGATTTCCGCGCCGGAAAATCCTTCGCTTGCGGTGGCGAGTGCGGGCAGATCGAATGCGGCAATATCGTGTTCTCGTTTCGCCAAGTGAATGCGAAAAATTTCTTCGCGCACGTCGGCGCTTGGTAAATCCACAAAGAAGATTTCGTCGAAGCGGCCTTTGCGCATCAACTCTGGTGGCAAGCGCGAAATGTCGTTGGCAGTGGCCACCATGAACACGCGGCTTTTCTTGTCACTCATCCACGTCAGCAGCGTGCCCAGCACCCGCCGCGAAACGCCGCCGTCGCTGCCATCGTTGCCGACCGACAATCCCTTCTCGATTTCATCGAGCCACAGCACGCATGGTGCCATCGCCTCGGCAGTGGTCAGCGCTTCGCGCAAGTTGCGCTCGGTCTCACCGTGAAATTTGTTGTACAGCGCGCCCACATCAAGACGTAGCAGCGGTGCCGCCCACGAGCCTGCGATCGCTTTGGCGGCGAGACTTTTGCCACCGCCTTGCACGCCGAGTAACAACACACCTTTCGGCGGATCGAGCTTGGCCGCACTCTGCTCGCCAACGAAGGCGGGACGACGGCGTTCCAACCATTTTTTGAGATGGCGCTGGCCGCCGACTTCAGCAAATTTCGCAAAGTCGGTCGAGAGCGTGAGAATGCCGCCCGAGGCCAGCGAGGCGTGCTTGTGTTGCATCACGCGCGCAATCGACTCCATGTCGATGACGCCGCCACGCTCCATACATTGCCGCACCACGCGCCGCGCGTCATCCTTGGTGAAGCCCAGCAAATGCTGGCTCAACATGCGCAACACATCCGGTTCTGCGCGCGGTTTTTTGCCTTCGTTTTGCTGCATCCAATACGTTGCCTCTTCGCTAATCACCGTCGCCAGTTCGTTCAGATCCGGCAGGCTCAAGCGAAAGGTCACGCTGGTGCGCTGCAAATCGGGCGGCAACTTTATGGCCGAGCCAACAAAGATCAAGGTGCGATTAACGTTGTAGTAATCGAGCGCGATTTCTCGAATCAAGCGCTCGTTGATCGGGTCATCGAGAAACGGCTGTGCATCGAGCAACACATACACGCCGTTCTGGCGCGTCTTGTGAATATGCTTCAACGCATCAAGAAAATCGTTGGTCTGCACCACCGGGTCGGTGCGGTTATTGCGGCGAATCCCATTGACCACGCTCCACACCAGTAGCGCATGCGATTCCAAATTCGCCACCTGCTCGATCAGTCGCAGAAAACGAATCTCCTCTGGCGTCTCAACAATCACCACCGGGAAGTGCGAGCGAATCAACATCGCGAGTTCTTGCTGGTCGTTTTTCATGGGCGATTGCTTAGTCGTTTTTCACGAAACTTGTATGCGCGCCTAGTCGCTACGCGCTCGCCAAGGATTGATGACGGCCACGCCAGCCGCGTCAAACGGCGAGGGATCGCGAGTAGCGACGGCAAACCCATGCGTTGCGGCGATTGCAGCAATGTAGCCGTCTGCTGGTGAAATCGCTTGACCCGCTGCGCGAGTGGCAGCACGCAGCGTGGCATACGCTTGCGACGCGGCATCATCAAATGACAAGATGCGACCCGCGAACAGCGGCAGCACGCGCTGCTCAAGACTTGAACGAAGCGCATCGCGGCGTTTGCCCTCAGGCAACACGGCGATGCCAAACCGCAGTTCCGCAAGGCTAATGGTCGAGAGGTACAGCGTTTCGATAATTTGCGCATCAATCCACGCCAGGACGTTCTTGTCCGCAGACGCTCTCAGCGGCTCTGAGATGACATTGGTGTCCAGTAGGATCATTCAAACCTCATCGGCTCGCTGGGCGTCCGATCACGTTCAATTTCAAGCTCAATCCCGCCGACTTCACGACCGATGTCGGCGAGCAGAGAGCCCAGTTTGATCCGACCTTCTGGTCGCACCGCGTTTTCGAGGATCGCGCGGATTTCTGCCTCTGTGCTCACGCCATGTTGTGCCGCACGCACGCGCAGGGCGCGATGCGTCTCCTCAGGCAGCTTCCGGACTGTGACAGATGCCATTGCTTTCACCATGCCTAAATAACATCAATGATAGCACTTTAGCATATTTGCCATCACTTTTTGGCATTCAAGCAAAAGCGCGGTCGCGATGTAGCGGCTCGGCTCGGGAGCGGCTAGTTACCTGAAACACCGCGTGGATAATGGGGTTTGCGCCGATGGCCGTGGTGCAGCCTATGCGCTATTTATTCATATAGAGGTATCGCTTGCAAAAACCTATAAACTGTATAAATATACAGTTTCGAGTTTTCATCATGTCCGCCTCTCTTCAAGATGTCCTGCATCACCCCGCGATTTTTCGCGTGGGTGATGCGGCGTCACCGCCTTCAGAAATCGTGCCCACCGGCTTTGCCGCGCTTGATCGCGAGCTGGCGGGCGGCGGTTGGCCGCGTCCGGGCTTGGTGGAGTTGTTGTGCGATCACACCGGCATTGGCGAAGTGTCGCTGTTGTTGCCTGCGCATCGCGCGCTGCAATCGGTCGCTGCCGTGAATGGCGGCAACGGCATGCTGTGGGTGGTGCCGCCATTTCTACCACCACAGATTCCTTATGCGCCCGCGTTGGCAGCAAGCGGCGTCGATCTCAAGCAACTCATCATCGTCAACACCGCCAATGTCGCCGATACCTTGTGGGCGACCGAGCAGGCGCTGCTGTCTGGCGCGATCGGTATCGTCACCGCGTGGCTCGATGGGCACGCCCACGACTACGCGCTGCGCAGGCTCTCGCAGGCGGCGCGTACGCACAACACGCTGTGTGTGCTGATGCGGCCACTCGCGGCTGGGCAACGCGCTTCGCCAGCCGAGTTGCGCATTGCCTTGCATGCGGCACCACATGGCGAGATCACCTTGCAGCTGATAAAACGGCGCGGCCTGCCGCATGGTAAATCGTTGCAACTCAACACCCGCACGCTGCCATGCCTGCAAGCACACCGGCTGCCGCGCCAGATTCCACGCGCTGTTCCCGCCGCCGCGTGGTTGCAGCCCGTGGGCGCACCGATGCCCGCGAACATCCGCGCGCGTTCGTTTGAAATGGATCGCTGAGTGACCGTCGATGCTCTGGATCGCACTCATCTTTCCACGCCTGTCGCTAGAGGCCGTCAACCGCACCAACGTCGGCGGCGCGCTGATTGATGCGCTCACACTGGTCGTCACCGACGGCCCCGAATCGCGACCGGTGTTGCACGCCGTGAATGCGGCGGCGCGCGCAGTCGGCTTGAGCGTCGGCATGACTCTCGCTAGCGCGCGCGCAATGGATGCGACGCTCGTGGCCGTGTCGCGAGAGCGCACCAAAGAACAGCAATGCCTCCAACAACTCGCGGCGTGGCTCGCGCAATTCACGCCCGCCGTAGCCATTGATAACGAACTCGATCATGCCGGTGTGGTGATGGAAATTTCCACCTCGCTCATGCTGTTCGGCGGCATCGCCAAACTCGCCGCACGTATTCGCCGCGGCGTGCACGCGCTCGGCTATCACGCACTTATCGGCATCGCGCCCAATGCGCTTGCCGCACAACTGCTGGCGCGCGCCACGCAGTATCAAACAGGCGTGCGCATGTGCCAACACCAGCAGCAATTACGTGAGCGCCTCGCCGACATTCCGCTGCCGCTGTTTTACTGGCCGCATGACACGTTGCGTGCACTTTCCACGCTCGGCTTCACGCGCGTGCGGGATTTACTCAAGCAGCCGCGCGAAGGTTTGCGCAAACGCTTCGGTGAGGCCATGTTGCACGACCTCGACCGTGCGCTGGGTGTGGTGCCCGATCCGCGTGCGCACTTCGTGCTGCCGGAAAATTTTGCCAGCGGCCTCGATTTCCTGTTTGAAATCGGCGATAGCGAGCGATTGATTCAACCGATCACTAACCTGCTCAACGAAATGGAAGGTTTCTTGCGTGCGCGTGGTGCAGGCGTGACCGCGCTGCGAATTTCGCTCAAACATAGCCGCGATTGTTTTACGCATCTCGATTTCGCCACCCGCGCGCCGACCCGTGATGCTGCCCATTGGTTGCGGTTGGTGCGCGAACGCCTTGATGCCATTACGTTCGACACACCAGCGGTCGCAGTGTCGTTGACCGCGCATGCCCTGCAGCCATTCAAAGAAGAAAACGAAAGTTTTCTACCGACCCGCGAGGCTGGTGGCAAGAAAGCTAACGGACTACTAGATCGCCTCGCTTCACGTTTGGGTGACGCCAATGTTTATCACATCGCAGTGCGTAACGATCATCGCCCGGAGGTCGCGTGGCAGCTCGGCTGCGCGCCAAAAAATATCGCGGCAATGGCTGGAAAGCCGCGCCCCGCTTGGCTTTTGCGCGAACCGCGCTCGCTGGTAACCGTAGGCGACTGCCCGCAACATCACGGCGCACTCACCTTGCTGGCCGGGCCCGAACGAATTGAAACCGGCTGGTGGGATGGCCGGCCGGTCGCGCGCGACTACTTTATCGCGACCAACCCGCAGCAGGAAGTGTGCTGGGTGTTCCGCGATTTTCGGCAGGGGAAGCGCTGGTATTTGCATGGTTTTTTTGCATGAAGGAGAAGACTGCGCGGCAATAGAAAACATTCACGTAAGTCGAGATCAATGCGCGGCACTTCCCCCTTTGCAAAAGGGGGATTGAGGGGGATTTTCGGTCGTGGATGCAACGATTGCCTTCGCAAAAAGTGATGTTGTTGCATCGGGTGCTTGATTGGGCGGTACCAAAAAGTATTCACCGCAAACCCCACTTTTTTCAAAGGGGAAAGTGCCGCGCGTTGAGCACGACCACGCTTCACGTGGCATTCAACTTTTCATCCCGTAACGGCCTCACACCACCATGCGCCCCTCCCTCGCCATCGTCCATTGCCTCACCAACTTCACTTTTCTCAGCGGTGCCTCGCACGCCGAAGAAATCGTCGAGGAAGCGCACGCGCAACGCTACTCCGCGCTTGCCATCACCGACGAGTGCTCGGTCGCGGGTGTGGTGCGAGCGCATGTGGCGGCGAAAGCCTGCGGCCTGAAGTTGCTGATCGGTGCCAGCTTCATCATCGACGATGCGCCCGAAATTGCCACGCTGATTTTGCTCGCCACCACGCGCGAAGGCTACGGCAACCTGTGCGAGCTCATCACCCATGCGCGGCGGCGCGCGGTGAAAGGTCGCTATCAACTGCTACGTGCTGATATCGAAAACGGGGTCGCCGAATGTTTGGCGATTGCCATCCCAAAGCTCGATGCACGTACAAAAACCCCTACTAAAAACCCCACAGAAAAATTGCACGCCACCCTCAACACTTTGCGCACCGGCTTCAACAACGCCTGCTGGCTGGGTGCCGCACTCGATTACGGCGCAGACGACATCAATACTTTGCAACAACTCGAAGCCATCGAGGCCGCTACCCACATCCCGCTGGTCATGAGTGAGCCCATCGTCATGCATCACCGCAGTCGCAAAATGTTGCACGATGTGCTCACCGCCACGCGCGTGCACCAACCCGTGAGCGAGCTGGGCACGGCGGCGCTCGCGCATAGCGAAGGCCACATCAAACCGATCGCGCAAACCGCGCGCCGCTACCCGATTCGCCTGATCGCCGAGACGCTGAACGTTGCCGCGCGTTGCAAATTCTCGCTCGATGAATTGCGCTACGAATATCCGCGCGAAGTGGTGCCGCCTGGGGCAACCCCGGCGAGCCACTTGCGTCAGCTCACTTATGAAGGCATGACGATTCGCTATGGCGCAACGCATCCCGAATCGGTCATCAAATTGATCGAACACGAATTACGCGTGATTGGTGACTTGCAATACGAAGCGTTTTTTTTGACCATCTGCGACGTGGTGGCATTTGCCAAAGGGCAAGGCATCTTGTGCCAAGGGCGCGGCTCGGCGGCCAACTCGGCGGTGTGTTATTGCCTCGGCATCACCGAGGTCGATCCGGCGCGCATGCAAGTGTTGTTCGAGCGCTTCATCTCGCGCGAGCGTAACGAGCCACCCGACATCGACGTTGATTTCGAGCACGAGCGGCGCGAGGAGGTCATTCAATACCTGTACCAAAAATATGGCCGCGACCGTACCGCATTGACGGCTGCCGTTTCCACGTACCGGCCCAAAGGCGCGATTCGTGATGTCGGCAAAGCGCTCGGCCTGTCGCTCGATCAGCTCGATGCGCTGTCGCGCGCCATCGTCTGGTGGGACGGGCAAAAAATTGCCGACGAGCGTTTGATCGAAGCAGGTTTTGATCCCGCGCAACCACTGATGCAGCGCCTGCTGACGTTGACCGAAACGCTGGTCGGCTTCCCGCGCCATTTGTCGCAACACTCCGGCGGCTTCGTGATCGCGCGTGATCGCCTCACGCGGCTGGTGCCGGTCGAAAACGCGGCCATGCCAGATCGCACCGTGATTCAATGGGACAAAGACGACCTCGATGAATTGGGGCTCATCAAGGTCGATATTCTCGCGCTCGGCATGTTGACCGCGATTCGTAAAACCCTCGATGCGCTCAATTGTTTTCACAAGACGGCGATGGCGGTGCATGACATTCCCGCCGAAGATGCCGCGACCTATCGCATGATTCAGCGCGCTGAGACCATCGGCGTTTTTCAGATCGAGTCGCGCGCGCAGATGTCGATGCTGCCACGTCTAAAGCCGAAGAATTTTTACGATCTCGTCATCGAGGTCGCCATCGTGCGCCCCGGCCCGATTCAGGGCGGCATGGTGCATCCATATCTAAAGCGGCGCAACGGTCAGGAGAAAGTTGTCTACCCGAGTGAGGCCGTCAAGCACGTGCTCGAACGCACGCTCGGCGTGTCGATTTTTCAAGAGCAGGTGATGCAGTTGGCGGTGATTGCGGCGGGCTTCACACCTGGCGAGGCGGATCGCCTGCGGCGCGCGATGGCCGCATGGAAGCGCAAAGGCGGGATCGAGCCGTTTCGTCCGCAGCTCATCGGCGGCATGTTGGCGCGCGGCTACAGCGCAGAATACGCCGAGCAGCTCTACCGGCAGATGCAGGGCTTCGGCGAATATGGATTTCCCGAATCGCACGCCGCGAGTTTTGCGCTACTGGTGTACGTGTCGGCGTGGATGAAGTGTCATCACCCGGCGGCGTTCACTTGCGGGCTACTGAATTCGCAGCCGCTGGGTTTTTATTCGCCTTCGCAACTGGTGCAAGATGTGAAGCGCAGCGGTGTGGTGGTGCTGCCGGTGGATGTGACGGTGAGTGCATGGGATTGCGTGTTGGAATCGCCAAACCCTAGAACTGGCGAGGCGTTTGAGGCATCGCCCGCGTTACGTTTGGGGCTCCGCATGGTCGCCAGTTTGTCGCAGGACGCCGCCGATCGCATCGAAATCGTGCGCGCAGAAAGCATCTTTACCGATGTCGCTGATCTAAAACGCCGCGCGCGACTCGACGCCAAAGACCTCAACGCACTTGCCGCCGCCGATGCGCTGCAATCGCTGGCCGGCCATCGTCGTGAAGCGCTCTGGCAGGCCCTCGGCACCGAGCGTGACGCCGCCTTATTTTTATCACCTGATGAAACAGCACAACCGAGCTTGCTGGCACCGACGGAAGCGAGCGACATTCTTGAAGACTATCGCGCCACCGGCCTCACCCTACGGCGGCACCCGGTAGCGTTGTTGCGAGGGCGACTGACGGAGGCACGCGCCGTCAGCGCGGCCGACATCAACAACACCGTCAGTGGCCGCCGCGTGCGCGCGGCCGGTATCGTCACCTGCCGGCAACGCCCGGCAACCGCCAACGGCACAACGTTTGTCACCTTGGAAGACGAGACCGGTTACGTCAACGTCGTGGTCTGGTCGTCGATTGCCGCATCACAACGCAAGGCGCTCGTGTTCTCGCGCTTCATGACCGTGATCGGCCGCGTGGAGAAACAAGGCGCGGTGGTGCATTTGATTGCCGAGAAATTGGTGGACGACACGCGTTTGTTGGGCGCGCTGGCCACGGCGTCACGGGATTTTCATTAGTGACGGTGTGATGGCGGCAACGTGGGCACGCTACGCTTTGCCCACCCTACCAATGCAGCACTCACAAAACTTGTCATCCTAAACCCGGCTTGTTCGGGTGAAGAATCTCATCGCGCTGAATGCGGCATCGCCTAAATTCATGCGGATGAGATTCTTCGCAACAGCGGCTAAGTTTGGCGGATCAGCTTCGGTAGGTCAGGTTGCGCAGCTACCTGACAATGGCCTACGCACGAGGAACCGTCGGGTAGCTGCTGAAGCTCAAGGGGTCAAAGCGATCACGCCCCACGACATTGTCTTTACCGTCAGAGCGGACGACCATAGGGGCAAGCGCATCGAGCGTCTTGCGGGTGGCGAATTCATCCGACGCTTCTTGCTGCACGTGCTGCCCACGGGCATCAAGCGCATTCGTCATTACGGGGTGCTGGCCAGTGCCTGCAAGACAGACAAACTGGCCGAGGCTAGGCTGGCATTGCAGATGCCCAGCGCCAACCGGCAAGCCCAAGCGTCAGCGCAGGCGTTCATGGCGCGGGTGGCCAAGATCGATGCGCTGCTGTGTCCGTGCTGCAAGGCGAATGTGCTCAAGGTGGTGGCAACGTTGGCGGGGTGCGCTCGGTTGCCAACACCGGGCAGCAGCGTCGGCCAAGCCAGAGGGCCACCGTGAGGCTTGCTTGGCGATACCAACAAAGCAAGAAATTCGCACCACGCTCGCGGGTGTCTCTGGCCGTGTTGCGCGTCACGCGCGCGGCTGACGCTGTGGCGTACGCTATCTACGCGATTCCGCGACACAGCAGTGGTCAACCCAGCAATGTAAGTCATCTGCGCAGAGTGCAACGGCGCTGGGCTGGGTTATAGTTTGTCGGAAGCACCGGGGACGGGTTCAAATCCCCTATCGCCCAAACACACACCACCGTCTCGCAGGCGGTTCAGTCCAACATGGTTTATCTGCCGCGAATGATGTCATCGCTTT
>JAYTVA010000078.1:0-5023 GCA_043744255.1 Burkholderiales bacterium | reverse complement strand
CGTGGTGGGGGCGCTACCGTACCAGCCTGCTGGTGATGCTGCCGTTTGTCTCGTTCATCATTGCGCTCGCAGGTATCGCCTTGTTCATTGCTGAGCCGTCCTGGCGCACCGCGAAGTGGGTTGGCGGTCTATGGGCATTTGGCGTGCCGGTAACAGCGCTGGGCTACATGCGCCGCATGAACCGATCGGCCGCGATGGTGCCGCCAATCTCAGCAGCAAGCCTGAATCCCACCACAGCGGTCGATATTCGCGGCAATCGTCCGCAGCCACCGGACTAACGGTTGAGATGCTGCCGCGCCGAGAAAAAATTCACGCAGAATCCGACGCCAGCCCCGACAAGCACTGCCCCCCAGATTTGCCACAAGCTGCGGTCGGACCAATACAAAAGCCCGGTTGAGATTGCGAAATTCAGCGTGGTGCCAATCGATTGTGCGGCAACGTAGCGCCCCCAATCAATGATCGAGGCAGCGCTTGATGGCGTAAACGTATAGCGACGATTGAAAAAATAGGTGATCGTCACCCCCGCCAACAGTGCAACCCCTCGCGCAACCATGACGGGCGCACCAATTCTCACCCCGATTGAAACGATGGTTGCGTCCACCGCCAACGCAATGAACGCACCGATCAGATAGCGGCCCGCCTGGGCTATCGTTTCACGCATCGCTGACGACCATCAATATTTTTTTATTCTGCATTTTGGTCGCATTTTGTCGCATGCAGCGCTCTGCTCGTGGCAATGAAGCGCTCCGTAAGCACGTATTCATTGCGACTCTGTGTGAAAGTACGGCTGTTGGAATCCATTTCCATGGCGCAATTGTCCAGCAATACTGTGCGCGTGCCATTAAAGGATTTAGAGCCACGGCTCTGCGCTGTTTAGAAACAATCGGCGCGCGCTCGCAGATTTCTATAATCACGCGTTACCGTCAACGTCAACTTGGCAATGCCCCTGCGGCATTCGCCCTCGCAGGAGCAGGTGTGAAGATACTAGTCCCGGTCAAACGCGTCGTCGATTACAACGTCAAAGTACGCGTCAAGCCAGATAACACGGGCGTCGATACCGCCAACGTCAAAATGTCGATGAACCCCTTCTGCGAAATCGCAGTCGAAGAAGCGGTGCGGCTGCGCGAGAAAAGTATCGCCACCGAGGTGATCGCGGTTTCCGCAGGTGTCGTGCAATGTCAGGAAACGTTGCGCAACGCGATGGCCATCGGCGCTGATCGTGGCATCCTGATTGAAACCGACGTTGAATTGCAGCCGCTCGCCGTGGCGAAACTCTTGAAAGCCATTGTTGAGAAGGAACAGCCAAAGCTGGTCATTCTCGGCAAACAGGCGATTGATGACGACGCCAATCAGACCGGCCAGATGCTGGCTGCTTTGCTCGGCTGGGGGCAGGCTACGTTTGCTTCGAAAGTTGAAGTGGCGGGCGACATAGCCACGGTGACGCGTGAAATCGACGGTGGCGCGGAAACGGTTGCCATTAAGCTCCCGGCGATCATTACTACCGACCTTCGTTTGAACGAGCCGCGTTATGCCACGCTGCCGAACATCATGAAAGCGAAGAAAAAGCAGCTTGATATTTTCAAGCCCGCAGATTTGGGTGTTGATGTCACGCCACGTCTGACTACGCTGCGTGTAGACGAGCCGCCGAAGCGTCAAGCGGGTGTGAAAGTCGCGGATGTTGCCGCGCTAATCGACAAACTCAGAAACGAAGCGAAGGTGATCTAACCATGATGAATCTTGTCATTGCTGAACATGATCACGGCTCGCTCAGAGCTGCGACGCTGAACGTCATTTCAGCGGCGACCGCCATTGGTGGAGACGTGCATGTGCTCGTCGCTGGCCACAACGCGAGCGCCGCGGCGGCGGCGGCGGCGCAGGTTGCGGGCGTGTCGAAAGTATTGCTGGCGGACAGCGCCGCGCATGCGAACCTGTTGCCAGAAAGCGCTGCTGCTCAAGTGGTGGCTGTGGCTGCGGCTTACAGCCACATCCTTGCACCAGCCACTGCGTATGGCAAGGGCGTTGCGCCTCGTGTCGCAGCCCTGCTCGACAAAGCGCAGATCAGCGACATCATCAAAGTTGTCGATGCCGACACGTTCGTTCGTCCGATCTATGCGGGCAGCGCATACGCCACAGTCAAATCAAGCGACAGTCTGAAAGTAGTTACCGTTCGCGGCACGGCATTCGCTGCTGCGGCAACGACTGGCGGCAGTGGTACGGTGGAGAGCATTACACCTGTTGCCGATAGCGGCCTGTCGAGCTTCGTCTCAGCCGAGATCACCAAGAGCGAGCGCCCTGAATTGACCGCCGCGAAGATCATCGTTTCCGGTGGTCGCGGCCTTGGCTCCGGCGAAAAATATCGCGAACTGTTGACGCCTTTAGCTGACAAGCTGAATGCCGCAATGGGTGCTTCACGTGCAGCCGTCGACGCCGGCTTCGTGCCAAACGACTATCAGGTCGGACAAACTGGCAAGATCGTCGCGCCTGACTTGTACATCGCGGTCGGCATCAGCGGTGCGATTCAGCATCTGGCAGGAATGAAAGACAGCAAAGTCATCGTCGCCATCAACAAAGACCCCGATGCGCCTATCTTCGGCGTAGCGGATTACGGCTTGGTCGGCGATCTGTTTGAAGTTGTACCGCTGCTTACCTCACAAATCTAAAAGCCATCTTTCCCGCTGCGGCATCAAAGGGTGCCGCTTCCGGCTTGGAGGAACCGCTAGTCTTGTACCCTGGCTTGCAACACCAGATCGGTAACTGCGCGCTCACCCGCTGATATGTGCGCGCGCATCGCAGCGGCAGCAGCGTTAGGATTGTTAGCCTGCACCGCACGCAACACAGTATCGTGTTCCGCGTGTGAGCTAGCGAGGCGATTGGCGCTGATTAGTCCACGGTTGCGCCAATAAAGTGCGAGTCGACGGCGAAGCGAACGAATCTGTTCGGTCAGATACGGATTAGCGGCCGCTTGGTAGAACACGTTGTGGAATCGATCATTGGCGTCAACGTAGCCGCCCGAATCGGCGCTGTACGGCCTCTCTCCCCCGTGCCGTAGCGCATCTCCGATGCTTAGCTTTGTCGTCCGTGGTCATCCGTTTCGTGGCCAATCGGGTTACTACGCCCTCCAGTTCGGCCAATGCTTCAAACATTGCAACCAGCTCAGCTGAGCTGGCACGGAACACAAATATGCCTGATCGCGGCATGATGGTCACAAGGCCTTGAGGCGCCAGCACTATCGGTGCTTCGCGAACGGGCGTGCGCGATGTTTCGAACTGCTTTGCATACTTCCGCTCATCGAACTTTTCTCCGGGGTTCAGTTTTCCAGCATGTATGGCCTCATCGATAGCGTCGCGGACTCGGTCTTGTAACGATTGCAACGTAGTGCCTATTTGTTTCAAACTCTATTTTCTGGATTAAACCTTAATTCCTCAGTTGGAAAATCGGCAAATCTGGCGCGAAGCCACGTAAATATTGGCTTCCCGCGTTTTTCCTTCAACTGCGCCGGAGTTTACTGAAAAACGCTGGAAGTCAATTCGCAAAGGGCTTGCGGCGGAACGACCCTGTGTTTTTTCGTTTCACCCATCGGGAGACGGGTTCACAGCGTTCAATCAGCCGTTCTATAAGGCTTTTCGCTCGATTTCACATGTCCAACTGAGGAATTAAGGTTAAAGTTGATATATCAGTACGTATTTGTGATGTCTCATATGTCATCAACAGTGATCTCAATGAACGAAATCCCAAAGCTTGAATTTCGCGGCCCCGTAGCAACGATCTCCCTGCGTCGCCCCGAACAAGCGAACCGTCTCACGCCTGACGACCTGGATGCGCTGTTGGACCACCTTGTTTTGGTCAACAACACTCCGGAGATCCTGATACTGCGGTTCCATGCGACCGGGAAGTACTTTAGCAGCGGCTATGACATCTCATCGCTGGCCGGTAACGTCAAGGACAAAGGTTCACTCTACTTCGGCAGCGTCATTGATGCAATCGAAGCCGCGCGGCCCATCACGATAGCGGCCGTAAACGGCGGCGTTTATGGCGGAGCAACTGACCTCTGTCTGGCATGCGATTTCCGTGTGGGCGTACCGGGTAGCAACATGTTTATGTCCGCCGCGCGCCTTGGATTACACATTTATCCCGGCGCGATGCAACGTTATGTAAGTCGCCTTGGCATCAACAACGCCAAGAAGCTGTTCCTGGCTGCGCAGAAAATAGAAGCCGATGAAATGTTGCAAATCGGCATGTTGAACGAAATTGTTGCCGCAGAGAACCTCGCAGCCCGAGTCGAAGAACTCACCGAAACTTTGGGCGCTATGGCACCCATCGCCGTGCAGGGAATGAAAGAAGCACTAAACCAAATTGCAGCTGGACGATTTGACGTGGAGGCCGCACGCCAGCAAGTCATCCGCACCGAGCAGTCCTCCGACATCAAGGAAGGCGCACTGGCATGGAAAGAAAAAAGAAAAGCCCGGTTCACCGGACAGTAACCCCATTTGAAGCAAAACAACCCAAGGAAGACATCTATGTCATTGACTAAACAATTTATCACCCTACTCGTCGCCCTAGGTGTGTCGAGCGCCCCATTTGCCCAGGCTTATCCCACCAAGCCAATCACGCTAGTCGTTGGTTTTCCGCCAGGCGGCGGTGCCGACAACGTAGCGCGGAATTTTTCCGACGCGCTTTCACGCGAGCTGGGCCACCCCATCATTATTGACAACAAAGCAGGCGCAGGCACCACGATCGCGGCCGGCGCAGTTGCCCGCTCCGCGCCCGATGGCTACACCTTGTATCTCGGTAACGCGAGCCTCATGGGCAGCGACAATCTCCTCTACAAAGTACCGTACACCCCTGACGATTTTGTGCCAATTACGCGCCTAACCGTAGCACCGCTCCTACTAATTGCCAGCAAGCAATCCGGCCTCACTAGCGTGTCGGATCTGCTCGATCGTGCCCGCAAGGAACCGGGCAAGTTGAACTACGCTTCCTCGGGAAGCGGCATAGTCACCCATCTGGCAGGCGTTTACTTCAC
>JAYTVA010000077.1:0-19223 GCA_043744255.1 Burkholderiales bacterium | reverse complement strand
TGCCCACGCCGATACGTGGGCACGCTACGCTTTGCCCACCCTACGCAAGGTTTCAGACATTATAAATTTCTAAGTGGATGCGTATCCGCTCTCCACGGGCTCGAAAAAAAATGCGCGATGCTGGCGCATGAAACGTCTTCGAGCTTCGCGGGATTCCACTTCGGCGCGAGGTCTTTGTCGATCATCAGGGCGCGTACGCCTTCCATCACATCGCCGTGCGCGAACGTGCGCATCACCAGATCCAGCTCCATGCGAAAGCAGCCCGCGAGCGAGAGTGTGGCGGCGCGCTCGATGGCGCGCTTGGTGACTTCGAGCATCGTTGGCGAGCGTTTGCGCAGTGTGGCAATCGTCGTTGTTGCCCATGGCGTGGTGTCGGTTTCGAGCGAGGAGATGATCGCGCGCACACTGTCCTTACCGGCGAAGTGACGATCAATATCGGCGCGTAGTGACGGCAGCGTGGCGGGCTCAATCGGCGCGCTGGAAAATTTCTTCACGATTTCGTGAAGCGCGGGCACGGCTCCGCGCGGCCAATCGACGAGGCTATCGAGTGCGTAATCGAATTCGAATGCCGTCTCGCTTGCAATGTAGTGGGTGGCAAGGCCCGCGTAGAGCGCATCGGCGGCTTTGATCGTCTGACCCGTGAGGCCGAGGTACAGCCCCAACGCACCGGGGCAGCGCGACAGAAAGTACGTGCCGCCCACATCAGGGAATAGGCCAATCGCAGTTTCCGGCATCGCCATTTTTGTACGGCCGCCGACGATACGAATCGGCGCGCCTTGCGCGATGCCCATGCCGCCGCCCATGACGATGCCATCGATCCACGCGATGTAGGGCTTGCCGGTATCAGCCAGGTAGCGATGGATCAAGTAGTTGAGCTGATACTCTTCGCGAAAAAATTCCTGCTCGCTGCCATCACCGCGCTTACCAATTTCGTACAACACGCGAATGTCTCCGCCCGCGCAAAATGCTTTTTCACCCGCGCCGCGAATGATGATGGCGTGTACATCATCGTCAGTTGACCAGCGCTTCAGTAGCGCGGATAGCTCAGCAACCATCTCGTGCGAGAGGGCGTTGAGTGCCTGTGGGCGATTGAGTGTGAGATGCGCGATATGGTTGCGCACGTCGATGAGAATTGACTTGCTGGAGTGTTCGGTGGTCATGGTTGGAAGCGTCGGCAAATTGGAGGATAGCTTGAAACCCTAGCAGGGACGGGGTATTTCAGCCATTTTTCCAATTCGGTTTGCGCTTTTCCAAAAATGCCGTGACGCCTTCGTTTTGATCGTCAAATTCAAACAAATCCATAAAGCGTTCACGCTCAAGCGATAAACCCGCGTGTCGCTGAATGCCATTGCGTGCGTTGTGGATGAGCGATTTGCAATACTCAACCGCTTTCGGCGAGAGTCCGGCCACACGTTCCGCCATTGCCTTCGCGGCGTCCAACGATTTGCCCTTCTCAACGACTTCTTCAACCAGACCAATGCGCAATGCGGTCTCGGCGTTTACGCGTTCGTTGGTGAGAATCATCCGTTTTGCCCAACCTTCGCCGACCAGCCACGGCAGATTTTGTGTACCGCATCCGCCCGGCAGTAAGCCAATGGCTGGCTCTGGCAGCGCCATCTGCGCATGCGATTCAGCGATGCGAAGGTCACAGGCCAGCGCGCACTCCATGCCACCGCCCATCGCATAGCCATTGATGGCGGCGATGGTAACAAAGCGTGCGTTCATCCAGGCCTCAAATGCCTCGCCAAAGGCTGTGATAAAAGCGCGCGCCTTGGCTTTGTCCGCGTCGCCAGTCATCTTGAAGCTCTTCAAGTCTGCTCCCGCCGAGAAAAATTTTTCACCTGCGCCAGTGATGATGGCGGCGTAGATGCTGCGGTTGGCTTCTAGTTCGTGCGTGAGCGTTTTGAGCGCGCGCAGCGACTCAGGCGTCCACGTATTGGCCGATGGGTTGTCGATGGTGACGATGCAGGTGTGGTTTTCGATGGTGTGTTTAATCATGGCCGTGGTGGTCGTTTGTGTGGTGGGTTAATCCTTCTTGTACAACTTGATAATGCTAGAAAAATCCAAGCCGCCATTGCCCATAGCCGAGTGCATTTGATACAGCTGTTGCGCCGCCGCCCCAAGCATCACCGGCTGGCGTGCGGCCTTCGCTGCTTCGGTCACCAGCGTCAAATCCTTAAGCATCAAATCCGCGCCGAACCCGCCCGCGTAGTCGCGCGAAGCCGGCGCCGTGGGAATCACGCCGGGGTAAGGATTGTAGGTATCCGAACTCCAGCAGCGACCACTCGACGTATTCGCAATCCCTGCAAACACTTTCGGATCCATCCCCAGCTTCACTGCCAGCGCCATGCCTTCAGCGGTCGCGATCATCTCGATCGCCAACATCATGTTGTTGCAGATTTTTGCGACCTGACCGTTGCCTGCACCACCGCAATGCACGATGTTTTTGCCCATGCATTCGAGGATCGGTTTGGCTTTTTCAAAGTCGGCGAAGTCGCCACCAACCATGAAGGTGAGCGTGCCTGCGTCGGCACCACCAGTGCCACCTGAGACCGGCGCATCGATCATGCGAAAGCCTTTTGCCTTCGCATCAAACGCCACGTCGCGCGAGGTGTGCGGGTCAATCGTGGAGGAGTCGATCAGTAGTGTGCCCGCCTTCGCACCCGCCAACACGCCACCCGCATACACCGCGCGTACATGGGGCGATGAGGGCAGCATGGTAATGACCACATCGACATCGTGGGCACATTTTTCCGCCGAAGTGGCCGCCTCGCAACCCAACTCAGTGAGCTTCTTGACCAGGTCGGGCATCACGTCAAATACCTTGAGCGTGTGCGCGTGCTTCAACAAATTGCGCGCCATGGGGTTACCCATGTGGCCGAGGCCGATGAATCCTATTCGCATATCTTCCTTCGCAGTTCAGACGCGTGGGCGAAAAAATTTATTTCAAGCTGATGGTGGTATTCACACCCGCAGACACTGCTGCATCATCAAACCAGCGTGAGGTCACCGTCTTTACCTGCGTATAAAACTGAATCACCTGCTTGCCATACGGGCCGAGGTCACCGAGTTTCGAGCCGCGTGAGCCGGTAAAGCTGAAGTATGGAACGGGCACGGGAACAGGCACATTGATGCCGACTTGACCAACGTCGATTTCGTTTTGAAACTTGCGTGCAGCGGCGCCCGATTGCGTGAAGATGCCGGTGCCGTTGCCGTAGGGGTTGGCGTTGGTCAAGGCGATCGCTTCGTCAAGCGTATCGACCGAAACAATGACCATGACCGGCCCAAAAATTTCTTCGGAATAAACGGAATGGCTGGGCTTCACCCCAGAGAAAATCGTCGGCGCGATGAAGTTACCTTTTTCGTAGCCGGGCACCGTTGGGTTGCGGCCATCAAGCTCGAGTTTCGCGCCTTCGGCAACACCCTTGGCGATGAGGCTTTCGATGCGTCCCTTCGCCTGCACAGAGACGACCGGTCCGACGTCCGTGCCAGGTACCGTTCCTGCGTTTAGTTTCAAGGTTTTTGCCTTGGCAACGATGTCTGGAATCCATTTGTTCGCGTCACCAACCAACACGGTGACTGATGTTGCCATGCAGCGTTGGCCTGCCGCACCGAAGGTCGCGCCGACGAGGGAGTCCAGCGCTTGATCCTTGGCTGCGTCGGGCATGATGACAGCATGGTTTTTAGCACCCATCATGCACTGCGCGCGCTTGCCGTTGGTACTGGCGAGATTGTAGACATGCTCACCCACGTGGCATGAGCCGACGAACGAAACGGCCTTGATGCTGGGGTGCGTGCAGAGTGCGTCTACCGATTCTTTGCCGCCGTGGATCACGTTCAGCACGCCCGGTGGCACGCCGGCTTCGAGTGCCAATTCTGCGAGCAACATCGGCGTCATCGGGTCTTGCTCGGAAGGCTTCAACACAAAGGTGTTGCCGCAGACGATCGCCATCGGGAACATCCACAACGGAATCATCGCTGGAAAATTGAATGGCGTGATACCTGCACATACGCCAATGGGTTGACGGATGAAATAGGTGTCCACACCATTGGCGACGTTCTCTGCGTATTCGCCGAGTGAGAGCGTGCCGATAGAACAAGCATGCTCAACTACTTCTAGGCCGCGAAACACGTCGCCCTCTGCGTCCGGCAAAGTCTTACCTTGTTCGGCCGTGATGCAAGCAGCGAGTTTTTTCATATCGCGGCGTACTAGTTCCTGAAGCTTAAGCATCACCCGTGCACGTGCGCCTAGTGGCGTGTTCTTCCACGTTTTGAACGCTTCCGCCGCGCTGGCGATGGCCGCATCAATCTCCTCCTTGGTCGCGAAGGGCACGCGGGAAATGACTTCCTGCGTGGCGGGGTTGACAACATCTTTCCAATTCTGCGTTTTCGATTCAACGAATTTGCCGTTGATGAGCAGCTTGACGGTGGGGATAACAACGTTTTTTGCAGTGGGGGTATCGAGGACGGCAGCCATGGTGAACTCCTGAACGATGCGAATGTGTGAATGAGCGTATGAGTGAGATTGTAAGATCGAACATGATTTTAGGATGAATTGCCTGCACTTGCTTGCAGTGTTTTTATCGACGGCTTATATCGTAAAGCGTTCGCGGAGATATGTACCAAGGTATTGATTTTATGAACAATTAAAAAAGCCGCACGCTTGCGTGACTGTTCGCGACCCAGCCGCACGTCAACCACCGTCAATAAACCCGCGTTGGTCAAGTGCGGTTCTTTAACCGCATTTCAACAACTTGGAGGTATCACAATGAAGCGTTTGACTGTATTGGCAGGTTTGATTTCTGCAGGTTTGGCGGCGAGTGCCAGCGCGAATCCGTACGATCAAGGCGCGCAATACGGCAGCCCTCAGTTCACCGACGTTGCCCAAGTGATTTCTTCGACCCCGATCCTAGAGCGTATTGCTGTGCCGCGCCGCGAATGCCGCGTTGAGCAAGTTGCGGTTCATGATGCTCGTCACCACAATCGTCGTGGCTACAACGACCGTTATCAGGAACAACGGGTGGTTGACGATGGCCGCTACAACCAAGGTGGTGCTGGCGCCGTACTCGGCGCTGTGATCGGTGGCGTGATCGGCCATCAGGTCGGCAACAGTTCTGGTGGACGCGACCGTGGCACCGCAGTCGGTGCAATTCTCGGCGGCGTGATCGGCAACGACATCGAACGGAATAGTCGTGGACGTGACGACAATTATCGCTATGCGTCCAACGGTTATGGTCGCGACTATGTTGAAGTACAACGTGCACCTGAAGTCCGCAACGTTGAACGCTGTACGACGGTGTCGGACTATCGCGATGAAGTACGTGGCTACGATGTGCGCTATCGCTATCATGGCCGTGACTACACCACACGCTTAAGCTATCAGCCCGGCCCTACCATCCCGGTCAGCGTGGATGTCAGGCCAAATACTCAACCAGCGCCGTCATATCAACGCGGCTATTGATTGAGAACAGTTTGTGAGTTGTAGTGGGTAAGTCGTCGTAGTGTTGTTGTAGAAAGAAAAGAGCCACGCAGATCGCGTGGCTCTTTTTGTTTGGGGAGCCTGCATGGGTGAGGGTGCAAGCTACGTCGTCACGGCTTCCGCAAACGCAAACAGCACTGCATCCGCCGCCACCATCTCACCCACCTTAAACGCCACGCGCTCCACCACGCCATCACGCGGGCTGACGATGGTGTGCTCCATTTTCATCGCTTCCATGATGATGAGCGGTTGACCTTTTTTCACTTGATCCCCTGCTGCGGCCATCACCTTCACCACGCGTCCCGGCATCATCGCCGTGAGGCGGCCATCGTTGCCCTCGCTGCTGGCTTCGAAGTGGAAGGGATCGACCAAACGCAAGGTGTGGCGGGTGTTGGCGAGCAATACGGCGAAGGTGTTGTCATGCGCAATCACGCGCGCGGTCTCGGCGTGGTCGTTCACGTTGGCGCGAACTTCTGTACCATCGACGGCGACGTTGGTCACAGTGTATTCGCGGTCGGCGATGCGCAATTGCTGATGCTTCGCGTGCGTGGCCACATGCACCACCGCGGTGAGTGCGTCATCAGCGGTGTGAAATTCCAACGTCCGAGTAGCGCCACGATTGAGCCACCAACCTGTTTTCAAATCCCACACGTCGCGGCCTGCGTTAACTTGTTCGCGGGCGAGCTCGAACAGTGATGCGGTAATCAGGGCGGCATCGGGACAGGTTGCGCTGGGAATGAGCGCTGCGCGATGGCGTGCGATGAAGCCGGTATCGGTATGGCCTGCGATGAACGCGGGATGCTGCACGAGCTGCTGCAAAAATTCTAGATTGGTCGTGACGCCGACGACTTCGGTTTCGGCTAGTGCGACTTGCATGCGGCGAATGGCTTCACCCCGATCACCGCCCCAGACAACGAGTTTGGCGATCATGGGGTCGTAGTACACGCTGATGTCATCGCCGGAAATGACGCCCGTATCGAGCCGCACGTCATCATCGTTGCTGGTGCCAGGTGTTGCGAATACATGCATCGTGCCGGTCTCGGGCAGAAAATCGTTGGCTGGATTTTCAGCGCACACGCGCACCTCAATCGCGTGACCGCCGCTGATGATTTCGGATTGCAGCAACGGCAGCGGCTCACCTGCGGCGACCAACAATTGCCATTCCACCAGATCCTCGCCGGTAATCATTTCCGTGATCGGGTGCTCAACTTGCAGACGCGTATTCATTTCCATGAAGAAAAATTCGCGGTCTTCCCCCACGATGAATTCAATCGTGCCCGCGCCGCGATAGGCAATCGCCCGTGCTGCGGCAACGGCAGCATCACCCATTTGCTGGCGCATCGCGTCGTCAAGAAAAGGCGAGGGCGTTTCTTCCAGCACTTTTTGATGGCGGCGCTGAATCGAGCATTCGCGCTCGAACAAATGCACGACATTGCCGTGGGTATCACCGAACACCTGAAACTCGATGTGGTGGGGCCCTTGCACGAAACGCTCGATCAGCACGTCATCGTTGCCGAACGCATTCGCGGCTTCTCGTCGTGCGGACTCCAGTTGCGCAATGAAATCATCTGCGCGCTCAACCAAGCGCATGCCTTTGCCGCCACCGCCGGCGACTGCCTTGATGAGGAGTGGGTAGCCAACAGCATTGGCTTGATCCGCCAGAAATTTCGCATCTTGGTTATCGCCGTGATAACCAGGAACGACGGGCACCTTGGCCGTTTGCATGAGCGCTTTCGCGGCACTCTTTGAACCCATTTTTTTAATGGATTCCGGGGTCGGGCCAATGAAAACGATATTGGCTTTCTCGCATGCTCGCGCGAAGTTCTCGTTCTCCGACAAAAATCCATAGCCGGGGTGAATAGCGTCGGCACCCGACTCTTTTGCTGCCGCAATGATGGCGTCGATCTTCAGATACGAATCCGCTGGACGCGGACCACCGATCAAGAACGCTTCATCGGCGGCTTTGACGTGCTGGGCGTTCGCGTCGGCTTCAGAAAAAACCGCCACGGTACGGATGCCCAAACGCTGGCAGGTGCGCATCACACGGCAGGCGATTTCGCCGCGATTGGCAATGAGGATCTTATTGAACATGCCAGATTCTACTTGCCAAAATGAAGCTGATAACCGATCAGGAGCCAGATCGCGAGCAAGAGTGTGCCACTGGTCAGAAACGCATAGAAGCGGCGCATCACGATGTTGCTGGTGCACTGAATGAAGCTATGCGCACAACGCGCAGCCACGTAGCCCCATGCCAACCAGACATGGGCGGCCGTCACCAGCTCCGCCGAAAAAATGGTGAGCATCGCGACGTAGAACAACACCGGTGTCTCGAACAGATTGCGAAAGTTATCCGAGGCGCGCGTGTCTTCCAGCAACGCCGCCATTTGCGCGGAGAGCGCGGTCTTTTGCGGATGAAGGCGCTTCGCTTTGAACGCAGCGATGCGGCGCTTCAGCAAGACCCCTGCAACGATAAACGTGAGAATCACCATCGCCAGTATCGGGAACAGAATTTGAACTTTTGCCATGACTATCCTTCGGTTGACCAGTTGGGTTTTCGTTTGGCAAGGAATGCAGACAGCCCTTCCTTGCCCTCGGGGCTCGCGCGCACTCGCGCAATGCGCTTGGCGGTGTCGGCCACCAACGCGTCGTTGATTGGCTGATTCGCCACTGCCGCGATCAGCGATTTTGCCTCGGCAACAGCGTGCGGGCCGGCGGCGAAGAGAGCAGTGCAAAGATCGTTGATCTTGTCATCCATATCATCGTCGGATTGCGCCAATTCGTGCAACAAACCCAGACGGTACGCCTCGGCCGCATCAAATCGCTCGCCGGTCAGGAAGTAGCGCCGTGCCGCACGCTCGCCGATGGCGGCAATGACGTACGGCGAAATCGCCGCCGGGATCAAGCCGAGCTTGACCTCAGAAAGCGAGAACGCCGCCGCATGAGTGCCCACCGCCATATCGCAACACGCGACCAGCCCTACGCCGCCGCCAAAGGCATTGCCATGCACGCGCGCGATGGTCGGTTTGGACAGGCCATAGAGAGTGCGCATCAACGTCGCCAGCCCCTTCGCATCGCGCAAGTTTTCAGCTTGTGAATAGGCGGACATGCGCCGCATCCAATTCACATCGCCACCAGCAGAGAATGACTTTCCTGACGCCGAAAGAATCACGACGCGCACCTGCGGGTTGCCGTCGATGTCTTGCAAAATCGCCGTCAGCGCGGCAATCAGCGTGTCGTCGAAAGCATTGTGTTTGTCGGGATTGTCGAGCGTGATGATGGCAAGCGGTCCGTCAATTTCGGCGATGAGGTGGGTCATGTCTGGGCTTCTGTTGATGTTCGGTGCGAGACGGATTGATGAATCATTTCGAGCACGCCTCCGAGGTTGGTGAGTACGTCCGTGTTGGTGAATCGCAGGACGTGGATGCCGGTAGATTCTAGGTGCGCCGTGCGTGCGGAATCCGCTGTTATTCCTGCTTCATTTAGATGCTGCGAGCCATCAAGCTCGATGACCAGTTTTGGCACAGGCGCATAGAAGTCAGCGATGTATTTTCCGATGGGTCGCTGGCGGTAAAACTGGGTTGCGAGGATCTGTTTGCGGCGGATGTGAAACCAGAGTTTTTCTTCGGCATCAGTCATGTTGTTGCGGAGGATGCGCAACAGGGGTTTTAGGTCGTATCGATATTTCAGCACCGTAAATCCCCCTCAATCCCCCTTTTGCAAAGGGGGAAGTGCATTGCTGTCAGCACGGCTCCGCTTGTGCGCGGTGGCTGTACATCGCCATCATTCGCGTTGATCGAACTTTGCGCCCGGCACTTCCCCCTTTGGAAAAGGGGGACTGAGGGGGATTTACGGTCGCGAAACATAGGCAACGTCACATTTCGTTGAGATTTCGCAAAGATTTGTTTACGGCGGATGTGAAACCAAAGTTTTTCTTCGGCATCGGTCATGTTGTTGCGGAGGATGCGGGAGAGG
Organism: Burkholderiales bacterium; assembly: GCA_043744255.1. Classification (GTDB taxonomy): domain Bacteria; phylum Pseudomonadota; class Gammaproteobacteria; order Burkholderiales; family Usitatibacteraceae; genus UKL13-2. The sequence continues at coordinate 9,772 of JAYTVA010000077.1, read as the reverse complement.
GGTTTGAGGTCGTATCGATATTTCAGCACCGAAAATCTCCCTCAATCCCCCTTTTGCAAAGGGGGAAGTGCCGTGCAGAAATCTCGATCAATGCAAGAGAAGGTGATTCACAGCCACCGGGCAAAAGCGCAGCCGTGCTCACAGCAATGCACTTCCCCCTTTGCAAAAGGGGGATTGAGGGGGATTTACGGTCGCAAGACATAGGCAACGTCACATTTCGTTGAGATGCCGCGAAGATTTGTTTGCGTCGAATGTGAAGCCCGATCAACGCGAGCGACGCTGATCGACAGCCACCGGGCAAAAGCGGAGCCGTGCTAACAGCAACGCACTTCCCCCTTTGCAAAAGGGGGATTGAGGGGGATTTACGGTCACAAGACATAGACAACATCACATCCTAAACACGCCATATTCCGTCCGCTCAATCGGCGCATTCATCGCCGCTGAAATCGCGAGCCCCAGCACCATGCGCGTGTCTTTAGGATCAATCACCCCATCATCCCAAAGCCTCGCGGTCGCGTAGTACGGATTACCCTGATCCTCATATTGCTTGCGAATCGGCGACTTGAATGCTTCCTCTTCTTCCGTGCTCCAGGCTCCACCTTTGCTTTCAATGCCGTCTCGTTTCACCGTCGCCAATACCGATGCCGCCTGCTCACCGCCCATCACCGAGATGCGCGCGTTGGGCCACGTCCACAAAAATCTTGGGTTGAACGCGCGTCCGCACATGCCGTAATTGCCGGCACCAAACGAGCCGCCGATGATGACGGTGAACTTCGGCACTTTCGCGCACGACACCGCTGTCACCATCTTTGCACCGTCCTTGGCGATGCCGCCGGTTTCGTATTTTTTCCCAACCATGAAACCGGTGATGTTTTGCAGGAAAACCAGTGGAACGCCGCGCTGGTTGCAGAGTTCGATGAAATGCGTGCCTTTCAATGCCGACTCAGAAAACAAAATGCCATTGCTGGCGATGATCCCCACCGGGTGACCCCAAATGTGCGCAAACCCGCACACCAGCGTGGCACCGTACAGCGCCTTGAACTCGTGAAAATCAGAGCCATCGACGATGCGCGCGATGATTTCGCGAATGTCGAATGGCTGTTTGGTGTCCTTCGGAATCACGCCATAGAGTTCTTCGGCAGCGTACTTGGGTTCGACGTTGGCTTGCATGGTTACTGGCACCACCTTCCGGCGGTTCAGATGCGAAACAATTTCGCGCACGATGCCCAGCGCGTGTTTGTCGTTCTCGGCAAGGTGATCGGTGACGCCGGAGGTGCGCGAGTGCACATCGCCGCCGCCCAGCTCTTCGGCCGTCACCACTTCACCGGTCGCGGCCTTCACCAGCGGTGGCCCGCCCAAAAAGATAGTGCCCTGATTCTTCACGATGATGGATTCATCGCACATCGCGGGCACGTACGCGCCGCCCGCCGTACACGAGCCCATCACGCAGGCGATTTGTGGGATGCCTTGCGCGGAAAGATTTGCCTGGTTGTAAAAGATGCGGCCGAAGTGTTCTTTGTCGGGAAATACTTCGTCTTGCAGCGGCAAAAACGCACCACCGGAATCGACCAGATAAATGCACGGCAAGTTGTTTTGCATCGCCACTTCTTGCGCGCGAAGGTGCTTTTTCACCGTGAGCGGGTAGTACGTGCCGCCTTTCACGGTGGCATCGTTGGCGACAATCACGACTTCTTGTCCGGCCACGCGCCCGATCCCGGTGATGACGCCCGCTGCCGGCGCGTCGTCACCGGTTTTGCCATAGACGCCCCAAGCAGCGAGCGGCGAAAACTCCAAGAATGGCGAGCCCTGATCGAGCAGGGCTTTGATACGATCACGCGGCAGCAGCTTGCCGCGCGCCGTGTGTTTGGCGTTGGCCTCAACGCCGCCACCTTCGGCAACCTTTGCGGTTCGACGTGAGAGTTCATCGACGAGCGAACGCATTTGTTCGGCATTGGCGGTGAAGTTCGGGGAGGCGGTGTCGAGTTTGGTTTTTAGTTGCGGCATGTGAAGGCAAATCTCCGAACTGTTGTTGGCTGGCGTGGGTCAGGTTGTGAAGCTAACCGACGCGCGTCATTCAAAATTCATTGCAGCTATTTCGACTGGCGGCGTACCGGTGCCCCAATTTTCCTCGTACGAGCCGCGCTGGCGCAACACCACGCTTCACCGGATTGTAATGAATGTAATCAAGATGCCGCTGAAAATCGCTTGTATCGCGGATGATGTGATCCCAATACCGCGCTTGCCAAATCCGCGTTGGCCGTGGCACCTCGGTGAAACACCCGCGCGTAAATCGGAGTTTGATCGACTGCACAATTTTTGCAAGAGTGTCGCCATCAGGTCGAACCATCAAATGCAAATGGTCGTGCAGGATCACGTAACCAAGCATTTTGAAGGGATAAGTCTCCTGCATTTCGCGGATGATGTCGAGCAAGAGCTGCTTGTTCGCCACGGCTTGCAGAAACGGCTCACGCCCTGCGGTGACGGCCGTGATGAAAACGGGCGCACCATTCAGCGGATAGCGACGAATGTTCGTCATGCGACGATGTCGGGTAGCTGCGCAACCCGACAGGCAGCGAACGTCGTAGGTCAGGTTGCCGCAGGCTACCTGACGCGGTGGTCATCATTGCGATGCGATTTGGTATTGAGGAGCTCACAGGCGATGTCGGGTAGCTGCGCAACTCGACCTACGGGCAGCGCGGTCGAATGGTCTTTGCCACTACTCCACCAGACCGCGCGCAATCACCATGCGCTGAATCTCACTCGTGCCCTCATAAATCTGCGTGATGCGCGCATCGCGGTAGTAGCGCTCAACGAGATAGTCTTCGAGATAGCCGTAGCCGCCATGTATCTGAATCGCCTTCGAGCACACCCACTCGGCCAACTCGGAAGCAAACAGTTTTGCCTGCGAGGCCTCACTCAAACACGGAATGCCGTCAGTTCGCATCCGCGCTGCGTGATGGATGAGCATGCGCGCGGCGTTGATGCGGGTGTGCATGTCGGCGAGCATGTTGGCGATAGTTTGGTGTTCGTGGATTTTCTTGCCGAACTGCGTGCGGTCTTTGCTGTAGCTCAGCGCCGCCTCAAACGCTGCGCGCGCAATGCCGAGCGCTTGCGCGGCGATGCCGATGCGGCCACCTTCGAGATTCGATAGCGCAATCGCGAGCCCTTTGCCGCGCGGGCCGAGCAGGTTGCCTTCATCGATGGCGCAGTTGTCGAGCACGATGGCGCAGGTGTCGGAAGCGCGAATACCGAGCTTGTGTTCGGGGCGCTGCACGTTAAAGCCCGCAGCGTCAGTGGGCACGATGAAAGCGGACAAGCCTTTCTTGCCGAGGTCGGGGTCGGTGACGGCAAACACAATCGCCACTTTCGCGCGCTTGCCGTTCGTGACAAATTGCTTGTTGCCGTTCAGCACCCATTTGCCACCGACCGATTTCGCTGTCGTTTTGAGATTGTTCGCCTCAGAGCCCGCCTGCGGTTCGGTCAGACAAAAGCAGCCGATTTTTTTGCCAGCGGCGAGGTCGGGCAGGTAGGCGCGCTTTTGTGCATCGCTCCCCCAAGCGAGGATCGGGCCGCAACCCACCGAGTTGTGCACGCTCATGAGGGTAGAAGTTGACGCGTCACCAGCGGCGATTTCCTCCTCGGCCAACGCGTACGCCACGTAGTCAGAATAGCTGCCGCCATAACTCTCCGGCACCATCATGCCGAGCAACCCCAGCGCGCCCATTTGGGTCACCACCGCATCAGGGATCCATTTGTCTTTTTCCCACTGCGCGGCATGCGGTGCCAATTCGTTTTTCGCAAATTCGCGCGCCATGTCGCGGATCATGCGTTGATCGTCGGTCAGAAAATCGTGGGTCGCCTTCATGAGCATGGGTGTTCCTTCTGCCTTGTACTTTGCATCTTGCGTGAATCACGATTTTACGTCGCGCTATTTGCTTCCTCTTTTTGCTTCGTACTATTTGCTTCCTGAATTTACTTCACCATCTCGTCGATTTTCTTTGCGTTTGCAGCGGCAGCTTCATCAAGCGCCTTCTGTGTTTCCTTGGCCGCGTCGAGCGCTTTTACCTGATCGCCGTAGACCGGATTGTCACGGGTCGTTTTGTGGTCTGTGGCTTTCTCCGCAGCGCGTTGTTCGGCCGATTTGGCGGTGGGCTCCTTCTTGCCGCAGCCGCTCGCTGCTACCAATAAGACAACCATGACTACAACGACTTTCACCACTGAATTTCAGCCCCGGTGTAGTCAAAAAAGTGACCGTTCGACGATGCGGTTGCACCCGCGATGACCTTCCGCATACCGGTCACACTGGTCGAAGGATCAATATCCGCGCCACTTCCGCCCATATCGGTCTTCACCCAGCCGGGGTGCAGGCTGATGCATGTCACGCCTTGTGGCCCCCATTCCAACGAGGCCGATTTCACAACTGAATTCAGCGCCGCCTTGCTGGCGCGGTAGGGCGCACCATGCGCGTTCGTCTGCCCGCTGATCGAACCCATGCTGCTCGACACAAACGCAAACGTGCCCTTGGGTCGCGCGAGGGAGGGCGCGACCGTCTCGATGGCGCGCATCGCACCCAGCACGTTGGTGCGCATCACTTGATCGAACTCGTCCTCCGCCGGTGCCAGCACGCCATCGGAACGCGGGCCAAACACGCCGGCGTTGTACACGCAAACATTGAGGTGTGCACCCGCGAGGGCGCGCGCAAGCGTCTCAAAGCCGTGCGGGTCGGTCACGTCAAGGCGAATCGCGGTGGCACCGACGGCGGCGAGGAGGGCGTCTTGTTCAGGGGAACGCGTCGTACCGAGCGTCAGCCACCCGTCGGCGCGATATTGACGAACGAGTTCAAGGCCAAGGCCACGCGATGCGCCGATGATGAGAGCTGTTTTCAGTTGGACCTCCTCTGCGAGTCAAGAGTGTCTCCCCGGTGCCCCGAATGGGGTCTACATCGAAAGGCCGGGGAGACGGTGACACTTACATCATCTCCACCGCTAGTGCAGTCGCCTCACCACCACCAATACAAAGCGACGCAATTCCGCGCTTGCCGCCGCGCGCTTTCAAGGCGTGCAGCAAGGTTACGATCAAGCGCGCACCTGACGCGCCAATCGGGTGGCCGAGCGCACATGCACCGCCGTTCACATTCACCTTTGCGTGGGGCAAATTCAGATCCTTCATCGCCGCCATCGTCACCACCGCGAACGCCTCGTTGATCTCATAAAGGTCTACGGTGTCTGGGGTCCAGCCGAGTTTTTTGTGCAGTTTGTCGATGGCACCAACAGGTGCAGTCGTGAACCACTCCGGCTCGTGCGCGTTCGAGGCGTGGCCGGCGATGCGTGCGATGGGTTTGATGCCCTTGGCTTTTGCGTCGGATTCCTTCATCAGAATCAGGATCGCCGCGCCGTCGGAAATGGAGGATGAGGAGGCGGCTGTCACCGTGCCGTCTTTGTTGAATGCCGCGCGGAGAGACGCAATTTTTTCTGGTTTGCAGAGGCCCGGGGGCTCATCCGTGGCAAGGACGGTATCGCCACCTTTGCCGGCGATGGTCACGCCAGCGATTTCATCCTTGAACGCACCGCTCGCGACCGCCGCTTGCGCGCGCTTGACGCTCTCGGTGGCAAACGCGTCTTGCTGCTCGCGAGTGAAGCCGTATTTAGCGGCGGTCGCGTCAGCAAAAATGCCCATGGATTTGCCGTCGTAAGCATTTTCCAAGCCGTCAAACGCCATGTGGTCGAGTGCCTTGAAATGTCCGTAGCGGTAGCCTTGGCGCGCTTTGGGCAACATATGCGGTGCGTTCGACATGCTTTCCATCCCGCCGACGACCATCGCGCCTGGCGCGCCCGCTGTGAGCGCATCGAACCCCATCATCGCGGCCTTCATGCCAGAGCCGCACACCTTGTTGATGGTGGTCGCGGACGTTGATTTCAGTAGATCAGCACCGAGCACCGCTTGGCGCGCTGGTGCTTGGCCGACGGCAGCAGGCAACACGCAGCCGATGATGGCCTCGGTGATGTCTTCAACCTTCAAGCCCGATTGCGCGACTGCGGCTTTGATTACCGTCGCCGCGAGTTGCGGTGAAGTGAGTGAAACGAGTTGACCGTTCATGGCACCGATAGGGGTGCGTTTGGCGGCGACGATGACGATTGAGTCTGACATAGCAATTACCTTTCTGGTTGTAGCGCGGGCGATCACCAACGCCTAATTCGATTTTTGAAACTTTCACAACGGTCGCGCCGCTTCGACATCTCGTCTCTCGACTAGCGAAAAAGTAGAAGCAGTGCGACGAATACGGCGATTACAAAACCATCCAAAATTAATTGCGTGCGGAGTACGCTTCGACCCCGCTTTTGCGCCCATCTTGTAACTGACCAACCGCCAACGGCGTAAAACAGCGCCATGACAAAGACCGTGTCAGCAGACATTCGCACTAAGCGCTCTCCCCAAACAGCTCCCGACCAATCAGCATCCGGCGAATTTCATTGGTGCCGGCACCGATGTCGTAGAGCTTGGCATCGCGCAGCAATCGTCCCGCCGGATAGTCGTTGATGTAGCCATTTCCGCCGAGGGTCTGGATGGCTTCGAGCGCTACTTTTACTGCACATTCCGAGGCGTACAGAATACAGGCGGCCGCATCCTTTCGCGCTGCTCGGCCACGACCCTGATCGAGCATCGCGGCAACACGATACGTGAATGCGCGCGATGATTGTAGCGCCACATACATATCGGCGAGCTTGCCTTGCATCAAACCGAACGTGCCAATTTCTACGCCGAATTGCTTGCGCTCGTGCACGTACGGCAGCACCAAGTCCATCGCCGCCTGCATGATGCCAATCGGCCCGCCAGAGAGCACCGTGCGCTCCGTATCGAGGCCGCGCATGAGCACCTTGGAGCCGCCGTTGAAAGTACCAAGCAGGTTTTCGGCAGGAATTTCGCAGTCTTCAAACACCAGCTCGCACGTGTCTGAGCCGCGCATGCCGAGCTTGTCGAGTTTTTGCGCCGTGCGAAAACCTTTGAAGCCTTTTTCGATGATGAATGCGGTCATCGCTTTCGAGCCCATTTCCTTCGGCGCGGTGCGCATGTAGACAATCAGCACGTCGGCGTGAGGGCCATTGGTGATCCACATCTTGTTGCCGTTGGCGATGAAGCGATCACCTTTTTTCTCGGCGCGGCACACCATCGAGCCAACCACGTCAGAACCCGCGCCCGGCTCGCTCATTGCCAAGGCACCCACATGCTCACCTGAGCAGAGCTTTGGCAGATATTTTTTGCGCTGGGCGTCGTCGCCATTAAGGTACAAATTGTTCACGCACAGGTTCGAGTGCGCGCCATAAGCGAGGCCGACAGCTGCCGAAGCACGCGACACTTCCTCCATCGCCACCGTATGCGCGAGATAGCCCATGCCGGTGCCGCCAAACTCTTCCGGCACCGTCATGCCGAGCAGTCCCAGCTCGCCGCACTTTTTCCACATGTCCATCGGAAATTTATTGTCAGCGTCGATCTTGGCCGCGCGCGGTGCCAATTCGACGTCGCACATGCGCTTCACAGCATCGCGCAAGGCATCGGTGTCGTCGTCGAGGTGGGTGTCGAAAATCATGGAGATCTCCAAATCCGCTTGCACATTTCGAATCAGCTGATCGCTGCGTATCAGCGGCTGGTTTGCGTCGGGAGTTCATTCTACTTCGTTGCAACGCAAGTTTGCCGCGCTGGGCATTCGCGCGCGCGAAGTTGTGATTGAACCCCGCCAGACCACGCTTTGGGCGCACGGTTCGGTCGGGTCGCACAGCTACGCGACATCCTTCGAACCACCGCAATGATTTGCTTTCGTGCGATCACCGGTTTTAGGGTTGCCTATGTTTGGTCACCGTACTGCCCCCTCGCTTCAATCTCCCCCTCAATCCCCCTTTTACAAAGGGGGAAGTGCATAGCGTTGAGCACGGCTTCGTTTTTGCCCGTTGCTGCGAACTACTTTCGCTCGCGTTGATCGGGATTTCCGCACGGCACTTCCCCCGTTTGCAAAGCGTCAAGAAGGCGCGGTGAGGACGACGAACTTGCACGCGTGAATCAACGTTCCTTGCGGTACACCGCAAGATGGCCACAGCCCACTCAAAAAAGCCCGTTGAGCGACACAACGGGCTTTTGATCAGAAGCGAATGCGCTGAATCAGTGCCCACCACCGCCGAGGTACGCGGCCTTCACGGCCGGGTCATCGCGCAGCTTGCTGGCTTCGCCGTGCACCGAGATGCGGCCATTTTCTAGCACGTAGCCGTAATCCGCCACTTTCAGTGCAGCCGCTGCAAATTGCTCCACAAGGAGCATGGTCACGCCGCGAGACTTCAAGTCAGCGATGATGCGAAAGACCTCCTCTACCAGAATGGGAGCCAAGCCCATGGAGGGCTCGTCCAGCAACACAATTTCGGGGTTGAGCATGACAGCGCGAGCCATGGCCAGCATTTGTTGCTCACCGCCTGACAGAGTGCCGGCCAATTGGTTGCGCCGCTCTTTGAGGCGCGGGAACAGATCCATTGCCTTCTCCAGATCGCCCTGCACGTCACCCTTGGGGCGGCTGCCAGTCAGGCGTGGGAACGCACCCAAAATCAGATTGTCTGTCACGGTCATGGTGGCGAACACACGGCGCCCTTCAGGGCTGTGCGCTAGGCCCAGCTTGGCAATGGTGTAGGACTCCATGCCATCGATGCGTTTGTTGGTGAGGGCGATCTCGCCTGCTGTGGGTTTGATCATGCCGCAAATGGCGCGCATGGTGGTGGTTTTGCCCGCGCCGTTGGAGCCGATCAGCGTGACGACTTTGCCTTTGGGTACATCAAGCGAAATGCCATGCAGCACCTGCACCTTGCCATAGCCTGCTTCGAGGTTTTTGATACTTAACATCTTATTGTCCTTTTATTCAGACACTGTGCCACCGAGGTACGCCTCGATCACTTTTTCGTCGGCCTGAACGATGGCAGGTTTGCCTTCGGCAATCTTCTGGCCAAAGTCCAGCACTGAGACTTGGTCGCAAATGCTCATCACCACGTCCATGTGGTGCTCGATCAGGATCACGGTGATGCCGTGATCGCGAATCTTGCGGATGATGGTAATCAGTTCTTTGATATCGGGCGCAGTCAGGCCGGCAGCGGGCTCGTCCAGTAGCAGCAATTGAGGGTCGAGCGCCAGGGCACGCGCAATTTCCAGCAGGCGCTGTTTGCCGTAGGGCAGGTTGCGTGCTTCTTCTTGCGCCAGTTCACCCAGGCCTACAAAGCGCAACAGTCCCATGCCGCGGTCAACAGCTGCTTTTTCTTCGCGCTTGTAGCGTGGCGTGTGTAGCGACACATCAACGATGTTGCTATCAAACGTGTGGTGCAAACCGACCTGAACGTTCTGTAGCGCTGTCATCTCGCCAAACAACTGCACGTTTTGAAAGGTGCGTGCAATGCCGGATAAAGCAATGTCAGACGAAGTGCGCCCCACAACCGAGCGACCAGCAAAGTCGATGCTGCCTGCGGTGGGTACATAAATACCCGTCAACACGTTCATCATCGTGCTTTTGCCTGAGCCGTTAGGGCCAATCAAGCCGTGGATGGTGCCGCGCTTGACGTGCAGATCCACATTGTTGATAGCCTTCAACCCACCAAATTGCATCAGCACGTTCTTGGCGATCAGGATGTCACTGTCTGCAGATCCGGAATTGGCCGCTACCATGATGGCGTCTTTGTTGTCGCCAGCGCTCAAAGCGCCAGTATTGTCTGGGGCCACCTTGCTCTTGGCAAACAGGCTACGCACAAAG
>JAYTVA010000076.1:0-19736 GCA_043744255.1 Burkholderiales bacterium | reverse complement strand
GTCTTATCCAATGAGGTTTGATACCGAAACCGAATTCGTGATTCCAACGAGGTTTGATACCGAATTTGGACGAAAGGCAGTTTATAGAGGGGTTCGGCACCTGATCATCACGCATGGTGATCAACATGAACGAATCCAAAATCAAGACCATCGAGCAAGTTCGGCAGTTTCTCGCGGGCACGTCCGACGTCAATTTCACGCCGCTCGAATCCGGCACGCCAGAACGCGATGCTGCCCGCTACCAGCTCATCGCCGACGTGGTGCGCCGCTTTGACTATCGGCGACTACCCAGACGCGACAAGAGCGCGATCCTGCGCTACCTACAGCGTCTGACCGCCTACAGCGCCGTGCAGGTCAAGCGTCTGGTCAGGCAGGTCGCTGATGATCCCGGACGCGCTCTGGTCAAGCGCTATCACGCACCGACTACGCCGTTCGCACGGCGCTTCTGTCAGGCTGATGTGCTGCTGCTCGCCGAGGTCGACAAAGCGCATGGCTGCCTGAGCGGCCCCGCCACGACCCACCTCCTACGCCGCGCCCACACTCTCTACGGCGACGCGCGCTTCAAAGCCCTATCGACTCTCTCCGTTTCCCACCTCTACAACCTGCGCAAAGATCCGCTCTATCTGCGCCAGCGCGTTTCGCACGCCAAGACCAACCCGGTCGTCAGCACCATCGGTCTGCGGCGCAAGCCAGACCCGCAAGGACGCCCCGGCACGATCCGTATTGACTCCGTCCACCAAGGCGATCTGGATGGCGTCAAAGGCGTCTACTACATCAACGCGGTCGACTGCGTGACCCAATGGGAAGTGGTTGCCTGTACCGAGAAGATCAGCGAGAACTATCTGATGCCGGTGTTCGCGGCCATGCTCGCGGCCTTCCCGTTTCGCATCGTCGGCTTTCATTCGGACAACGGCTCGGAGTACATCAACCACACCGTGGCGGACATGCTCAACAAGCTCAAGATCGAGCAGTCCAAGTCGCGCCCAGGGCATAGCAACGATAACGGCTTGGCGGAGTCGAAAAACGCTGCCGTCGTACGGCGGCGGTGCCATTGCTCTGTTCTAGTGGCGCGGCAAAGATCTTAAACGACTGCCGCTCTGCGGTTGGTGCGCAGCAATATCGCTGCCGCCAACGCACGCTAAATCCAAGAAACTCGGCAAGTGAGCGTCACCCCTCCTGAGTAAGCTATCGCGTTCTAGCCATCCGATAAACATGCCTAAACAAAAACTCCCCCTGCGGAGTCGCTGCCGGTCGCGTTTCGCGTAGCAGTGTGTAGGTGCCCGCATCGAGCGTAAGCGTCTGCCAGACGTCTACGTCTTTGCCGTTTTCTATTCCCTTGCCGATCATTTGCAGGGTGCCCTTGCCTTCTTTTTGAAATGCTTCCGCGCCGCTGATGATTTGATATTCAGTGCGTTTGTCGTCGGGCTTGCCGTCGGTGATGGTTTGCGTAAAGTAGCGTTTTGCTGGCAGGTCGAGTCTGACGATTGAGGTCCAGCGCACGATTTTGCCGGGGCCGTCTTCGAAGGTGTAGCTCAGCTCAATCCCATCTGGCTTGTGTGCGGTGGCGACGATTTCGGTCGGTAGGGTGACGCGTTTGTCGGTTTTGTAGTCACGATATTCGAGCGTGCCTTTCCAGTTGCCGAGCATGGTGGCTTGTGAGGTTGGCACAGCCACTGCCGCCACAACTGGCACCGATTCTGTTTTCGCTACGTCCGCGCCATCGAGCGCCTGATTCAACATCCACGCGATGCGCGCGCCGGCCTTGGCGAGTTGCGCTGGAACGGTTTCGGCGGCCGCCGTCATGTATTGCTCTGAAAGTGCCACCGGCGTGACGATGGTGGAGGGCCAGTCTTTGCCGCATTCGAAGCGCGGCAGGTTGCCGTAGGTGACGAGTTTGCTGAGGGTGTGCGATTCGGTCATCCAATCGCGCACGGTGCCGCTTTGCCATGCGGGGATTTTGTCTTTGAATTTGACTAGCAATTCTTTGGCGAACACGGCGTCGTTGCTGCCGCGCAGCACGCGCTTGACCACGTCGGTGTCCCACACGCCATGCAGGCGGCGGCCTTGATCGCTTTCGGGGATCAGGACAAATTTGAGATTGCCGCCGAGGTCGCTATCGTCAGCGGCATGCAGCGGCTGATGAATGTCACCAATCATGTGTACCAAAAAACGCAGTGCGAGCGCTTTGTCGTTTAACGGTGGCGTGCCGTTTTTGAGGGATTCGAATGCAAGCGGAATTTTTGCAGAGGCACAATCGCCGTGCGGGCAGTACTGCGCGTAGCTGAGTGTTTTGCACACGGGCTCGTTGTCGTAGTGCCATTTTTCCGAACCGGGAATTTTTTCGCTGAGTTCTTTGCGATTGATGTCCATGTAGAGCGAGATCTCAGAAAGATCGCCACCAGGGATGAGCTGGTTCACACGGATGCGCGCGCGTGGCGTGAGTAGCTCGCCAGCGATGTGGCCGGTGACGCGATGGCCTTCGTTGCCCCAGGCGTGGGCTTGGGTGGGAGCGATGAGGGTGGCGAGGGTGAGTGCGGTTGCTAGGAGTGCAGGGAGTAAGGAATGCTGCATGGCGGCTTTCGTGGAGTTGGGTGGTGTCTGATAGTTGGGAGGTTGGCGGGCGGTAGGCGTTGTGGCGGGCGTCGCCCCCTTCCCAACCTTCCCCCGTATACCGGGGGAAGGAGCCAACCAGTGGTGACTACCGCTCAGAAAAAATCGTGTGGCAAAAATACGTTTGATTTACAAAATTCACTCAGGCGCTGATTTTATGCGACATGCTTCCACACAACGCGCCATCCCCTAAATAGGGTATGCCCTGTGTGCGGTTTTTCACATTGTTTCGCAAACACGTCGGGTATGATGAATTCAATCAGTCGCGAACATGAAACAAACACGAACACCAGCGCGACCAGTTCGGAATTGTGCAGCAAGTTTCACCGTTGGCACTACGTTTCCCTTGGAGCAGTACCTTTGCGGGCCTCGAATAAGATAATTCGTCGCCCGCATTTCTTTTGTGTGAACGCCGTTGCGGGCGCCGGGTTGGTAGGTCAGGTTGCGCAGCTACCTGACACGCATGCAGAAACGTCGGGCAGCTTCGCAACCCGACCTACGGGCACACGAGCTGACTGGCGCTGGCGCGGGATCCGGTTGCGCACCGTTCACGTTCATCGCCGCAGTGACCAACCCCCAAAAACACACTAGACTCCGCGCATGCCCAGCCAACGCGCCCCCATCATCGACGCCCTGCGTGGCTTCGCGTTGTTTGGCATTCTTGCCGTGAATATTCAAAGTGCCGCGTGGGGCGTCGGCGGCCCGACGCTGGGGGAGTTTGATTCCACGAGCCGCATCGCAGATTACTTCGCCGTGCTATTCACCGCGTTTTTTCTGCAAGCGAAGTTCTACCCCATCTTTTGTTTTTGCTTTGGCTACGGCTTGGCCGTGCAGGTGCGTGGCTGGAAGTGGCGCGGCGAGAACAGTGCGCAACGGCTAAACCGTCGGCTGGGTTTCATGTGGGCGATGGGACTGCTGCACGGATTTTTTCTTTGGTTTGGCGACATCCTTGCCAGCTACGCATTGGCGGGCTGGCTTCTGAAGCGACACCTTGGCAAGGGGCCGCGCGCGCTCGTGCAGCTCATCCAGTTTTGGCTGGTCGTGGTCGCGGTGGTGAGCGTGTTGTACGCCATCGTGGTTGCGCAAATGGCACCCGATGCCGATGTTGGCCTGAGTACGCTAATCCCGACGGCTCGCATGGAGCAGGGCAATATTCGCGCGATCTACGCGAGTGGCGATTGGCTATCCATTTCGGCACGACGCTTGATCGACTACTCTGCGATCCTTGCGTCGCTGATCGTGTTCCTACCGAATTTGCTGTTGCTGGCGCTATGCGGTGCGATGACGGCAAGAATGGGCTGGCTCATGCAACCGTCACGTCATCGTGCCTGGTTAAAACGGGTGTTGCTGATCGCGCTAGTCATTGGACTGCCGATCAATATCCTATTCACCATCGACGCGTGGGCCAGCACGCATGATTTCATCGCCGCCTACAGCTTTCGCAATGCATTGACGACGACCAGCGTGCCCATATTTGCCTTTGTCACCATTGCGGGCTTCGCGCTCATCAGCGACTCGCGGTTTGGCCAGCGCCTGATCACTCTGTTGGCACCCGCCGGTAAAATTGCGTTGAGTAACTATGTGTTTCAATCATTGGCGATGACTACTCTGCTGTACGGATATGGATTGGGCTGGGCGAAAACCATGCGGCAAGGCGATTTACTGGCGCTCGCCATCGCGATCTATTTGTTGCAACTCGCCGCCAGCCACGTTTACGCGCGCCGATTCAAACACGGCCCGTTGGAGTGGCTGTGGCGGCGCTGGACCAACGCAAATATTAGCGAGCAAACCACATGAAAAAAAATTTCCTACTGTGCTTTGTGTTGCTGCTTTCGGCATGTTCGGGTGGTGGCGATGGCGGGTCAGCGACAACAACAACGCGCCCTCCCCCACCTCCATCGGTCGCCACCATCACCGATGGTGCCGTGCGCATCTCCACACAAAATCCTTACATCGCCGGATGTGACGGCGTCGCAGCGACCGGCACGCTATACCCGAACGCCGAGGTCGAGCCTTTCGTCGCCGTGAATCCCACGAATGCCAACAACATCATCGCCGTGTGGCAACAGAATCGCTGGTCGGATGGTGCATCGCATGGCAACGCGACTGGCTTTTCACTGGATCGCGGGCAGACGTGGGCGTTGCGCACGCCGACATTCTCACGCTGCGCGGGCGGCAATGCGGGCAATAGCGGCGATTACGAACGTGCCTCCGACCCGTGGGTCACGTTCTCGCCCAACGGCGTGGCGCACCAAATGGCGCTGTCAATCTCCGGCAATTCGTTTAGTCCCGGCAGCGCCAGCGCGATGCTCGCCAGCCGCTCTACCGACGGCGGGCAATCGTGGAGTGCTGCCAGTACTTTGATCCGCGATGGCGCGGGTTTCTTCAACGACAAAAACGCCATGACCGCGCATCCGCGCGATGCGCGCTTTGTGTTTGCGGTGTGGGATCGCCTGGTGCAATCCGGCGGCGGCCCCAGCTATCTCGCGCGCAGCATCGACAACGGCCTCACCTGGGAGCCCGCGCGCAGCATTTTCAATCCCGGTGCCAACGCGCAAACCATTGGCAATCAAGTGGTGGTGACCCCCGCTGGCACGATCATCAATTTTTTTACGTTGATTGAATTCGGTGTCGGGACAAGTACGAGCTTTGCAGTGACGCGGTCTAGCGATAACGGTGCGACTTGGGGCGCGCCAATACGCGTTGCCAACGTCACCTCGATCGGCACGCGCGATCCTGAAACCGGCGCTGTGGTGCGTGATGGCTCGACCCTCGGCGCGATCGCCGTTGCCCCAAACGACAGTATCTACGCGGTCTGGCAGGATGCACGCCAGACGGCGGGTGCGCGCGATGCCATTCTGATCACTCGCTCTAGCGACGATGGCTTCACGTGGTCAGCGCCCGTGCGTGTGAACGCGGATGCCAGCGTGGCGGCATTCACCCCGAGCATCGCGGTAAAAGCCGATGGCACGATTGGCGTCTCGTATTACGACTTTCGCAGCAACACGACTGACCCCGCCACCCTGCCGACCGACTACTGGCTCGCGCGCTCCAGCGATGGTGGCAACACGTGGCGTGAAGCGCGCATCGCCGGGCCATTCGATCTCGCCAACGCGCCGATCGCGCGTGGCTATTTTCTCGGCGACTATCAGGGGCTCGCCAGCATCGACGCGCAATTTCTTGCTGTGTACGCGCGCAGCAACACGGGGGACACAGCCAACCGCAATGATATTTTTGCTAGGTTAATGACCGCGACCGACAGCAGCGTTGCGGCCAGTAGTTCGGCGTACGCAGCCAAGCGTACCGGTGAACAAACGATGTCAGCGCAGTTCGAGCGCGATGTGAGCGCAGCCATCGTGCGTAAGCTTGAACAACGCGTGCCGGGATCGACCAAGCAGATGCAGGCTCGGTAGGTGGGGATGCGTCACCACCGATTTGGGCGATGGCTGTCAGGTAGGTTCGCAACCTGACCTATCAATCTGCTCGGTGTAAGCGCTAGGAATTGACGCTAATTTTGTCCTGCCGATCCATACACAGTAAGTACCGAATCTACTTTCGTATCGCGCGCAGCCGACAAATGCGCCGCAAAATATGTACTACAACATTGCTCCAACACCCATGACCGCCACCCATCCCTCCCGTAGTTTCTGGCTCGCCATCTTGGTGGCCGCCGCGCTGCTGATGATTACCATGGGCGCGCGCAACTCGCTCGGCCTGTTCGTCTCGCCGCTGAATACCACCACTGGCCTCGGTATCGCCGAGATCAGTTTCGCGATGGCGATTGGGCAATTTATTTGGGGTGCCGCGCAGCCGGTCGCGGGTGCAATTGCGGACCGCTACGGCGCCGGGCGCGTGCTCGCAGGCGGCATCGTCATCATGGCGATCGGGCTCGCGATCACGCCGTATATGTCGTCGAGCCTTGGCCTCATCCTGAGCCTCGGGGTGCTGACCTCGGTCGGGATCGGTGCAGGCAGTTTTTCCGTGTTGATTGGCGCGGCGATCAATCGCGTGCCGACTGACAAACGCGGCATGGCGTCCGGCATCATCAACGCGGGCGGCTCGTTCGGGCAATTCGTTTTCGCGCCGCTGCTACAAAAAATCATCACCACGGTCGGCTGGATGGGTGCGTTTTGGTCGATGGCGGTGATCTCGTTGTGTGCATTGCCGATGGCGTGGATGTTGCGTAGGCAACCATCGTCAAACGCTAGCCCTGGCGCGCCTCTTGCGGCATCCATCCCCGCCACGCCGGAGCAGCCATTGCGTGTTGCGGTGATTGAGGCGTTGAAAGATCGCAGCTATTTATTACTGCATGCGGGCTTCTTCACGTGCGGATTTCACATCGCGTTTTTGATTACGCATTTGCCCGGCGAGGTTGCGTTATGCGGCCTGCCCGCGACCGTCGCGAGTTGGTCGCTCGCGATCATCGGCATTGCCAACATCTTCGCGAGTCTGGTGATCGGCTGGAGCGTAGGTCACTACCGCAGCAAGTACATTTTGTTTTGGATGTACGGCTCGCGCGCGCTGCTGATCGGTGCGTATCTCGTCGCACCGAAGTCCGCCCTCACCTTCTACATTTTCGCCGCTGGGCTCGGCCTGACATGGCTCGCCACCGTGCCACCGACCGCGAGCATGATTTCAAAACTATTCGGCACCCGCTACCTCTCCACGCTATTCGGCCTCACGTTGCTATCGCATCAAATCGGCGGCTTCTTCGGCGCATGGCTCGGTGGCATCGCCATCACCACGCAAGGCAACTACGATTGGATGTGGGCCGCCGACATCGTGCTCGCCATCGCCGCCGCGCTCTGCAATCTGCCGATTCGCGAAGCGAAAATAGTGCCGCAGCCTGCCTAACCACGATGTGGTATTTGTATTTGCTCGAATGCAAAAACGGCGCGCTCTACGCGGGCATCGCGAAGGACGTGGCCGCGCGCTACGAAAAACATGCGACCGGCAAAGGCGCGAAATACACCCGTGCGAATCCGCCGAAACGATTGGTTGGCACACGAGAATTTGCGGATCGGTCGAGTGCGTCGAAGGCGGAATATGCGATCAAGCAGTTGCCACGCGCGGAGAAAATTGCGTTTTTGTTGGGATAGGCGTTACACGGCTTTTGCAACATGCGCCGCAATGTCATCCAACGTTTCTGGCGTAAACAAACCACCATAGCCGCAATGCAACATATACGCCGCAACAAACTCGCCCCAGCTCGCGCGGGTTGGTGCGAATGGGTTTTCAGTGCGGGCGTTCGCGAACAACAACTCCGCATGTGCCCGTAGCATGTCAGCACTTTCGGTAGACCAATTGGCACGCGCCTCGGAGACGGTATTGCCGCCATGTACGCGGTACTGGTACAACTTGTCAGCGACGTAAACCGGCTCGGAATGCAGCGTCGCGCGCAATACAAATTCCCAATCGTGGACGTAACGCAACGCCGAGAAGCCGCCCATTTCGCGAAATAGCGCGCTGCGAATAAATAGGTTTCCGGTAGACACCGCAACGTTGTGTCGAAGCAATGCAAAGCCGACCGTCGGCGCGCTCGCAATCGTTTCTGCGTTGATGCGAAGCTTGTCGGCAAGCGCCAAATTGTTTGGGCTTGGCGCGCCATCTTCAACCACGTCTACCCCTGAAAACCCCCAATCCACGCCACTCTTCGCGATTTTCTCCACCATCCGTTCAAGCCGCTGCGGATGAAAACAATCATCCGAATTCAGAATATTAATGAACTCGCCGCGCGCCAACGAGACCGCTTCGTTGATGGTCGCGTGCGCGCCGCGATTTTCTCGCGCGATGAATTGGTGCGGGAATGGGCACGACTTGAGACTCTCGCGAATCAATTCCACCGAGCCGTCCGTGGAGCCGTCATCAATCACGATCAACTCCACGCGCGCCCAAGTCTGCCGATAGACCGACTGCAAACACGCGACCACGAATGCAGCGTGGTTATACGACGGCACCACCACGCTGACGAGCGGATTGGCCGCGTTGTTACTGGCCGCACGCTGCTTGGTCATCGTCTGATACGCGGCGACCTTAGCGGAAATTTTTTCAGCGAGTACTTGGCTGGCGACGTTGCCAAAGTTCAGCCGAATCGTGCGTTCCTGCCAGTGCGAAAGCGTGCCCGCGCGTGCCAGAAACTTGACCGCCTCACTGCCCCGTCCTGAGCGCGCGCACAATACACCGAGCATGTGCGCACAATCGATATCGTTGGGTGCGACGGCAAGCGCATCGCGAAATAGTTTTTCTGCGCCGACGAAGTCATCGGCGTTACGGCGCGCCAAGGCGGCTGATTTGAGCTGCTGAACATCCATCGCAATTGGGCAATTATTGTTTGTCACTCAGTATGCGGGCAGACGATCGTGCGGTGGCGGCGTGCGATCAAAAAGCATCGCCGTGTCGCCCGCGTTTGCATAAAACTGGGATCCGGCAAAATCAAGATCAAAACGGGCTAAATTGAAACGACGCCACTATTCCGGCATCACCGCCGCATTTTCACTCTTTGCCGGTTTCGTGAGCTTCAACTTCCGCCAATAGCCGTGATCGCTGTAGCACTCCCATGCCCAGCCCAGCCATTTCAGCAGTGCGTAAGCGAGCCAGAGCGCCCACGCCAGCATCAGTAGCCGATATACCAAAAGCGGCACCGAAATCACCCAAGCGGTTGGTAGCGTGGCCTCGGTGCGATCTTGGTACCAGTTCATCGAGAACGACGACGAGCCATTGCCGCCAATCTGCATTTCGGGGTAACCCAAGAGACCATTCTGCACTGCCCAGAACAGGCCCAGCAACGCCAGTAATGTCCACAACACGAGCACGATTTGCGCAAAATTGAACACACCATTGCCGGCAAAACGATCCGTGAATCTTTTGCGTAAGCCCAAGGCGATGAACCAGCCGACGATCACCGCGCTGGCCGCAAGCGGTGCCTGCGTGAGGCCGAGGCCCAGCAGCAGCCAATGGTGCCACTTGAGGGGTGTGAGCGAAAGTGACTGCGACATTTTGCCTAGCGCTACGGCGATAAAGATCAACACAATCACTGCACCCCAGAACAATACTGCTGGTCCCACGCGCGTCCCGCCGACAAATAGCGCCCAGCGATCTTGCGGCATCTTGATGGTGATCGTGCCGTTCACGCCCGGCGTTCCGGCGTTCGCAATTGGAGACTCGAAAAAGGCATTGACGCCGCGCGGTTCGCGCCATGTCACCGCAATATCCTGACTACCCGGCACAATCGGCAGGCGAAGCTCACGCCCTTCGAGGCGAATGGGTTGACTTTGGCCGTTGATGTTTACTGCTTGCAGCACGGCAGCTTCAGGCAGTTGCACCACATGCTGCCCGCCGCGGCTCGCGCGCAACGACAATTGCAGCTTCGCATCGGTGGCGCGAATCCCAGGGCTCACCTCCATCATGCTGCGATCCAAGGTCAGTGTTTGACCGTCCACACCGCGCGGTTTGGTGAGTGCAAGTTTCACTTCTTCGCCGGGCCACGGCTGCCACTGCGGCAACCATTGTGCCGCGCTATCTACTTGATGAATGACCGGAATTCCTGACAGGGTTGCGTGCCACTGCGAGCCGAGATTCAATCGCCAAGTGTGAATCTGATTCGTTTGCGTGGGTGCCTTCAACGTTAGCTGCGGTGCTTCGCGTAACGATGTATCAAAGCTGAATTCCTTGGACTGCGGGCCAAGATTGACCAGCGCGCTGCGTTGCCCACCCGTCTCCTGCACGCGTACGTCGCTGTTGGTGACGCTCTCGCCCGCCATCAGCGGAATCTCCACCAGCAGCGGCGCAGTGCTGGCGCTGGCGCGCGTCACGCGTGTGTTCACCTCCCATGTGATACCGAGCAACAGCGTGCGCTCTACACGCACGAATGGCGGCAGGTTGTCGGCAGTGTTTTCGGCAGCACCCGCGCGCGACGGATCTTTTTCGGCGCGGCTGAGCATCAGGCTTTCACCGGGCGTGCCATCTTCGGCGAGGCCATCGAGTGTCCAGCCGTTGAGATTCGCCTCCACGCGGTAGGGCTTGAGCGGCAATGGCAGTTGAATCGTGTCGCGCCGGTTGAGCGCTGACTCAAGCGAAATCTGGTGCACACCTTTCGCCAACTGCACCCACAGGCTGCCCGCCGCGTCGCGAAGCAAGCCCTGTGCAGGTTTGCCATCCACCACCACCCGATCCGGCAGCCACTGGTTCGCGGCACCCGGTAGCGGGATCGCTGTGTCGGCTGCGGCGCTCGCCTCTATTCTGATTTGTAACGAGGTACCACCCGCAGAGATATTCATCCGCGAAATGGCCGCGCATTGCGGCAAACATTCCGGCGGAAGCAGTAGTTTTCCCTTCAGCTCCTTGAGGATTTCTGGCGTGGGCATATCCGCTGCATGAAGAGGCCGCGAATTAACACCAGCAACCGATAGCACGAGCAGCATTGCAGCAGCCGCACTTGCACTTTTGGTGGCTCCGCTGCCGAAACGCGGCCAACGCATCACCACATCAGCGATACGCGCCAGCAACAACACCAACAGCACCAATCTCAAAACAGTCAAGACACCATTGACGACGGGCGAAACAAACCACAGGCTGATCTGCTGCTTCGCTTCCACCGGCCCGCTCCAGATCAATTGGTAATCGTTCCACTGCCACGCGGGCAGGCCGGGACCGGTCTGCACTTTGGCTTTGGGGTCGATCTGATTGACGCGGGCGATTTGTTTTTGTATCGAGTATGAGTTGTCGATGGGAGCCTGCTTGATGCTCGCACCGGTTACATCAATTTTGTCTGCTCTCAGCTCCTTCATGGCAACGCTCGGCTGAGGGGACTCAACTTGTACCTCCGGCACGGGCGGAGCCTCAACAATTTTCGTCTCAGCCGGACGGTTGAAGGACGCTGCCAACCCATTGCCACTAGTACCAACCTGCATCCATGGCCGCTCCAACACGGGATACAACACATGCCGCACCTGATCGACCGCAAACGGCACCAGCATCAACAACACCGCCAACAAACTTACCCAGCGATAACCGGCGACGATGCGCTGCGGCTTGCCAGCAGGCAACACGCGCAACAACGCCAACGCTGCCAACAGATTCAACCACAGCCAGCGCGGCGCACCGGCCTCGTGAAATGAAAGCATGAGACCAGCGAGCGCGACCAGAGCCCAGCGCCAGCCAAACAATTTTCCGCATGCCAGCGTCACGATCAGCACCAGAAAAAAATCAAGCAGACTCCAGCGCTCCACCCACGAACCGGGCGCGCGATCTACGCCGGCGGCATGCAGCAATTGCCAGCCGGGCGGCAGATGCAAATTTGCGGAGAGCGAATTAAAATCCTGCGCCCATCCAGTCGCAGAAAAGCTCATCGTCGCCGGAGCCAAGCGACTATCGGCGACGATGTTTGCCTTGCCCCGTCTCAACTCAATACCGACCCGGCCGTCGGTCACGCCGGCAAGCTCGGTGATGTATTGATCCTCGCTGTCGATTGCGGCACGGCCCAAGCTCTGCGGCTTCGCCATTTCCAAACGCCACGCGCGCGTGACACTGCCAGTGATGCGATCCTGCATGGTGTAGCCGCCGCCATCAAAATCCAGCCATAGTTGGCGGTTCAACGCGAGCCGATCCGGCGCGGGCTCTGGGTCGCCGCGTTTGGTTTCGTTAAGTTTCATCACATCACCCGGCTGCACCCGAAAGGCGGGAAACGCTTTCCACTCAGCAGGCAGTGTCGTCTGCTGCGGGTCAACGGCGGGCACGCCTTCAACCGTGACGAGCCGCAAATCATTTCTTGCCTGAAATGCCCACACTTCTTCCGGCACCGCGATCACACTCTCCACTTTCGGCAGCGTCAGCGTTTTCAGCGGTGCCATGTTGCGCCCCGTCAGCGTGATCTGCCAGCGACCCGGACGCACCTGCACGCGCACGCTGCCATCCCGCTCCACCCGTGCGGGCAATTGGCTGGACAACGACAGCGGAATGAATCCCGCCAATAACGCATTGGACAACACCACTTCCTGCGTCTTGCCGGAGGCAACCACTTCGATCCGCGTGGTGACCATCATTGGAATATCGTCGTTGACTAAACGATTCATGCGCAACTCAATACGCTCCGCACTCGCGTCACCGCTCGCGGCCTGCTTTAACCACAGCCTGCTCGCCTCATCCAATCTCGGTGATGCCACCGCCGCACCATTCAACGTGAGGGCGACCAAACCGATGGTATTGGGCACTGGCAAATTTTCAGGCAGATCGTTCCAGAGAAAAGTACCAGCGATGGTATGCGTGCCGGGCGAGAGCTTCACACTTGGCGCGCTTCTCGGTGCGCTTGCACCTTCTTCCGCCACCGTGACGGATGCCGGTTTGCCATCGACCTTCACATCCTGCGGCCAGTGCTTCGCATCACCCGGTAGCGGCACCCAAACCTTGCGAAACGCACTCACCTCCAGCGTGAATGTGCCGCCCTTATCAGTCAAATTCAGATTCAGCCGCGCGGGCCAACTGCACTGGCGCATCTCACCGGTGTTGTAGAAGAACGGACACTGCTGGTCTTCTTCGCCATGCAGCGCCCAAGGCACCCAAGATTTAAGCGCGTCTGGAAGACTCTCTTTTTCAATCGGCTCGGCGTACGCAGAGAAGATGAGCAACGCGTTGAAAAGAGTCAAGGCGATTGAGCGAAACAAACGGTTGGCCATGTGCGTTCCTGTTTTTTCTATTGTGCTTGGCCGTAGTATCGCCGCAAAAACATCAACGACGCCAATGCTGATGTTTGCATATGGTCGCCCGCCTACGACGCAACTGTAGGCAACAGAATTTCTGTACGACGCATGTCACGATCAATGATTGG
Organism: Burkholderiales bacterium; assembly: GCA_043744255.1. GTDB lineage: Bacteria > Pseudomonadota > Gammaproteobacteria > Burkholderiales > Usitatibacteraceae > UKL13-2. The sequence continues at coordinate 6,304 of JAYTVA010000076.1, read as the reverse complement.
TGGATGAGTTGCGCATCCCCTTGCTGGATGAGTAGAGGATTTCCACCTCCTGCCGGACGCACCATAAAAAATGGCCTCCACTCTCGTGGAGACCATTTTCGTCTCAGCAACTCACACCAACTCGCGCTAATGCTCACGAATCGTATAGCCCTTCACAGAGACTTTGCCAATGGCGAGCCCGGCGCTAAACGCTTGCACCTTGAACACGCTGTTCAGTGCCGCCGCAGCATCAGCACTGAGTTTCAGCCCCACGTCGTTGAGTCTTAGAACACGCTTGTCGATGACCAAGGGCACACTAAAGCCGGGCGGCAGCGTGATGTCGAACAATGGGATGCGATCAACGACGGCATCATTGACTACAACCATCCCCGTCAGGCTGGGCTTGCCGGGTACGATAGTGTCGATGGCGAAGTCGGAGAGCTCTACGCGCGTGCCACCGGCCGTGAGCGTCAAGCCACCAACGTGATTGATCTCGCCCTTCGCGTTGGCGAGGTCGATGTTGCCCGACGCGATGGGAAAGTACACTGCGCCCTCATGCGAGTAAGTGCGGGGCAACGTGCCCAGACTGACGTTGAGGGACCTTAGCGCTGAAGAAAATCCGCCATCCAGCGCAACGCCAGTGTAGCCCGCATACAAAGACGACGTGGGCGCGGCAATCACGTTGGGCCCGGCTGCGACCATCAACGATAGCGCGACCGAAGAAGTGGCAATCGCACGAGCTAGCTTGGGGAAAGAACGATACAAAGGTGAAATATGCATGGGAGCTCCTGTTGGCAGCTAAAAAATAAATCCGCTCAGTGCGCCCGAAACAAAGTGTCCTTATCAACAGGGACTGGAATCAATTTTTCGCGATGCTGCGTATCCGCGAACGAAGGTTGAGAGCGTGTCCCAAGACATAAGTTCCACCAGCATTCCGCATTCGACAGGCGCCTGAAGATGGCCGTCCTTGCTGGGGTTTCAAAAATCTGCGGCAAACCAACTGGCACCAAAATCGTGCGCCGCGCGAGAGACGAAATGCCGTTCAAAAAGTTGCACATATCGACATCAGCGTTGTCATATTCATTTGTCGTCATGCGCTTCACCAGTGGCACTTGCGGCCACCGACTTGGTCATCGAATTTTGCTGATAGCGCTCGTTCGCGTCCAGCGATGGTCACGACCATCACGTCGCCGGGGGATGCGCTGCTCCTACGGCCGCTAACGCTACATGCATCGTTCAAGGCTACCGCGCCTTCCAGCAGGCGCGTGCTCCACTTTCGCTTTGACCCACGCTCGCCGGGCTACGGTCTGCGGTGGCAGAATGACGCCTAACGCCAACGATAGGCCACACATGCCATCCATGCCGCACATCATCCGACAAATACAACTTCAGGACGTCGAGGGCTTTCGCATCTGCCTAGATTCCGTGGCACGCGAAGGAAAGTATCTCGCGGCGGTCGAAGCACCGCCATTGGAAAAGGTGCGCGAGTTTATTGCCGAATCCGTCGCGCAGGACGCGGCGCAATACGTCGCGATAGCCGACGGGAAAATCATCGGCTGGTGCGATATTTTTGCTGGCTGGGCATCCGCTGTGAAGCACGTTGGTAGACTGGGCATGGGAGTTCAAGCCGAATTTCGCGGGCAAGGCTTGGGTCGCGCGCTGCTCGTCAAGACGCTGGAGCATGCTCTGAAAAACGAGATTTATCGTGTCACCCTTGAGGCCCGTGAAGACAACAGCCGCGCCATTCGGCTGTACGAACAAGTCGGCTTCATGCACGAAGGCCTGGCAGCATGCGCGCTGCGCTTCGATGGCAAATTCCATGCAGGCGTAACAATGGCGCTGCTTCAGGAGCCCGCGCGCGTAGCCTCTCTTGGTAAGCAGCTCAGCTAGCTCTCACATGGAAAATTGACCAAATTCGCTCCCCGCAGCAGCCAGACGCCGCAAAAGCGCGGTACCCTTTAGCTCAACCATTAGGCGTCTCACGCGAGACGAAACGAAATGCCATTGTCTATATCACTGAGCGACTTGGTTGAAGAAGAGGAAGTCGTCGCCCTCTACAAGGCAAACGCTTGGTCTTCCGCAGAGAAGCCCAAGCAGCTTCTTGCCGCGCTTCGGAACTCGCACGCGCTGGTGACTGCGCGCGTGGGCGTCCGATTGGTTGGCCTCGGAAATGCAATCGCAGACGGCCACTTGGTGGTGTACTTCCCGCACATGCTAGTGGACCCGGAGTTTCACCGGCAAGGCGTTGGGCGAGCGATGATGAATACGCTCATTGAGAAGTACGCGAGCTTCCATCAAAAAATGCTCACCGCCGATGGAGAGGCCGTCGAGTTCTACAAATCCATGGGGTTCGAGCGCGCGGGCAAAACCGAGCCAATGTGGGTGTATGCGGGCAATGAACACTGAAGTTCACGCATCGCAGACGTCAAACATCGCTTTCGACATTGATATTTGGTTTGGTTCACGGCAGGATGCGAGTAGGAAAAGTGTTTTTCTACAGCTTCGATAGGCCTCACATGTCCCTCGATCAATCGCTCGTCGATGCAGCAATACAGCAAGCTCTGTCGAGGTTCCCGACCGGCTATGCAGGTGCGGCCGCAATTCGCACAGACTCTGGGCAAGTCATCACCAGTGTCTGCTTTGAAGCGCCTAACGAAGCAGCCAGCCTGTGCCATGAAACAGGCGCGTACAGCGAAGCAAACCGAATTGGCGCTAAGGTTGTAGCGTCGGTCTGCGTTTCGAGGAGCGAACCCGGGAAACAATTCCTGATCCTTGCACCTTGTGGCATCTGCCAGGAGCGCCTTGCGCTATGGGGACTGGAGGTTGAAGTTGCCGTTGCTGTACCGGGGAAGCCCGGAGAATGGCAGCCAAAACGGCTCGCTGAAATACAACCGCACTATTGGCGCAATGCGGTCGCCGACGCTGGCGAATGAGGGTTGCACTTTCCACCACTTCCGCGCCAACCTCCCACTGCTATAATTATGTCTGCATCGAAAGTTCCAGTCCCCACGTTGCAGTCAATTCTTGACCTCGCCGAATTCGGCACAACTCCTCGTTCCTAGACTGGCGCACCGCAACTCGCGGCGCGACAGGTTCGATTTATCTCGAAAGTTTTCCAAATGTCTTTTGCTGCCCTCGGTTTATCCGAGACGATTGTGCGTGCCGTCACTGAACACGGCTATACCATTCCCACCCCGATTCAAACGCAGGCGATTCCTGCGGTGTTGAACGGCGGGGATTTACTCGCGGGGGCCCAAACGGGTACCGGCAAAACGGCGGGTTTCACGCTGCCGATTCTGCAACGCCTGATCGCGAATCCGCATCAGGGCAAGCGCGTGATTCGCGTGCTGGTGCTGACGCCAACGCGTGAGCTGGCGGCGCAAGTTGAGGAGAGCGTGCGCACTTACGGCAAGTACACGGGCTTAAAGTCACTGGTGATTTACGGCGGCGTGGGCATCAATCCGCAAATCTCGGCGCTGCGTCATGGCGTCGATATTTTGGTGGCTACACCGGGGCGCTTACTCGATCATCATCAGCAGCGCACGGTCGATCTTTCGCATGTCGAAATTTTGGTGTTGGACGAAGCGGACCGCATGCTCGACATGGGCTTCATTCACGACATCAAAAAAGTGCTGGCGATTTTGCCAAAGAAGCGGCAAAACCTGCTGTTCTCGGCGACATTCTCTGAGGACATCAAGAAGCTCGCCGATAACCTGCTCGACAATCCGGCGTTGATCGAAGTTGCGCGCCGCAATTCGACGGTGGAGATGATTACGCAGAAAGTGCATCCTGTAGATCGCGACAAGAAACGCGAACTACTGACGCATCTCATCAAAGAAAATAATTGGCATCAGGTGCTGGTGTTTACGCGCACTAAACACGGCGCGAATCGCCTGGCCGAACAACTCAATAAATCCGACATCACCGCGCTCGCGATTCATGGCAACAAGAGTCAAGCCGCGCGCACGCGCGCGCTGGCGGAATTCAAGACCGGTGAGCTACAGGTGTTGGTCGCAACCGACATCGCCGCGCGCGGGATCGACATCGACCAATTGCCACACGTGGTGAATTTTGAAATCCCGAATGTGCCGGAAGATTACGTGCATCGCATTGGCCGCACTGGCCGTGCGGGTGCCACGGGCGAGGCGATTTCGCTGGTGTGTGTGGACGAGAAAAAAATATTTCATGACATCGAGCGGCTGATTAAACGTGAAGTGGAATCGGTGGTGATTCCCGGCTTCGAACCTGACCCGCATGCGAAGGCGCAACCGATTCTCATGCGCTCGCAGGATCATCAGAATCGTGGCGGTGGTGGTGGCGGACGAGGACGCAGTTCACCACCGAAGCACGTCGGACAGCGCATCAGCCCGGCGGGTAACAAGCCAAAAGCCCAGCAACCACGCGGGGGTTCAGGCAGTGGCGCGGGCGGTGGCGCGCGCACCGGTAGTGGTGGCAGCGGTAGCGCGGGGTCTTCTAGTCGTGGCGGCGCGACGACGACTGGCGCGACAGGGCAGCGTCGTACGCCTGCGACCGCGACACCGGCGTTGTTTCGCAAGGGCACGCGGTAGGCGTCACTCTCACACGCCGCGTGTGACGTTTAGAACAGAAAATAATCGTGGCGACGGTGGGCGGTAATACGCGTTCATGAGCGGTAGGTCGGGTTGCGCAGCTACCCGACATCAGCGCCGAAAGTCAGGTAGCTCCGCAACCTGACCTACTCGCGAGCGTGGTGTGCCGTGCACCCTGCGGTAACAACATAGCACGGCAATAAAATTACAACCCCTGTGCTAATCTCGCCTCATTCAAAATTTGGGAGTTGTGCATGTCCAGGCCGCTTCTGGTCATTGCTGCGTTTGTCGTGTGGGCGGTTGGCTCAACTTATTGGTACACCTGCAAGCTGAAGCGCGTATGCACAGCGGAGGCACCAGTGTCTGATGCAAGTGCACCGTCATTGAAAGTCTCTCGCGACCTCGCGCTAGCGCCTACCGGCGATCTCGCTTCGGCGGTCAACGGTGGCCAACCCGTGCGCGTGCTGTTCCCCATGCGCGAAGCCAAGCGACACTACAACGTCGAAACGGCCCAACAACTCCAAGCCGTCGCCGATCAATTGAAGGTGAAGGGGCGCGCAATTGTCACCGGCTTTAGCGACGGGCGCGGCGGAACGGATTCGAATACCGACCTCGGGATGTTGCGCGCGCAATCGGTGCGCGATGAACTCATCAAACGCGGCGCACCTGCGGCACTCATTGAAGCCATGTCGGCGGGCGAAGGTACGCCAATGGCTGGGAACGACACCATCATGGGGCGCCAACTGAATCGCCGCGTGGAAGTCACTCTGCGCTAGGCGCGAAGGAGAAAGCATGTTCGAGCAAAGTCCCCTCGTTGGTTTTGGCACCGCCAGTGCGGCCACGCACGCGATGGAAATGGTAATGATGTTGGTAGTTGCGTTCGCGCTAGGCTACGTGCTCGCGCGCGTGATGGGCGCGACGCGACGGCCGAGAGTTGGCGCGTCGGATGACAGTGTGGCGCACCTTGCTACGCGGAAAAATCCGCTGACGACCAGCATCGCGATGCCAGCGGCGGACGTGATGAGTGACGCCGAAGTTTCGCCAGAAGTTACGATGGTCGATGCGGGAATTGCCGCATCGCCTGCACCTGCGACAGTGGAATCATCAACGGCAGATACTCCAACCGCGCCACCCTCCCCCGCCAAGCGCGACAACCTAAAAAAAATCGAAGGCATCGGCGCAAAAATTGAACGCATCTTGCGTAACGAAGGCATTCACACCTTCGCGCAACTCGCGACAACCGACGAGACGGCATTGAAGGAAATTTTGCTGCGACAAAGCGAACGATTTCGCCTACATAACCCGCGCGATTGGCCCAAACAGGCCGCCCTTGCTAGGGATTCCGATTGGGATGGGTTGAAGAAAATGCAGGCTGAATTGCGTGCGGTAAATGTTAAGTAGATCGGGTTGCGCAGCTACCGACAGCCCGCGGAGGCACGATGTCAGGTAGCTGCGCAACCTGACCTACTTGCTAACCGTTGTCTTGCGACGGAAGCCAACACCGAAAAATATTCCGGAAATGTTTTACCGACGCACTTGGGATCGTTGATCGTGATCGGCACGCCACCCAACGCCACCAACGAAAAACACATCGCCATACGATGATCGTCGTAGGTGTCGATCCGGGCGTTGGCCGTAAGCGTTGCGGGCGGTGTGACGCGAATGTAGTCAGCCCCCTCCTCCACCGTGGCACCTACTTTACGAAGCTCAGTCGCCATCGCCGCAATGCGGTCGGTTTCTTTCACGCGCCAACTGGC
>JAYTVA010000075.1:0-70212 GCA_043744255.1 Burkholderiales bacterium | reverse complement strand
AAATTTCGACGCCGCATATGATTGATATGTAAGGAGAAATTTTTCTGCGCGCAACAACCTATGGCGACGAAATGGACTTAATCAGACCTTCCCTAGATCAAGTCGGTTTCTGCATCACGCGCATCGCCAACGCATGCAAAATCTTCCCATGCACGCCACCGAATCCGCCATTGCTCATTACCAAAATATGATCGTTGGGCTGCGCCATTTCGGAAATGGTTTTGACCATGGCATCGAGGTCGCTGAATATGCCGGTCTTGGTGCCAATGGATTCAAACGTTTTCGCCACATCCCATCCCACATTGTTCGCGAACACGAACACCACGTCGGCATTGGATAACGCCCCCGGCAGCGCCTGATTCATGGTGCCGAGTTTCATGGTGTTCGAGCGCGGTTCCAGCACCGCGATGATGCGTTGCGTGCCGACTTTTTTACGTAGCCCCGCGACGGTAGTTTGAATCGCGGTGGGGTGGTGCGCGAAGTCATCGTAGACGGTGATGCCGTTGATGGTGCCTTTATTTTCCATGCGGCGCGCGACTCCTTCAAATTGGTTGAGGGCTTCAATTGCGATCTTGGTTGGCACACCGGCGTGACGCGCGGCGGCGATGGCGGCGAGTGCGTTCATGGTGTTGTGCGTGCCCGACAAATCCCACGCGACTTCGCCTTTGCTACTGCCGTCGAGCAATACCTCGAAGCGGCCTTCTTCGTTGCCGCGCTTGAAATCCCACGCGTGGCCGGGGCCGAATTTTTCGATGGCGGTCCAGCAGCCTTTGGCGAGCGCGCGGTCGAGATGCTGTTCACAGCCGTTGGCGACGATCAAGCCGTTCGCAGGTACGGTGCGCACGAGATGATGAAATTGCGTTTCAATGGCTTCGACATTGGGAAAAATATCGGCGTGGTCGAGTTCGAGATTGTTGAGTACGGCGGTGCGAGGGCGGTAGTGCACGAACTTGGAGCGCTTATCGAAAAATGCGGTGTCGTATTCGTCGGCTTCAATCACAAAAAACGGTGAATCGCCTTTCGGTGAGCGCGCCGAAATGCCGAAATTTTTTGCCACGCCACCGATCAAAAACCCCGGTGCCACCCCCGCATAATCCAATATCCACGCCAACATTGAGCTAGTCGTCGTTTTGCCGTGCGTGCCCGCGACCGCCAACACCCACTTGCCGCGCAACAAATTTTCGCCGAGCCATTGCGGGCCGGACGTGTACGGCAAGCCGCGATTCAATATTTCTTCGATCACTGGTTTGCCGCGCGTCATGGCGTTGCCAACGACATACAAATCAGCGTTGAATTTCTCTAACTGCTCGGCATCGAAGCCTTCATGCAAGCCAATGCCCAGCGATTCAAGCTGCGTGGACATCGGCGGATACACGTTGGCGTCGCAGCCGGTTACGGTGTGGCCCGCTTCTTTTGCGAGTGCGGCGACGCCGCCCATGAAGGTGCCGCAGATACCGAGGATGTGAATGTGCATGCGCTAAACTGACTTGAATAAAAAATCATTTTCGCATCAATTGATGCAATGACCCTGAGGAGTGGCAGTGGCAAGAGCTTGGCGTGGATTGACGTTTCGTGAGTGGTCATGGTTAATCGGTCCGTGGTTGCTGGGTCTTGGGCTGATGCTGATGGTAATCGGCTATTTCTGGCGTCCCGCGCCGCCACGCACGATGGTGATGGCAACAGGGTTGGAGACCGGCGCTGCGCATCGCATGGGCGAGCGTTATCGCGATGCACTCGCCAAGCGTGGCATCGAACTGCAATTGCGCACGACCTCCGGCGCACTAGAAAATCGCGCGAAATTATTGGACGACGAATCCGGTATTTCCGCCGCGTTCGTGCAAAGCGGAAGTGCAACGCTAGACGATGCGGCATGGTTATCCGTAGTGGCCGGGGTCTACCCCGAACCGATGTGGATTTTTTATCGCGCTCCTAGCGCCCTCACGCAAGCGAGCGAATTTGCAGGCAAGAAAATCGCCGTCGGCAATCGCGGCAGCGGCACGCGACGTGTGGCGGCGGAGGTATTTGCCGCCTACGGTATTGATGTAGAAAAGGCTGGAACGCTAGAACTGGCGGGCAGACCAGCGGCTGAGGCGCTGCGTAAAGGCGAGATCGACGCGATGGTCACCATCACCGGTGAAGACTCGTCGCTCGTGCAAACCCTGTTGCGGGAGCCCGGTATTCGTTTGTTGGGATTTCCGCAGTCAACGGCATTGAGTCGTCGCTTTCCCCAGCTTGCGCCAGTTACCTTGAGCCCGGGCATCATTGACCTCGCCAAGAACGAGCCGCCGCAAGAAGTGCCGCTACTGGCAGCGATGTCGCAACTGATGGTGCGTAACGACATGCACCCTGCGCTGGTGCGCATGCTCGCTGAAACGGCCAAAGAAATCCACGGCGGCAGCGGCTGGTTTCATAAGGCGGGCACTTATCCCACCTTGCACGGCACCGACGTACCGATCCATCCGGATGCGGAGCGTTTTTATACCGCCGGCACGCCGTTCTTGCAGCGCTATCTGCCGTTCTGGATGAGTGTTTGGGTGGAGCGCGCGTTGTTGATCCTGGTGCCGCTGCTGGCCATCGGCATACCGGCCGCACGCCTGTTCCCGGTGCTCTACAACTGGCGTATGCGGGAACGGATCTATCGCTGGTATGCCGAGGTGCGTCGCTATGAGCGCGAAGCACTCGACGTACCGCTCACACCGGAGCAAGCGCAGGAGATGCTGGAAAAATTAGCTGGCATCGAAAAACGCGCTGATCGTGTGCGCATCCCGCTCGCGTTCGCGCGCGAGCTGTATGACTTGAAACTGCACATTGAATTTGTGCGGAAGAAGTTGCAGGCGGGGTAGTGGGCAACATCGAAAGCCCAGTATCGACGAGGTGTTTGAGGTGTTTTGAAAAAGCACGCGATAACACAGCTTGTCATTCCGAGCCGCTCTTGCGAGGAATCTGCTGTTGGCGGTGATTGCTCGAAGAAGCAGCAGATTCCTCGCAAGAGCGGTTCGGAATGACAGTGTTGGGAGTGATGCGCAATACCCACGCCCAACACTCAACGCCGAACGCTCAACCCAACATCAGCCACGGAAAATAAAATACACCGCCCCCACCAGACACAGCCCCGCCCAAAGGTAATTCCAACTCAGCTTCTCATCCATGTACAACAACGCAAACGGCACAAACACCGCCAGCGTGATGACTTCCTGCATGATTTTGAGCTGACCCAAATTGAGCGCCGTGTAGCCGATCCGATTCGCGGGCACTTGCAACAAATACTCAAACAGCGCGATCCCCCAACTGACCAGCGCCGCGATCCACCACGGCTTTTCGCTCAGGTTTTTGAGATGCGCGTACCACGCGAAGGTCATGAACACATTGCTGGCGACGAGCAAGCAAACGGTCATCACCATCGGTGGCACGGCGGGGATCACGCAGCGATGCCCTGACTCTGCAAATAATCGTCGTAGCTGCCGTGGTAATCCTGCACGCCCGCGTCGGTAATCTCGATAATCCGCGTCGCCAGTGACGAGACAAACTCGCGATCATGCGAAACAAAAATAAGCGTGCCAGTGAATTTTTCGAGCGCGGTGTTGAGCGACTCGATGGATTCCATGTCCATGTGATTGGTCGGCTCATCCATCAACAACACGTTGGGGCGCGTGAGCATGAGCTTGCCAAACAGCATGCGACCTTCCTCGCCGCCGGAGATGATGGTGCAGCTTTTCTTTGCGTCATCGCCGGTGAACAGCAGTCGTCCCAGCGTGCCGCGAATCACCTGCTCGTCCGCACCTTCGGGACGCCACTCGTCGATCCAATCGAACAACGTGCGGTCTTTGGCGAAGTCAGCCGCGTGGTCTTGTGCGAAGTAGCCGATCTTGGCCTTCTCCGCCCATTTCACCTTGCCGAAGTCTGCCGTGAGATCGCTCGCCAATAGCCGCAGTAGCGTGGTTTTGCCGATGCCGTTGGGGCCGATGATGGCGATTTTCTCGCCCGCTTCGACCATTAAATTTAGATTCGAGAACAGCGGTTTCGCCATGCCCTCGAATTTCTTGTTGAGCTTTTCCAGCTCCACCGCAAGGCGATGCAGTTTTTCCTTTTCATCGACTTCAAAACGGATGAACGGATATTGGCGTGACGATGGCTTTACTTCCACCGCTTCCGCTTTGATTTTTTCAATGCGCTTTACGCGCGAGGTTGCTTGGCGCGCCTTCGATTTGTTGGCCGAGAACCGTCGCACAAAATCCTGCAAATCAGAAATTCGTTCCTTGGCCTTGGTGTTCGACGCCACCAATTTTTCTCGCGCCTGCGTGGACGCCAGCATGTAATCGTCGTAGGTGCCAGGGTACACGGTGATCTTGCCGTAATCAAGATCAGCCATGTGGGTACACACCGAATTCAAAAAGTGGCGATCATGCGAGATGATAATCATCGTCGATTGCCGCGCGTTCAAAATATCTTCGAGCCAGCGAATCGTGTTGATGTCGAGGTTGTTAGTTGGCTCATCAAGCAGCAAAATTTCCGGGTCGCTAAACAGCGCTTGAGCAAGCAGGACGCGGAGTTTCAGGCCAGGGGCAATCGCGCTCATCGGTCCCTGATGCGACTCAATCGGGATGCCTGAGCCCAGTAACAATTCGCCCGCGCGTGCTTCGGCCGAGTAGCCGTCGTATTCGGCAACCCTCGCTTCGAGATCAGCGGCGCGCATGTAGTCTTCTTCTGACGCATCGACATTCGCGTAGATTGCATCGCGCTGATGGATTGCGTCCCACAATTCGGTGTGACCCATCATCACCACATCGAGTACGCGCACATCCTCGAACGCAAATTGATCTTGCCGCAATTTGCCGAGGCGTTCGTGGGCTTCTTTGGCGACGTCGCCGCCGCTTTGTTCAAGATCGCCGCCGAGGATTTTCATGAACGTCGATTTGCCGCAACCGTTGGCACCGATCAAGCCGTAACGATTGCCATCGCCGAATTTGACCGAGACGTTTTCGAACAGGGGCTTAGCCCCGAACTGCATGGTGATATTGGTGGTGATTAGCAAGGGGCGTCTTTAAGAAAAAATGTAGTGAATTTTAGCATTCGGCTCATGAACTCCATTCACAGTGCTGCAATCCAATCGGCGTAAACTGCAAAGCCCAACGTCTGTAGCCTTGAATTTTTGGCCGCTGGCCGCAACTAACTCGTTTGCGAAGCAAAGCACATTGAGGTTTTATGGTTCCACATCTGACGACTTCCCTGCGTGGCCCACTGTTTGACCTTGAGAAAAAAATTCTCGGTTCGATGCCGGCCATTGAGCGCTGGTTTCGCACGCAATGGACTGAGAACACGCTGCCGTTTTACTCATCGGTCGATCTGCGTAATTCGGGCTTCAAACTGGCGCCGGTGGATACCAACCTGTTTCCCGGTGGCTTCAACAATCTGAATCCCGATTTTTTGCCGCTATGTGTGCAAGCGGCGATGGGTGCTGTGCAAAAAATTTGTCCGGACAAGCAACGTTTGCTGCTGATCCCGGAAAACCACACGCGCAATCTGCACTACCTCACCAACGTCGCTGCGATTCAAAAAATCCTCACCCGTGCCGGCATGGAGGTGCGCATTGGCTCGTTGTTGCCAGAATTAACGGCACCGACCACCCTCGAATTGCCCAGCGGCGAAAAACTCACGCTGGAGCCCATTGTGCGCAAGGGCAATCGACTCACATTGGACGGCTTCGATCCATGTGCCGTGCTGCTCAACAATGACCTTTCGGCAGGCGTGCCACGGCTGCTGAAAGGGCTGGAGCAAACGGTGGTGCCGCCGCTGTATGCAGGCTGGACCAGCCGCCGCAAGACGCTGCACTTTCACGCCTATGATCGTGTCGCAGAAGATTTCGCGCGCCTCATCGGCATTGATCCTTGGCTCATTAATCCGATCTTTAGCCAATGTGGCCGTGTCAATTTCGGCGCGCATGAGGGCGAGGAATGTCTCGCGGCGAACGTCGATGCGGTGCTCAACGAAATGCGCGTGAAATACGCTGAATACGGCATCAACGAAAAACCGTTTGTCATCGTCAAAGCTGACGCGGGCACTTACGGTATGGGCGTGTTGACCGCACGCTCGGCGGACGATGTGCGCGGCCTCAATCGCAAAGAGCGCAACAAAATGGCGGTGGTGAAAGAGGGCCTCGAAGTCAACGAGGTCATCATTCAAGAAGGCGTCTACACGTTTGAAAACGTCAATGGCGCAGTGGCCGAGCCGGTGGTGTACATGATCGACCAATTCGTCGTCGGCGGTTTTTATCGCGTCAATACGGATCGCGGCATTGATGAAAATTTGAATTCACGCGGTATGAGTTTTGTGCCGCTCGCGTTCGAGACCGATTGCCAGACCCCCGATTGCGCCGGTGCGCCAGATGCGCCGCCGAATCGGTTTTATACCTATGGCGTGGTCGCACGGCTGGCGATGTTGGCCGCCGCAAAAGAACTGGCGAAACTTGCCGAAACAATTGATGTTGATGCCATCATAGAGCCCCAAATAAAACTTGCCGCAGAATAAAAATGAAATTCGCCTTCATCGTTGACCCGCCCGCTGGCCTCAAAGCGTACAAAGATTCATCCGTATTCATGATGCGCGAAGCAGCCAAGCGCGGCCATGAAGTGTTCGCATTTGAACTCGCGGACATGGCAATGGTGCCCGGAGGCCTAATATCAGCGAGGGTTTCCAGCCTATCGCTATCAGCCGATAACGCGGCCTGGTATCGTGTGACGGGTCAGCAAGAAACGCCGCTCAAGAATTTTGGCGCAGTGGTGATGCGCAAAGACCCACCGTTCGATCAGGAATATTTGTACGCGACGCTGTTGTTGACCATGGCCGAAGCGCAAGGTGCGCGCGTGGTCAATCGCGCCAGCAGCTTGCGTGACTACAACGAAAAACTCTCCATCGCCATGTTCCCGCAATTCGTTGCGCCCACATTGGTTACCAGTGACATGGCGCGGATCCACGCCTTCATCGACGAGTACCAAGACGTGATCGTAAAAAAGTTAGACGGCATGGGCGGCACCTCGATTTTTCGTGTGCGTGCTGATGATTTGAATCGTAACGCGATCCTGCAAGCGCAAACGCTGGAAGGCACCTCGAGCGTGATGGCGCAGCGGTTTATCCCGGAAATCGCAGCGGGCGACAAGCGTGTGCTGCTGATTGATGGCAAGCCCGTTCCGTACGCATTGGCGCGCATTCCGAAAGCGGGCGAGACGCGCGGCAACCTTGCGCAAGGCGGCAAAGGCGTCGCGCAGCCGCTCAGTAAACGCGACTACGAAATCGCCGAAGCGCTAGGCCCGCAAATGCGGCGCGACGGGCTCACGTTTGTGGGGCTGGATGTGATTGGTGATTATTTGACTGAGGTGAATGTGACCTCGCCGACTTGTATGGTGGAGATTCATGACCAAGTAGGATTCAATAGCGCGGCGTTGTTTGTTGAGGCGCTGGAAGGGTAGCCATTCGCGCCAAAATCGAACCGTTCGCGCTCCTGCGCGTGCAGTCCATCGCAAGTCAAACCCACGCGAAAAAGTCGCCCCTACAATGGCATCACGTTAATCAAACGTTCCCATTTGGACTGTCGCATGAGCCCCCTTTCCCTCGTCTCTGACCTCACCCGCGCGATCACGTATCCGTTTCGCATGATCTTCGTCGTCGGGCTGTGCGCATTCATCAACTACTTCACCTCGCCCGGTGTGTGGTGGGTGCAATGGGTGGCGTTTGGCATGGGTATTGGCCTCATCGTCGTCTGGGCGCGTGCGATTAAAGCGCTGGTGGCGGCCATCGGCATTGCAGCGATTGGCTATTTTGTCTATCGCTGGTGGAACAATCGCGGTACACCCGATGCGCTCAAGCGCGCGTTGGCGGAAGTGAAACCGTTTGTTGGCAAACAAGCGTCGGCTTGATCTGGCTTGCGCGAGACGACCATGAACACGACCTCAATCCCGCACACTTCGCGCAGCAAAGCCGAAGCCGAGTTGGCACGATTCACGGCGACCGAACATTTTCACCCGCTGGAGTTGTTCCAATTTTTTCGCCGCTGGCCGCGCAGTTTTTTGCGTAACCTCCTCTACACCTTGATCCTGAATGCGATGTTTGCGCTGGCCTTTACACTGCTGGCGTTCGTGTTTCACGATCCGGGCAGGCTGTGGAAGCAGTTGCCGGCGCTGGCGGTCGACAATCTGATCATCGCCAACGTCGTTGGCTTCGCCTTTTGGGGCATCTTCGAGTTGATCGGGCCCTTCTTGCGCATCGTCAGTCGGCGTTCGTTCTGGACCATCGCGCTGTTTTACACGCTGATCGGCACGGGAATTGTCACCGTCTCGATGTACGTCGTGTCGTTCATCCCCGGAAGCAGCGGCATGCGGCAGTGGTTGGGGACGCCGAGCCAGCTTGTATCCGGGCTGGTCGTGTCGTTTGCGATTTCGCTGGTTCTGTCGATCATCTGGCGACGCCGCGCCGATGAGCTGGCGGCGCAGATTGCGCTGGCCGAAGAGCGTGAACGTGCGGAGGCTGCCGAGCGCGCAGCCTCACAAGCATCGTTGCGCGCCTTGCAGGCGCAAATCGAGCCGCATTTTTTGTTCAACACGCTCGCCAACGTGACCGGTCTGATTCACACGCAGCCGGACAAAGCGAAGCGGATGCTCGAACAATTTATCGCGTATCTGCGTGCCACGCTGGTGACCTCGCGTGAGCAAAACACCACGCTGGGCGCGGAGTTTGAGATGATTGCCACTTATTTTTCGGTGCTGCAGGTGCGCATGGAGGATCGCTTGCGCGTGCGCTTCGAGTTGCCGCCGGAAATGGCAAACATCGCGTTGCCGCCCATGTTGCTGCAGCCGCTGGTGGAGAACGCGATCAAACATGGGATCGAGCCCAAGATCGTGGGCGGAGAGATTATCATTTCGGCGCGACGTGTCGGCGAGCGTGTGGCGGTGACCGTCGCCGATTCAGGCATGGGTTTTCAGCATTCAACGCATGATGGCTTCGGGCTAAAAAATGTGCGCGAGCGAGTGCAACAACTTTATGGCGACGCTGGAGCGGTGAGCGTTGAAGAAAACCAGCCGAGTGGCACGCGCGTGACGGTAACGTTTGGCGCGCGAGCTGCGGCGTGAGCTTACTCATCTGGAAAATGATCCACATCGCATCGGTGATCGCGTTTCTCGGCAACATCACCACTGGGTTGTTCTGGGCTGCTCACGCACATAAGACCCGCGACCGCCGATTGATTGCGTCCACGTTCGATGGAATCATTCGCAGTGATCGCTGGTTTACGATCCCCGGTGTGGTTGGCATTCTCGTCAGCGGCGTGGCAATGGCGTTACATGCAAAGTTGCCAATTCTCTCTACCGGCTGGCTGTTTTGGGCGATTGTGCTGTTCTCGCTCTCCGGTGTTGTTTTTGGCGTGTGGCTGGTGCCGTTGCAACGGAAGATCTTGCAATGGACAGGTGAAAATAGCGCTGCGACAGCGAACTTCAGCGGGTACGAAGCCATGTACAAGCGGTGGGAAATCTGGGGTCTGGTGGCGCTGGCCACGCCGATCACGGCGGCGGTGTTGATGGTCATTAAACCGGCGTTACCTGGATTGCGCTGACGCTGCCGCGAGCTGATATGAACCCAACTGCGATCATTGCTGATGATGAACCCCACCTCGCCGAATTCCTCAAAGCCCGCCTCGCGGTACTTTGGCCTGAACTCAACATCGTCGCCCTCGCCGCCAACGGTCCCGAAGCGTTGCGCCTGATCGACGATCACGCGCCTAACATCGTGTTCCTCGACATTCGTATGCCGGGGCTGACTGGGCTGGAAGTGGCGGGGCGCATTGATGCTAAAACGCGCATCGTGTTCGTGACCGCGTTCGATCAATACGCGGTCGATGCCTTTGATAAACAAGCGGTGGATTATTTGTTGAAGCCTGTGACCGACGAGCGCCTGACGCGCGCGATCACGCGTTTGAAAGAAAAAATTGTTGCGAACGAAATGCCGCAGAATGTTGGCGCGTTGCTGAAATCACTGGCCGCCGTTGTGCCAAAGGGCACACACCTGCGCTTCATCCGCGCGTCGGTCGGCGAGTTGACCAAGCAAATCCCGGTCGATGAGGTGCTGTATTTTCAGGCGCAGGACAAATACGTGAGTGTCTACACGCGCGAAGGCGAATCGCTGATCCGCACGTCGCTGGCTGAGCTTCAGGCGCAATTGAATCCCGATGAGTTTTGGCAGATCCATCGCTCGGTAATCGTGAACGTGAACCGCATCGCCGCCACCCGCCGTGATTTGATGGGTCACACCTTGGTGAAACTAAAAGACGTGAAAACCGAGCTACAAGTGAGCCGCGCGTACGCTCATTTGTTTAAAGGGATGTGACGCAACTCCAATTGCTGCATCTGCCGATCATGCCAGCGCGTCAGAAACAACATCGCCACGCTCGCGCCGATCAACGCGAACAGCATGTCCGACTGCGTATCCCACGCATAGCCTTGGGTGCCGAGAAACGCATCGGCACCAGAACCCATTGCCACCGCGCTCCACCACTCGATGATTTCGTAGAGCGCCGAGAACGCGAGACAAATCGAGATGCACAGGAACGCGACTAGCTTGTGATGCGTGAGGCCGAATTTGCGCATTAATACTTCGCGCGCCACCATCGCCGGGATGAAGCCTTGCGCGAAGTGGCCGATTTTGTCGTAGTTGTTGCGCGTGAAGCCGAACCAGTCCTGCATCCAAAATCCGAGTGGCACCTTCGCGTACGTGTACGCGCCACCGAGCATGAGAATGAGGCCGTGAATGGCAATCAGTACGCACAGCAGCGTGGTGAGCGGAAATGTTTTGCGCGTCGGCCACATGATCGCCAGCGCGACAAAACACGGGAACACTTCCATCCACCACGCGATGCGCTCGGCAGGTCGCCACCCCGAGGCCAGTAAACCAAGTGCCCAGATGACGGTGAGGAGCAACAAGTTTCTGGCGTGATGTTGTTGAGTCATACGCTACGCTCATTAGTTGATTTGGTTTGCGTCAAGTAGAACGCCCGACCCGCATGCTACTATTTTCAACAAACCAAACGCATATTTTTCATGACCATCACCATTCAATTTAACGGCACCAGCCGGCAACTCGCGTCCGGCGCCACGGTGGCCACGTTGATCGCCGAGATGCCGCTCGCGGGTAAACGCTTTGCGGTCGAACGGAACGGCGAGATCGTGCCGAAATCACAGCTCGCTAACGTCGCGCTGGCTGACGGCGACAAACTGGAAATCGTCATCGCGGTCGGCGGCGGATAACAAGGAACGGCTATGTCACGCAACACGGAAAAACTCATCATCGGCGGTAAGACCTACGGCTCGCGCCTGATTGTTGGCACGGGCAAATATCGCGATTTTTCTGAAACCCGCGAGGCGGTGGCCGCCAGCGGTGCAGAAATCATCACCGTCGCCATTCGCCGCGTCAACATTGGGCAAAACGCGAACGAGCCGAGTTTGCTCGAAGTATTACCAACGTCGAAATTCACCATCTTGCCCAATACCGCCGGCTGCTACAACGCGAAAGATGCCGTGCGCACGCTGCGGCTCGCGCGCGAATTGCTCGATGGTCACGCGCTGGTAAAACTCGAAGTGTTGGCCGATGAAACTACGTTGTTTCCCAACATGCCAGAAACCGTGATCGCTGCGAAAGAGTTGATCGCTGATGGTTTTCAGGTGATGGTGTATTGCTCGGATGATCCGATTCAGGCGAAGGCGCTGGAAGAAATCGGCTGTGTGGCGGTAATGCCGCTGGCTTCATTGATTGGTTCGGGGATGGGCATTTTGAATCCGTGGAACCTAGAAATTATTCTGGATCGCGCCAAGGTGCCAGTGTTGGTGGATGCGGGCATCGGCACCGCGTCGGACGCCGCGATTGCGATGGAAATGGGCTGCGATGGCGTGCTGATGAACACGGCGATCGCCAAGGCGCGCTCACCCGTGCTGATGGCGAGTGCGATGCGAAAGGCAGTGGAAGCGGGGCGCGAAGCGTACCTCGCGGGACGCATGCCGAAGAAAATTTATCAGGCCAGCGCGAGTTCGCCGACCGAGGGGCTATTACCCAGGACTTAGGCCTAGAACTTAAGCGTAGAACTTAAACCTAGAACTTAAACAACAAGCCGACCGAATAATTGTCGGCGTCGAACGCGCTGCTCAGCGCGTTGTTACCGAGGCGGCGGAAGCGCTCCACCTCAAGATTCAGGCCGAGGTTTTTGGTCACCGCGTATTGCAGCCCGACATTCAAGCGACCCGCCGTGGACGCCTGCGCGGTGTTCGCGCCGAAAGTATCAATGCTGCTGCTGGCAAACGCGCCATCGGTATTGAGACGACGCACACCGATGCGCCCCAGCAACGAAAACTTATCAAAAATCGGCGCCACGCCCACCAGATCGAGGCCGTAGCTTTTCGCCTTCAGGTTGGTCGGCACGCTCGAGGTGCTAGGGCTCGATTTGCCGAACTCTTGATAGTTGCTCTCCACGGCGAACAGCGGCGCAAATTGATAACCGACCTTGAGGCCGTAGTTGGTTTTCTTCTCGCCCAATGAAGCGGTGGGGGTGGCGGTGCCTAAGACAAAAAACGGCGGCGCGATGTCGCTTTGACTGGCAACCGTTTTCGCCGGGTCGAAATGGATGCCGCCGTAGTATTGTGCGCTGGCATTTGCGGCGAACGCCAATAGCGGTACCGCCATCGCGGCGCAGGCAAATGTTTTCACAATGGTATTCATGTCGCCTCCCTTCCACAAAGTCGTTCTCACATTGTGCGACTGTTTCGGTGATGCCAACGTTTCTTGATTGCAAACTTTGGTGGCGGTGCCGCGAGTGATCGTGCGTATTGCCAACAGCCATCCTGACATTTGAGGCGGCTGTGGTCAGAAGTTCAATTGTTCCACACACCATGATCGTAGCGTAGGCGCTTGCAGTTAAGGTGTCAATGCTGCGTTTTCGAAGAGCGCGCATCGTAGATTCAATATCTACAGCCGATTTCAAGAAGTTGTGGCTGAAAGGGCGCGTGAATAAATGATGTCGAAATTTCGATTGTACTAATCACGACGCTGCTGGAAGTCTGATTAGCGCGGCGACCTCGTGAATTATCGCTGTGCAGAAAATAGCATTGAGACGCGAGTAATGGAACCTCTTTATCCTGCTCATCGCCCATCCCCCGGAATTTGGATTCGCCCAACATCCAACGCACGAAAATCGGCGTAGGAATATACTCAAATCTTCACCCGCTCGGCAGCCCTCAAGCGTACTGTTCGCCACGGGCGGCGCGCCGAATAAGGAACGCTCATGCCCCCACCATTTCGTCTGCTCTCTCCTCGCGTGATCGCGGCATCAGTGAGTGCGATGCTGCTTTCCAGTTTGCTCGTTTTCACGCCAACTGACGCCAGTGCGGCGTCTCGGCATTCCTCTGGTTTTCGTACCCCCACTATCTCGCACTACGGTGGCTACGCAGGCCCGCGCGGCGGCGGCAATCACGGTCACCGCAATCACGGCGGCTACCGTGGCGGCTATGGTTACGGCTACGGCTACGGCTGGTTCTGGCCGAGCTTGGCTGTTGGGCTGGCCGTGGCAACACTGCCCTTTGGCTACAACACCACCTACTATGGCGGCGCACCGTATTACTACTACGACAACGTCTACTACCGCCCCGCCCCCGCCGGCTATGTGGTGGTAGAGCGGCCCGTTGAGGGTTACGTGTCCGGGTATGTTGCGCCACCTGCGCCGGCCCCAGTGGTCGCGGCTCCGCCGGTGCTAAATGGCCCAGCCCCCGTCTACACGCAACAAGAAAAAACCGGTCAATTGTTCGCCTATCCGCGCAATGGGCAAAGCAGTACCACCGCCACCTTTGATCGCATCGAATGCGAAAAATGGGGCACGCAGCAGACTGGTTTTCAGCCGGGGCAGTCACCGGAGACAGCGGGCAAACGCAGTGACTATCAGCGCGCCGTGGCAGCTTGTTTGGAAGGACGAGGTTACACCGTGAAGTAAGAACATTTCGTCACACAACCGTAAAGGGGAAAACACCATGAGTAACGCCGTGAAGATTCACCCGCAAGTTGATAACGGAATCAAACCCGGTAGCGCCAATTTCGCCGGTGGCACCTTAAGTTGTAATTGCGCGACCAACAAAGTCACGGTCGCGATCACAGGACAAGTTGCGCATAACCACGTGTGCGGCTGCACCAAATGCTGGAAGCCCGCCGGTTCCCTGTTCTCGCAGGTCGCGGTGGTATCGCGTGACAACCTCAAGGTCACCGCCAACGGCGACAAACTAAAAATTGTCGATGCCAACGCCACCATTCAGCGCCACGCCTGCAAAGAATGCGGGGTGCACATGTATGGCCGCATCGAGAACAAAGCGCACCCGTTTTACGGCCTCGATTTTATTCATACCGAGCGCTCCAGCGAATCCGGCTGGGAGCCGCCGACCTTCGCCGCGTTCGTCTCGTCGATCATTGAGGCTGGTGCGGATCCCGCCAACATGGGCGCGGTGCGCGCACGCCTCGCGGAGATCGGCTTGCCAGCGTACGACACGCTATCCCCTGTCCTCATGGACGCGATTGCTACGCATGTCGCCAAGGCCTCGGGGGTTCTCAAGTAAGGCGGATTGGCACCAACTCCCCGGTTACCGCGCGTAGTCCTAAAGGCACCGGGAACTACGTGCTGTATGACCGCACTGGAGCACGCGTCAGGCCGCAAAAAAATTGTCCGGCCTGCCCGGTTTTCCGCGCAATACTGGTTTCATAGGTTACGGATGTCTCCCTAATCACTACCACGCAGGTCGTCCATGAAAAAACTCATCCCGCTAGTTGCCCTGCTCTTGAGCTTGCTCGTATTCAACGCCCACGCCGATTACGATCCGATGGACGACCCGAACTCGCCGCAGTACAAAAAAGCGGCGGCCGCCGCGCGCGCCCGCGCGCTTTCGCAAAAAGCCGAAAACGACAAGAAAATGCGCGCGACGATTATTGCGCAGCACCGCAAAGACCTCGGCAAAGCAGCCGAGGGCAAGTCCGACAGCGAAGTCGAAGGCATCGTCGCCAAGCGCAAGGCCGATGAGAAGAAAAAGCAGGACGAGGCAATGGCCAAATTCCAACAGCAAAAACCGCAGCTGGACGCGACCTATAAATCGTTCACCGGCAAGTCGATGAGCGAAATTGAAAAGATGTCACCGGCTGAACGAAAAGCCTTTGACAAAGACATGGAAGCCAAGCAAAAAGCGCAGATGGACGCCATCATGTCGAACCCGATGATCAAGCAAATGATGGAACAGGAAGAGGCTGAAACCAAGCCGAAGAAAGCCAAGAAATAACCATCACTGCCGCTAAATAACAGCGGCGGTGGGTAGCATCAACGGCGATACATAAACGCCACCACCATGCCCAGCACCAACATCAACACACCATCAAACAAAATTTGCCGCACGACCATCGCGCCCGGCATCGGCTGCACGGCGAAGTAAATGAGGTAGGTGGGAATGATGGTCAGGAACGCGACGGCCAAGCCAAAACGCAGCCCCTGCCCAAGCCACGGCTTTGCCTCTGCACCCCGCGCGTAGATCCAAGTAAATGCGGCGGCCAACATGACGTGCGCCAAAAGCATCAGCGGAAAATACTGCTGCGAATCGGCTTCGGTGCGAAACAGGTTCGACAGCTTCATATAGTCAGCACCAAGCAGCAGGCCGTGCACAACAAAGCTGCCCGCCATCCAAACGACAAACATGACCAGCCAAGTGATTAGAAATTTTTTGTTCATGTTGAATCTCCTTTGCTTGTTGGGTCTCCGAGGCCACTGAGTATCGTCGAGTTGCGGATGCGGGTGGAATGTCTGCACAGCAGTCTCGGACGACACATCAATATTGGCATGGCTACGCAGGTTTTTCAAATCCTAATTCGGTGCCGTGCGCTGCCCGGACGATTCGCAACAGCGCAGGTGCCGCCAACCCGGCGTCGGAAAGCGACTGACGGCCAGCGCCAATCCTAGCGCCTCAGCATTATGGACAAACACGGCAGCGTCGGGCGAACCGCCTTTGCTATAATTCCCGCTCTCCCCGGACAGTCCTCCGCCGTCTGTCCCCCGTCCCCCGACTACAGGAATTCCCATGGCAAAAATCAAGGTAAAGAACCCCATCGTTGAAATGGATGGGGACGAGATGACACGTATCATCTGGCAGATGATTCGCGAAAAATTGATCCTTCCGTATTTGGATATTGATCTGAAATATTTTGATTTGGGCATGGAAAAACGCGACGCGACTAATGACCAGATCACGATTGATTCGGCTAACGCGACCTTGAAATATGGCGTGGCCGTGAAGTGCGCGACCATCACGCCGGATGAAGCGCGCGTGAAAGAATTTAATCTGAAGCAAATGTGGAAGTCGCCGAACGGCACCATCCGCAACATTCTCGACGGCACGATTTTTCGTGAGCCGATCATTTGCCAGAACGTGCCGCGTCTCGTTTCGCATTGGGACAAGCCAGTGGTCGTTGCTCGCCACGGTTTCGGCGATCAATACCGCGCCACCGATTTTCAGTTTCCGGGTGCGGGTACCTTGACCATGAAATTCGTGCCGAACGACGGCTCGGCACCGATTGAGCGCGAAGTGTTCAAATCGCCCGCCGCTGGTGTGGCGATGGCGATGTACAACTTGGATGAGTCGATTCGCGGCTTCGCGCGCGCTTGTTACAACTACGGCTTGCAGCGCAATTACGCGGTGTATTTGTCTACCAAAAACACGATTCTGAAAGTCTATGACGGTCGTTTCAAAAATCTTTTCCAAGAAATTTACGACACCGAATTCAAGGCCAAATTTGACGCCGCGAAATTGACTTACGAACATCGTTTGATCGACGACATGGTTGCGGCCAACATGAAATGGAGCGGTGGCTATTTGTGGGCGTGTAAAAACTATGACGGCGATGTGCAATCCGACACCGTGGCGCAAGGTTATGGCTCGCTCGGTTTGATGACCTCGGTGTTGATGTCACCCGATGGCAAGACGGTCGAATCCGAAGCCGCGCACGGCACCGTGACGCGTCACTATCGTATGCATCAGGAAGGCAAACCCACCTCGACTAACCCGATTGCCTCGATCTACGCATGGACGCGCGGCCTGCAAGCGCGCGGCCGCATGGACGGCACGCCAGAGGTGGTGAAGTTTGCGCTGACGCTGGAAAAAGCCTGCGTGGATGTGGTCGAAAGTGGCCGCATGACTAAAGATTTGGCGATTTTGATCCGCCCAGATCATCCGTACCTGACCACCGAGGAATACATGCACGCCGTGGACGATGAGCTGAAGAAGCGCATGGCTTAAGGCGTTTCAGCGGGTTGTAATTCAGCATGTCGTAAAAAAAGGCCTTCTTCGGAAGGCCTTTTTGTTGCCCGATAAAAACACAAGCCGAAACTTTTGTGGCATCTTGTACTCCTAGACTCTATGTTCTTTTTTCACAACTTCATGAGGTTCCCATGCAACGACATCTCATCGCAGCTTTGCTTGCATCGTCTCTTTCCACCGCTGCGTTTGCCGCCGCCACCGTTGGCAAGCCCGCGCCCGATTTCACGTTGAACAATTTGGACGGCAAGCCCGTGCAGCTCGCCGATTACAAAGGCAAACACGTCGTGCTCGAATGGCACAACCCCGGTTGCCCGTTTGTGCAGAAGCACTACGACAGCAACAACATGCAGTCGCTGCAAAACAAATACGACGCGAAGGATACCGTGTGGCTATCGGTGAATTCGACCAACACGGGGCATCAGGACTACTTGCCGAACGCAAAAATGAAAGGCTATCTCGCCGACAAGAAAGCCGCGCCGGATGCCTATGTGACTGACACCGACGGCAAGATTGGCCAGGCCTACGGTGCCCGCACCACGCCGCATATGTACGTGATTAACCCGGCGGGCATGTTGGTCTACGCCGGTGCCATCGACAACAAACCCGGTACCAGCCGCGACGAGATCAAGACCGCGAAAAATTTTGTGGTGGCAGCACTTGAAGAATCCAAGGCCGGTAAAGCGGTCAGTACCGCCAACACGCAGCCCTATGGCTGCAGCGTGAAATACCCGTAACGGCGCGGTGTTTGCGGTCATGGTCAATAAAAAAGCCCGCCTATACGCGGGCTTTTTTTGAGCCGAACCATTCAAACCGTCATCATTCGCTCATTCAAAATCGTGATCGAGCCACGCTGAATGTCGATGTAGCCCTCGGCTTGTAAATCCTGAAGCGTACGATTGACCATCTCACGCGAGGCGCCGATCATACCGGCCAAATCTTTTTGTGTGAACGGCTCACCGACCACGCGACGGCCATTCGAGATGATCGCAAGCTCGGTCAATGTGCGCGAGACTCTGCCAGTCACATCCATCAACGCCAGCGTGCTGATGCGCCGATCCGCGTGGCGTAGACGGGCGGCAAGGGTGGCGAGTACCGTGGAGGCGATGTCGGGTGAGCGTTCAATCGCCTTTTGAAAGGCGCGATGTGACAATACTTGCACGTGGCATCGCTCCATCGCGACCACATTGGCGCTGCGCGGCGCTTGGTCGAACATCGAAATTTCACCGAAGAAATCCCCCTTGCCCAAGGTCTTGAGCATGACCTCGCGGGTGGCATCGGTCTGGTCAGTCATGTACACCTTGACCTGCCCCGCGACGATGACAAAAAACGAATCCGCAACATCACCTTGCCGCAAAATCACCGTACCCTTTTCGTAGACCGTCAGCGCCGCATGCGCGCCAATGCTGGCGGTTTGCGCGCTGGACAGGTTTTGAAAAAGAGGGATGGCGTTGAGCACTCGTGAGTCTCGCAGTTGTGAGCCTAGCACTGGTGAGCCTAATGTCGGAAAGTGGGCATTGATTATCTGCCGCCGCGCTCCGTTCACCTATGGCGTAGTTCACAGTTTTGCCGCGCTTGGCGACAATATTTGTCAACGGTGGCGTAGAAATTCAGTTCGGCGCGCGATAGTTACCAAGTTGTCGCGCAATCAAGCGCTTGATGATGTGCAAGCGCTGGTGAAAAAAATGCTCTGCGCCGGGCACCACGACGACCGCCAAATCACGGGGCAGCGCCCACGCCAACGATTCCGCCAGCGGCACTGTGTCATCGAGTTCGCCGTGAATCAACAGGGTTGATTCTGGCGGCTTGCCGCCTGCCGCCGAGTTCGCCCAATCGGCGAGGCGACGGAACGCTGGTGCAATCAGCACCATCTCGCGTGCATCGCAATGTTCGCTCGCCACTAGCGCCACCGCGCCGCCGAACGAAAACCCGGCGAGCCACACCGGCAGACTTGGCTGCGCTGCGCGCGCATGTTCGATCACACGCTGCATGTCACGCGCTTCACCGCGCCCATCATCATGCGTGCCCTCGCTCTTGCCGACACCGCGAAAATTAAAACGATAGGTCGCTGCCCCCGCATCGAAAAATGCACGCGCCACCGTGGTGATGACTTTGTTGTCCATCGTGCCGCCATACAGCGGATGCGGGTGCGCGATCACCGCAACCGCGCGTGGCGGCGTATCCGGCGAAACATGGGCGGCAATTTCAATCGCGCCTGCTTCGCCAGCGATCAGTTGATGGGCAATGGGGAATGCGGCAGCCATCTAAATCTTCAGCCGTTCAACCACGCGTCCGTGCTGAATATGTTCGCTGATGATCTCATCGACGTCTTCTTTATCAATGTAGCGATACCAAATGTTATCGGGATAAATCACCAGCACCGGACCTTCTTCGCAACGATCCAGGCAGCCTGCCGTGTTCACCCGCACCTTACCTGGACCGCTCAGCCCTAGCGCCTTGATGCGGCCCTTGGCGTAATCGCGCACGCCCTCGGCGTCGTGTTGATTGCAGCATTCCTTGCCTTGATCGCGTTGGTTCACGCAGAAAAAAACGTGGTGTTGGTAGAAGCTGGGAGTGGGCGCGTCGTTCATGCAGCATTCCGTGGTGTTGAGGGATTAAGTATTTTACGTGGTGCGAGCGATTCACAAAAACCCGTATGGATAAAGGTGTTTCGCGGATTTTGTCAGCGATCTAGCCGATGCTTCACAAACACCACTGCGAGAAAAATCAGCGCTAACAATGACCACACTTCGTGCAGCCATTGCGTGAGGCTGGCGAAATTTACCAGTTGACCGTAGGGCCAGTTGAATAAACGAAGCGTCTCAGCAAACGGACCGTACACGCCAGAAATTTTTGCCATCAGGCCACCGGCGAATACCAACAGTGTGGCAAAAAATGCGCGCGTGCGAAATCGGCCACGTGAAAAAAACGCGAACAACACCAAGCCTGAAAGCAAGCCAATCACCGTGCCCGGCCCCATCCACGCAATGAGTTGCGGCGCTTTCAACATTAACGCAGCCATTGAAACTTTGGCGAGAAACCCGATCACCACGACTAGCAGCACATTGAGCCACACCCGTTTCGCCGGGTGTAATAACAGCGACAAAAACAGCGCGAAGCCGCAGACGTTAAACGCAATCGTCACCGCTTGCGGCAAGAGAAACAACGGGTCGTACGGATGCGGCACCGACTCGCCATTTCCACTAGTGGCGGCACTCACCACCGAGCCCGCCTCAAAAAACGGAATCGCCGGATTGAGCTGCGCGAACAGCCACAACACCAACAGCAAGAGACCCCACTCGGTGGCGGTGCCGTAGGCAAAATGGCGATGTCGCCAGCGCTCAATGTCGGCAATCAGCGCGCGCCCCGGTGGCAGCAGCACAGCAGTCGCACCGATGATCGCGCCCAGCGTGTTGGCAAGCCAATCCAGTGGCGACGACACGCGCTGCGGTAGCCACGCCTGCGCGAGCTCCAGCGCAAACGAGAGGGTCGCAGCACTCGCCACACTGATCACCCACGCCTGCCCATTGACGCTCGCCGGTACTGGCTTTGCAAAAAAACGCCGCCGCACACGAAAGCGCCAGATCGCCGCCGTTAGTGCGCCCAGTGGCAAATAGGCCAGCACATTGAGCGCGATATCAAATGCGGTGAAATATTTTGGCCACGCGAGCAGCGTAAACGCCTGCGGCACGCGCCAGCCGAAAAACGGATTGAGGCTCGCATACACGATCACCAACACGTAAGCCAGCAACGCACCGCGCCCGGCGCGCGAGGCAGACATCAACATCGTGTTCGACAGCGACTGCGATGTCTTTGCCGATCTGTCCAGCAACTCACTCATCGCATCACGCTGGCTTCAGCGACTTCCGGTACCGCGCGGCGTTGTCCACATAATGCTGCGCAATACCGCGCACCATCGCCACTTCGGCGTCGCTCAATTGGCGCACCACCCGTCCCGGCGAGCCCACCACCAGTGAGCGATCCGGAATTGTTTTGCCCTCAGGGATCAATGAATTCGCGCCGATCAGGCAATCGCGCCCAATCACCGCGTGGTTCAGCACCACTGCCTTGATACCGATCAGCGAGCCCTCGCCGACGGTGCAGCCGTGCAGCATCGCCATGTGCCCGACGCTCACATTGTCGGCGAGCGTGAGCGGCACACCTTCGTCCGTGTGCAGCACTGAGCCATCTTGAATGTTGACGTTTTTGCCCAGCGTGATGGTGTGATTGTCGCCGCGAATCGTCACGTTCCACCACACGCTGGTGCCCTCGCCAAGTACCACGTCACCGATCACGACGGCGTTGGCAGCGAGGTAGTTATCGCCACGGAGTTGCGGCTTTTTGCCGTCGAGTTCGTAGACCACATGCGCCCCTGAAATAGATGAGAGCTACATATTACGGAACAAATGCATGAATGGCTGGCTAACCTGCAAAGTCTCGTTACGAAATTTGAGTTTGATGACGCCCTTGCCGGTGTCATCGCGGCTAATACTTTTGATCGCGCGCAGATTGACGATGGTCGAGCGATGAATCTGCTTGAAGTGCGCCGGGTCTAGCCCGTCGAGCAATTCCTTGATCGGCGTGCGAATCAGCGCCTCGCCTTCGGCCGTCATCACCACCGTGTATTTGTTGTCCGCCTGAAAATACGCGACATCATCAATCATGATGAGCTTAGTCTCGCGTCCGGTTCCTGCTGAAATCCACGCCAGCGATTCGCGCTGATGGTCGTGCAGTTCTTGCGCCATCGCTAACTGCAGCTGCTGCACCAGCGCCTGTAGCGCATCGCTGCCCGCTGCTGGCGCCGCAGTGAGGCGCGATTTGATGCGCTCAATGGTCGCGGCGAGACGCTCTGGTGTCACCGGCTTTAGCAAATAATCAATCGCGCCTTTTTCAAAAGCATCAATCGCATATTGGTTGAAGGCGGTGACGAAAATGACCTGCGTGGGCACACCCAGTGACGGGATGGCGGCAGCCACATCGAGACCCGTGAGGCCGGGCATGCGAATGTCGAGAAACACGAGGTCAGGACGCTTGGCCGCAATTTCTTCCAGTGCGTGTGCGCCATCCTCGGCCTCGGCGACGATCTCGAGTTCCGGCCAGATGGCGTGTAGTTGCGCCACCAATTCGGCGCGCAACAGTGGTTCGTCTTCGGCAACAATGGCGGTGCGTCGTGTGGTCACGTTTGCTTGCTCCTGAATTTAACGAGGAATCAAAATCGTTGCCGTCACCCCGCACGGCACATTTGCGACGAGTGAGAGCGCAGCCGAATCTCCATAGACGAGCTTCAAGCGCTCCCGCATATTCTTCAGACCTAGCCCCGTGCCGGAAGTGCCGCTCTGGAAGCCGACCCCGTTGTCCAACACAGCCACACGCAGCGCATTTTTTTCAGCCGCAACTTCGATACGGATCGTGCCGCCACCTGTTTTGGATTCCAGCCCGTGTTTGATCGCATTCTCAACCAAGGTTTGCAGCATCAGGGGCGCGAACGGGGTCATCGTGAGCGCGTCCGGCAAATCAATTTCTACGCTGAGTCGATTGCCCATGCGTATTTTCAGAATTTCCAAATACGCCCGTGAGCGTTCCACCTCGCGCCCCAAGGTAGACATGGCTTCGCCCGCGCTGGGCAGGCCATTACGCAAATAGGTGATGAGGTTGCCCAGCATCAAATCGGCTCGATTCGGATCGCTGCGCGTGAGCAGCTGTGCGTTGGCGAGCGTGTTGTACAAAAAATGCGGCTCGATCTGCGCTTGCAACATCGCGAGCTTGGCATCGGTCAACGCGCGCTCCATCTCGGCGCGCTCAGTGGCGATGCGCTGGGCCTCAAAACGCTTGGCGATCTGCTCATTGAGACGTGAAGCGATGATGGCAATATTTTGTTTGTTCTTGCCGAAATCAAGCAGGACAAAAATTGAATCCGGCTCGCTCGCCATGCGCACGTACGACGCGTTACGCCCACGTGCGCCGACTACGATGTACACGCGCTCGCCGGGCGAGCCAAACGACCACATCCCGCCTTCGCCACCACCGGTGGAGCCCTCGATGCGTCGTGTCGTACTGGAGGAGCGTGTGGCAAAAAAGCCAGGCAGATACTGAGCCGCCGCCAAACACAGATCGAATGCTTCGTCTGCGGGGATGCCCAGTTCCAGCGTCATCTCGCGTTGCGCATTGGCGTCGGCGAAACTGAAGGTCGGGTCGCGGCGGCGCATCTTGGTGCGATACCAGACGCCTAGGCCGATTGCCACCGCACTGCCCAGTGCCGCGCCACTCGCCATGCCGAGCCATGCATCTTTGGTCGCGGCCGCGATGCCCGAGCCAAAGGCAATCGCGGGGCCGAGGCCGCCGATAAAGATCAGCCCAAAAATCAAGCGCCATGGAATGGATTGCATGCCCGCTATTGTGCCCAAGCGCGCGTGCCGTGTGCGATAGTCGCGACGAAACCGCGAATCGTCCGACAGAACTTACATCTGCTTGAACAAGTGCGAGAACGGGCGGCTCACGGTAAGATTTTCTTTGCGCCCCTTCACCTTTACCGTCGCTTGCCCGCGAAAATCGCGCGTCACCGCATCAATCGCGGTTGCGTTTACCACGGTCGAGCGATGGATTTGCCAGAATTTTTCGTGGTCTAGGCCATCGAGCAATTCCTTGATTGGCGTCTTGATGAGCGCATCGAATTCCTTGGTCGCGACCAAGGTGTACTTTTCATCGGACTGAAAAAACAGCACATCTTCAACGGGGATCAAACGGAGGTTGCTGCCAATGTTGGCCTTGATCCACTTGAGACGTTCCGCCTGCGGATGGAGGCGTGCAGAAATCTGCGCCACCAATGCCGTTAGGTCTTGTGCCGGTGCGGCGGGTACCGCACCTAGTCGTTCCTTCAAGCGCGCCACCGCCAGCGACAAACGCTCATCGGTATAGGGCTTCAGCACATAGTCGATGGCACCGGTGTCGAACGCGTCAATAGCGTATTGATCGAATGCAGTGACGAACACAATATGACAACGCAACTCTTTGTTGCTCGCCACGCTGCGCGCCACTTCCACGCCAGTCATTTCCGGCATTTGAATATCGAGGAACGCGAGCGTTGGATGATGCTCGGCAATAGCCTCCAACGCGGCCTCGCCATCGCCAACATCCGCGACGATATTGAGCTCAGGCCATAGCTTGGTGAGTTTGCTTTTGAGTTGCACGCGGAGGATGGGCTCATCCTCAGCAATCACCGCCGTAAATAGATGCGTCACGATTTTTTCTCCTCATTTTTACGGCGAAAGAAAATCCAGTAGATGAACAGTCCCACCAATGCGAACGGTGCGAGTGCCGGGAACATTGAAATCACAATCATCAGCGGAATAAAAATCAACAGTCCCGCTGCCAATACGCCGAGCCCGTAGATGAGCGCCACGATCAACATCGCGGCTATCGCCAGCACGCCAAACACAAACAATAACGCAACCGAGCCAAAGGCGAGACCTTCCATGCCCTTGATTTCAGTTCCGCCGAAATTCACCGGCAACCAGCCCGTGGCCATGCCTGCAAGCGCCAAACCAAATAGGATGGCCAACAAAATCATGATGCCGATGAACGTGAACGACATCGCCCGTGCCCACACGCCATGCGTGGTGCTCGCCGCGCGTCGCGCACGACCCCACCATGTTTTGGGTAGCGCAATTTCTTGCTTGGCGAAGCCGCCGACACCGAGCGGCATGCCGCCGTTCGCAGAGAATGACGCGGCGGCATTGATCGGGATCTCGATGCTCGCCTTCACGCCACGCGCCTCGGTGTTCGATTCCAGTGTGAGCTTGCCCGCCGCGCCGTACAAGGCTTGCAGGCGCTCGCGAATGTTGGCTAGACCCACACCACCGCCAGTCTCCATGGATGCGTTGAGATTGCCATCGGCGGCCAGTCCGCGTCCCGTGTCGGTGACGGATACGCGCAACCGATCCCCCACCATT
This sequence comes from Burkholderiales bacterium, assembly GCA_043744255.1. GTDB lineage: Bacteria > Pseudomonadota > Gammaproteobacteria > Burkholderiales > Usitatibacteraceae > UKL13-2. The sequence continues at coordinate 44,906 of JAYTVA010000075.1, read as the reverse complement.
TCCGCAATGACATCCACGCGCCCGCCTTCGCGCATCGGCTCGAGCCCGTGTTTGATGGCGTTCTCGACGAGCGACGGCAGCATCAGCGGCGGGAACGGCACCGCACTCAATTCGGGCGGCACGTTGATATTGAAATCAAGACGCGGCCCCATGCGCATCTTCAGGATATTCAGGTACGCGCGCGCCAACTCAACTTCCTGCCCCACCGTGGAAGTGGTCTCGCGCATCTTTGGTAACGCGGCGCGCAGATAGTCGATCAAGTGCCCGACCATTTTGTTAGCCGCAGGCGGATCAACTTCAGTCAGCGCCTGCACGTTAGCAAGCGTGTTGTACAAAAAGTGTGGCTCGACCTGAGCCTGTAGCGCTTGCAGGCGCGCCTCCATGATTTGTCGGCCGGCCGATTGCGTCTCGGCCACTTTTTGTTGCGCCTCGGCGAACGCTTGCGCGCGACGCGAACGGTCGATGAAATATTTCGCGATCAGCGTCATGAAGAACAGCGGAATGAACGCGACAATCAACGCGCCACCAATACCAATGCGGCGCACGTCGGTCGCAACCCGCTCGTGAATTTGGCGGCGTAGTTCAGGCGCTAGCGGTGGCAATGGTGGCAGGGGCGGCGGTGCCGCGTCTGGCGCATCGAGCTCCAGTTTGAAATCGTTCTCGGCCACGGTCACGCTGCCCTTGACAGGCTTACCGCCGACGCTGCCCTCAATGTTGATTTTGTTGCTGCCGGGTGGGGCAGGTGGAGCGGGCGGATTGGGCGACGCAGGCTGTTTGTCGGAATTGAGGTTGATCGACAGACCATCGCCATTAATTTGTACGCCGAGCGGTTTTTTTCCAGCGGGCACTTTCTTGGCTGGTTTGTTTAGCGCCTCCATCGCCGCGCGGATCTTCGCCTCTTGCGCCTTTGCGGCCTGAAGCTGTGAATCCAGTGTGCGCAATGCTTCGTCGCCGCCGGCAGCACCGACCGATTTCAATGCGCGCTCAACATCGGCGCGCGCCTCTTCAATCGCTTCTCGCCGTTCGACTGCCACATCCAGCGACGATTCTGCCGCTGACTTCGCAGCGTCAATGGCCGCCTCGGTGGCATCATGCGCGACCTCACGTGCGGTGTCACGAACCGTTTGTTGCGCATTGAGAATTTCTTCGCGCGCGCGCGCTATCTCCTCCTGCGCGCGATCAAGCTCGGCGCGGCGTTCGGGATCATTGGTGCCCTTGCGCATGGCGGCGACCACCCCTTCGGCCACACCCAGCGCACTGTCACCAAATGCGGAATCGATCTCGCGCTGAATTGCGCGATTCATTTGCGGCGAATCGCCGCTGTTAGCGAGCCGCATCACGCGCACCGGCGCGGCGAACATGGCCATCACGATCAGCGTCACCACACCGATCAGGAGTAGTGCCCACCAGGGCGTGCGATGCAGAAGGTTGCCGAGCGCTTTGAACATGAATAAAACCGTGTTAAACAATGTACGCGGTCACGCGAACGAATGAACCATGACCCGCACATTGCCAGATTAGTGGCTAGCGCGCCGCGAAACAACGGTTTGCTCGTGAAGTGCAGAATTTGCGGGCTGGCTTACGATAGCGGCGGATGCCGCGTTCAATTGCTAGCCCACCCACAAAAAATTGCCCGAAAACCTAGGGGCTTTCGGGCAAACCGTCACGGGAGCATCGACTTGAGGAACGATGGGTTAACGGAAGGTTGCAGTGTGCGACTGGGCAGGTACCCGGTAAACATCGCGGAGACGAAGCGCAGAAATGTGGGGATGAGTTGCAGGCCGTGGAATACGCAGGCTACCCCCACTGTTTACTTCACTTCTATGCCAATGTTGAATTCGACCCTCCCCTCGTGTTGGAGACGCTCATGAAATTGTCCAAGCTGCTGGTTTGCTTCGCTGTATTCGCTGGCCTCTTGTTGCATCAATCCGCCGACGCGCAAACCACCGTCGCTGTTCGCGGCACCATCACCGATTTTGATGGTGGCAAATTGCTCGGTGTCAAAACACGAGAGGGCAAGGACGTGAAAATCACACTCGCCGACAAACTTGTCGTCAACGCCCTATCTGCCACCAGCGCGGCCGACATCAAGCCGGGCAATTTCATTGGCACTGCGGCGGCGCGGCGGCCCGATGGTTAGCTCGCGGCGCTCGAAGTGCATCTGTTTCCCGAATCCATGCGCGGCTCAAACGAAGGCCGCAACCCATGGGATTTGCAGCCTGATAGCACCAGGACCAACGCCAATGTGGAAGCGATGGTGGATACGGCAAACGGCCGCGAACTATCGCTCACCTACAAAGGTGGCGCGCAGAAGATCCTGATCCCGGAAGGCACACCAATTGTCGCGTTCACACCGTCCGACAAATCAATGCTCAAGCCCGGCGCGCATGTGTTTGTGGTCACGCAGGCGGCCGCTGATGGCACCCTCACCGCTGCGCGGGTGAACGTCGGCAGGGATGGCTTGAAGCCGCCGATGTGAGGTGATGCGCGCCTTGGGCGCACTCAGCAATTCATCAACACATGCGCCAACACCTCGCGCGCCGCAAATGGCTTACCCAGCGCCTTGGATTTTTTGCGCATCTCGGCCAACAACGCAGGGTGTTCGAGCAAGGTACGGATGCGATATTCCAGCGCACTTTCATCACACGCTTTTAACGCAACACCTTGCTCCAACAAGAAATCGGCATTGCGCTCTTCTTGACCGGGAATCGGCGCGTTCACGATCACCGGCAGCCCCATCGCGAGACATTCGGAAGTCGTTAGGCCACCGGGCTTGGTGACGACTAGATCGGCGCAGGCCATGAGCCGTTCCACTTTGTCGGTGAAGCCTTGCGCCAGCAGGCGACCGGGAAACGCTGCCGCAAGCGCTTGCAGTTTGGCGAACGCTTCAACATTTTTCCCAGCGAGCACGATCAACTGAAAATCGCCGGGGATGTTGAGCAAGCGCGCGGCCACTGCATCCAGACTACCCAAGCCCGCACCGCCACCCATCAACAAAAACGTCGTGCGCGAAGGATGAATTGCAAATTCTTTGGCGCAAGTCGCGCGATCCAGTCTCTGCGCAAATTGCGGCATGATCGGGATGCCGGTCACGCGAATCGCGTTGGCATCCACGCCTGCCGCACGCATGCGAAATGCCACTTCATCATTGGCCGCAAAGTAGCCGCGTATGCCGTCATGCACCCACATTCGATGCAAATCAAAATCGGTTACTTGTACCCACACGGGGCACGTAAGGTCGCCTTCGCCAATCATGCGCGACAAAACTTCGGCGGGTAAAAAATGCGTACAAATGATGGCATCTGGCGCGAACGCGGTGATTTCTTTGCGTAGCGCTTTCGTGTTGAGGCGCTCGACCGCACGCCGCAGTTTCGACATGGTGCTATCGCTTGCGGCGTCGTTGGTCACCCGATACAAATAACCCCACAGCGTAGGTGTGTGGTTCACCAGCTTGATGTAAAAGTCGGTATAGAGTTTACGAAAACCAGCGGGCACGAAATCCATCACATCTAAATGCGATGCTGATGCTTGGGTTGCCGGGTCGTTCGCCACTGCGCGCAGCGCCTCGGCCGCGCGCATGTGGCCAGCGCCAGCAGAAACACTGAGAAGTAAGATTCGTTTTTTGGTCATGGGTACCACGCATGGCGTTGAGAAGATTTCAGCGGTTACCTAGGCGTGATGCCACAAACACCCCGTCAATAGGGCATCTTCGCGTATCGCTACGCCACCTTTCGGTGTGAGGCGTGTGGATCGCCGGCGGCATGCGCATGGTGTTCGTGCGGTGCCGTGAGTAGCGAGCCTGCCACCATCGCCACACCTGCCATGATGAGCCCAGCCAGTTGCGCGGGAAACTGCTCGCCCAGTGGCGTGAACAGAAAAATGACCCACGTGACGATGCCGAAGATGATCGAGGCGAGTGCACCTTCTCGGGTAGCGCGTTTCCAATAGAGGCCGCACACCAGCGGCAAGAATGCGCCGACCAGCGTGACTTGATAGGCACCCGAAACCATTTCGTAAATCGAGGTGCCTTTGGTGAGGATGGCATAGGTGAGCACGCAACAGGTGAAGATAAAGAGCGTGACGCGGAACGCGAATAGCTCTTGCTTGTCGGTGAGTTTGGGGCGGAAATGTTTGTAGATATTCTCGACGAAGCTGGTGGATGGCGCGAGTAACGTTGCGGACGAGGTAGATTTGATCGCGGACAGTAGCGCGCCGAAAAAAATCACCTGCGCCCAAAACGGCAAATGTGTGAGGATCAACGTCGGCAAGATGCGTTGCGTCGTTTGCGCGCCGCCGTCGAGCAGGCGCTTGGTTTCTTCGGGCATGATGATGACGGCGCAGGCGACAATAAACATTGGCACAAACGCGAATAGCAAATAGGCGAAGCCACCGATCATCGCGCCACGCGAAGCGGTCTTGGCATCCTTCGCCGCCATCACGCGCTGGAAAATATCTTGCTGCGGAATCGAGCCCAGCATCATGGTGATGGCGGCAGCGAAGAAGAACATGACGTCCTTGAATTTCGGTTCCGGCCAAATTTTGAACCAGTCGTTGCTCACCGCCAAATCGTAGACTTTGCCGGGCCCGCCCGCGAGATCGCCCGCCATGATGGCGATGATAGAGAGGCCGATCACCAGCACGATCATTTGAATGAAGTCGGTCCACGCAATCGCCAGCATGCCGCCAAAAATCACGTACACCACCACCGACATGGTGCCGATCACCATGCCGACATCGACGCTGATGGTGCCACCACTGACCACGTTAAACACCAGGCCCAGCGCGGTGATTTGGGCGGCGACCCAGCCGAGGTAGGACAAAATGACCGCCACGGAGCAGGCGATTTCCACTTTCTTGTCGTAGCGTTTGCGGAAGAAATCGCCGATCGTCAACAGATTCATGCGATACAGTTTTGCCGCGAAAAACATGCCGACGAAGATCAGGCACATCGACGCGCCAAACGGATCCTCGACCACGCTGCTGAGTCCGCCCTGCACGAATTTTGCGCTGATTCCCAACACGGTTTCTGCGCCGAACCACGTCGCAAAGGTGGTGGTGACGATCATCACTAGCGGCAAGCTGCGCCCGGCCAGCGCAAAGTCGGTGGATGTTTTCACGCGGGTGGCGGCGTAGAGGCCAATGGCGAGTGTGCCGAGCAAATACAAGACGACGAGGCCGAGCAATAGATTCATGGCGGATATTCCGGGCGCTAGGGTGGGTGTGTTGCAGCGGTGAGCTAAAAGTTTAGCAAATGCAGCCGACGGGACAATTGACCGGTGCCACTCACTAGGTTCAGTACGCGAGCAGCAGGTAAAGGTAGCCGCCAACGAATGTCATCAGCATCACCACCAGTGCCGCGAGCACAGTGGTCTGCACACGTTGCGTGCGCGCGACCTGGGTGACGGCGCGCTCGATGGCCGCGAGTTGCTCGCCGGGATTGGCATCGAGCGCGCGATGCACAAGGCGCGGCAGCTGCGGCAAGGTGCTTGTCCAGAGCGGTCCTTCTTTGCGGAACTGTTTGATGAGTCCGCGCACGCCGACCTGGTCAGACATCCAGCGTTTCAGAATCGGTTGTGCGACTGGGCGCAAATCGAGTTCGGGGTAAAGCTGACGGCCCAAGCCTTCGACCTGCAGCAGCGTCTTTTGCAGCAGCACCAGCTGCGGCTGAATTTCCATTTTGAAACGGCGCGAGACTTCGAACAGGCGCAGCAGCACGTTGCCGAAGTAAATTTCATTCAACGGCTTATCAAAAATCGGCTCGCATACGCTGCGAATCGCGCCTTCGAATTCATCGACGCGTGTGCCCGCAGGCACCCAGCCCGCCTCGATGTGCGCCACGGCTACGGCCTTGTAATCGCGATCAAAAAAGGCGGCGAAGTTGCGCGCGAGATAGCTTTTATCTTCGTCGGATAGCGAACCCATGATGCCAAAATCAACGCCCGAATAGATGCCGTTTTTGCCGACAAAAATATTGCCCGGATGCATATCGGCATGAAAAAAGCCATCACGAAAAACCTGCGTAAAAAATATTTTCACGCCATCGGTGGCAAGCCGCGCGATGTCGATGTTGTGCGCTTTCAATTGTGCGATGTCGTTCACTGGAATCGCATCAATGCGCTCCAGCACCAGCACCTCGCGGTGCGTGTAATCAAAAAACACCTCGGGCACGTACAACAACTTACCGTCGATGAAATTGCGCCGCAGTGTTGATGCATTTGATGCTTCGCGTACCAAATCCAGTTCGTCGTGAATCGATTTCTCAAATTCGGAAACGACCGCGCGCGGTCGCAAACGCTTGCCATCGGCCAATGCGAATTCAATCAGGTCGGCCACCACATACAGCAACGCAACGTCATGGCTGATGGTGTCGGCGATGTTGGGTCGCAGCACTTTGACCGCCACTTCGCGACCCACCAACTTGCCACTGCCGATGGTGGCGAAATGCACCTGTGCAATCGACGCACTGGCAATCGGTGTGAGATCGAATGCAGAGAAAACGTCGCGGAACGAACGCGCATAGACCCGGTCTAGTGTCGCGACGACCTCAGCGGCGGCGAACGGCGGGACATTGTCTTGCAGACCAGCCAACTCTTGCGCGATGTCGGCAGGTACAAGATCAGGGCGCGTCGAGAGTAACTGACCGAACTTGACGAAGATCGGGCCGAGGTTTTCTAGCGCCAGACGTAGGCGCAAGCCACGCGATTGCGGCAGATGACGCCAAAAAAACGCACCGCGAATCAGCGTGCGAATAAATCCCTTCGGCAGAAATTCATCGAGGCCGAAACGGATAACGACGGAGAGGATTTTCAGGAAACGAAGTAGACGCATGTGAAGCGAATTCTAGCGCCGATGGGTAAGACTCACCTTACGCGTTCTAGATCAATCATCACAATGGCCGCCTGACCAAGCCAGTCGATGGTGATGACGAACGGCCGTGCGCGCACGGCGGCGCGGATGGTATCTGCCGCACCGTGAATGGTGATCGGGACGGAAATTTCCATGGCCGCACCAAAGTGTTTACGCGAATTGCCGGCGATGGTGTTGGCAACTTCGCCGACCGCGTCGAGCAAATTGGATTCGGAGTGATCGTTCTCGCCCATACAGACCAGCAGGCGACGCAACAGCACTTGACGGCAGCTAAAGTACACGCAGCCGCGATAGTCGCCGCTGATGGTGATGAGGCCGGTGTAATCGTAGGCCTGCGGCACGGATAAGTCTTCGCCAAGGTAGGCGGAGCGCACGCCAGCGGGCTCACCAGCGAGCGTGTGGAAATACTCGGTTACGGCGGTTATGAAAACGCGCAATTCGCTTTCGCTAATGTCTTTTTTGTTCAAGTTCAAATCTCCGGTGCAGATAGGTTCAATCGTCGCTGATGACTTCCTTGAGTGCGGCGACCAGTTGTCGTTCGGTAAACGGCTTATGCAAAAAACCCTTAGCGCCTTTGCGCAGCGCGGCGATCGCGGTGGTTTTGTCGGCCAGTGCTGACACCACCAGGATCGGCACATTGGCGTCGATCTCCATGATTTCTTCGATGCACTTGATGCCATCCATATTCGGCATGGTCAAGTCCATGGTCACCACGTCCGGCTTTTGCGCTTTGAACATCATCACGGCTTGCGCGCCATCGCGGGCGAGGCCGACGATTTGCGCTCCCGGCAACATGCCCGCCATAACAATGCGCATGATGCGCGAACGGATGATATTGGAGTCATCGACGATTAACAGTCGGATCATGTGGCTACTCGTTTGCGTTGGCGGTAAAAATCAGGCGTCGAAGGTGACGTTGAATTGGGTGAATGTATTGGGACGGGTGCCAAGTCGGATCTGCGCGCCGAGTGCTTTCACCTTTTCGGCCACGATGTCCAAGCCGACGCCGCGCCCTGAATCTTCGTCAATGGCGGCCGAGGTGCTGATGCCGGGCTCGAACAATTTCATCACCACGGTGCGATCATCCAGGGCACTCGCCTGCGCCTTGGTGTACCGCCCGCTGCGCACCAGCGATTCGCGGATGTGCTCCGGGACAATGCCGCGTCCGTCGTCACGCACCATGAACTCAAACTTGTTGCCCTCTAGGCGGTTCAATGAAACGTGGATCAAGCCGGTTTCGGTTTTGCTCGACATCACGCGCTCGTTGCCGTCTTCAAGGCCGTGCACCACAGCGTTGCGTACTAGCTGGATGGCAATGTCGCGCAGGATCGACGCTTTTGCTTCAGGCAATGAATTGAATTCCACCGCTTCGGTGGTGATACGCACTTTTTTCTTCTGGTTGGTGGCCACTTTTTCCGCCAACCCTTCGAGCATGAAGCCAAATTCGTGGCCAGACGCCGCTGCCTGCGCGAGGTGCACATCTTTACCCGCCATCCGCTCCGCGAGCGAGCGTAGTTTGCTGGTGCGGCTGTAGATATCTTCGAGGTGCGGCGGAATCGACAGCAAATCGTCGCCATTCAGGTCGGCACGGCTGCGCAGGCCGTCGAGCAAATCCTCGAAGCGATGCGCGAGCGTTTCAAACAGCGTGAGCTTGTGTGCCGCCGCATCGCCTTTAAGCTTGTGCACGCGGCGGAAAATTTCGTTGATGGTCGCCAGATAGTCGCGCGAGTGTCCGGCCTCACGCAGCGCATCGTTGATCGCGTCGAGCGAAGTCTCGGTCTCCTGCAAGAATCGACGCGATACGGCCGGTTCCAGTTCCAACAAATCGAGTAAGCCCTTAATCTCTTCCTGCGACCGCGCCTCGCCCTCTTTCACGGCTTGCAGCAGGCGTACGCGCTCCGTGACATCCTGCGAGGTGACCAGTAGATTGGTGATTTCTTTACCGCTTTTGACACGACTAAACTGCATGCTGATAAATCGCGAGGCGGGCTCGCCGATCTCGTTGGTCACTTTGAGTTCGAGCTGGCTCAATGGGTTTAGGCTGGCGACCAGACTCTCCTTCACGCGGTCACCAAACAAGAGATCCACATATTCTTTCGCGGCCTCGTGATCGCGCGCCGGAATCAGGTCTTTCAGTGCCGCCATGAAGTCGGTGCCGGGTGCGACGTTGCGCCCCAGCATTTGCGGTAGCGATGCCGACATTTTGTTTGCGATCTTGCCGTCTTTTTTCAGCAGGAAGAGCCCTTCACGTACGCTGGCCAGAATCTGCGCATGCTCACGCAGTTCACCCGCCATGGCGTCGTCTTGGGCGCGCAGACTGCGCAACGACTTGAACAAGACAAACAAGAACGTGAGCAGTGCCAACGTGCCGAGCGCAATCTGGATCCCGCGCAGCGTGGTCGCGCGTGCAGCGGGATTGGCTTCCATTTCATTGGCAAACTGGTCGGTCAAATCAAGTAATTTTGCGTTGTTGGCGCGACCAAAGTCAGCCGCCTTCCGCGTGGCGTCAGGCGACGGCGTGGCGCCGCCGGTCAGCCCTTCGATCAGCGATAGATATGTCGCCCAAGTGCTCCCTACCTGTTTTAATAAATTTTGCTGCGCCGGACTTTCCAGCGCTTTCAGCACCACTTCCTGCGAGCTGCCACCGAGCAATGTGCCGCCATTCAAGAACGCACGTTGCGTCGCATCAAACTGCGTGGCGGCGACCTTTAGTTCCTTGAGCGGCTCCGCAGGCGACAGCCCGGCATTCTGTAGCGCCTCGGCAGCGAACACGGCCTTGGTAACGCGCTGCGTCGCCATCCGTTGGCGACCCGCGAGGTTAACGACCGCTGCGTCGTTGATCGCTTGACTGGTTGCGTAGAAATGCACCGCAATCGCAGCGAGCGCGAACAGCAACAGAAAAAATATCGCGATTACGATCTCTCGGTACTTTCCAAGAAAGCCCGATGGCTGATTGTCCTGCATGGCAACTCCCTGAAATTTTCAGTCGGGCGTGTGCGATTTTTCCAGCCGCATCGCGACAGACAGTGGCGTCACTTCGAGGAATGCGAAGTGGGCGCTGAGATCATCCTTCTAACTTGTTGATTATATTCGTTTCTCGATCCAGTGCTAGGCGATTTTTGGGAATCCGACAGACGGTGTTCTTGGAGCCGCTACGCACGGCAATCTTAGCGAGAAATTTGCGCCCAGTTGAGACCAAATCGAGCGAGATATTTTCGCAGCCGATCTGCATCATTGGTGCTGGTACGAGTGGCGCGCGACGAGGCGAATAGCGCGCGCCCAGCGGCAGAAAGCGTCTTCGCCTCGCGACACACCCCGATCACCGCTGCGAGCTGCACGCGATCGAACAAATCCATTTCGGCCAGCGCGTCCGCGCTCAACACATCCCCCAGCGCGACGGCTTGGTTGACAGGCGTTACCCGGTCGCGCCAGAGGTCGCGCAACCGCACGACTTCAGCATCCACCATTTCCTCAGTAATGCGCCCACTTTCCGCCAGCGTCGCCATTCGCGCCACCGACGCCGTGAGGTCGCGGAAATTGCCGCGCCAATGCGCGTCAGACGATTGCGCAAACTTCATATAGCGAAGCTTGGCCTCTTTGTTGAAGCGAACCACTTGCCCGTTTTCCTTGAAAAATTGGACAAGTGAGTAGTCGAGATTAGGCTCAATATCTTCGCTGCGCTCAGCGAGGCTCGGCAGCTGATACGTCCACAAATTGATGCGCGCAAACAAATCATCGCGAAAACGCCCCGCCGCGATCTCGTCGCGCAAATCACGGTTGGTGCCCGCGATCAGTTGAAAATCACTTTCCACTTCGCGATCCCCGCCGACCGGGAAGAATTTTTTCTCTTCAATCGCTTTCAACAACATCGCCTGTTCATCGAGCCCTAGTTCGCCGATTTCATCGAGGAACAATAAGCCTTTGTGCGCGGTTCGCAATAGCCCCGCACGCTCGCCGACGGCACCCGTGAATGCCCCTTTGACATGCCCAAACAAGGTCGAGCCCGCGCCATCGCCATGCAGCGTGGCGCAATTCACTTCAACAAAATTGCCGCTGAGTTGCTGGCGCGTGCGCTTCAATTCAAACACCCGTTTGGCCAAGAACGATTTGCCCGCACCGGTCGGCCCCATCAGCAACATCGGTGATTTGGAACGCACCGACACGCGCTCAATTTCTTCAATCAGCTTGTTGAAGCGCGCGTTCTTGGTCGCGATGCCGGACTTTAAGAATGAGACCGCATTCGCTTCCTCCAGCGCAAACCGCGTCGCGATCTGGTCGTATTTCGACAGATCAAGATCAATCAGCGCATAGGTGCCGGGGCTACCCACCGCCTGCTTGCGCGGTGGCGCGGTCTGCAACAATGCACCCGGCAAATAGCGCGCCTCTGCGAGTAAAAACAAGCAAATTTGCGCGACGTGCGTGCCGGTGGTGATGTGTACCCAATAGTCTTCTTCATCGGGCTTGAAGGCGTAGCTGCGCATGAAATCAAACAACGCCGCATACACCTCGCCGAAATCCCACGGGTCGGTGATGGCCAGTTGATGCATGTTCACGGCGGTCTCGGGTGAACTCGCCGCAATGTCCTCACGTACCTGCGTCATCAATTGGTCGATGTAGCGATCCGGACGCTCCGTATAAAAAAGCTCCATGCGCGCGACTTGCAAATCCTGATGCTGCGCGAGCGCCACCGTCGGTCGCCAACGCTCCCAACGCTGACTCCCGCGCCCGGAATCGAGTTGGGTACCGAGGAAGCCGAGGATGACGATTTTTTTCATGAGCCGGAAAGATAAAAAACGATAACAAAGTATAGCAACATAGAAATATGAGGTCGCTGACATTTTCGGATATGCACGGCAACAATACGTTTTAGTTAAATAAATCAATTGGTTATGGTTGTTTTTGCTGCTGCAAAAATAGTTGGCACACGCGTTGCAATAGGGTTAGCAAGGGCGCGCAGGCAAGCAGGGAGTGCCACCACCTAAAACGATGAATGTGCGGTGGTCTGTGTAACAGCAGTTGTCGCGTAAATGGTGGAGAGGTCCGGTTGCAGATGCAGGTGGTTGCTTCGATGAGTGGTGCCCACTGGCGTCCCACGGGGATCATTCAGCGCGTCGCGCTTCAAAGACGCGTTTCCAACGTCTTTTGCCAGCCGGGGGTAATGCCCCGGTGGCGGCAATAAACCGGTTCGAATCCGGTCGCGTCCACCAGATTGAGTGTTGAAGAATTGCACCCCACGCACGAGCAAAACCGCAGCAACGGATTCAAGCTCTCGACGGTGCGTGGGGTTGCACTAGGAATATCGTCGAAATAACTGAAAGGAATGAACATGAACTGTAGTCAAGGCCTTACCACCGGAATGGCTTGGGCGCTGGTGATTGGGGTGATCGGGCTGCTCATCGTCTACGGGACCATTTCGTCGAACATGCAAACGCGCCGCATTCGCGCCAAGCGAGAATTAGAAATGCCATCCACGTCATCAATTCGCATCGATGAGGTTTACAACTTATTTCTTAAGGGAGGCAAGTTGGTACCAAACTTGGTGTTCGTGGGTGTAGTTCGCAAGGAAGATGTTGGTGCATTCGATGTTGCTAATCGGATGATCGTGTTCACGCGCGCTACTGGTGAACGGATGTTCATTCGTCAGGCAAGCATTCAAATGATCGAGGCGGTTGCGCGTTCGTAGCAGCCGACACTGCAAGTCAGAAATTTTGAAGTAACAAACAAGGAAACAAAATGCAAAACGAAAACTACAACACCATGAATGTTGAAGGTGGCTGTCCCGTGAAAATGTGGACCAACGGCGTGCCGGTCGGCGATAACGCCAAAGCGCAGCTCGCCAACACCGCCAAACTGCCATTCATCTTCAAACACATCGCGGCCATGCCAGACGTGCACTTGGGGAAGGGTTCCACCATCGGTAGCGTGATCCCGACCAAGGGCGCGATTATTCCCGCCGCCGTTGGCGTGGATATTGGTTGCGGGATGATGGCGTGCAAAACGACCCTGACCGCGAGTGAGTTGCCGGAGAGTTTGGCGGCGATGCGTTCGGCGATTGAGAAGGCGGTGCCGCACGGTATGTCGCCGAAAAATCGTGGCGGTGGTGGGCGCGACAAAGGTTCGTGGCAAGAGCCGCCTGCGCGCGTCGATACGTTCTGGGCGGAGTTGTTTCCGGATTTCGAACACATCACACAAAAGTACCCGCGTTTGAAAAACACCAATAACCACCGCCATCTTGGAACACTGGGTGGTGGGAATCACTTTGTTGAGGTGTGTCTCGACGAGGCGAATTTTGTGTGGTTCATGTTGCACTCGGGTTCGCGCGGGGTCGGTAACGCCATCGGTACCTTGTTCATCGAAAAAGCCAAAGAGGATATGCGCCGTCACTTTATCAATTTGCCCGATGAAGATTTGGCGTATTTCCCCGAAGGCACCGAGCACTTCGACGACTACTTTGAAGCCGTGGGTTGGGCGCAGAAATTTGCGCGCTTGAACCGCGAAGCGATGATGGTCGCGGTGATCGGCGCAGTGAAATCGGTGATCGCGAAGCCGTTTGCCACGCATATCGAAGCGGTGAACTGTCACCACAACTATGTGCAAGAAGAACGTCACTTCGGTGAAAACGTGCTGGTGACGCGCAAAGGCGCGGTGCGTGCGGGCGCGGGTGAGATGGGCATTATCCCTGGCTCGATGGGCGCGAAATCGTTCATCGTGCGCGGTAAAGGTAATGCCGAATCATTCGAGAGTTGCAGCCACGGCGCGGGTCGTGCCATGAGCCGTAACGAGGCCGTGCGCCGCTACACGTTGGAAGACCAGGCGCGTGCCACCGCTGGTGTGGAATGTCGTAAGGACGCCGCCGTGATTGACGAAATCCCGATGGCCTACAAAGATATTGATGCCGTGATGTTGGCGCAGCAGGACTTGGTGGAAGTGGTGCATACCTTGAAGCAGGTGGTGTGCGTGAAGGGATAGCGAGGTTGCTTCCTTTCACGTTTTTTGAATGGAAAGGAGGCAGTAAGTGAAAAGTAATAAACAGCGGCGCGCGGAGATTAAAGAGAAGCGATTGATGCGCGCGCAAAGGAAAATTTACGTTCCCCGATTTCGTAACTTGATAGTTTCGGCCGGTGATCGCGAATCAGTTGATGTCGCTGCGCTTAGACCAAATAACAGTTACGGTGAGCCCGATTTTGTACGGCGTGGTTTCTATTTGCCCTCGTCGTTCTCTTGCAGCGATTGCGGTGCGCGGGAGATTTGGACGGCGAAGCAACAGAAGCTTTGGTATGAAAATTGGCAGGGAACGCTGTTTTCGAGCGCAGTCCGTTGCCGCGTATGTCGGGCGCGTGCGCGTGCAACTAAAGCGGAAGCGCGCGCTGCATCATTCGCAGCCATCATCAAAAAACTGAAAAAGAAAAATGAAAACGCCAATCGAACTTGACGGCAGTATCGGCGAAGGCGGTGGGCAAATTTTGCGCACCGCGCTGTCGCTCTCCATGGTCACGGGCATCCCGTTTCGTATCACCAACATTCGCGCCAAGCGCCCGAAGCCGGGATTGTTGCGCCAGCATTTGACTGCGGTAAACGCGGCCACTGAAATCAGCGGCGCGACCGTAGAAGGTAACGCCACTGGCTCCACTTCACTCAGCTTCGCGCCGGGTACGGTTAAATCAGGCGAATACAAATTTGCCATCGGCAGCGCCGGAAGCTGCACCTTGGTTTTCCAAACGGTACTGCCTGCCTTGATGCTCGCCGATGGCGTCAGCAAGGTCACATTTGAAGGCGGTACGCACAACGGTATGGCACCGCCGTTTGAATTTATTGAGCGCAGCTTCTTGCCGCAGCTCGCGCGCATGGGTGTGGCGGTCGGGGTTGCATTGCAGCGCTACGGTTTCTATCCCGCTGGCGGTGGCCGCTTTGCGGCGACGATCACACCCGCAAGAGCGCTCACACCGATTGACCTCAATTGGCGCGGCGAGCGTGTCGATGGCTACGCAGAAAGCGTGATCGCAGGCGTGGCGGGTAGCGTGGCGCAACGTGAGTTGGACGTGATCGGCGCGGCGATGGCGTGGTCAGCCGAGCAGCTACGCATTCGCGGCCTCGATCCTTCGCAAGGACCCGGGAACGTGGCGATGATTACGCTCGCGCATGAACACGTAACCGAAGTATTCGTGGCATTCGGCGAAAAAGGCGTCACCGCTGAGGCAGTCGCCAAGCGCGCGGTGGGTGAGGCGCGTGCGTATGTGGCTTCGAGTGCGGCGGTTGGCGAACATCTCGCCGACCAATTGATGATTCCGTTTGCGCTCGCGGGCAGCGGCTCGTTCACGGCGGTGAGTGCGAGTGAACACGCGCGCACCAACGCAGGCGTGATTCAGAAATTTTTGGCGGTGGACATTGCGATGGAGCCTACTGCAGCGCGCGCGGTGAAATTTTCGTTTGGTTGAAGTGTCTGAAACCCCAATATCCACGCGGGGTTTCGGGCGGTGGCCGCCACTACGCAACAGTTTTTTCTGCTCCGCGAATGGCGCGTGAGATCGCGGGTAAGATTGAGAAAGCGCAAACAGCGTTGCGCATTTTCCTTCAAGAGAAACAAATGACCGACAACCCATACGCTGCGCCAAAGGCTAACCTTGAGCCAACCACCAACGAAGACGAAACAATTCGCAAGGCGCATCTGAATACTGAGGCGTCGATTCAGGGGGTCGGTTCCTTGTACGTGTTTAGTGGAATGCTGACTCTCGTTCGTGGATTGGCGGCGTTGGTCGGTTTGGGTGAAAAATTCCCTGACCCGCTGAACGGTGATGGCTTAGCGGTTGTACTTTTGGGGCCGTTAGTCCTTGGTGTTTTTTTCTTAGCGGGCGGCATCGGTTTGCGCAAATTGAAACGATGGTCTCGAATCGTGGCTACATTGGGCAGCGCGTTAGGGCTTTTGATTTTCCCCATCGGCACCCTCATCAGCGCCTACATCCTGTACCTACTCTGGGGCAAGCAAGGCCGCATGGTGTTCTCATCGGACTATCGCAACGTAATCGCCGCCACTCCCCACATCAAATACAAAACCTCCATCATCGTCTGGATTGTGTTCGGGTTGCTGGTGTTGGTGATCGCAGCGGCGTCCGTCTCGCCGATGCTCGCAGGTAAGTAGAGAGTCGGTACTACGCGCGCTCATGATCGAGCAACCACTGCTTCCGCGCCAATCCTCCGCCATACCCCGTGAGCGAGCCATCACTGCCAATTACGCGATGACAGGGAATGATGACGCCGCGAAAATTATCACCATTCGCACGCGCCACCGCACGTACGGCTTTGGGCGCGCCGAGCGCCTTCGCAAGCTCGGCATACGCACGTGTTTGTCCGCGTGGAATGGCGAGTAGTTGTTGCCACACGCTGTTTTGAAACGGCGTGCCCCAAGGTGCCAGTGGTGTCTGGAATTGCAGCAACGTACCCGCAAAATACTCACGCAACTCGCGTTCAATCTGATCGAGCACCGGATGCGCGCCCGGCACAATCGCTGCTTTTTCGCGTGCGCGCAAACGCTCGATTGCGCGCTCTAGTCCTCGTCGATCTACCCAGTCCACCACATGCAGGCCACGATCATCGGCAATCGCCAACATCGGGCCGAGTGGGGAATCGAGCCATCTTGCATAGAGGCATTTGACGCCACTCGCTTTGCTAGGCGGGGCGCCGAATACTTTTGCGAACGCCTCGCGAAATCCGCTCGACGATTCAAAGCCATGATCCAATTGGGTGTCTAACACGTTGCTTCCTTTCCTGACGGTGGCGAGTGCCGAGCCCATGCGGCGCGCGCGCTGGTAGGCGTGGAACGACATGCCGAACGCGCGCTGAAATTGGCGGCGCGCGGTGGTGGGTTCGATCCCTAAATCCAGTAAATCGCGCTCGCGTAACCGGGCAGTCGGATCTGCGTCCACCAGCGCTTTCAGCTTTTCCACGAACGCGGGCACCTCGGCGACGGTATGCATCGGCTTGCAGCGCAGGCAGGGTCGGTAGCCCGCGTGCAGCGCGTCGCTTTTGTCCGCGAAAAACTCGACGTTTTTCAAAAACGGTTTACGTGCTTTGCAGGTGGGGCGGCAAAAAATGCGTGTTGTTTTCACCGCGACAAAGAAGATGCCCTCATAACGTGAATCCGAGGCGAGGAAAGCTTTGGTGACTTCGGCAAGGGGCGGGAGAGTATGCATGCAGCGATTGTAGGAAGGATTTGGCGCAGTGTCTGCCGGTTTTCGGGCATCGATGTCAATTCATCATGTAAACCCGCAACGACACCATTCGTTGTATCTTATGCCCGTTCGCATTCGCGTTTGCCTTATCGTTTGCGTTAACGAGCGAACTCACTCAAATCAAACTCACTCACCATCTCCAAGGAGAACTTGCATGAAAAAATTGACTTCCCTGTTGTCCGCTGCGTTGTTTGCCGTTGCTGGCGCGGCGTTCGCGCAAAAAGCTGAGACGCCAAAAGCGGCTTCTGCCGCCCCTGCTGCCGCTGCCAAAGCTGCACCAGCCGCTCCTGCTGCTGCCCCCGCCAAAGCCGAAGTGAAAAAAGAACTCGTTGACATCAACTCGGCCAGCAAAGAAGAACTGATGGCGCTGCCCGGTATTGGTGAAGCGTTTGCTGACAAGATCATCAAGGGCCGTGGCAAAACCGGCTACGGCGGTAAAGACGATTTGGCCAAGAAAAAAATCATCCCCGCTAAGACTTACAACGGCGTGAAAGATTCGATCATCGCCAAGCAATCGAAGCCAGCCGCTGCTGCCGCGCCTGCTGCCAAAGCCGAACCAGCCAAAAAAGCTGAACCAGCCGCTAAAGCCGACATGAAGAAGTAATTTTTCTTGGTTCGGTCAAGCGGGGCGACTTCGGTCGCCCCGTTGTTTTTGTGGGGTGTGAACATTGATGCGGCGCGTGTCTAGCAGCGGCTGAGCGCACAACGAGCACCCGCTATAATGTGCGGCTCACATTTACGAACTTGCCATGTCACCCGCTGCCACCTTTATCGATAACAAAAACGCCGTCGCCGAACTCTTTCAGGCGGCGCTGCATGTCGCGTTTCCGGCGCTCGCGACGGACGACTTTCGCATTGAGGTCGAAAAGCCCAAGAACCCGGATCACGGCCACTTTGCGGTGAATAGCGCGCTGCAACTGGCAAAAAAACTCGGCAAAAAACCACGCGAAATCGCCGATGCGATTGTTGCTGCACTGCCGAAGTCCGAACTACTCGCCAACGTACCGGAAATCGCAGGCCCCGGTTTTATTAACGTGCGTTTGTCGCGCGCAGCAGAGACACGCGTTATTAAAAATATTTTCGCTAGCGCCGATGCGTTCGGTCGCGGTAATGAAGGCGGTACGAAAAAGGTTATGGTCGAGTTTGTATCGGCCAATCCGACTGGCCCGCTGCACGTCGGCCACGGGCGCGCGGCCTCCATCGGTGACACCTTGGCGCGTCTGCTGAAATGGCAAGGCTGGAATGTTTCGCGCGAGTTTTACTATAACGATGCGGGCGTGCAGATCAACAATCTCACGCTCTCCGTACAGGCGCGCTTGCGTGAACGCTTGGGCGACACCACCCCATTCCCCGCTGATGGCTACCAAGGCGATTACATTCGCGAAATCGCCGAGCGCTACGCCAACGAATTTCCGTCCGACGCAAAGGGTGACGACGCCGAAGCCGTGCGCCAATTTGCCGTCGCGTATTTACGTAACGAACAAGACCTCGATCTCAAAGCATTCGGCGTCGAGTTCGACGAATATTTTCTCGAATCATCGCTCTACAGTTCGCACGCGGTGGACACCACTGTCAAACAACTCATTGCCAATGGTAAAACCTACGAGCAAGATGGCGCGCTGTGGTTGCGCACCACCGACTACGGCGACGACAAAGACCGCGTGATGCGTAAATCCGACGGCACGTATACCTACTTCGTGCCCGATGTGGCGTACCACGTCAGCAAGTGGCAGCGTGGTTTTGGTCGCGCGATTGTTGAGTTGGGCGCAGATCATCACGGCTCGTTGGCACGCGTGCGCGCTGGCCTTCAAGCGATGGAGATGGGCGTGCCTATTGGCTATCCAGACTATGTACTGCACCAAATGATTACCGTGATGCGCGGTGGCGAGGAAGTAAAAATCTCTAAGCGCGCGGGCAGCTACGTCACGCTGCGCGACTTGATCGATGAAGTGGGTCGTGATGCCACACGCTACTTTTTTGTGATGCGCAAATCCGACTCACAACTCACGTTTGACATCGATCTGGCGCGCTCGAAATCAGAAGAAAATCCGGTGTACTACGTGCAATACGCGCATGCGCGTATTTGCAGCGTACTCGCGCAATGGGGCGGCGATGAGGCCGCGTTGATGACGGTCGATCATTCGCCGCTGACCAGTAAATACGAATCTGACTTGCTGCGAGCGCTGGCCGATTTCCCGGAAGCATTGCGTAATGCCGCACGCGAACTCGCGCCGCACATGGTCACGGTGTACCTTGCCGATCTTGCCGCGAAATTGCACACTTATTACAATGCAGAGCGGTTTTTGGTGGACGATGAGGCGCTGAAACTCGCGCGCTTGTCGCTGGTGTTGGCGACCAAGCAGGTATTGAAAAATGGCCTGACCGTCGTCGGCGTGTCGGCTCCGGAGAAAATGTAATGGCGGGTTACAAACAATCAGCGGGGGACAGCGCCTCATCATGGGTTTCGCGCATGAGCCCGCTGCTCACCGGCATCGGCATCGGCGTGCTGTTGGGCGTGTTGATCGCGCTGGGTTTCGCCATGTGGCTGAATCGGCATGCAACCCCGTTTGTTGAAAAGGCCAAAGGCGTCGAGTCCCTGCCCACAAAGTCCGCCAACGACCCACCCAAATTCGACGCAACCCAGCCCGGTGGCGTTGCGCCCGCGCCGCCGGTGGCGAAGGCGGGAGACAAGCCCCGTTTTGATTTTTACGACATTCTGCCCGGCAAAGATGGCAAGGGCGGCAAAGCCCCGGTGCCACCGATTGCGCGTTTGGATACTAAACCGGAGGCCAAGCCAAGTGCAGCGAAGGACGTGCCTGCTGCACCCGTGCCTGCAAAGGAGGCGATGAAAGACACCCCCAAAGAGGCCAGCAAGGAGGTTTACATGCTGCAAGCCGGGGCATTTCAAAACATTGGTGACGCAGAAAGTTTGAAGGCTAAAATTGCCTTTGCCGGACTGGACGCCGTGGTCAAGACCGTCAACTTCCCCGATAAAGGCACGTTATATCGGGTACGGTTGGGGCCTTATCGCAGCGTGGACGAAATGAACAGAATCAAAACTGCCTTGTCTCAAAACGGAATCGCCGCCGCAGTCGTAAAAACGGAATAACTGCCCGAACAAATTTCACTTACAGGACACCATCATGCACAGCCTGCAGAGCGCCACAAAATCTACGCGTTTGCCCATTTACTGGATCAAATCATTTTTGTTTGTTGCCCTCGCGGCATTCGCGGTAGGTGCGTTCGCGCAAGACGCGAGCCAGCGAGCCGGAAAAAAGCTGAATCCACCACAGCCGGTTGAGAACGACGGCAAGATTGAAGTGTTGGAATTTTTTGGCTACGGCTGCATTCACTGCGCCCACCTTGAGCCACGTTTGCACGCGTGGGTCAAGAAGCAACCTGCGGACGTGAAATTCGTGCGTGTACCCGTACCCGCCGCGCATCGTGGCGTGCCCAGCATTCCGCTCTACTACACGCTCGAGGCAATGGGTCTCGCCGACAAAATGCAGCAAAAAATATTCGATGCCATCCACGTGGAAAACATCGTGCTCGGTAACCCGTCTACGCTGAACACTTGGCTGGAAAAGCAGGGCGTTGATCCGAAGAAATTTGAAGAAGTGCAGAAATCATTTTCGGTGCAAGGCAAAATCCGCCGCGCCGAAAAAATGGCTGGCGACTACCGTATCGAAGCCACACCAACGTTGGTCGTGAACGGCAAATATTCGGTGGAACAAACAGCCGGGGCAGAGAGCCTGTTCTCGATCGCGGAAGCGCTGATCGCCGACGCACGCGCCGCCAACAAACCGGCCGCAACAGCCGCGCCCGCAAAGGCTCCCGCAAAAAAGTAGTGCGCCCCAAGGTGAAGAAGCCAGCACCTAAACCTGCTGTAGCTCCTGCACCGGCCGGGGCGTAAGTTAGCAAGCGTCAGTTAAAATGCACGGATGAAAAAAGTTTTCATCACCGGTGCATCCAGTGGAATCGGCGAAGCCCTCGCCCGACAGTACAACAACAGCGGCGCGCAACTTGGCTTGGTTGCGCGCCGCTTTGATTTTTTGCAGCAGCTCAGTAACGACATTGTTGCCGCCGGTGGTGCAGCGCCTGCGCTCTACGCTTGCGACGTGCGCGATGCGGTGGCACTCCGCGCCGCCGCTGATGATTTCGTCACTCGCTTCGGCGCACCCGACATCGTGATTGCCAACGCCGGTGTGTCGCGCGGCACGTTAACGGGCGAAGACGATTTGCAGGCGTTCCGTGACGTGTTCGACATCAATGTGCTCGGTATGGTCAACACCTTCAACGCCTTTGTCGCACCGATGAAGGCAGTGCAGACCGGCACCTTGGTCGGCGTCGCCAGTGTCGCTGGGTTCCGTGGCATCCCCGGCAGCGGCGCGTATTCAGCCTCGAAGGCCGCCGCGATCACCTTTTGTGAAAGTCTGCGCGTGGAGTTGCGGGGTGATGGTATCTCGGTCGTCACCATTTGCCCTGGCTATATCCGCACGCCGATGACCGCAGTAAACACCTTCAATATGCCGTTCCTGATTGACGCTGCCGACGCCGCGCGCCGCTTTGAGCGCGCCATTGCCGCCAAAACTTCGTTCACAGTAATCCCTTGGCAAATGGGCATCGCCGCGCGCGTGCTGCGCATCGTGCCCAATTGGCTGTACGACCGCGTGTTTAGCCACATGCCACGCAAACCACGCGACGTGTAATGTCACTCATTCTCAATCGCCGCGATCTGAATTTTTTACTCTACGAATGGCTTGATGTCGCGCGCCTGACTGAGCGCACACGCTACGCCGAGCATTCGCGCGAGACCTTCGATGCGGCCATCGACATTGCTGAAAAATTGGCGACGCAATATTTCGCGCCACACAACAGAAAAAGTGATGCCAACGAACCGACCTTCGACGGCGAGCGCGTGCAACTTATCCCCGAAATCAAAATCGCACTCGATGAATTCGCGCGCGCCGGTTTGATCGCCGCGCAACACGACGAAGCGCTCGGCGGCATGCAGTTACCCGTCACGATTGCGAATGCGTGCATGGCGTATTTCTTGGGCGCCAATGTTGCCACCACCGGCTACGCGTTCCTCACCATCGGCAATGCAAATTTATTACTCGCCCACGCCAGTCCGCAACAGATCGAAACCTTTGTAAAGCCCCTATTGGCGGGGCGTTTCATGGGGACGATGTGTTTATCTGAACCGCAAGCGGGCTCATCGCTGGCCGACATCAAGACCCGCGCCGTGGTGCAAGCCGATGGTAGCTATCGTCTGTTTGGCAACAAGATGTGGATCTCGGCAGGGGAGCACGATCTCTGCGAAAACATCGTGCATTTGGTGTTGGCAAAAATCGCCGCGCCCGATGGCACCCTGCTGCCCGGCGTGAAAGGCATTTCACTGTTCATCGTGCCGAAAAAATTGGTGGATGTGGAAGGAAAAATCGATGGAAAATGCGGTGAGCGTAACGACGTGATGCTTGCGGGTCTCAATCATAAAATGGGTTTTCGCGGCACCACCAATTGCCTACTCAATTTCGGCGAAGGCAAATACCAGCCGGGAGGTGCAGCTGGTGCCATCGGTCAACTGGTCGGCGCGCCTGGCAAAGGCTTGCAGCAGATGTTCACGATGATGAACGAAGCGCGCATCGGCGTTGGTCTCGGTGCCGCTGTACTCGGCTACACGGGCTATTTGCACGCGCTGGACTATGCGAAACATCGACCACAAGGGAGACCGCTGCTCGCGAAAGAAGCGAACGCACCGCAGGTGCCAATCATCGAGCACGCCGATGTCCGCCGCATGTTGCTCGCGCAAAAATCGTACGTGGAAGGCGCACTGGCGCTCAATTTGTATTGCGCAAAATTAGTCGATGATGAAAAAACCGCCGTCGATGAAACCGCACGCCGCGAAGCCACCTTGTTGCTCGACGTCCTCACGCCCATCGCTAAAAGTTGGCCATCGCAGTGGGGTTTGGAGGCAAATAGCCTCGCGATCCAAGTGCATGGCGGCTACGGCTACACGCGGGACTACAACGTGGAGCAGTTCTATCGCGACAATCGCCTGAACGCCATTCACGAAGGCACACACGGCATTCAAGCGCTCGATTTGCTGGGCCGCAAAGTGGTGATGCAAGACGGCGCGGCGATGAAATTGCTGGTGCGCGAGATTGAACGCACATTGCGCCACGCGAGCGCCTCACCTCACGCTGCCGCACTCACCGCGAGCCTCCAGCAACTTCAATCGGTGACAGCAAGCCTCTACCGATTGGGCGACGCGAATCGCACACTCGCCAATGCCAGCGCTTATCTCGAAGCGTTTGGCCACATCGTAATCGCGTGGATTTGGATCGAGCAATGTTCAGTGGCCGAGAAAAAAGTCAACGGTGTGGACGACGATTTTTACAACGGCAAACGACAAGCCTGCCAATATTTTTTCACGTGGGAATTACCGAAAGCGAATACGCTGCTTGCCACCCTCGCCACCGCCGACACCACCACCCTCGATATGCAAGCTGAATGGTTTTAACGACGATGCCCGCGCCAAATCCCACCACCCGTTTTTCTGATCGCGTCAGCGACTACATCAACTTTCGCCCTAACTACCCGATTGAAATTCTCGACCTGCTCGCAGATCGTTGCGGGCTCACGCCGGAAAGCGTGATCGCCGACATCGGTTCGGGCACCGGCATGTTGACCCAATTGTTTTTAGAAAACGGCAATCCTGTGGTCGGGGTGGAACCCAGTCAGGAAATGCGCGAAGCCGCCGAACATTTGCTCGCTCCATTTGGTCGCTTTAATAGCATCGGCGCGACGGCGGAGGCAACGCGCCTACCCGCGCAGACATTCGATTTTGTCGTCGCCGCGCAAGCGTTTCACTGGTTTGACCGTGAGCGGGCGCGCGCGGAATTTTTGCGCATCTTGAAACCCGAAGGCATCGCCGTTCTGGTGTGGAATGATCGCCGCGTGGACAGCACGCCGTTCTTGCGCGATTACGAAGCGATGTTGCACACCTACGCGACGGATTACCAAAACAGCACGCACAAAGACCCCATGGAGCGCGTCGCACTTGGGAAGTTTTTTGGTGGTGAAGTTGCGACGGCGTCGGTGGATAACGTGCAGCGCTTCGACTTGGCCGGGTTACTGGGGCGCTTGCAATCCGCGAGTTACGTCCCGGCACCAAACCACGTGAATCATGCACCGCTAGTCGCGCGCGCGAAGGAAATCTTTGCCGTGCATCAGCAAGGTGGCACCGTCACGTTCGAATACGATACCCGGCTGTACTTCGGCGCGATGCGCTGAATCAGTAAACCCCCGTCAGCCCCATCGCCACAAACGGCGGCTCGCGTCCCGTGAGTTTTTCCAGCATGATGAGTTCATCATCGGTGTGGCTGCCAAATTTTGTGGATTCCACGTTCATGGTGCCGGTGGAATCGTCAAGCCACATCGGGTCATCGTGATGTTTGGTTTTGACATTGCGCGTGGCCATACCGGGCGAATCGACCGTCGCCTCGCCATAGCACAAACAAAAATAGGTGCGCGTTTCCAGTGCCTCGAGGTAGCAGCCAGTGCCGCGAATCCCAATGGTGGCGGTGCGCGCCCGCATCTTCACGCGTTGATCGGGAGGCCGCTTGGCGAACACCGATAGAATTTTTCCGGTACTGATGAGCACGGTATCGAGCACGCCGGGTTTTTCTTTGCTTTCTTCAAACACAATCGTGGTGCCCGCGCGCACCATGAACGCGTCCTTGCCGATCACCACGACGGCCACATTATTTTTTTCATTGCCGGTGACGAGCTTGTCGCCGGGCTTGATGGGCGTGCCGACCTTTGCTGGAATGCCGTTGACGGTAGCGCTCCCCTTGAGGCTATTCATGCCGATGACGACGGGAATATCGCCCCTCGCCAGTACATCCTGAATCAGCGATGAAATGCCCGCCGGGCCAAGGAGGCCGAGCGCCGATGCTTGTTTAAGCCAGGTGCGCCGTGCTTTTTTGTTCATGTTTTTTTTGATCCCGATTTTCTACAGCTTGCGAAAAACTAAGTCCCACACGCCGTGGCCTTTTGCGAGGCCTTTGCGTTCAAAATTTGATTCCGTGCGATAGCTTGGTCGCGCGGCGAAGTTCTCTGCGGTGTTTTCGATGCCCGGTGCTGCGCGTAACACGTCCAGCATTTGTTCTGCGTATTCCTGCCAGTCGGTTGCCAGATGAATATAGCCGCCGCGCTGCAATTTATCTATGAACAATGTCACGCTGGATGCCTGAATCAAACGCCGCTTGTGATGGCGTTTTTTCGGCCACGGATCCGGGAAAAAAATATGCAGTCCGGCCAGCGAGCCATCGGCGATCATGTGTTGCAACACTTCCACCGCATCGTGTTGCACGATTCGTAAATTATTGAGGCCACGCTCGTCGATCATTTTCAGCAGGCCACCGACGCCAGGCGTATGCACTTCGATGCCGATGAAATTTTTGTCTGGCAGCGCCTCAGCCACGTCAGCCGTCGTGTGTCCCATGCCAAAACCGATTTCGACAATCGTTGGTGCCACGCGGCCAAACTGCGCGGCATAGTCCAATGGCAAGCCCGCCGTAAATGGCAACACAAATTTCGGCCCCAGCGACTCGACCGCGCGCGATTGCCCCGTCGATAGCCGACCTTGGCGCAACACGAAGCTGCGAATGGCTCGATGCGGCAGGGAGGGGTCGATGATTTTTTCACTCATGGCGCGATTATAGCGATGAGCTTCGCGTAAGCCTCGCTACAATGTGACCATGAAAAAAATCATCATCAACGGCGGTCGCGAAAAATCGCTGTTGCGCAAGCACCCATGGATTTTCTCCGGTGCCGTGAAGTCTAGCAACGGCGCGGCTTCCGGCGATATTGTGCAAGTCGTCGCGGACGACGGGCGCTTTCTCGCCACTGCCGCGTTCAGCGCGCAATCGCAAATCGTTGCGCGCGTCCTGTCGTTTGTCGAAGGCGAAATCATCGACGAAGCGTTCTTCCGTGCGTGCGTGCGTGCGGCCATTGCGCGCCGTGACATCACCGCGTCCAATGCCTTCAGGCTCATCCACGCTGAGTCCGATCAATTGCCCGGCGTGATCGTGGATCGCTACGCCGATGTTGCGGTCATGCAAATTCTCACCGCTGGCATGGAGCCGCAACGCGAATTGATGGCGCAATTGTTGATCGAAGAAGCGGGTGTGAAAACGGTGTACGAACGTTCGGACGCAGACGTACGTGCCCTCGAAGGCTTGCCAATTCGCGCCGGTCTCATCAGTGGTGCGCCGCTGACGGACGACGTGGTGATCGAAGAAAACGGCATCAACATCGCCGTCGATATTCGTGACGGCCACAAGACCGGTTTCTATCTCGATCAACGCGACAGCCGTGCGCTCACGCAATCGCTCGCGCGTGATGCCGATGTGCTGAATTGTTTTTGTTACACCGGTGGCATGAGTGTGGCGGCGCTAGTGGGCGGCGCAAAATCGGTACTCTCCATCGACAGCTCCGGGCCTGCACTCGCCACTGCCAAACGCAATGTGACCTTGAATGCGGTGGACGCCGCGCGCGCCGAATTTTGGGAGGCCGACGTATTCGCAGCCCTTCGTAAACTGCGCGACATGGGCAAGAGTTTCGACCTCATCATCCTCGATCCACCGAAATTTGCCCCGACCGCGCAGCATGCCGAAAAAGCAACGCGTGCCTACAAAGACATCAACCTGCTCGGGCTAAAGTTGCTGCGCAAAGGCGGGCGCTTGATGACGTTTTCCTGCTCGGGCGGCATCTCGGCTGACCTGTTTCAAAAAATCATCGCCGGTGCCGCGCTCGATGCCAACGTCGATGCGCAAATCGTCAAGCACCTCAGTGGCGGCGCGGATCATCCAGTCGCGCTGAATTTTCCGGAAGGGGATTATTTGAAAGGGTTGCTGCTGCGTAAAATTTAGGCAGCTTCCTTCTTGAACGGATTCCGCTCCGGCGCATCCGCATGTTCAATCCCCAATAACATCCGCTTCATCAGCTTATTCAACACCGGCTGACGGTGCCGCAACAACACACCAAATGGCTCAGGCTTGGCTCCCAGCGCGGCCTTTGGCTCTAGTGCCGTGCGGCCAAACGACACCCGTTTACAGCCCAGCGCAATCGCATCCGCGATGCCCGCGTGCAGCAATCGCAAGTAAATCGGTGCATGTTCAGCCGCCTCGCGATCGAAGCCAATGTGATACGCCACCGCTGTTTCGCCATCACCGATGGAGATCAAAAAGCCCAGCATTTGTGACCCGCGAAACACGCCGGTCGCACGACAGCGCGCAGCGGCCGCGCGTTGCAGCACCGCGAAATACGCACTCGGCAACAAGAACGGGCGTACGTCCGCATTCATCTGCACCTGTTTGTAGAGATCGTGAATCACCGCCTCGTGAGCGGCCATATCGGTAATGGAGCGCACGGTAAGGCCGGCGGCATCGAACGGCTTCAACACGCCGTTGCGCACATTGGCGCGGTACTTCGAAGCGAGGCTCGCCAAATAATCGTCGTAATTTTTCCAAGATGCGCCGAGCGAAAGCACCATGTTCGGCTCAGTCTCAACATAGCGATAACTGAGATGCTCCAGATACTTCGCCTGCGCAATGAAAGGCGCATGCAAATCCTTAATCATCGCGAATTGAATCTTGCCGTTTAGCGCTTCGGTTTGTCGCACGCGATACATCACCTCGGCCACCGCATGCCACGCGGTTTCAGCGTCCACGCCGGGCGCAAAGGCGATGCCGTATTGCCCGAAGATCAACAGATTGCCGCACACCAAGGCGCGCTGGCGCACGCGCTCGGCCACTTTGTCGGTGAGCGGTGATAGCCACTTTTTATTCGCTGCCGATTTTTCCGGGCGCACCTGTTCAAGTTGAATGTCGATCAACTGCATTACCACCGCCGCGACGGGCACCGCATCGGCACCCATGCCATCGACAATCAAGGCGTAACGTGGCGCAATGTTGTCGGGCAGCACCGTTTCCAGCGCCGCCAGATATTCGCGCGACAGAAAAAATCCCGCGTCGGCCGCCACGCCATCCCACGCCTCAGCGTTGAGCAACGCAATCGAATCCGCCAAAGCAAACTGCAAATTGGTGGGGCCGCGCAGGCGCTTGCGTATAGTGCTGCGCGTGGTGTTGCGGCTGCTGAGTTTGGCTTTCAGGGCGCGCGCTTTCTCTGCGATGTTCATGTGCGAATCCAGTGCAAAAAATGCGGCCCCGCGATCAACAACCAGCAGAGACCCGCAAAAAGAATCGTCAACATCACCGCCGCGCTGCCCATGTCCTTGGCGCGTCCGGCCAGTGGATGACGCTCAGTAGAAATGCGATCCACCGTGGCCTCAACGGCCGAATTCAAAATCTCGATCACCAACACGGCCAGCGTCGCGCCAAACAACACCAGTTTTTCGGCGGTGGAAATCGGCGACCACCAGCAACCAATCATCGCCGGAATCGCCAACACACACTCTTGCCGAAACGCCGCCTCATGTTGCAGCGCATGCTTGAGTCCGGAACTGGAATAGTGAATCGCGTTGAGGATGCGCATCGGTCCGCCGGTACTTTTGAGGTGCGCAACGTCGTCGTTTTGGGTCGTTTTGGTCATGCTGATCCTCGCTAAAATTCGTTGCGCGAAGCATACGTCATTGAACAGGACTTGCTAAATATGCCCACGCACCCAGCGCTTCCACTCCTCAAACAAGGCCGGGTGGCGCGCTGCAATCGCAGATTTTTGCCACGAGCCGATCACATCCACGCTGCGCCAATAGGCATCGTGCAACAAGGTCGCGGTCTTGCCACCGGCTTCTTCGAGAATCAGTGCCCCGGCAGCGTAGTCCCACGGCTGCTCGCCGGCATGCACGAACGCATCGACGCGCGCGCAGGCCATGTGGCACCACTGCAATACCGAGGCACCGCTGGAGACAATTTTTTTCGACGGCGGCTTTTGCGCGAGCGCAGTTTTCACGCGCCCCAATAATTTGTAGCGACCGACTTCAATCGTCGCCTCCGACAACGGCACGGACGGCAACTGTTTGAGTCGTTTGCTGATGCCGTGACTGTCGATCATCCACGCGCCTTCACCGCGATACGCGTAAAACGCTTCATTGGCGTTTGGGTCGAACACCGCGCCGAACACACTTTCGCGCTGGTGCATCAACGCAATCGAGATGCCGAAATAGCGTTTGCCGCTGGTGAAATTGCCGGTGCCGTCGAGCGGGTCCACACACCACAGCCATTCCGCATCGCGCCACACGCGTTGCTGTTCCACTGGCGGCATTTCTTCGCCAAGAACCGGACACGCAAAGATGGTTGGCAGCACCGCGATCAGCGCCGCCTCCACCGCACGATCCGCTTCGGTCACCACCGTGCCATCTTGCTTGCGCTCAATCGCTACGTGTTTGAAGCGCGGCATTAGCTCACGCGCGGACACCTCGCGCAGCAACGCCAACACCGCCTCATGAATCGGCGGACGGTTGGAAAGCAAGGACTGGCGCGGACTTTCAGGCACCAACAGGGCGAGCGGCATGGCTGGGCAATCGTGAAAACAACGTGGATTTGCGCGCAGTCTGCGACTTGCGTTACAGAGCGCGCCGCTATAATACGCCTGTCAAACCAGCGTCTTTCCTCGTGCTCCTGTCACTTTTCGTCTCATGAATTTTCGCATCCTGTACCCACGTTTTTTCGTTACTGCGCCGATTGCCCGCGATGCTGCGTTGCCATGCGCGTTCACCCTCGATGCGCGCGCCAGCACGCATGTGCGCGTGCTGCGCCTGCGTGAAGGTGAGACGATTACGTTGTTTGACGGGGAGGGTGGCGAATTTGTTGCGCGCATCGAGACCATCGGCAAACGCGATGTTGGGGTCACGCTGCTGCAACACGCCGCAATAGAGCGCGAATCGCCACTCGCCATCACGCTCGTGCAAGCGCTCGCCACCGGCGAAAAAATGGATTGGATCATCCAGAAGGCTACCGAGCTTGGTGTTGCCGCAATCCAACCAATCCAAACCCAGCGTGCCACCGCCAAACTCAACGCCGAACGCGCCGACAAGCGTGCCGAGCATTGGCAGGGTGTTGCCATTGCCGCGTGCGAACAGTGCGGTCGCAATCGTGTTCCGATCATTCATCGCGTGCTGGATTTTGGCGCGTGGTTACGCACGCCGCAGACGGGGCCACGCGTGCTGCTGCATCCCGGTGCGCCTGCGCAATTGCCGACCAGCACTGCGACTTCAATCGTCATCGGCCCCGAAGGTGGTTTCACGCAAGATGAAATTGTCGATGCCGAGCGCGCGGGTGTGGGCGCGATTTCGTTTGGGCCGCGCGTGTTGCGCACGGAGACGGCGGGGATGGCGGTGATGGCGGCGATGCAGGCGTTGGCAGGAGATATGGCTGGACGCTGAGCGCGCAGTTGGTCAAACGCCAATATCCACAGGGTGTTTGGTGCATATCGCGAAGTGAGTCCTGCTAAATCTCCTCGGAACGACAGCAATTATCTAATCGTCTTCCCCCGTGCGACGCGCTAAAACTGCGTGATTGCTGTGCGCCTGACGATGCCGCTCACCACACGCTGCTAAACTCCCGTCAACGTTTCTCTGTCCACCCGCAACCCATGTCCAAAAACACCACCAAAAAGCTCGAAGTCTTCGTCAAGTGGTTTCGCTCGGCCACCCCGTTCATTCATGAATTCGGCGGCGGCACCATCGTGATCGCGTTCGGCGGCGAGGTGTTGGCCGAGGGCGAGTTGATGCAGTTGGCACACGACATCAACGTGTTGGTGAGCCTCGAAGTGCGGGTGGTGCTGGTACACGGCACGCGCCCGCAAGTCGAAGACCAAATGAAGCAACACGGCGTCACCGCGCGCATCGCCGATGGTCGCCGCGTCACCGACGCGGATGCACTGCGCTGCGTGAAAGAGGCCAACGGCATCGTGCGCATGGAAATCGAAGCGACGTTATCGACCGAGTTGGCCAACTCGCCGATGGCCAACGCCGACATCCGCGTTGCCAGCGGAAATTTCATCACCGCGCGTCCCTATGGCGTGCATAACGGCGTGGATTTCATGCACACCGGCCAAGTGCGCAAGGTCGATGTCGAAGGCATCAAGCGCAGGCTTGACGATCATGAGGTCGTGCTGATTTCGCCGATTGGTTTTTCGCCGACCGGCGATATTTTTAATTGCACCTTGGAGGATGTCGCAACCTCGGTGGCGAGTGCGCTGAAAGCCGATAAGCTCATCTTTCTCACTGAGGCGATGGGTGCAACCGACGCCAAAAACAAACACGTCTCGCACGTCACCGCAGCCGAGGCGCAGGAACTGCTTGCAGCCAGCAACAACACGCTATCTGACGACGTGCGTTACTACCTGCCATGCGCGATTCGCGCGGTACGTGATGGCGTCAAGCGCGCGCACCTTATCAGCCGCCACGTTGATGGTGCGTTGTTGATGGAATTGTTTACCCATCACGGTATCGGCACCATGGTGTTGCTGGAGCCGCAGGACAAGCTGCGCGACGCAAAGCTCGCCGATGTTGACGGTATCCTTGCCATCATCGAGCCGCTGGTGGTGCAGGGCGTGTTGGTGCGGCGTGAACGTGGCCTGATTGAAGCGGAGATTGATCGCTTTGTGGTGCTCGAACAGGAGAACGAAATCATCGGCTGCGCAGCGCTGTATCCGTTCCCCAGCGAAAAATCGGCAGAGCTGGCATGCCTCGCGGTGAATCCGTTTTATCGCGATGGCGGGCGTGGTGAGCGCATCTTGAGCTTTGCTGAAAAGCGCGCGAAAGAGAAAGGGTTCAAAACATTGTTCGTACTCTCAACGCAAACAACGCAGTGGTTCGTCGAGCGCGGCTTCAATGAGAGCGACATCAGCAAACTGCCCGCCGAAAAACAGGCACTTTACAATTACCAACGTCGTTCGAAAATTTATTCGAAACCGCTTTAATTTACTCGAGGCCGCTCTAATTGAGCGGCAGCACCGGAGATTCACATGGCAAGAACCGTACACTGCATCAAACTAAAAATCGACGCTGAAGGTCTCGATTACGCGCCCTATCCCGGCCCGATCGGTAAGCAACTCTATGAGCAGGTTTCCAAGCAAGCGTGGAAAGAATGGCTCGAACACCAGAAGCGGTTGGTCAATGAAAATCGGCTGAACCTCGCCGATTTGCGCGCGCGGAAGTATCTCGAAGAACAGATGATGCGGCACTTTTTTGGCGACGGTGCCGATCAGGCGACGGGATACGTTCCGCCGCCAGCGGCGTGATGTTGCGGGAGCGAGCGCCGCGCAGGCCGTAGTGGATAACGCATGAGGGAACTATGGAACGAACTTGGCAGCACGAGTCATTCGTAAGGTTGGAGTCTCTGGTGATCGCATATGAACTTTCATTGAAAAGCGTGCCCAAGGCGGGAACAAAAATAAAGCTTCCGCTTGATGAAACGCCAATAGCTTTTCCTACCAAACAGTCCGTCTCGCAAGTAGAAATGGAAATTTCAAATGCTTTTTTTCTGCTGGTGAAAGCATTGTTTGAATCACGTGTGACCGAACTCGTGCCCGACGTTGACTGGAGAATCGATGAATTTTGCAAGAGCGTTGGGCTGGATGCAAAGAGCTTGGACGATGGGGATTGTCGGATGCTCAAACATATTTGCGGTTTGCGAAATGCGCTTGCGCACAATTACGGGCGGGTTGATGAGCGAACTCACGCGAAAATACCGGAGCTCACAGTTGGGACGTACTTTCGCATGGACCGCGTAGTTCTACGCAATTGGTTTGTTTTTGTTAGGCGGCTTTTTGATCTCCTGGGAGACGCTGCACCTAAATCAGCCAAACTGCATTGATGCTCCAATTCAAGGGCCTGCGCCCCGCATTTGCGAGGTTCTCGATTTGGCAATCGAGAACACCCAATTTGGTGGCGAGAATGTGGCGCAAGGGTCCCGAGATCTGGCGTCAGGACTCAAAACCGTTGGTTTAAGTGTCTTGCTTTATGACCTACCTACGCACAAATTACCTTGGAGATGGCCGCGCGGCGTAGATCTTCGGCGCGCTATTTGGCGTGCGCAGCCAGCCAGTCGGCGGCTAACGTCGCCATCGCCTTCACACCCAGCTTGATGCCCGACTCATCGACGTAAAACCTGGGGCTGTGATTGGACGCCGCGTATTTGCAGTCCTTGTCTTTCGGCGTGCAGCCGATGAAAAAGAAAAATCCCGGCACTGCTTGTTGAAAGAATGCGAAGTCTTCCGCGCCGCAAGTCTTAGGGCAGACGCCCACCGCACCGGCACCCGCCACACGTTTCAATACGGGTACCGACCAGTCGGTGAGTTGCTCATCATTGACCGTCACCGGATAGCCGCGCGCGAAATGCACATGCGCTTTCGCACCACCGGCTTCCGCGATCATGGTGGCGATTTTTTCCACGAAGCCGTGAATGTCATTACGGTGCCGCTCATCAAAAGCGCGGATGGTGCCTTCCATTTTCGCTTCGTCGGGGATGATATTGGAGCGATTGCCGGCCTGAAAGCTGCCGACCGTGACGACCGACGGCTCCTCAGTCAAATTCATTTTGCGCGAGACGATGGTTTGTAAACCCATCACGATTTGCGCGCCGACCACAATCGGATCAACCCCCGACCACGGCTGCGCGCCGTGCGTCTGATTACCACGCACAAAAATACGGAACTGATCTGCACTCGCCATCAACGGCCCTGAGCGATAGCCGATGGTGTTGGCGTGCATTTTTGAGGTGATGTGCAAACCAAAAATCGCATCGACTTTCGGGCCGTCGAGGCAGCCCTCTTTCATCATCAATTCCGCGCCGCCTTCTTCGCCCATCGGCGGCAATTCCTCAGCGGGCTGGAAAATAAATTTGACGGTGCCGTACAGCTCCTTGCGCACGCCCGCCAGAATCTCGGCCACGCCCATGAGGATCGCCACATGCGTATCGTGGCCGCAGGCATGCATCGCGCCGCACTCCACACCGTTCCACATGGTGCGCGCGGTGCTTTTGAACGGCACATCGGTTTCTTCGGTGACCGGCAGGCCGTCCATGTCCGCACGCAGCGCCACGCAGGGGCCGGGCTTGCCGCCACGCAACACGCCGATCACGCCGGTGTGCGCGACTTGCTCTTTGACTTCATCGAGGCCGAGTTTGCGCAAATGTTCTGCGACGATCTTGGCGGTGCGAAATTCGCGATTGCCAAGTTCGGGGTGGGCATGCAAATCACGCCGCCACGCAATCACCTGCGCTTCGAGTTTATCGGCGTGGCTGGTGATGGTGGACTCCAGCGCGGAGGGGGTGGCGGTATCGCGTGCGTTCATGTGTCGGGCTCCTAGTGATTCGATTATCGCACTGGCAAAAGTGTCAGGAAGCGTCGTCGCTATAATCCACTCATAGTCAAACGATAAGCCGCAAACGAAGGAGCCGCCATGGAACACCTCAAACCCAAAGCCACATTCGAATTTCTCGCCAAAGAACCGACCGCCGTATTCGTCGATTGCCGCAGCGAGATGGAATTTCTATTCGTCGGTCATCCCGTCGGCGCGATGATGATCCCCTGGAACGACGGGCCGGATTGGGACATCAACCCACACTTTGTTGGGCATGTGAAAAAATCCGTCGGGCATGCAACGCATCGCCCGGTGGTGTTGATTTGTCGCTCCGGAAATCGCAGCGTAGACGCCGGACATGCGCTGGAAGCGGCTGGGTTTACGCGGGTGTTCAATGTGCTGGAGGGATTTGAAGGTGATCTCGATGAGCATCATCAGCGTGGAAGGTTGGGTGGGTGGCGGAAAGAGGGACTGCCGTGGGAGCAGGTGTGATGGTGTGCACGGCGTTTTTCACCGCTGCGCTTCAACGTCAAATTAGCGTTACCCACTCCACTTTGTCATTCTGAGCCGAGCCTTATCCGGCGAAGAATCTCATCCCGTAGCAATTGGCGACGATGGTTTAGGCGGATGAGATTCTTCGCTAAAAGCCGCTCAGAATGACAAAAGTAACGAGTGCCTCAATAGCAAACGAAATGCCAAAACCTCCTCAAACCCCGCACCCTTCCTCGACTTTGCAACTTTTCTATGCCGCTGCCGCGAGCATCGGCGCAATCGCGCCCTATGCCGTCTACTTCGGCTATATCCATTTCTACCCCGGCACCTCCGGCGCGTTGTCCCTCGCATGGGGCAGCGCAATTTCCGCCGCCACGCTCACCGACTTCTCGCTCTCCTGCCTCGTCTTTTGGCCATTTGTTTTTGTTGAAGCCAAACGAAATGAAATTCGCTGGCCATTCTTTTTCGTCATCACCAACGTGTTGATCGGCCTCTCCTTCGCGCTGCCCGCATTCCTCTACGCTCGCGAACGCGCGATGGCGGCACGATGAACGTACCGAAGCCGCCAGCGTCGCTTGCGTGGGCGATGTGGGGACTTGGCGCGGCCTTGTACTTCATTGCGTTTTATCAACGCGTCGCACCCGCCGTCATCACTGCCGAATTGACGGACGCGTTTCAACTCACCGCTGCTTCACTCGGCAATTTGTCGGCGTTTTATTTTTACAGCTACGTGGCGATGCAGATTCCCACTGGCGTGTTGGTGGATCGTTACGGTGCACGCGCGCTACTCACGGTCGGCGCAATTGTGGCGGCGATGGGGACGGGTGTATTTGCGCTGGCACCCGATTTGTTTTGGGCGAACGCCGGACGCTTGTTGATCGGCGGCTCGGTCGGTGTGGCGTTTGTGGCGATGCTGAAACTCGCCAGCCACTGGATGCCGCCGCGAAATTTTGCGCTTGCGTCGGGTGCGGCGCTGGCGGTGGGCGTGTTCGGCGCGGTGTTTGCGGGTGCGCCGCTTCGGCTCTTGGTGGATCAATTCGGCTGGCGCAGCGTGATGTGGGGCAGCGCGGCGCTGACGCTGGTTGTTGCTGCGCTGGCGTGGCTGGCCGTGCGCAACGATCCTGCTGATCGCGGCTACCAAAGCTACGCGGCCACGGAGACCACCGCTGCTGAGCGCCCCCGCGTGCTCGACGGTTTGCTAGAAGTCCTGCGCTACCGCAATGTCGTTTTGCTATTCGTCGCCGCCGGGGTGGGTAGCGGCATGACCCTGAGCTTCGCCGGGCTGTGGGGCGTGCCGTTTTTAACTACGCACTACGGCCTCACGCCCACGCACGCGGCCACACTGTGCTCGATGATGCTGGTGGTGTGGGCGGGCGGTAGTCTTGCCTATGGCGCACTGTCAGATCGTATCGGGCGGCGAAAACCGCTTTACCTCGGCGGACTCATCGCGGCGCTGGTGCTGTGGTCGATCCTGATTTACGTGCCCGCGCTGCCGTATCTCGTGCTGGTCGCGCTGATGGCCGCCATCGGCTTTGTTGCCAGTTGTTTCATCGTCACCTTCGCGTTCGCCAAAGAGTCCGTCCCGGCGCGGCTGGCGGGCACGGTGTCGGGCGTTTCCAACATGGGCGTGATTATCGGGCCGATGATTTTGCAGCCGCTGGTAGGCGTGATTCTCGATCACACCTGGCAAGGCACACTTGTGAATGGCAAGCGCGTGTTTGCGTTCGCGTCGTATCAGTTGGGCTTCTCGTGCGCGCTGGTGTGGGGTGTGATTGCGCTGGTGTTGCTGCTGTTTACCAAAGAGACCTACTGCAAACAGACAGCCTAAATCGTGCGCCGCCTGAGCCTGCGCGCCGCGATCCAGCAGGCGAGCCCCGCCAATAGCAGCCCGACCATGCCGAGCGCCATCGCGCGGGGCGAATGCGACAACGCAGGCGCGATCAAACCAGCGGTGACGGCGTGTGTGAGGCCGGTGATAAAGCTTTGCAGCGAAGCCGCCATGCCGCGCCGCGTCGGAAACATATCGAGTACCAGCAGCGAGACGGATGGCATCGCGCAGGCGCTGCCAATTGCGTAGAAAAAAATCGGAATCACCGCCCACGGCACCGCTGATTCAAACGCGAACACATAGGCAAGGTTGGTGAATGCGGCGATCAGCATGAAGCGATAGCCAAGCCGCACGGTCGCGGCCATTTTCAATTTGCCGGCGACGCGCCCCGAGATATACGCGCCCAGCATGATGCCGAGAATGCCCGGAAAAAACAGCCACGCGAACTGATTCGGCGCAAGCTTCAAGACCTCTGGCAAATACACGGGCGAGGCCATGATGTAGAGAAAAAACGCGTTGAAGTTAAAACCCAGCGCCAGCGAATACAGCAGGAACGGCAGGTTCGCGCCGACCTCGCGATACCCCGCAAACAACGGTGCTGGGCGAAACGAGTGGCGCTTTTCCACCGGCAGCGTTTCGTGAATCGTGAAATGAATCACCACGATAAGAGTGGCAGTGAAGGCCGACAGCGCCCAAAAAATCGCGTGCCAGCCAAGATGCACATACAAATAGCCGCCAATCACCGGCGCAATCGCGGGCGCAATGCCGAACCACAACGTCACCATCGACATCAATTTTTGCGCGTCGGTTTCGTTGAACAAATCGCGAATCATCGCACGCCCTACCACCATGCCGGCTCCGACTGACAAACCCTGCATCACGCGAAACACCAGCAACCACGCCACATCTTGCGACATCGCGCAGCCGATCGTGCCGAGCAAAAAGCCGATCAACCCGGCAATGATGATGGGCTTGCGGCCATAACTATCCGACAGCGCGCCGTGAAACAAAAACATAAACGCAAACGCAATCAAGTACACCGACAACGTTTGCTGCATCTGCAACGGGCTCGCATTGAGATCGCGCGCCATGCCGTTGAATGCGGGTAGGTACGTATCGATCGCGAACGGACCCAGCATCGCGAGCGCGGCAAGCAAAAGCGCGAGTAGCCAACGTGGGGTGGCGTGATGAGCGTGATCGCGGGGGGAGGTCATGCGGGGTAGATGGCTGAAGAGCGTTTATTGGGGAGGGGTTTGAGGGTTTGCCTGCCGCGCGAACAAAAATCTGAGCGACTCATCCACACGCGCCGCACCGCTATGCATTCCATGGATTGATGACCCGAACACCCGCCGCTGCAAACGGCGCCGTGTCGCGCGACGCAACGATAAAGTCTCGCGATGCGGCAATCGCGGCAATGTATCCGTCCGACGTTGGTAGGCCTCGCCCGCTTTTCTTTGCCATCACCGCTAATTCGGCATACCGGCGCGCGGCCTCGGTATCGAAGGGCAACACGCGATCCCTGAATAACAACATCAGGCCATCCAACGCGCGCCCCAGCATGTTCCTACGCTTGCCAGCGGGCAGCGCGGCGATACCAAACAAGAGTTCGGCCAAGGTCACGCTCGACAAATAGAGCGTCTCCGCCGACTGCTCGTTCAGCCACGCGCGCACAGCCGGGTCTGGTGCGGGCTTCATCGCCTCGGAAACAACGTTGGTATCAAGGACGATCATTCAAATCTCAGCGGCTTGGCCGGGGTCTGGTCTTTCGCGCGATCCAACACCGCGAAGTCCTCATTCGTCAGCCCGAGCTTGCGACCCAATGCCGCGAGCGACTCACCCACGCGCACGCGCGCCACCGGCTTCACCGCCATCGCCAAAATCTCGCGAACCTCAGCCTCAGTACTGCGCCCATGTTGCGCCGCGCGCACCCGCAACGCGCGGTGCACGTCCTCGGGCAAATTGCGTACTGTCAACATCGCCATTGCACCACCTCGTCAAAATGTCTGCTATGCATGCATTTTATGACTTTGAATGCAGTGGGGCAAGGGGGGCGGTCAGGTTCGCTGGGAGGCGGGGAAATTGGGGCGAACCAAGAGATGTTCTCGATCAACTTGTAGGTTGGGCAAGCGAGGCAGCCGTTTCCCCAACCTACGGGCTACGCCATGCCACCGGGGGCTACCATCGAAGCATTGATCGCCACGCAATCCATTCGTGCGTCAGGATAGATCACCAAGAGCCAGAAAGACTCGTGTGGAGATGCAAGTCGTTTGCTGACCAAAGACGGCGACTGCGCAAGTTTCAATCGTAGGCGTTCGGGAATTTGCGAGGAACTCTTCATCTCCGAACGCGCCACCGCGACGAGTTTCGCTTCGGTGCCAGACAGATCAAGTATGGCCACGAGGTCGTTCGACTTGCGTTGAGTTTGAGCATCTTGCATGAGTCGAAATAGATTGTCGGTGACAAATTCCTTGAATCTAGGGGGCAGTTGTTCGTTCAATCGGTGGCCTTTCGGTTGCGCAAGTTTGCTTCGTTGCAACTCGTAGGTTGGGCAAGCTTCATTTGCCCAACCTCGCTGAAGGCGCGATCACTGCCGCTAGGCAAACGATGAAACCGGATATCCATCCCACGAACTTATGCCCGAACGGTGGCATACGAACAGGGTGCCAAGCGGCTAAGTGCAATTTCAAGATTCGGCACAACCGGCAACAAGGCAGGGAGGCGGTTGTTGTAGGCGACCAGCACGACCACCGCCAGCGGAAGAGCACTCAAATTTTGCTGGTAACCCAGGTTTTGGTCTGCGGTCAGGAACGCGTCAAATTCTGCGGCTGCCAGCGCCAATAGCTTTCCATTTTTGATACCACTCCAGCCACGCTCAACAACGGTGATAACGAGATGGCTCGGCAGCGCCAGACGAAACTTCTTCGGCAACGACTCATCAAGCAGCGGCTTCATGACCACCTAAGCTGCGTTGTGCCTCTTCCAAAACCGCAATGGCATGTTCTTTCTTGACTGTCGGGAAATTTTCAAGAAATTCCTCAAGCGGGTCGCCCGCTTCCAAGTAATCGAAGAGATTTTTTACCGGCACACGCGTACCCGCAAACACCAATGCGCCGCTCATGACTTCCGGATCACGACTCAATAACGCTGCTCTCATGTCGACCTCCTGTATCTAAATTCTACGCTGCTACGACCGCGGTTAAACCTGCGTCTTATCCATCCGCCGATACTGAATCGCCTCCGCAATATGCGCCGTCTCCACCCTCTCTTTGCCCGCCAAATCCGCAATCGTGCGCGCGACTTTGAGCACACGGTGGTACGCGCGCGCCGATAAGCCCATGCGTTGAATCGCGTTCTTCAGCAGCGTCTCGCCTGACGCATCCGGCACACAGAGCGTGTCGATTTCTTTGACGTCGAGTTTGGCGTTGGGTTTTTGTTGGCGGGCGATTTGTAGCTGGTAGGCGCGTTCGACCCTTCGCTGAATTGCCTCGGACGATTCGCCGTTGCTGGCCTTGACCAACTCTGTTTGCGAGACGGCGGGGACTTCGATTTGCAGATCGATGCGATCCAGCAAGGGTCCGGAAATTTTGCCGCGATAGCGAGAAATTTGGTCTGGGGTGCAGCGGCATTTGTTGGTGTAGTGGCCTAAAAATCCGCACGGACACGGGTTCATCGCCGCGATCAATTGAAACTCGGCGGGGAAATCCGCTTGGCGCGCGGCGCGCGAGATGGTGATGCGGCCTGACTCTAGCGGCTCGCGCAATACTTCGAGTACGCCGCGTTCAAACTCGGGTAATTCGTCGAGAAACAAAACGCCTTGGTGCGCCAATGAGATTTCGCCAGGTTTAGGGTTCCCTCCCCCTCCTACCAGCGCCACCGCGCTCGCCGTGTGATGTGGCGAACGAAAGTTTCGCTTCTTCCAATTCTCAACCTTGAAGCCACCCGACGCGAGGCTTTGCACTGCCGCTGCCTCCAACGCCTCGCGATCTGTCATCGACGGCAAGATGCCCGCGAAACGTGAGGCAAGCATAGTTTTGCCAGTGCCGGGTGGGCCCATCATGAGCAGGCTGTGGCGACCGGCGGCGGCGACTTCGAGTGCGCGTTTGGCGTGGGCTTGGCCTTTGACTTCGGCGAGGTCGGGGTAGTGGGATGCGACGACTGGTGCGACGCTCACGAATGGCGGAATGGTTTCGCGCCCACTCAAATGCGCGCAGACCTGCAATAAATTTTTTGCGGCGAGCACGGTGGCATCCGTCACCAGCGCCGCCTCTTCGGCTGACGGAACCGGCAGGATGAAGGCGCGGCCATCGCCGTGCGCTTTGAAGGTCATCGCGAGTGCACCACGAATGCGCCGCAGCTCACCGGTGAGTGCCAGTTCGCCCGCGAATTCGTAGCGCTTTAATTTGTCACCGGGCAGTTGTCCGCTCGCGACCAGAATGCCGAGTGCGATCGGTAGATCGAAGCGGCCACTTTCTTTGGGCAAGTCGGCGGGCGCTAAATTTACTGTGATGCGGCGAGCGGGAAATTCAAAACGTGCATTGAGCAAGGCCGCACGCACGCGATCTTTACTTTCTTTGACTTCAAGTTCGGGCAGCCCAACGATTGTGAACGCGGGTAGGCCGTTGGCGAGATGGACTTCAACGGTGACCAGCGGCGCTTCCATGCCGGTCAGCGCGCGGGAGTAGAGGACGGCTAGCGACATGATGCGCGGCGCAGGATGTCGGTGGCGGTGTGCTTCACGCGTGCGGCTTGGTTGGTTTTTCCAGTGCGGTGATTTTTGCTTCGAGCGCAATCAACTTCGCGCGCGCCTTGGCGAGCATCGCGACTTGAATTTCATATTCCTCGCGGGTGACCAAACCGTTTTTCGCTAACTGCGAAATGAAATGTTGGCGCGCATTTTTTTCCGCGTCGTTGAATGGCGAAGCCTGCACGAATTGCTCAACGCGGGCGGCGAGTTCGGTGAGGGCGGCGATGGTGGCTGATGTTGGCGTAGTCATGCAGCACATTGTATAGGAGCGTTTTTGTTGCGTGGGCTGCAAACATCGAGTGCTTCATTTCTGTGCGGACGCTTTGACAAGCGCCATGTTTTGGTGCGCGCTGTTGGTGCGTGAGAAATAAAGCCTTATAAATCATGTCATTGGCGCGCACAAAACCGTGGCACGCAACCTGCTAATGGAATGTGTCAATTCAGAAACAATTTTTGCTTTTCACTACCCCCTTACTTTTTGCCCTCTAACCTTATGGAATGCGCAATGAAAAAAATTAGCCAAGCACTCGTGATCGCCGGTTTCGTCGCAGCCTCTGCCACCTCAGTGACAGCGTTCGCACAGACCGCGCCAGCCGCCCCAGCAGTACCAGCAGCACCAGAAAACACCCTCGTGCCAAAAGTTTCGCTCTATAGCGAATACGAATACCGTGGCATTTCGCAGACCTCGGAAAAGCCTGCCGTCCAACTCAACCTTGACTACAGCCACACCAGCGGTTTCTACGCAGGCGCGTTTTTGTCGAACATTGATTGGATCAAAAACACCAGCAAAGAGTTGCGTGCGCAAAATCCGGCGTTTGTGTTCACCGGCAAGGGCAGTGCCGAACTTGATTTATTTGCGGGCTACAAATTTGAAGTCGCGAAAGATTTGACCCTCGATGTCGGTTACCTGCGCTATGAATATCCGGGTTCAGAAGCGATCAACCAACGCGCCGCGACTGGTGGCGCCAGCGCGCTGGTGTTGAAGAAACCGAACACCGATGAACTCTACGTGGGTGCGGCGTACGGCCCAGTCAGCCTCAAGTACTCGCGCACGATGGGCGATGCGTTCGGTCTCATCAACACCAAGGGTTCAACGTTCGCGGAACTCAACTACAGCCAAGAAGTCGCCCCGAAGATCACGGTGAACGCCCAATTGGCGCGCGAAAACTACAAGAACTTCTCCGCCGCTAACTACTCCGTCTACAAAATCGGCGCGACCTATGACTTCGGTGATGGCTGGAACGTCGGCGGCTATTACAAGGACACCAATGCCCAGCCCGCGCTGTACACGTATCTGGGTCGCGACTGGAGCAAAGGTCGTTTGGTGGCATTCGTTTCCAAAGCGTTCTAATTTTTTCTCGGGAGAGCAAACATGAAATTAGTCACGGCCATCATCAAGCCGTTCAAGCTCGACGAAGTACGTGAAGCCCTTTCCGCCATTGGCGTGCAGGGCATCACGGTCACTGAGGTCAAAGGCTTTGGACGGCAAAAGGGACACACCGAGTTGTATCGCGGCGCGGAATACGTCGTCGATTTTTTGCCCAAGGTAAAAATCGAAGCCGCCGTGAAAGACGATTTGATCGAGCAAGTAATTGACGCCATCGAAAAATCGGCCAACACCGGCAAGATCGGCGACGGCAAAATTTTTGTCTTCAATCTTGAACAAGTCGTTCGTATTCGCACCGGTGAAACCGGCGCGGACGCACTCTAAAAGGGATGCACAACATGAATAAAATTTTCACCGC
The DNA here is from genome assembly GCA_043744255.1 of Burkholderiales bacterium. GTDB lineage: Bacteria > Pseudomonadota > Gammaproteobacteria > Burkholderiales > Usitatibacteraceae > UKL13-2. Next base: position 1,669 of record JAYTVA010000075.1, on the reverse strand, counting down.
ACTTGCCGTTGTGCTGGGGCTCACGCTCGCTGGCGTGAGCGCGGCGCAAGACAAAAAAGTAGAAGCTGCACCGGCTGCCGCAGCGACTGCGACTGCGCCTGCCGCTGCCGCGATGACCACACCAGCGATGACACCAGCGGCCGCCGCATCGGTAGCAGCAACAGCAGCGCCAGCCGCTGCTCCAGCCCCGGCACTCGTCCCCAACAAAGGCGACGTGTCATGGATGCTGATCTCCACTGCACTCGTGTTGTTGATGAGCGTGCCAGGCTTGGCGCTGTTCTACGGCGGCCTCGTGCGCACCAAAAACATCTTGTCGATTTTGATGCAGGTGTTCGTGGTGTTCTCGCTCATTACCGTGTTGTGGGTGGTGTACGGCTATAGCCTCGCCTTTACTGAGGGCAACGCGTTTATTGGCGGCTTTGATCGCGTGTTCTTCAAAGGTATCGCTGATGTCGCCAAAGGTGAATATGCAGTGGCTGCAACGTTCAGCAAAGGTGTGGTGATTCCGGAAATGCTGTACGCCGCGTTTCAAGCCACGTTTGCCGCCATCACCGTTTGCCTGATGCTCGGCTCAGTCGCAGAGCGCATGAAATTTAGCGCCGTGTTGCTGTTCGCCGTGCTCTGGTTTACGTTCGCCTACACACCGATTGCACACATGGTGTGGTTCTGGATGGGCCCGAATGAATACACGTCGGACGCGGTCGGTAAGCTGATGGACGCCAAGGCCGGTTACCTTTGGCAAATGGGCGCACAAGATTTTGCCGGCGGCACCGTGGTGCACATCAACGCCGGTGTCGCCGGTCTAGTCGCTGCGTACATGCTCGGCAAACGTATCGGCTTCGGCAAAGAAGCGCTCACCCCGCACAACCTCACCATGACCATGATCGGCGCGTCCTTGCTGTGGTTTGGCTGGTTTGGGTTTAACGCTGGCTCGGCGTTGGAAGCCAACAACACCGCCGTGCTCGCGTTCATGAATACCTTCCTCGCCACCGCCTGCGCCGTGTTGTCGTGGACGTTTGCCGAGTGGATTCTCAAGGGCAAGCCCTCAATGCTCGGTGCAGCTTCTGGCGCCGTGGCCGGGTTGGTTGCGATCACGCCTGCGGCGGGCAACGTCGGTATCCCCGGCGCATTTGCGATCGGCACCCTCGCGGGTCTGGTCTGCTTGTGGGGTGTGACGGGCTTGAAGCGCATGTTGAAAGTGGACGATTCACTCGACGTGTTTGGCGTGCATGCGCTCGGCGGTATTCTCGGCGCGATCTTGACCGGCGTATTTATTTCGCCTGAACTCGGTGGCCCAGGTTTTGTTACTGATTGGGTCAAGGGCGCCAGCGGTTTCACGTCGATTGGCGAGCAAGTGTGGACGCAGTGCAAAGCGGTCGTGATCGCAGGCGGCTGGTCAGCCATCGTGACGGTGATTTCACTGTTGATTGTCAAAGCAGTTGTCGGCCTGCGTGTGCCAGAAGATGAAGAGCGCGAAGGCCTCGACATCACCTCGCACGGTGAGTCAGCGTACAACTAGCATCACGACTCAACGTAGTCTAAGAAAGGCGCTCGCAAGAGCGCCTTTCTTTTGTGCGCCCAGCATGGGCGCACTCTTGGAGGTGCAAGTCCTCCCGTAAGCTGACCACAGCGAACGAAGTGAAGCGCAACTGCGGAAGGGTGACTGACT
>JAYTVA010000074.1:0-1666 GCA_043744255.1 Burkholderiales bacterium | reverse complement strand
ACGCCCAGTCGCTTAATCGCATCAATCGCGGCTTGCTGCACACGCGGGTGCGAAGCAAGCGAGAGGTATTCCTGCGACGAAAAATTGATGCCGGAATGAACCCGACCATCGAGGTATCGTAGTGACGCGATTGCGGCGGGCGCCGACGCCAGCGTCTTGCCAAACGGAAAGGCACCGTGAGAAATTCGCCTAGAATTCCACCGCCAAAACGCCTCGGCCCGCCGCAGCGGATTGCCCGCCGGAGTCACGAGAAAATCGCGTGTACTGCCGTCGAGCGCACCCGACAATTTGGCCTGATGCGCCCACCGGTGAAGACTGTCAACCTCGGTCATTCTGTTAGCGGAAGAGACACACGACTGCCCACCGCGATCATCATCGATGATTTTCATTTCAGCTCCGATCATTTTTTATTAGTGACGTGAGCGTAGCTGTGATTTGCTGCGCTGCACACTACCTGTTCAGGTGGGATTTGTCGCGTGGCGACAACGGACGATGCGTGGCTGTCTCGATCTATTGCAGATTGGCCTGCTACTTGGTTGCCGCTTTTTTTGCGGCTTCGGAAGCATCGGTGCTGACCGCCGCCGCAGCGGCAGCAGCGGGAGGGTTGATCTGTGCCTGCAACTTCAAGGCTTCGCGAACCCCCGCCATGCTGGCTTTTGTACCGGTGATTACATCTATCGTGGTCACCGCCTCGCTTGCCTTCTCAAGACCAGCGATCAAGCTGCACGCGCCGTGGTATTGCACCGCTTCTGCGAGGGCCCGCTCAAGTGTGTACTCGGCAATGCTCAACTTGCGATTGGTGTCAATGTCTTTGAGCACATCGCGGCGCTTCGATGCGATCGCTTTGGTGACGAGGTGCGCGGTGACATCTGCGTAGTAGTCATGGTTGTACTCCGCGCGAACGCCGGTGGCAGCTCCCGCGAGCGCCGAGAATACCTTCGCCGTTGCGGCATGTGGCGCAAGACTGCCCGCAACACCCAATAGCGTTGCGCCCACACCGCTAAAGAAGTTGAAACGCGATTGCTTCGCTTTGAGATTTGATTTGTAGTCTTCGCACAAGTCGTTGGAACTCAGAATCAGGCGATCTTGAATTCGATTGCGCACCAATTGGGCGTTTTCGCCGTCGCTTGGAAATGCACGCAGCAGCGTATCAAGCCGTTTGGCGTAGTCTTCGTCCGGGGTGTCTTTTGTGATGCCGTCGGAGGCATTAGCGCTGCCTCCTATCAGCACCAGCAAATCGACTTTGCTGAGTGAGCGTTGTGTCATGTCGTCTGGCGCAAACTTGCTGCTGTTCTCGGTTTGCTGCGGAGTCGCGGCGACCGCCGACCCGCCGCTTAGCGCGAGCGAAATTGCGATTGTGAGAGTGGTGGTGATGGCATTTGAATGTTGCACGGCTTCCTCCTGTGGAAAATGAGTTTGATAGGTCTTTATGGCCTTCATGGTCTTTTTATGGATAGCCAAGAGTCGTCAAAACGCATTGAGAAACCCATGACGAATTGTTTGTCGTCTGATTGCTTCGTGGAACTACCCATTCGCGTAGGAAATGCAGTCGTTATGCCAAATTGATGCGCTTCAGCGCGTGCTACGATGCAACACATTAAGCCAACTGTTTACGTCGAAACATCGGTGATTAGCTACTTATGCGCACACCCGATTTTTTACTGGC
>JAYTVA010000073.1:0-71067 GCA_043744255.1 Burkholderiales bacterium | reverse complement strand
AATGCCCGGTTTGTGGTGATACCAACATCGTGAAGCAATTGTCGGCACCGCGCATTAATGCTGGCGCGACGTCCAGCAACAGCAACGCGCTACAAACCCGGCACGCCTCGGACGTCATGACATCCGAACAAATGACGGCCGCCACCGCCATACCCGGCCTGCAACAACATATGCTGCGCCAGTTCAAACAATACGTGATCGCCAATACTGAAAACGTCGGCCCGGCGTTTGCCGAAACCGCGCGACGCATGCATTACGGCGAAGAATATCGCCGCAGCATTCGCGGCAATGTCTCCCCAAACGATGCCATGGCGCTTCAGGATGAAGGTATCGACACAATGCCGCTGCCGCCCGGCGTGATGATGGACGAGGGCCTTCAGTAACTGTATTTGCCGACTGTTCCAGTTATAGCTGATTTTACGCCGCCACCCGCTTTACCTTGAGCAAAAGCGCCAGCCCTGCCATTGCCGTCATCACCAGTGCCGCGACGATGAACGGCATTCTGGCGGTGTAGGTTTCAGCCAGCGCCCCACCTGCGGCCATGCCCGCACCTATGCCGCTGACAATAAACGTGGATGACCAAGTGAAGGCTTCAGTCGCATATTTTTCTGGTGCCATGCGCGAAATCAACACACTTTGCGCGGCAATCGATGGTGCAATCGTCGCACCGGCTATGAACGCCACCAAGCCCAGCAACACCAATTGATTGACCCACGCGTGTAGCAACAGCGGCAGCACCATCATGCCCAGCAAAATACTGAATTGACGCTCGAGTGACAGTTTTGGATGCAGCACACCATAAACTGCGCCACCCACTGCGCTGCCCACTGAATTTACCGCCAGCATCACGCCCGCTAGCGCGGGAATAGAGAGTGATGTGGCGAGTGCGGGATAGCCCACTTCCATCAGCCCAAACGCGGTGGTGAGACCGAAGGTGATGACAAACAACAACACTAATTGTGGATCGGTAAGCGGGCCCAACAGATGACGTTCGGTGGCGGGGCTTTGCTGCCAATATTTCAGCATTGGCGATTTGATAAAAATCCAGTAGGCCGCAAACAGCATCAATATCGTGGTGAGAAATGCGCCTTTTGGACTGCTGATCGCAATCACCAGCGCGACGATAAGCGGCCCCACGGTAAAGCAAAGCTCCATCGTCACTGCGTCCACCGCAAACGCCATGCGTCGCGAGACATCGTCAGTGAAACGGTGTCGCCACACTGTGCGCGCCAGTGTGGTGAACGGTGCCGGACATGCACCGGCCAGCGCGGCTGCGCCCACCACCAATGCGAACGGTGCTTTAAATACCGCGGTTACAAACAGCAGCAGCAACATCAGCGGCTGTGCGATGCCAGTCACGCGCAGCAACAAATGTGGCCCGTTACGATCAACGATGCGCCCTTGTACCGGGGCCGATATCGCCATCGCGATAAAGTACGCGCCCACCGCGGTGCCCGCCAACGTAAACGAGCCCAACTGATCGCGCAGAAACAGCAGCATCGATAACCCCATCATGCCAGTTGGCAAACGCGCCAGCCAAGCGGCCGCGACGGTTTTGCCCACGTCAGGTAGGCGCAAGAAATTTGCGTAGGGTTGGATGAAACGTTTCATGAAAGCGACGAGAGATAACTAGCTGGCGGAGACGGGTGTTTTCGGATTCTCCAAAATCGACATCGTCAGTCGGGCGATACAAACAAGTTTGTCCGCTTCATCGCTGATGCGTATTTCCCACACATGCGTGGTTTTTCCGCAGTGAATTGGCTTGGCCACGCCAATCACCCAGCCGCTCTTCACACCGCGAAGATGGTTCGCGTTGATGTCGAGGCCGACCGCGCTGTGGGTTTTTGGATTGATGCAAAAGAACGCGCCAATGCTGCCCAAGGTTTCAGCGAGCGCGACCGACGCACCGCCATGCAATAAACCAAACGGCTGATGTGTGCGCGCGTCAACCGGCATTCTCGCTTTCACATAATCGTCACCGATATCAAGAAACTCGATACCGAGATGTGAAATCATGGTGGGTGAAGGGCTGTTTAATTCTTTCAGTGTGGGACGGTGTAGCCAGATGGCGGTCATGTATTTTTATGTCCCGCCGAACGCATTCAAACCCGTTTGCGCACGGCCGAGGATAAGTGCATGCACATCATGCGTGCCCTCGTATGTGTTGACGGCTTCAAGGTTCATTGACTGACGGATCACGTGATATTCATCTGCAATGCCATTGCCACCGTGCATGTCGCGCGCCATGCGGGCGATGTCGAGCGCCTTGCCGCAGTTATTGCGCTTCATCAGCGAAATCATTTCCGGTGTGGCCAGACCTTCGTCCATCAATCGGCCGAGACGCAACGCGCCTTGCAAGCCCAGCGTAATTTCGGTTTGCATATCGGCTAATTTTTTCTGGATCAGTTGCGTGGCCGCGAGCGGCTTGCCGAACATGATGCGATCCAGTGTGTATTGGCGCGACGCCATCCAGCAAAATTCCGCCGCGCCCATCACGCCCCAGCTAATGCCATAGCGCGCTTTATTCAGGCAACCGAACGGGCCTTTTAAGCCTTTCACATTCGGCAATAAATTTTCGTCGGGCACAAACACTTGATCCATCACGATCTCGCCCGTGATTGATGCGCGCAGCGAAAATTTGCCGTCAATTTTCGGCGCAGACAAACCTTTCATGCCTTTTTCGAGCACAAAGCCGCGGATATCGTCTGCATCGTCTTTCGCCCACACGATGAACACATCGGCAATCGGCGAATTGGTGATCCACATTTTTGCGCCGTGCACGATATAGCCGCCGTCAACTTTTTTCGCGCGCGTGATCATTGATGAGGGGTCCGACCCTGCTCCCGGCTCGGTCAAGCCAAAGCAGCCAACCCATTCGCCAGTCGCCAATTTGGGCAGCCAGCGTTCGCGCTGCGCTTCAGTTCCGTAAGCGTAAATCGGGTGCATTACCAAAGACGATTGCACGCTCATCGCTGAGCGGTAACCGGAGTCCACGCGCTCGACTTCGCGTGCCACGAGCCCATAACAAACATGGTTTACACCCGCGCAGCCGTAGCCATCAATGGTCGAGCCCAATAGACCCAATTCGCCCATTTCGTTCATGATCTCGCGATCAAATTTTTCGTGACGATTGGCCAGCAACACGCGCGGCATCAGCTTCTCTTGGCAATACGCGTGCGCCTGATCGCGCACCATCCGCTCCTCCTCGCTCAGTTGATCGTCGAGTAGGAGGGCATCGTCCCATTTGAATGCGGCAGCTTCCGGCAGATCGTTTGGTTTCATGGTGTTCACTCACAAAAATGGTTTCGTAATTTTACTGCGGAAGCGGGTAGTGATTGCTTCATTGTCACGATGTCAACAACAGGGCGCGCTAAACTTGCGACGTCATAAAAACAAAGGAGTTGCGACCATGCCGAATGCGAACCGCCTCATCACGGCCGACGATCTCTGGAAAATTCAGCGCCCAAGCTCGCCGAGCCTCTCCCCCGATGGCGCGCAAGCGTGTGTGGCATTGACCACTTTCGATATGGACGCGAACGCGGGCAGCACGCACCTGTGGCTGCTCTCGACCTTCGGTGGTGCGCCCCGACCGCTCACCCGCTGTGGCGACAAAGACGGCGGGCCGCGCTGGTCGCCCAATGCGGCGCACATTGCGTTCGTTGCCAAGCGCGGCGAAGGCAAAGACGCCGATAGCGAGCCGCAGCTTTATGTGATCGCGCCGGATGGGGGCGAGGCGCGACGTGTGATGTCGATTGCCACCGGTGTTGCTGGGATCAAGTGGTTTGCCGATTCCAAGCGGATCGCATTCATTTCGTGGGTGTGGCCCGAACTCGTTACCGAAAAGGAACAGGCCGCACGCTACAAGGCGCAAAAAGACGACAAGGTCATAGCGATCATCACCGAGAAGACGCAGTACCGCTACTGGGATCACTGGTGCGCTGATGGTCGCGTGCCGCATGTGCATGTGGTGAACGTGGAGACCGGCAAGGTCACCGACATTTTCGCTGGCACACCGTATGAGCTACCGTGGTTTGACGCCGACGCGGGAGACTACGACCTCGCCCCCGATGGTAAACACATCGTGTTCAATTTCAATCCGAACAGCGACCGGCGCGGCGATCAGGCATACCAACTGATTGAAATCGAGATCAAGACCAGAACGGCGCGTGTGCTCACCGCCAAGTCACCGCTCAATCATCATCATCCCGTCTACTCGCCCGATGGAAAGGCGATTGCGCTCCTGGCGCAAGATTACCGGCGATCCATCAATGACGAGAACAAGCTCGCGGTTCTGGATCGGGTCAGCGGCAAACAGAAGTTGCTGAGCCATCGCTGGGACCGTGGCGTCAATGCGCCGCTGAAATGGTCGCATGACGGGCAGTCGATTTATTTCACCGCCGATGATCGTGCGCGCGTGTCGGTCTGGCGAATGGGCATCGGCGATCAGGTGCCCACCGTGGTTGCGCCCGGCGGCACGGTCACTGATTTTGATGTTCGCGCCAACGCGCTGGTGTTCGTGCGCAACACGATGTCGTCTGCACCAAAAGTATTCGCCGCTGATGCCAATGGCAATGGTGCTAGTGCCATCGAATCATTCAATGACGCCTTCATGGCGCAATTCAAGATGGGGGACGTGCGCGAGGTCACGATCAAGGGTTGGCAAAATGAGCCCGTGCAAATGTGGGTCGTGTACCCGCCAAATTTCGACGCGAAAAAGAAATGGCCGCTGGTGCATTCCATTCACGGCGGACCGCACAGCAATTGGGGCGACAACTTCCATTTCCGCTGGAACAATCAAGTGTTCGCCGCCGCTGGCTATGTGGTGGTGTGCGTCAACTATCACGGCTCGGCTGGCTTCGGTCAGACGTTCCTAGAGTCCATCGTCGGCACGCTCGGCACCAAAGAACACGCAGATGTCGAGAGCGGCACTGACTGGATGCTCAAGCAAGGCTATATCGATGCGAATCGACTCGCGGCGACCGGCGGCAGCTATGGCGGCAAGATGGTGGCGTGGATGAATGGCCGCAATGGCGGTGCGAAGCGTGATCGCTACAAAGCTTACGTTTGCCACGCCGGCTGCTTCGATTGGGTGTCGATGTTTGGTGAAGACGTGGGATACCATTTCCCGCACGAGCTGCGCGCCACCTACTGGGATGACCCAGAGAAAGTCGCCGCGCAAAATCCGATCACGTTCGCCAAATACATGAAGACACCGACGCTGGTGTTGCACGGCGCACTCGATTACCGCGTGCCTGACAATCAAGGCATGGCGTACTACAACACGCTCAAGGCGCTCAACGTACCCGCGCGACTTGTCCTGTTCCCCGACGAGAACCACTGGATCCTGAAGCCACAAAATTCACGGCTGTGGTATCGCGAATATTTTCAGTGGCTGGAAAAATATGTGGGGAAGGGTGCCACGAGAGTTGGCAAAAAGACGTGATGGCTGGAAACGCCCGTGGATAGAGGGGTTAGGCGGGCGGCGCATGTCAAAATAGTTGTCGCCTCAGTAAGTCATGCCAACGGATCATAAGTTGGATATAGTGTAAGAAATCCAACTTTTAACGATGGCTTTTTTCAAGCTTCAGTCTTTTTGCTTTTCTATATTTAGGAGATGACCATGCCCGAAATCCGCATGCGCCCCAAACATCAGGTCACGCTGCCCGCAAGCATTGTCCGCGCAGCGAATCTGCAGCTTAACGACAAGCTGGAGGTTTCTTATGTCAACGGCAGCATCATCATTTCTCCGCAAAAAAGCAAAAACAAACCCGTCGATGTGATGGCTTTCGCTGGCGTTGGCCGGGGACTATGGGGCGCAACACCCAAAGCCGTCACGCAGACTGTTAAAAAGCTGCGCGGCGACTGGCAACGATAGCGGCGAGAGATGATTCATGCCCACGCCTAAATCCACGACCAAAATGAGCCAACACCTAGCCCAATTGGCGGGGCAACGCATCTACGTAGACACCAGTGTGTTCATATTTTTTTTAGATCGGCACGATACTTATTTTCCTGTGGTGGCACCCATCTTTGAAGCTTGCTTTAATCAGAAAATATTTGCCATCACGGGTGCGATCGCAGTTGCAGAGGTCATGGTTCACCCCTACCGTCATGGCGATGCAGCATTGATAGCCAACTTCAAGAACTTCTTCGCACAAAAACACTTCATAACCGTCGCCGAGCACGCCAACGATTTATTCGATATGGCCGCCATGCTAGCCGGCCAACGCAAAATGAAACTTATTGACGCCATACATGTGGCAACGGCTCAAAAGCACGGCTGTACTTATTTCTTAACCAATGATCGTGGCATCAAATCAAACGACGGATTGACGGTATTGCAGTTGGACGATTTGCGTTGAAATGGTGTTTTTCGAAACGCGAACAAATTTCAAGGCTGGTTTCAACGCGTAAGTGCGACCCCTGACCGTCTAGAGAATGTGACGAGATGCGTATCGGCATCGGAGTGCTTCAACCGCTGGGCCAAAGAGTCGCGATGAGATCAACCGTCGCGCCACGAAAGCGAGTAACGCGTAGGTTGGGCACGTTTCATCTGCCCAACATCGGTGTTTGCGTTATCGCTGATGTTGGGCAAACGGTAAGGCGGTTTACCCAACGCGCTCTTTGTTACACATCATCGGCTCGCCGCCGAGGAGCACGACGACGATCAACCTAGACCGCACCGTCAACCAGCCTCAACCGCAAGCGTTAAAATTATGTTGACCGGTGCCGAATCCTCTAGCGCGCCAAACGTCGAAGGGAACATACCATGCCGAGCCGCTCGCCATTCGGTCCCACACGATTTTTCATCGGTGTTTTTGTCTGCATCGCCGCTCTCGGTGGATGCGCCACCACCGAGCCTGCCCGCAACGCGGGTGTGGTCGCGCCCAGCGCCAATGACCTCAAACTGCTGAATCGTCTCACCTGGGGCGCGAGTCCATCATCCGCGCAGCGAATGGCCGCCATCGGCAGTAAACAGTTTCTCGACGAACAACTCGCTCCCGCGCGCGCAGTGCTTCCGCCCGAAGTCGCCGCGCAAATTGCTGCGCTCACCATCGTGCAAAAACCCTTGCCTGAATTGGTGCTGGCGATGGACCAACAGCGGCGCGACGCGGATGCCATCAAGGACGACGAACAAAAGAAGGCTGCGCAAGCCAACTATCAAAAAGAACTCACGCGCCTCGCCCGCGAATCCGCGACGCGCCACCTCCTTCGCGCGCTCTATTCGCCCGAGCAATTGCGGGAACAGATGACGTGGTTTTGGATGAACCATTTCAGCATCTTTCAGTACAAGAGCAACATCCGCGTCACGCTTGGTGATTTCGAAGAGAACGCGGTGCGGGTCAACGCGCTTGGAAAGTTTCGCGATCTTATTTCCGCCACGGCCACACACCCGGCGATGCTGCGTTACCTCGATAACGATCAAAACGCGGTGGGGCGCATCAACGAAAATTTCGCGCGCGAGTTGATGGAACTTCATACGCTCGGCGTCGGTGGCGGCTATACCCAACGCGATGTTCAAGAGCTCGCGCGCGTCCTCACGGGCGTGGGCGTGAATGACACCAAGGCCACGCCAAAACTGAAGGCGGAATGGGTGCCGAAATACGTGCGCCGTGGCACCTTTGAATTCAATCCCGCGCGCCATGACTTCGGTGACAAAACCTTGTTGAATCGCACCATCAAGGGTGAGGGTCTCGCCGAACTCGATCAGGCGCTCGATCTCTTGGCGCGGCATCCCGCTACCGCGAAATTCATCAGTACAAAACTGGCGCAGTATTTTGTCGCGGACGAACCGTCGGCGGCGTTGGTCGGCAGCATGGCCGCCAGGTTCTTGCAATCTGACGGCGACATCGCCGCGACGCTTAAGGTGATGTTTCAATCGAGCGAGTTTCCAGTCTCACTCGGCAGCAAATTCAAAGACCCGATTCATTACGTGGTGTCGGCGGTGCGCCTCGCTTACGACGACAAGGTGATCCTCAACACGGCACCGATGCTAAATTGGATCAACCGCATGGGGCAATCAATGTACGGCCGCCAAACACCCGACGGCTACCCGTTGGTGCAAGCGGGATGGACAAGCTCAGGACAAATGGCGACACGCTTCGAAGTTGCTCGTGCGGTCGGCACCGGCAACGCCGGACTTTTCAAATCTGAGGGCACGCCCGCCACGGAGCGCCCGGCGTTTCCACAGCTCTCGAATGCGCTATATCACGGTAGCTTGAAAGACACCTTGGGCACGCCGACGCGCCACGCACTAGAGCAGGCCATCTCACCGCAGGAGTGGAATGTTTTCCTGCTTGCCTCTCCCGAATTCATGCATCGTTAGGAGATTTTTATGCAACGACGCGACGTTCTAAAACTGCTTTCCACACTGCCGCTGAGCCAGGGTGCACTCGCCCAATCCATGATGGCAAGCTCAGCCAGCAGCCCCCGCCTGCTCGTGGTTTTTCTGCGCGGTGCCTACGACGCCGCCAATTTGCTGGTGCCGATTTCGAGTAGCTACTACTATGAAGCGCGCCCCAACATCGCGATTGCCAAGCCCAATGCCGACGTGAAAACGGCCGCGTTGCCGCTCGACGCGGACTGGGGTTTGCATCCGGCGTTGCGCGATTCGATTTACCCGCTGTATCAAAAACGGCAAGCCGCATTCATTGCGTTCGCGGGCATTGACGATCTCTCGCGCAGCCACTTTGAAACGCAGGACAGCATCGAGCTTGGTCAGCCGTCTGGTCGGGCGCGCAATTATGATTCGGGCTTCATGAATCGCCTCGCGGCCATCGTCGGCGATAGCCATCCCATTGCCATGACGGATCAATTACCGATCACGTTTCGCGGCAGCCTGCGCGTGCCGAATATGGCCTTGAAGGCGCTCAACAAACCTGGCGTCGATCAGCGGCAGAGCAACATCATCGCCAGCATGTACCAAGATTCGGCGCTCGCGGCCAGCGTGCGCGAGGGCTTCACGGTGCGCGATGAGGTCATGAAAGAAATGAGCGGCGAAATGGAAGCCGCCAGCCGCAATGCCATCACCGCTAAGGGCTTCGAATTGGAAGCGCGCCGCATCGCGAAGTTGATGCGCGAAAAACACCATCTCGCGTTTGTGGATGTCGGTGGCTGGGATACGCACGTCGCGCAGGGCGGGGCAACGGGAACACTCGCCACGCGTTTCGAGGAGCTAGGCCGTGGGCTGGCCGGCTTCGCGGATGAGATGGGCGCGCAGTGGAACAACACGGTGGTAGTGGTGGTCAGCGAATTCGGCCGCACGTTCCGCGAAAACGGCAATCGCGGCACCGATCATGGACACGGCAGCGTGTACTGGGTGCTCGGCGGCGGGGTCAATGGTGGCCGTGTAGTCGGCGAGCAAGTGAAAGTCGCCAAAGCTACGCTCCATCAAGATCGCGACTATCCGGTACTCAACGAATACCGCCGCGTGTTCGGCGGATTATTTCAACGCATGTATGGATTGCGCGACGAACAGATTCAACAAGTGTTCGCCGACACGAGGCCGTTGGATTTGAACTTGATTTGATCGTCCCTCCCCCTAGACGGGGGAGGGTGGCCGAAGGTCGGGAGAGGGTGACGGTGGTGGCGTCATGGCAACGCCCGCAAGGCGGACTCTCCAAAACCCGCGCCAATAAACGAGTTTCAGCCATCACACGCGCGGCACCGCCGCCACCAAACTCGCCATTACCACCGCAGAAATAATGCAACGCAAGCGAAAAAACCACGCTGGAATCAGCGCCTGCACATACAACATCGCATCAATCACCCAAACAAACGCAACCAACGCAATCGCCACAAACACACGTTCGCGCGCAGCAGGCAGGAGCAACATCCCCCACGCCAATAGTGACGGCACAACGGACAACGCGAACATCGTGCGCGCACTTTTCGGCGCAGCATCGAGCACGCTGATGGCGATGCCCCATTGAACGCCGCCGAGGAACGACACAATCACCGCCGCGTAGGTCAACAAAACTTGCGCCGCAAAGCTGCGGTACATCGCGGGTGCAAACCAGAGCGCAGCCGTGGCCGCAACAAACGGGATTGCGCCCGCGAACGTGAGCGCGCGTGGAAATGTTGTTGGTGACATCACTTGCGGTTGACGCGGAACGCGATTGAGATCGACACCAACGCCAACACGGCAAAACAAATCAATGACCACACCGGCAACGACAACCCAAACGTCGGCGCGTATTTATCCGCGCAGCCGCCCGTGGCAAAAAATACCCGTGCCTCGAACAGTCCCGCTGTTGGTAGTCCGTTGACGAATTCGCCCATGGGGTCAGCGAGGCAGGAAGTCATTGAGCCGCCCTTGGTCAATTGCCAAATCGTGAACCACACGCCGGTTGCCGACAGCGCGGTGATGAGCCACGCGTACACCTGCGTCGCGCGCGCATGCACGGCACCCGCCAGCGCCACGAACGCGATTGCTAGGTACGCGTAGCGCTGCAAGATGCACAGCGGGCAGGGCTGCTGCATCTCGGGGCCGTGTTGCAGTTGCAATGCCTTTGCGACGAGCGCGAGGCAAAAAAGTGCGATGGCAATGAAGAGCGTGCGCGTGGAAATTTTCATGGGTGGTTGGAGTGGCGGGTGGGTGATTGGTTGCAAGAATAGCAGGGTAGGGCAGCCGCGAGGCGACCTCAAGATGTTGTCATGCTGAGCGTAGCGAAGGATCTCATCCGTTTGCGACCGAGCAATGCCTAATTTTGTCGGGATGAGATTCTTCGCGAGAAGCGCGCTCAGAATGACATTATTTTTGCAGCGGGATTAAGTTTTCAATCTCACCTAAACCAACCCCCGCAGCTCCCGCAACAACACGGACATCTGCGCTAAATCCACTTCCCGCACCTGCTGCAAATCCGCCATCACCTCCCGCATCCGCGCCAGCGCCTTCGCCTGATGCTGCTCCCAAGCAGCTAACAGTGGCACAACCGCCGTCAACGCTGGCGAGTGCATCAATACTGCCAACGTTAGCTGCCGCTGCAAGTTCGCCAAGTCATCACGCATCGCCGCGCGCGCCATTGACTGCCAGTGTGACCCTGACGGCAGGGTGGAGGCTTGGTGCGCAATCCACCGCATTTGCAATTTGCCGACCAGCGCGAAATACACGGCGGCGGCAAGCTCAACACTACGCTTGCTTTCCTGCGCAATCTCAACGATGTCGAGCGCCGCGTACAACGCATCGAGGCGCGCCACGGACGTGGCAAGCGGCGCGGGAACACCTTCAGCAGTCAACGCAGATTCCGCTGTCGTCAACGCTGCCAAATCCTCAGCGGATAAAAATCCCGTCAATTTTTTCGTCACCGTCGAAACGCCCGGTGCAAATATTTCTAACACTTTCGCAATTGGCAAACGCTCCGCACGACGGCGCAAAAACCACAACGTACCGCGCAGCATTAAGCGTCCGGCATCAATTAACATCTGCGATTGCGTCGTGGTGGCAATCTTGTTATCTAGCGCGTCCACCGCATTCCATAGCGGCGTCATCGCAAACACATCGCGCGCCAGAATGTAGGCGCGCGTGACTTCCGCTGCTGTGGCACCAGTCTCTTCGCGCATGCGATATACAAACACGCTGCCAGAACGATTGATGGTGCTGTTGGCGATTTCAGTCGCGATGATTTCACGTTTGAGTGCGTGCCTTGGCATGATCGCAGCGAAGCGCTTTTGCAGTGCCGTGGGAAAGTACGTCACCAGCGCGTGCGCAACATATTCGTCATCCACCAAGTCTGATTTCACCAAGGCGTCGAACAGCTCCAGCTTGCTGTAAGCCAGCAATACCGCACATTCCGGGGCAGTAAGACCCGTGGCTTTGCGCTCGACCATGGCATCATCGCTCGGCAAATACTCCACCGCGCGATTGAGTCGTCCCGCCTTTTCCAAATGGCGGATAAACCGAGCTTGTGCATCCAGTAACTTTCCACCACGCATGCCGGATACGGCCAGTGATTGCATTTGTCCGTAGTTGTCCTTCAACACCAACTGACTGACTTCATGAGTCATGCTGGCCAAAAACGCATCTCGCTCCGAGCGTTTGAGTTCACCGGCGTCGATGATGGCGTCAAGCAAAATCTTGATATTCACTTCGTGGTCAGAGCAATCCACGCCAGCGGAATTGTCGATGGCATCGGTATTGATGCGTACACCGTTCATGGCTGCTTCGATGCGACCAAGCTGCGTTACGCCAAGATTGCCGCCCTCAGCCACGGCCTTGCAGCGTAGCGCATTGCCATCGACACGAATCGCATCGTTGGCGCGGTCGCCGACTTCAGTGTGGCTTTGCGCACTCGCTTTCACATAGGTGCCGATGCCGCCGTTGTAGAAGAGGTCAACCGGCGCGACGAGAATCGCGCGCATCAATTCTTGCGGGGTCATGTTGGATACCCCGCCATCGATGCCCAGCGCCTGCTTCACTTCTGCCGTCAACGCAATCGACTTCGCCGTGCGCGCAAACACGCCGCCGCCTTTGCTGATGAGCGGCTTGGCGTAATCATCCCAACTGGAACGCGGCAGGTTGAACAGCCGCTGCCGTTCTTTGAAACTGGCTGCCGCATCGGGCGCAGGATCAAGAAAAATATGCCGATGATCGAATGCCGCCACCAGACGAATGTGTTCCGATAGCAACATGCCATTGCCGAATACATCGCCTGACATATCGCCTACGCCGGCGACGGTGAAATCAGTTGTCTGCGTATCGATGCCCATCTCGCGGAAATGGCGCTTCACGCTTTCCCACGCGCCTTTCGCGGTAATGCCCATTTTCTTGTGATCGTAGCCAACCGAGCCGCCAGACGCGAAGGCGTCGCCTAACCAATGGCCGTATTCGGCCGAGATTGCGTTGGCGTAATCGGAGAAAGTGGCCGTGCCTTTGTCCGCAGCAACCACGAGGTAGGGATCGTCGCTGTCATGGCGCACCACATCGCGCGGCGGCACCACCGCGCCTTTGACGAGATTGTCAGTGAGGTCAAGTAAGCCCCGTAAAAAATCTTGGTAGCAGGCCACTCCTTCTTTCATGTAGGCCTCGCGATCACTCGCCGACGGCGCCGCTTTCAATACAAAGCCACCCTTCGATCCTACCGGCACGATCACCGCGTTCTTTACCATCTGCGCTTTAACGAGAGCCAACACTTCGGTGCGAAAATCTTCGAGCCGATCCGACCAGCGCAAGCCGCCACGTGCGACTTTGCCGCCGCGCAAATGGATGCCTTCAAATCGTGGTGAGTAAACAAAAATTTCGAACAGCGGGCGCGGCGCAGGTAATTCGGGCACCTTGGCCGATTCGAGCTTCACGGATAGATACGATTTTCGTTTGCCGTCGGTTGTGCGTTGATAGTAGTTGGTGCGCAGCGTCGCCTGTATTACCGCGAGGAAGCGGCGCAGGATGCGGTCTTCATCGGCGTTGGCAACGGCGTCCAACGTGCGTTCAATAGTATTGGCCTGCATGGCGATTTTTGCCGCGCGATCCAAGTCGGCAACTGGCTCAAAACGCGCGTGGAATAAGGCGATCAAGGCATTGACTAGCGGCGCGTGGTTGGCCAATGTCTGCTCGATATAGCTCTGGCTAAAGGTAAATCCTACCTGCTTCAAATACTTGGCGTAGGTGCGAATCACCACGATTTCATCGCTGGCAAGTGAGGCTGCGAGCGTCAAACGATTGAAGCCATCGTTTTCGACCCGCTTATGCCAGATCGCGGCAAACGCATTTTCAAATTTCGTTTTTACCGTCGGCAAATCGAGTGGCGCGGCGCGATACGACAAGCCAAAATCGTGCAGATAAATGGCCGACGCGTGGTGCCGCGCAATCACGTACGAGCGCTCGCTCTCCACGCGCACACCCATGTTCTCGAGCATCGGCAGGCTGCTTGATAGCGGCACCGTCTGCAAACTGTACAGACGAAATCGCAGCACGCCATCGGCCGTCTCATACAGCGACATGGCAATCGGTGATGCATCGGAAAGTGATTGGGCTGCCGCAAAATCCTGCACCGCCTGCGCCACCGACACGTCCTCGCGATACGCCGCCGGGAAGGGCAACACAAATTCGCGCCTAGCCGCATTGGCAGCGTCTTCGCCCAGCGCGGTGGTCAGTGTCTGGAACACGCCGTCTTCCCAGCGACGAATCGCGGCGATGACCTCATCCTCCAACGCTTTTAGATCGACGCTGATATTTTGTTTCGGCGAGGTACGCACCAGCATGTGAATGCGAGCGAGTGCCGATTCGGACAATTGAACATTAAATTCAACACTGGTACCCGCGAACGCGCGCAGCAAAATTGCCTGCAACTTAATGCGGACTTCGGTGTTATAGCTCTCGCGCGGTAAATAAATCAGGCACGAATAGAAGCGCGCAAAAACATCGCGCCGCACAAACAAACGCGTGCGCGCGCGCTCGCCCAGGCCGAGGATTGCCATTGCGGTCGCGAACAGTTCATCGTCAGAAATCTGGAACAACTCGTCGCGCGGATAGGTTTCCATCAGCGAAAATAAATTTTTGCCCGCGTGACTAGCCGGTGGAAAACCGGCACGCGCGATCACGCGTGCGGTCTTCTGCCGGAGCAGGGGGATGTCCTGCAAATTCGCGTGATAAGTACTCGGCGTATACAGCCCGATGAAGCGGCGTTCGCCGAGCACTTGGCCTGACACATCAAATTTTTTCACGCCGATGTAATCAAGATAGCCGGGGCGGTGCACGGTCGCGCGTGAATTCGCTTTGGTCAGCACCAGTAGCCGTGGCTGACGCGCGAGCGCACGCAGCGCAGGCGGCAAATCGTTAAAACTCGCGGAGATCCCGCCCAGCTTGGGTTCACGCAAGATGCCGAGGCCGGAATTGGGAATTATTTTCAGCGTGTCCTGGCCATTCACGATGGCCAATTCGTAGTCGCGGTAGCCCAAGTATGTGAAGTGGTTATCTCCCACCCAGAGCAGAAACGCGCGCGCCTCCTCAAGTTCGGGCAGCGGCACAATCTTTGCGGCACCGCCCATGTCGGTAAGAATCTCGCCGACCTTCGCTTGCATTTTCGGCCAGTCTTGTACGGCGGCGCGCACATCGGCCAACACCGCGACGAGGCCATCGCCGAGCGCTTTCACGCGCGCGGGATCGGTGACCCGCTCGATCTCCACATGAATCCAGGATTCGATCATTGCCCCGGCGGTGGGTGCGTTATGTGCCACGAGCGTTATGAGCGCGCCGTGATCGTCACGTTGCGTCGCGAACAGTGGATGAATCAACAACCGCGTTTCAATCGCCTGACGATTGATTTCCATCAGAATCGAATCGACCAAAAACGGCATATCGTCGTTGACGAATTCGATAATCGTGTTGCTGTCAGCGCTCGGCGTGAAGATGCGCATCTTCGGCGCGCCAGTTTGAAATTCGCTGCCAAATTTCAAGTGATCGAGTGCGACGCTGCGCCACGTTTGCGCATCGCGCGCGATGAAATCTTCGGCGTCGATGGCGTTGCAATATTTTTCGATGAACGCGCTGGCGTACGGCAGTTCATTCGTCGCGGCACTTGCAGCGACCTCGGATAAGAGATCGGTTTTTCGTTGTTCGGCTACGGACATTGTTGGTCCCTTGTGAACACTTCGACGATCAATTATAAGGCGAGGTGTAATGGCGGTACGAACCGTAGCGGCGGGGCTGGGCGGCACGGTGTAATATGATTATTCAATTTCCAAGGGGGAGGGAATGGATGGACTTGGCTGGTGCGCTTTTCAGTTGATTGTCGTTTTCGGGCTTTGTGGTTGCGGTGGTGCTGGCGGCAATAGCGAACTGGCGATTCCCATAGCGCCACCAGTAACGCTACTGGCAGTGGGCGACATCGCGCAATGCACAGCGGCAGCTGATCCGCAGCAAAGCGCTGCGGGCAAGACGGCGCAACTGGTAAGCACGCTTTCGCAAGACGCGCCCATTTTGTCCCTCGGTGACAATGTGTACTTTAGTGGAACCGCTTCGGAATTCGCGGGTTGCTATCAGTCAACTTGGGGCAAGTTCCTGCAGCGCACTTGGGCAACGCCGGGAAACCATGACTATGGCGTGGCGCAGGCTTCTGGGTATTTTGATTACTTTGGCGCACGCGCAGGCCCTGATCGGCGGGGATTCTATGCGGTGAATATCGGGAACTGGAAAATCCTATCGCTCAATAGCATCGCGCCTGCGGGCGTGAACTCGGAGCAGATGCTTTGGTTGCGCGCGGAATTGGCGAAGTCTCCCGTGACGTGCACGCTCGCGGCTTGGCACTACCCGCGATTTAGTAGTTCAGGTGTCCACGGATCGATGACTGAGATGCGTGAGATCTGGCGGACGTTGCAGGAGGCAAAGGTCGATGTCGTACTCGCAGGCCATGATCATCTTTACGAGCGCTTTGCGCGGCTTGACGCAGACGGCGTGCTCGACGCAAACGGAATCCGATCCTTCGTTGTAGGCACCGGCGGTGCCGCGCTCTACCCTTTCAAATCGCCGGTCGTCACTGGCAGCGAGGCACGCGTGGAGAACGCATTCGGTGTGTTACGTATGACCCTTCACGAGGATCGTTACGCCTGGGAATTCATCGATACTGCAGGGGCTGTGCGCGATGCGGGGAGCGATAGCTGCCGCATCTAGATGGGTTGTGGTTTGTAGGGTCGCACATTGAATGAAAAAGCCCGCTAGGCGGGCTTTTTCAGGCATTTGCACAACAGACAATTAAGCAGCGACGGCCTCTTTCAACGTCAAATCCGCACATGCCTTTTGAATCCGCTTGCATGCGTCTTCCAGCAACTCCGTCGATGCCGCATACGACACGCGAAAGTGTGGCGACAAGCCAAACGCTGCGCCATGCACCACCGCGACCCCTTGCGATTCGAGCAAATAGCCCGCGACTTCTTCGTCGTTTTTCAACACCGCGCCAGATGGTGTGGTGGCACCGAGCAAACCGGCACAGCTTGGGTAGACGTAGAACGCGCCTTCGGGCACATGACAATTGAGTCCCTTCGCTTCGTTCAACATACGCGCGACCAAATCGCGGCGCGCTTTGAAAATATCGTTGTGTGTAGCAATGAAATCTTGCGGGCCATTCAACGCTTCGACCGACGCCGCTTGGCCGATGGAGGACGGGTTGGAGGTCGATTGCGATTGCACGTCGCCCATCGCCTTGATGAGCTGCTCGGGCCCTGCGGCATAACCAATCCGCCAGCCGGTCATGCAATACGCTTTCGACACGCCATTCATGGTCAGCGTGCGGTCATACAAACGCGGCTCAATCTGCGCGGGCGTGGAAAATTCAAAGTTGTCATAGACCAAGTGCTCATACATATCATCGGTCAGCACCCACACATGCGGATAGCGCACCAGCACATCGGTGAGCGCTTTCAACTCGGCGCGCGTGTAGGCCGCACCGGTCGGGTTCGATGGCGAATTGAGCAACACCCACTTGGTGCGTGGCGTGATCGCTTTTTCCAGATCAGCAGGCTGCATTTTGAAGCCCGATGATTGTGGGCAGACCACGAACACAGGCGTGCCTTCAGCGAGCAACACCATGTCCGGGTACGACACCCAATAGGGTGCGGGGATGATGACTTCGTCACCTGCGGAAAGTGTTGCCATGAACGCGTTGTAAATCACTTGCTTGCCGCCGGTGCCGACGGTGATTTGCTTGGCCGTATACGTCAGCCCATTCTCGCGCTTGAATTTCGCGATGATCGCTTCCTTCAATTTCGCCGTGCCATCGACGGCGGTGTATTTGGTGTCGCCACCTTTGATTGCTTTGATCGCGGCGTCTTTGATGTTGTCCGGCGTATCAAAATCCGGCTCACCAAACGACAACGCAATCACGTTCTTACCAGCAGCTTTTAGGGCGTTGGCTTTGGCGGAAATGGCAATGGTGGCGGAGGGTTTGATACGAGCGAGGCGGGCGGCGAGAAATGACATAGTGGTCCTTGGTTTCGGGCGGGATATTGCGGTGCAGCATAATTATAGCGGAGTGGATTTTGCTGCGGGGTTTGGTGGGTGAAATGTTTGTTGGGTGTTGATTTGCGGGTGCGGATGTTGAGAACAGCGAGTAAGCGAACAGCCAAAATCCCCCGGTTCTTCGTTTGCTTGAAGATCGCGATGCATTTGGCCCCCTTTAGGAAAGGGGGCAGGCTGTTGCGTTGCCTTGATTGCGACTGCCGGTGTTTTCGTGAGCAACGCACAACACTCGCCCCCTTTGTAAAAGGGGGCCGCCCATCGAGATCGTTGCTCAACGCAGGCCGGGGGATTTTCAGCCTATGCGCCCGTGCAAATGCTTACGAAGCCAACCGCCCATTCAACCGCGCCGACACTGCATCCACCACCGCCACCAGCGCGATCATCGCCAGCAACACCGTGCCCGTCTCTTGAAACTGCAACAGCCCCATGTGGTAGTACAGAATCTGCCCCAACCCACCCGCGCCAACCACGCCTAACACCGCTGCCGCGCGGATGTTGTTTTCCCAGCGATAGAGGGTGTAGCTCACGATTTGCGGCAGTACCACGGGCAGGGTGCCGTAGCAGAATGCGTGGATCGCGCCGCAGCCGTTGCGACGCAGTGCTAAGTACGGTTCACGCGGCGCGTTTTCCATCGCATCGGCGATCAATCTACCAAGTACGCCTGCGGTGTGGAATGCGAGTGCGAGCGTGCCGGGGAAGGGGCCGAGGCCAGCGGCGATAACCAATAGTGATGCCCACACCAACTCGGGCACCGCGCGCAACACATTGAGCAGGCCGCGTGTGATGGCGCGTGCAGTGTTGCCGATGAACCCCGCTGCGGGCACCGCGAGCAGCACGCCAACAATCAACGCGAGTAGCGTGCCGAGAAAAGAAATCGCGAGCGTCTCGATCACGCCGATGCCGACTTTTTGCAAAAACGGTGCGCTCGTTTCCAACGGCAAAAATTGGCCGAACAATTTGCCGAAGTTTTGCATCGACTCCATGGAAAACAATCCGCGCCATTCGCCCTTCAAACTCGCGAACGAGGTGACAATGAGAATTGCCAAAAACCCCAGTATCCACGCGCCTTTCCGGGCAGGTGGGGTGGGAATGGTGAGAGGCGCTAGTCGAGCCATGCGCGCAACCGTTTACTCATCACATCGGCCATCCACACCAAAAATACGAACACCGCGAGCATGGTGATGACTTCGTCGCCAGCCAGCATGCGTGACGACAATTCCATTTGCTGCCCCAAGCCACCCGCGCCGACGAAGCCCAAAATCACCGATGAGCGTATCGCGCATTCCCAACGGAACACGGTGTAGGAGACCATTTCGGAAATGCACGCGGGCAGGGTGCCGTAGAGAAATGCTTGCACGCGCCCGGCGCCGTTGTTGAGCAAGGCTTCGGTGGCGCGCGTTTCTTGCGACTCAAAAATTTCCAAAAATACTTTGCCCATCATGCCGGTAAAGGTCAGCGCAATCGCCATCACGCCTGCCGTGTCGCCGAGCCCAATCGCGCGTACAAACACCAGCCCCCACACCAGCTCCGGCACGCTACGCAACACGATCAACACCCAGCGGATGCAGGTGCGAAATGCCGCTGGCACCAACGCCACACGCCCTGTGCCGAGGCGGGAAATGGACAGCGTGCGCGTACCAAGTAACGCCAGCGGTAGCGCGGCGATCAGGGCAAGCGTCACGCCCGCCGTAGCAACCGCGATGGTTGTCCAAGCACTCCGCGTCACCATCGTCAAAAAATCGGCGGAATGCGCAGGCGGATAAAACGACGCGGCGAATTGCTTCGTCGCACGTAGGCTCGAATCGTCGAGCAAAGTCCACGGCTTGAATTCGGTGAGATATAGCGAGGCCGCGACAACAATGAACAGCGCAAGCGTCCAAACACTGCGTTCGTGCCAAGCCGGATCAACCGCGCTTAAAGCCCCTCCCCCCCGGCAGGGGAGGGGTTGGGGAGAGGGGGATGGTGGCGCAATCACCACCATCAATTACAACGCGCGATCTTGAGCGGCAGTACGTCATCAATTTGTTCAGCTGTCTCCGCCACCCGACTAGCCGCCACCTCAAACTCATCCCCATACAAATCCGCCAGCCGCGCATCCGTCACTTCACCCGCAGGCAAATCAAAATGCACATGCCCCGCCTTGATCCCCACCAGCCGCGAGAATCGTTCGCGCGCCAGATTCACATCATGCAGACTCGCCACCAACGTTGCATCGCGCGACGCGACATCTTCCTGCACCGTCTTTAACGCCGCCAAACCCAGCGCAGGATCAAGGGCTGACACCGGCTCATCGAGCAACACCAACGGCGACTTCGCGACCAACATGCGCGCGAGCCCCACGCGCTGCCGCTCGCCGCCGGATAGCCGATCACAGCGCAACCACAATTTATCTTCAATGCGAAATTCCGCCAGCGCCGCAAACGCAAGCTCAACATCCACCGGCGAATAGAGCGAGCGAATCGCTGCGAGCAACGACATCTGCGGCAAACGTCCCGCCAGCACCGCATTCACCACGCGCTGACGCGGCGGCAATGGCGGCGCTTGCGGTGCCAAGAAAATATTTCCACGTAGCGCATGCAACGCAGACTTGCCCAACAACCACGGCGATTGTCCCAACACTTCCACACTGCCGCTTTCGGGTTTGAGCGCGCAGCCGAGCGTGTGCAGGAGTGTCGTCTTACCGGCACCACTTGGCCCGACGATCGCAACTTGCTCGCCCGAATGAAACGCGAGCGAAACGCCATCGAGCGCGACGCGAGATTCCGCGCCGCGCCCGAGGCGTACCCGAACTTCGGTGAGCGAAGTATTCAAACTACTTCAGCAGCCCGGCCGATTTTGCGGCCTCTTCAATGCCCTTGTAATTCTCAACCTTGGTCGGAATAAAGCGCGCCGCGCGTTGCAATTTCAAGATTTCGGCGTCAGCCGGGTTCTTCGCATCCAACGCCAAAAATGCATCGCGCAATTTTTTCACCAGCGTCGGGTCAAGGTCGCCACGCACGGTCCAGTTGTAATCGTAGTAGGGCGGGGTGGTGTAGAACACACGTACTTGTTTGTCATCGAGCTTTTTCTCGGCGATCATTTTTTCGTAGACGGAAATGTTGAGTGCACCCGCATCGACCTTGCCGCCTGCCACTTGCAGCGCGGTGGCGTCATGCGCGCCGGAGAACGCGACGCGCTTAAACGCTTTGTCTGGGTCCATGCCTTCCTTCAATAAAAAGCTACGCGGCATCAAATGGCCGGAGGTCGATGAGGGCGAGCCGAACGTAAAGTTTTTACCTTGTAAATCTTTTAGAGTCTTAATCGAAGAATCCGTTTGCGTGATGAACACGGAGCGGAATTTTTCGTCTTCTTCGCGCTGCACTAGCGGGATCGCGGTGCCATTGGTGCGGTGGTAGGCTTGCACAAACGTGAAGCCGCCGTACCAGACTAAATCAATTTTTTTCGCGGCCAAACCTTCAACGGTGGCGGCGTAATCGGTGACGGGAGTGAACTCAACCTTCATGCCGATTTTGCTTTCGAGATAGTTGCCCAGTGGGGCAAACTTGCGTTGCAATTCGGTGGGGTTTTCGTCGGGAATGGCGGAGACTTTGAGGGTGGTTTGCGCATGGGTCGTAAACGCAAAACACGCAGCGAATGAGGCCAACAAAATCTTGAGGGTACGTGAACGACTAGGGATCAACATGAAATTCTCCTGAATGAAAAAATAAAAACACCAATAAAACCAGACACCAATGTCTCGCGTATGTTTCAAACAATGGATAAACAATAAACCGCGCTACACTTGATCCGCGAGATTACACCAAATGAAAAGGCAAGAGATGCCCGTACCTAGCTACCAAACTATCAACCGGCTAAAAATCGACGCCGCCGTTGAACGAAAAAAACTCATCGCCGGGCTACGCGCCACCCCCGCAACCATCGAACCCAAATACTTCTACGATCCGCTGGGATGCGCTTTGTACGCCGCCATTTGCCAACTGGATGAGTACTATCCCACGCGCACTGAGCGCGCGATTTTTCAACAACATCGCGCCGAAATCGCCGAGGCCATGGGTGAGGTCGATACCTTCGTTGATCTCGGCTCTGGCGACTGCTGCAAGGCGCTCGCGTGGCTGCCCGTCATCGCGCCCAAACGCTACCTCGCCATCGACATCGCCGGGCCCTCCATCGACACCGCGCTCGCCAACATGATCGGCGATTTTCCAGAGACCGAAATGTTCGGCCTCGTCACGGATTTTTCCGAACATCTCGACATCCCCGACGAGCTACTCAAAGGCCGCACCACCATCTTCTACCCCGGCTCCAGCATCGGCAATTTCACCCCGGATGCAGCCGTGCTTTTTTTGAAAGAAATGAAACGCTACGCCACCGGCGGTCTACTCATCGGCGTAGATGCAAAAAAGGAAAAGTCCAAGCTAGACGCGGCTTACGACGATGCGCTCGGCGTTACCGCCGCATTCAATCTTAACGCGCTCCGCCACATCAACCGCGAACTTGGCAGCGATTTTGACGAAAAAAAATGGCGACATATTGGGCAATACAACGCAGCACTTGGGCGCATTGAAATGCACCTGCAAGCACGCGAAGATCAGCGCGTGATGATTGATGGCGTGGCGCGTGAATACAAACAAGGCGAGAGTATTCACTCAGAGAATTCGTACAAATACGAGCGGGCAGAATTTGCGGCGATGTTGCGGGAGGCGGGGTTTGCAGAGGTCAATTGCTGGAGTAACACGGCCAGTCAGTTTTGGGTGTTTTACGCGTGCTGAGCCACGTTAACGGCGTCAAAATTCGCGCAGTTACGCTGAGGCGACTGTTTCGGTACCGCGTTGCAATGCCGCCCGTACCTGCACCAGCAACTCCTGATCCGTGTACGGCTTGGTGACATAAAAATCCACCCCCGCACGTTTGGCTTGGTCGCGGTGTTTGTCCATCGAGCGCGAGGTGATCATGATGATCGGCATGTCGCGGGTGTCTTCGCGGCGGCGCAAGTGTTCGGTGAGCTCAAGCCCGTTCATGTTTGGCATTTCGAGGTCGGTGCAGATGACGTGGGGCATAAATTTGTCGAGCATGCGAATGGCGTCGAGGCCATCGCCAGCGCCTGCGACTTCGAACGCGGCGTCTTCGAGTAGCTGTGTGAGCGATTTGCGTACGGACAGTGAATCGTCAACCACCAGCACGCGGCGCGTTTGTTTACGGGCGGCTTCGGCCATTTGTGAGGCGGCGGCGGAGGCGACGACGGGCTCGACGAGGAGTTCAGGCACGTTGAGTAGCGGCACGACCGAGCCGTCACCGAGCAGCGTGGTGCCGGAGATGCCGTGCACGTGCGGAAGGTAGCGTCCGAGACTTTTCACGATCAGGTCGCGGCTGTCGATGACTTTGTCGACCAATACGGCGACGTTGCCGGTATCCATACGGACGATGACGATGGGGCGGTTTCCCACAATTTCACGCGCCAGGAGCTCGACCGATGCGCCGGTGAGAGCCGCGAGATCGCGAATGGGGTAGCGCACGTCTTTGAGCGTGAGCACCCAGCCGGTTTTGTCTGCTTCGATTTCGCCGAGGCCGGGCGAAAGTGCTTGTTCGATGTTGTGAATCGGGATCGCGAAAATCTGTTTACTACTCTGAACCAGGAGCGTTTGTTGCGTGATGAGCGAGGCCTGAAAGCGTAGCGCCACATCGCAGCCATGATCAGGCTCGGAGTGAATTTCGACCGTGCCCTTGAGTTCATTGAGACGTGAGACCACCACATCCATTCCAACGCCACGACCGGAGATTTCACTGACGTGATCGCGTGTAGAAAAACCGGGCAATAGCGTGAGGCGTGCGAGTTCTGGGCGCGACAATTGCTGCTCAGCGGTGATGAGTCCGGCGATCATAGCTTTGTCGCGAATGCGTGAATAGTCGAGACCTTTGCCGTCGTCCTTAATACGCACCAGCACGCTCGAACCCTGCCGCGAAAAGTCGAGATTGATGCGACCGCGCGGCGCTTTGCCGTGCGCTTCGCGCATGGCGGGGGATTCGATGCCATGGTCCACCGCGTTGCGCAAAATGTGTAGCAGCGGATCGGCGAGTTTGTTCAGCACATCGCCGTCAACCATGATGTCGCCGCCGGAGATGAGCAACTCCGCATCTTTGCCGGTTTGCTGACACGTCTGGCGAACGTTACGGGTGAGTCGCGCACTCAGCGAATCTACCGGCGTCATCCGCGTCGAAATCACTTGGTGGCGCAGGTCTTTATTGATTTGCGTTTGTTGCGCGAGGTCAGCAGAAATACTGGCGACATCTTCTTCGAGCGCGGTGGCGATCTCGCGCGAGTCGGCGGTAGTTTCCACCAGCGCACGCGTGGCACCGTGTAGTTCGTTGTACCGATCCAACTCAAGCGGATCGAACGTGGTGTTGGTATCGTCTGTGGCAGGTGTATTGAGCGAGAGGCCGCGCAATAGCACCATTTTTTCCAGATCCATCACGCGTTGCTGCACGTTCATGTTTTGTGCGAGCAAGCTCTTGGCGCGGCCACGCGCAGTGACGACGCGATCTTCTAATTGGCCGACCTTGGTGGTGAGCTCGCCAATCAAACGGAATAATTCATCGACGGTCTTGATCGAAATACGTAGGCTCGCGCCGGCTTCGGCGGCCTTGGCGGGAGGCGCGGCTGACTTGGCGTTTTCATCCAGCACTAGCTCTGGTAGCAGCGGCGCTGCTTCCAATTTCACGTCGTCAGTCATCTCGGCGATTTCGCCGGATTTCACCTTGTTTGCTAACGCCACGACGTTGGAGAGAACGGCGTACGCGTTTTCCGGTTCTGGTTCTTCGCCTTGCAGGAAACCCAACATTTGCGACAGACAATCGCTGGCATCGACCAAGGCAAGGCCCACGGCGCGCGGGGGCTTGACGGGGTTTTGCTCGAAGTATTCGAGAATGTCTTCGGTGTGATGGCCGAGTGCGGCAATGCCACGCAGGCCGACAATACTGGCCGAGCCTTTGAACGAATGCGCGATGCGCTTGGCGGTGCGCAGGTCCTCCACCGTTGCGTCTCCTGCCGCGATTTGCGAGGTCAGTTGCGCGAAGCTGGCGAGGTTGGCCGGGGCTTCTTCGATGAACGCGTTGTAGACATCACGGTCGGCGTCATCGGCCAACACCAGCGAGACGTCCGCTGGCGTGATCTCGATAGGCTTTTCCGATTCCGCCATGTCGGCCGCGAGTTCTTCGGGCAGCACCGGTGCGGCGGTGAGTTGTTCGATCAATGCAACGCCGGCGGTTTCGTCGAGCGGTTGCGGTGCATCGGGCAGCGTCAAAAATTCTGCGAGCGCGAGCGAGGCATCAAATTCAGCGGGGTCCGCTAAATACGTATCCATCAACTTGGGCCAAGTCGCCAGATACTGCGCGGCCTTTACGCGTGCCTCGCCGTCCATGGTCGCGACCGACATCAGGTTGCTGTTCAAATGCGTGCACCAGAGATTGAGCCCTGGCATACCCAGCATCTCTGCGGTCATGCCGGTGCGCTCGACTTGTCCGCCGTAGGCCTCGAAGGCTTCCATGAACGCAGCATCCTCAGCAGGCGCGTGCGCAATCGTGGCGAGCCACTGACCAAATTCGGGCAGCACCAGCGCCAATTCCTTGCGCATCTCCTCAAGGAATGGCGTCATCGGGCTAGCGGCCATCGCGAATCCTTTTATTCATTTTGTGCGGCAGATTAAGCGGATGCTGGCAGCTTGAACACGGACACTGACTCAACAAGTTTCTGCGACGCGGTCATCAGGCTCGACGTGACTTGGTTCTGCGCAGTCAATTGTTCAGCAGTGGTTTCAGTTGATTGCGTCAATTCACCCGCACCGGCGCGTAGTGTCTCCACCAGTTTCATCTGCTCCTGCGAGCTTTGCGCAATGTTCTGCACCATCTGCACCAAACGCGCTGTGGTTGCTTGTGTTTCGCGCATTTTCTCGCCGGAAGCTCGCGCCATGTCTGAACCTTGCACCACTTGGTCAATGGTCTTGTTCACGGTCGCAATCGTATCGTTGGTTTCGATCTGAATGTTCTGCACAAGGTTGGCAATCTGCGCCGTTGCCTGTCTGGAGTTCTCCGCCAAGCGCTGCACCTCTTCGGCCACCACTGCAAAGCCACGACCAGCATCACCGGCCATCGCCGCTTGCATGGACGCGTTGAGTGACAGTACGTGGGTGCGTTCAGAAATCGTATTAATCAGTCCCACAATCTGCGAAATCTCTTGCGAACGTTCGCCCAATCGTTTGATTCGTTTTTCCATCTCAGAAATCGTTTCGCGAATCGCATCCATACCGCGCACCGTGCTTTGCACCGTGTTCATCGCGTTCTCGGTCGTCGTCGATGCTTCGCCTGCGGCAACGTTGGAAGTCGCGGCCAATTCAGCGACACGTCCCATACCGGCCGTTGCCGTTTGCAGATTGGCGACCAAACGCTCAACCGTATCGCGCGAACTCGTTGCCTGTGCGCTCACTGCGTCAGACTGGGTTTTCACGCGCTTGGATGCATGTTCCACCACCCCTGCGATTTTGGTTACGTCGCGCAACACCGAGGTGGTCGCGTCCGTCAATTGGTTGATGGAGTCACCGAGCGTACCGATGATGTCCTCAGTCACCGGCGCGCGCACCGTCAAATCTTTTTGCGACAAGTCCGCCACCGTGCCGAGCAAACCGATCACCGAGTTGTTCATGGTTTCGTTTTCGGATTCGGCCTTCGCCATCGCCGACACGCGATCATTCAGCATATTGTCGAACGCGTTACCCAGCGTTTGCATTTCGTCGCCGGTGGTGATTTGCGAGCGTGCTTCAAAGTCGCCCTTCGCCACTTTTTGCACAGTAGATTGCAGTTGCTCAATCGGCTTCATGAACTTTTCAACGTAGATGAAAATCGCCAGCACAGCAAGACCGGCCAGCAGAATTGCCGAACCGATGGCGATCAGCAGCAAATTGCCTTTCAGTGCGTTCGTCTCAGCGAACACTTCGCTGGCATCTTGCTTCGCCACGATCGCCCAATTCAGTCCGTGCACCTTGAATGGAGCGTAGGCACCGACAAGATCAAAGCCGCGATAACCGCGATAAGTAACAAAGCCGGTTTCGCCCGCAAATGCCTTCTTCACCGCGTCTGTGTTAATCGAAAGGATGCCGACCGCCGTGTTTTTTTTCTGGATGGCGTCTACACGCTCTTTGCCAAATTGATCGCCGTTTTCCGTCAGCCACTTCGTTTTATCTTCGACCAGAAAGCGGATTTCAGAGCGCACCAATTTATCGGCACCGACGACGTAAGCTTCGCCAGTTTGTCCCAAGCCTGATTCTTTCCATTTGGCGCTGCCGGTCATGATGGCGTTGATTTTGCCAATCGGAATTTGCACCGCCAATGCGCCCACCAGTTTCTCACCATCAAACACGGGTGCGGCAACGAACGCAGCCTGTTCATCGTAGGATGCAAGATAAGGTTGGTAGTCCGAGACGTACGCTTCATCTTTCGATTTGGCCTTCAGTGCTTTGCCAACGACTTCGGCCAGCCCCGTTTTGGCGGCGACACCGGTCTCAAGATTCGAAGAAAAATCGAGCTCCTTAAATACCGTGTAGACGACGCGATTGCTATCGGCGTCGATCAAAAACATATCGTAGAGTCCCAATTTTTTCTGGAACGCTTCCATGCTGGGATGAATCTGCGCATGCACTTTTGAGTAGCTCGACGGATCCGGTGAGGTAGCCAGTTTTTCTTTTTGCCCCAACGGGTTGGGATTGGCGACGATGTATTGGTTTTGCATCGCAATCGATGTGCTATCGAGCTTTTCAATCAGTGCGGCACCGTCGGCTTTGAGCTTGATGTTTTTCTTCAAGAATTCATTGGAAAAATCCTTGCTGTAAAAGTCTGTGAGCGCCGTTTTGGCGGCCGCGATCTTTGCGTCGCCACCTGTATCCTTGACGAACGAGTTGACCCCTTGCTTGAAGCCTCTTAAGCCATCAATTGCCGTGGTGCTGCGTGCGACCGCTTGTGTTTCGGCCACCAGCACGTTGAAGTATTCCTCCAACTGCGTTTTTTTGGTCTCGCGCACCGACACCAACAACTCCTGTGCGGCCGTATTCAATCCGGCACTAGCGGTACCGTACGCCGTCTGGCCGACGAGGTAGGTCGCCAACAGGAGCGGAATGGTCACGATGGCGGCGCCACCCAGCAATAGTTTTGATCGAATATTCATCTAAAAACTCCCAATAAAATCGTGACTGGTTACCTGACACTCCATTTGTTGTGTAGGCGAGAAATACCAGTGTTGCAAAAGTGTTGCGAAGACCTAGCGAGCAAATCGCTTGGCAAATGCTTCAAAAAAACGGGTGTTGTCGAACTCCAGCCACACGCCATGTGCGTCGCGATACGCGGCGTGCGCAAATCGCGCCATACGCGCGTGACCACTTTCAATCGGCACTGCATCGGCGGGAGAAAAACGCTTACGCTCTGGCAGACCGTCAATGACGACGCCAACGGCGGCATCGCCATGGCCCAGCACCAGCAGCATTTGCGTTACTTGTACATCGTGTTCAACCCCAAACCAGCGCGTCAATTCAAACACAGGCACGACGTTGCCATGCAAATTCGCGAGACCGCGTACGCCTTCAGGCGCGCCCGGCAGGCGATAAATCGTTGGCATCGTCGCGAGTTCACTGGTGGCATCGTATTTCGCCAAAATTCGTAGCTCACCGATGCGGTAGCCTTGCCGCTCAATGGCATCCGTGGCGGCAACACCATCCGCTTGCCGACTGGCGATTTCCGCCAACACGCGTGCCTGTGCGGTCGCAACGTCTTCACCGCCGCCAATACCCACACCAAATGGCTGCGGGTTAGCAGCCAAGGGCGAGGCGAGATTTGATTGCGTCTCGGTCATGGCAGCAGATCCGGCTAGCGAAGTTGTTCGAGAAGTTGCTCAGGCGTATAGGGCTTGCTCACGAACCCGTTCGCACCCTGCATTTGTGCCCAAAGCTTGTCGGCCTTTTGGCTCTTGCTGGTGACCAAAATTACCGGGATGGCTTTGGTCGCAGGGTCTTTCTTAATTTCGCGCATCGCCGCGAAGCCGTCCATCTCGGGCATGTTTACATCAAGAAAAATGATGTCGGGCAGTTCCGCCTTCGCGCGGACAACCGCTTCCTTGCCATTCGTAGCCGTGATGACGAGCGCGCCTGTGCCCGCAATGATTTTTTCGATATTAACGAGGTCAGCAGCGCTGTCGTCAACACATAGAATTTTACGAATTGCCATTTCAAATTACTCCATTAAAACTTATTAACTTCGCTGAGAACCGCTTCGTCGCTGATGGGCTTGGGTACGAACCCTTTGCCGCCTTGCATCTTCGCCCATAGCTGATCGGCTTTCTGCGATTTGCTTGAGACAAACACTACGGGAATATCCTTGGTCTCCGGGTCTTTTTGTAGCTCGCGCATGACCGCGAAACCATCCATATCGGGCATCACAATATCGAGAAAAATCAGATCTGGCTTATCCGCTTTGGCACGTGCAATCGCGTCGCGTCCGTTGTTCACAGCCAACACTTGCACGTGTGCATCGGAAACTATTTTTTGAATACGGGTGAGATCGGCAGCGGCATCATCGACGCATAACACTTTGGTAACAGGCATGAGGCTTCCTAAAGGTTTGAAAATATTTTCTGAACGCAGCCCTAAGCAGAGATCGGAATGAATCGCACAATCGTTTCGAGCAACTTCTCTTCGTCAACTGGCTTGGTCAGGTAGGCATCGCAACCGGCCATCGCACCGCGAATTTTGTCGAACGGAGAACCCTTGCTGGTGAGCATCACCACGGCAGTTTTGCCGACGGCTTTTTTCGACTTGATGAGTTTACAAACCTGATAGCCATCGATGCCCGGCATCACGACATCGAGGAACACACAGGTGTAGCGGCGTTTGCCAGTCAGTCCGACCGCTTGCTCGCCAGACTCCGCATAGTCTACGTTGAAGTTGAATGGTGCAAGCTTGTTTTTCATGAACTCGCGAACGGTCATGTTGTCGTCCACCACCAGTACCCAGTCACCAACAGGCTCAACCGGCGCGATTGGTTTTGGTGGCGGCAGTGGCGGGGTTGGAACGACCGTGGTAGATACTGGGGCGGGGCGCACGACCAGGGCGGGCGGCGCTGCCGTGGTCGCTTTTGGCATGGGTGGTACCACGGGCATGGCTGGGACGGCGCGTGCGGCGGGTGCATAGACTGGTGCGACCGCCAATTGCTGAGTGCGGGGCGCGACTGGCGCGGTAGTGGGTCGCTCCAGCGCGTGAATGAGCGAGGGGGCGGTCGGCGCCATCGGCACAATTCTGGTTGGCACGGTGGCGGCATGGTACAGATCCGGTGTCGGGGCAACGCGCACCATCACCTGCGTGACTTCGAGATCAGCAGCGCTGGGCTGTGCGGGGGCTGAGGCCGTCGTCGCTACCGGCGCACTGGTGGACGGCATCGCGGTAGCCGGAGCGATTGCCGCAGTCAGGGGCTGCGTGTTGGGTGCGACCGTTGCTGAGGGGGTGCGTGCGGGAAAGGCTGTCGTCTGTAGGGTCGGCGCGGCAGGGGTCGGCGGCGCAATGGCCGCGTTTCCTGCGTCCATGACCGCGGCATCGAATGCCTTGAACAAACGCGTCCACTGTAGCGGGCGCGCCAGCAGCGCATAGCCCATGCCGTGATCGCTGTCACCAATCATGATGGCGGGCACGCGGCGCTGGCTGTTGCGCTCGTTAAACAGGGCAATCGCTTGCGCATCGCTGGCATCGACCAAAAATAAATCTGGCGAAAACGAAGCGGTAGCGTGCTGTGTGAACTTGGGTTGCCGCCGCGCAGATAGGCCGAAAATGCTGGACAGCACAATGCGCTCAGTCTGGTTGAAGCCGACAACTTCGACGGAATAGGCGTCTTTTCTCATGTTGCTCATGGGTGCTCGCTAATCATTTTGTGGTGCGACCAGTTGCTTAAAATGTCTGCTCGGATACGCTCATTGCCATGTCGATCAACTCGCCGGCACTTTGCACCCGCTCCTTTGGGTCTTTCGCCATCATGGCGTTCACCAGAGGCTGCAGGTTCGTGAATTCAAGCGGCAAATCGGGGATCGGCAAATTCATGTGTTGATACAGCAGCGCTTGGGTATTCGAGGCACGGTAAGGTTTCTTGCCGGTAAGCAGCTCAAAAAACATGACGCCCAAGGCATACAGATCGGCACGTTGATCGACCACACCGCCTGTTGCCTGCTCAGGTGCGATGTAGGCGGGCGTTCCGAACACTTCGCCCGCAACTGTCAGATTGAGGTTCGCGCCCTTGCTGATGGCGATTCCGAAGTCGGCGAGCGCCAACGAGCCGTCGGCGCGAATCATGATGTTGTCGGGCTTGAGGTCGCGGTGAACAATACCGTGCTCGTGGATTGCGCCCAATGCGCCAGCAACTTGTAGCAGTACCGCGAGTGCGACGTCGGTGGTGATGGGATGCGCGAGTAATTTTCGTAAGTCGCCGCCGGGAAAATACTCCATGGCAATGTACGCATGCGCGGTGGAAAACCCCTGCGTATAAATCTTCGCAACGTTCGGATGATCGACCTGCGAGACGAGTGCATATTCACTGATGAATCGCTGCAACATTTCGCCGTTGTCGTCTTCGTTTATCGAGATCAGTTTCAACACATGCTGCGCGGCGGTGGCAGTATGCTCGGCGAGAAACACGCGCGACATGCCGCCTTCACCAAGTTTTTTGAGCAAACGATAGCCCTGCAACTGAATCAGCGGATCGGTCGATTCTGCGGCCAGCGAGTTGCGCATGTCCGGCTTTGAGGATTCGTGGCGACGACTGGTTAGCAATTCGGTGTTGGCCGCGACTGCGGTTTTCAGCGTGGCGTAAAAAAGTTTTTCTTCGTCGCTGCTTTCGGCCTTTGGTAAGAGTCCCGTAACCTCGACAATATTCATCACGCCATCACGTCCCTTGACGGGCGCTTGGCCTGCCGCGCCGCGCAGGATGCGGTCGCCCGCCAGCGCCAGCGTTTCTTCGCTGGCAACGATGCTCCAGCAGAGTTCTTTGGTGAGAGTCTCAAGACGCGAGGCGACGTTGACTGTGTCGCCGATGATGGTGGTTTCGCTCGCGCCTTGGCTCCCCATTTTGCACAGTGAGACATTACCGCTGTGCACGCCAACGCCAATGCTGAATTTCGGTAAGTCGTGGTTCGGAAAACGGCGCTTGATCCAGCCGTCAAAGCGATGTGTGACCGCCATCATCAGTAATGCCGCCTTCAGTGCGCGCTCGGCATGACTCACCTGCTGGCCTTGCGCAGCGTCGAACATGGCGATCAGGCCATCACCGACAAACTTCACGACCCAGCCGTTCTGGTCGAGGATCGGCTCGCAAGCCTTGGCGAAAAATGCGTTCAATAGCTCCACCACTTCATCGGGCTGCAATTTTTCCGAGAAGGTCGTGAACTTGCGAATGTCGGCGAACAGTACGGTGCCCGCCACCGTTTCCATCATCGCGCCGGTGATCGGTGCATCTTCTTCGTCAACTGTCCGCAACAGCATCGTCGGTGCCGGTGTGGCACCTCGGCGAATCGGCGCCGGTGTTGGTGGAACTCCCTGACTCAACGCGGCATTCATACTGCGCGCGGTAATGCGCAGCGTTGGCGGCGGCGTCAAATCTGGCGCTGCGTTACGCATGCCCTCGAGCCGCTTGAGGCGCGAGGAAATCGAGGTCAACAATTCTTTGCGGCGGACAGGCTTAGACAAAAAATCGTCCGCGCCCAAATCCATACCCTTGCGAAACGCGGAGGTATCGCTGTGTTGCGTGAGCAGAATAATGGGAATGTCGGCCAGAATCGCGTTGGCGCGAATCAATTCGAGAAACTGAAAGCCATCCATGTTGGGCATCGAAATGTCGGAGAGGATCAGGTCTGGTGGGTTCGCGACGGCCATCGCGTACGCGGTCTCGCCGTCTTCGGCGACTTGCACGTTGAAGTTCGCGCTGGCGAGGTGCAGGCGCACGTACTCGCGAATCGTCGGATCGTCATCGACGACCAAGATATTCGCAGACTGCGGCAAGTCTTCCAATCCATCAACTGTTTGCACGAATTTCCCTTGACCCCAATTGCAAATTTTTTCAATGCGGCGGGCGATAAGTACAGCCCTGTTGTGTTACAGCTTTTTTTGCAGTCAATATCTTACCAAAGAGCCGCTACGTATGCCCGCGACCCGCCGAGGGTTTCTGTGAACACTTGTCAACGTCCGGCTCCTGTTTTCTATCTGTGCGGTGTTACGAAAATTGTAACTTTCTATATTTGGCGGGTGTTTCCAATGGTTTATCAATGGAAACTCCCGCCAAATATAGGTGTCAATTGTGCGATGAACGCATTCCCGCAAACAAAAACGGCCAGCATGCGCTGACCGTTTGTGTTTGGTGCCCAGAAGAGGACTCGAACCTCCACAGTGTTGCCACCGCTAGGACCTGAACCTAGTGCGTCTACCAATTCCGCCATCTGGGCAAGATACCGGACACGCGACCTGTTCTGTCGCGTAAAATGAGGGCGCATATTATCTGAGAAGAGCACAATTGTCCACAAAACCAAAGTCAAAGAAAAATCCTGTCGCTGCTAAATTTGGTGCGACCCCTCCCATCGTCCGTGGCCCGAGCCGCGCGCATGATCCACACGCCAAGCGCGAAAGCGCCAAGTACGAAAAGCCGATCCCAAGCCGCGAGTTGATTCTTGAGGTGCTCGTCGATGCTGGTGTACCGATGGATGCCGCCAGCATCGCCGCCAAACTTGAGATCGCCGACGCGGAGCAGGATGGCTTTAGCCGTCGCATCCACGCCATGGAGCGCGACGGTCAGGTGATGCGCAATCGGCGCGGTGACCTGTGTTTGATCGGCAAGCTTGATCTCATCACCGGGCGCGTACAGGGTCATCCGGATGGCTTCGGCTTTTTGGTGCCCGACGATAAATCTGCTGACCTGTTTCTCGGCCCGAAGCAAATGCACAAGGCGCTGCACGGTGACCGCGTGGTCGTGCGCGAGATCGGCGTGGATCGCAAAGGCCGGCGCGAAGGCTCGATTGTCGAAGTGTTGGAAAGCGTCAACACGAAAGTGGTGGGTCGTTTGTTTGTCGAGCGCGGGGTGTTTTTTGTCATCGCCGAAAACAAACGCATCAGCCAGGATATTTTGATTGAGCCGGGTTTTGATAACGGCGCGGTCGCGGGGCAAGTGGTGGTGGTGGAGCTAGTCGTTCAGCCATCCAAAAACGCCGAGCCTCTGGCGCGTGTGCTGGAGATTCTTGGCAACTACGCCGACCCCGGCATGGAGATTGAGATCGCGCTACGTAAACACGATCTGCCGCACGAGTGGCCCGAGGAAATTCTCGCGCTGGAAAAGAAGATTCCGAAAAAAGTGACGGCAAAAGATATTGTTGGCCGCGCCGATTTTCGTGATCTGCCGTTTGTCACCATCGACGGCGAAACCGCGAAAGACTTTGACGATGCGGTTTACGCTGAGCGTCAGGGCAAGGGCTATCGCCTGATGGTTGCCATTGCCGACGTTTCGCATTACGTCAAGACCGGCGACGCACTAGACCGCGAAGCGCGTCTGCGCGGCAACTCGGTGTACTTCCCGCGTCGCGTCATTCCGATGTTGCCGGAAGCACTGTCGAACGAAATGTGCTCGCTCAAGCCCGCTGTGGATCGCTTGGCACTGGTGTGCGATATGTCGATTTCGGCGACCGGTGAAGTGAAGCGCTACGAATTTATGGAAGCTGTTTTTCACTCAGCCGCACGCCTCACCTACACCAATGTCGCGAAAGCGATTTACCAAATGGAGCCCGACCACGGCATCGAGCCCAAGATCATCCCGCAGCTAAAAACGCTCGATGAGGTGTTCCGTGTGCTGCTCGCGGCGCGCAACAAACGCGGCGCGATTGATTTCGAATCGACTGAAACGATGATGATTTTTACCGACGACAGCAAGATCGAAAAAATCATCCCGACGGTGCGTAACGACGCGCACAAGTTGATTGAAGAATGCATGCTGGCCGCCAACGTATGCGCGGCCAATTACCTGCTGGAAGCAGAGCACCCGAACCTTTACCGCGTGCACGAAAAACCATCAGAAGAAAAACTGACGGCGCTGCGCAACATGCTCAAAGACTTCGGTCTGCAACTCGCGGGAGCCATGAATCCCGCCCCGCGCGATTACGGTGTCGTGCTCGAAAAAATTCGCGCGCGCCCCGATGCGCCGCTGTTGCAAACCGTGATGCTGCGCTCGATGAAGCAGGCCGTATACAGCCCCGACAATCAAGGTCACTTTGGTCTAGCCTACGAAGCGTATGCGCACTTTACGTCGCCGATTCGCCGCTACCCGGACTTACTGACCCATCGCGCCATCAAGGCCGTATTGAATAGTGAAGTCTACGACCCGAAAGCGCCATGGGACGTGCTCGGCCAGCAATGTTCGGCCACCGAGCGGCGCGCAGATGAAGCTACACGTGACGTAACGGCGTGGCTCAAGTGTTACTACATGAAAGATCGGCTCGGCGAAGAGTTTACGGGGACGATTTCAGGCGTCACCAGTTTTGGAATTTTTGTCACGCTCGATGAAGTTTATGTCGAGGGGCTCGTGCACATATCCGAATTGGGGCAGGACTATTTTCACTTCGAGCAAGACAAGCATCGCATCATGGGTGAGCGCACGCGCAAGGTTTATCAACTTTCAGATCGCGTGAAAATTAAGGTGGTGCGCGTCGATATTGAGACCAGCAAAATTGATTTTGCCTTGGCTGGTGAGTTATCGCTCAAGCCGGTGATGCAGACGCCCCTGCCGACAGCAAATGAAAAAGTCGCTAAGTCTTTTGCGCCGCCCGCACCGGTGAAACCGGGTGTACGCAAACCGTCGGCACCGGCGGTGATCTCACCCGTTTTTGTGCCCACCGCACCGCTGAAGACGGAGAAAAAAGTAATCTCCGTCACCAGTGCGAACCCACCGACCACACCGTTCGCAGGCTTTGCGGGTGCGGGTGCACCAAAGGCAAAGGCGGTGGTGCGTAAGCAGGTTGCACCTACGGAGCCACCACCCAAAGCCAAAACCATCAAAAGTAAATCAAAGGGCACACTGCTCGGCGGCAAAACCAAGGCAGCGATCACGGCGAAGGGTAAAACGAAATGAAGCCACAAGTCGTCTTCGGCTTTCATGCCATCACCTCGCGCATTCGCGTGCGTGCCGAAAGCGTGCGCGAAATTTATGTCGATGTAAAACGCATCGACAAGCGCATGCAGTCCATGCTCGATCTTGCCAAGGCAAAAGAATTACGCGTGATGCAAGTCGATGCCACGCGCCTCGATGGCATCACCGGCAACGCGCGGCATCAGGGCGTGGTGGCGATGGTCGAGCCGACCAAGTTGCCGCAGTTTGTCGAGGACGTACTCGAAGCTATTGACGGCCCGCCGTTGTTACTGCTGCTCGATGGTGTCACTGATCCACACAACCTCGGCGCATGTTTACGCGTCGCCGATGCCGCTGGTGTACATGCGGTGATCGCGCCGAAGGATCGCAGCGTGGGATTGACCGCTATCGCGATGAAGGTTGCGTCAGGTGCAGCCGAGAGCGTGCCCTACATCACCGTCACCAATCTCGCCCGTACCATGCGCGAATTGAAAGAGCGCGACATTTGGCTGGTCGGTGCCGATGAAGATGGCGACAAAGATTTGTTTCACGCGCCACTGGTGGGGCCGCTCGCGTGGGTGTTGGGTGCGGAAGGCGAGGGCTTGCGTCGCCTCACGCGTGAGGGTTGCGACGCGCTGGTGCGAATCCCGATGTTCGGGGCGGTGGAAAGTTTGAACGTGTCTGTCGCGAGCGGCGTTTGTTTGTTTGAAGCGAAGCGGCAGCGGGAGCTGAGAGTCTAGGATTGGCGCGGGGTTTGGGGTGGTTGCTTGCTAACAGCACTGCCAAATCCCCGTCATCCCGGCGCCACCGCGTGGTGGTCTCCATCGATAGGCCGGGACCCAGTCCCTCGTGGGGCTGACTATGTTTTCGCACAAGACCCAAGGCAAACCGCCTGAGAACCAAAGAGACTACTAATGCGGCGCCTGATGCTAATTCTTCTTATGTCAATTGCCCTCGCAAGCTGCATGACCACCCCGCGACAACCCTCGCAGACCATCACCACCGTTGCCCAATGGGGCGGTATATCTGCCGATACGGCGCGCGCCAAGCGCCACGTGCCGACCCGAATTACGCTGCATCACCAAGGCGAAACCTTTCCGCCGAATCGTGACCCGCAGGAATACATGCGCGCGTTGCAGACTTGGTCACGTGACGACAAAAAATGGATCGACATTCCGTATCACTACGTCATCGACCTCAACGGCAGCGTCTACGAGGGGCGCGACATCAATTTTGCCGGTGACACCAATACCGCCTACGACCCAGCTGGACATGCGCTGATCGAGGTCGTCGGTAACTATCAGGACATCGCGCCGACCCAACTTCAACTAGACGCGGTGGTGCGCACCATGGCGATGCTTGCCGCGAAATACAACATTGCGCCCGAGCGAATTGCGGCACACAAGGACTTCGCCGAAACCGAATGTCCCGGCAAAAATCTGTATCGCTATATTGAGAATGGCTATTTTCGCGAGCGCGTGGCCGCCGCACTGAAACACTGATGTCGCCAATCACCCTCCTCATTTTTGTTGCTGGTTATTTCGCGCTCTTGCTCGGCGTGGCATGGATCACCTCGCGCCGCGCCACCAACGACAGCTTCTTCATTGGCAATCGCAACAGCAACTGGTTGCTAGTCGCGTTCGGCATGATCGGCACTTGCCTCAGTGGCGTGACCTTCATCAGCGTGCCCGGTGCAGTGGGCGTCACCGCGTTTACCTATTTTCAGATCATGCTCGGCCACTTGCTTGGCTTCTGGCTGATCGCCGCTGTGCTGTTGCCGCTGTACTACCGGCTCAATGTCACCTCGATTTATCACTATCTGGACGAGCGCCTCGGGCCGCGTTCATACAAAACAGGCGCGCTATTTTTCATTCTGTCGCGAACCCTTGGGGCGACGGCGCGGCTCTATCTGGTGGTGCGGATTTTGCAAGACGCGATTCTCGATGGCCTCTCTGTTCCGTTCTGGGTAACGGCCGCGATCATCATCGTCATGATCCTCGCCTACACCTATGAGGGCGGCGTGAAAACGATTGTCTGGACCGATACCTTGCAAACCACGTGCATGCTGCTGGGGCTCGTGATTTGCGTTGCCTATTTATTGAGCAGTCTAAATTTCACCGTCACGCAGAGTTTGGACGCGATGCAGGCGCGCGGTCTGTCCACGGTGTTTTGGACGGACGTGAACAGCAACCGATTTTGGCTAAAGCAAATTCTCGCCGGCATGTTCATTTCGATTGCCATGGTCGGGATGGATCAAGAGATGATGCAAAAAAATATCTCGGTGAAAACACTGGCGGGCGCGCAGAAAAACATGGTGCTGATGAGCTTCATCATGCTCGCCGTGGTGCTGTTGTTTTTGTTTCTGGGTGGCTTGCTGTATCTCTACGCACCGATGGTCGGTATCACGGCGACCGGCGACAAAATTTTTCCGACAGTGGTACTCACGCAACTGCCCGAAGTGGTGCAAATTATTTTCATCATCGCCTTGATCTCTGCGCTGTTCCCCAGTGCGGACGGTGCGATCACAGCACTCACTTCCAGTTTTTGCATCGACATCCTCGGCCTGCGTCGTCGCGACGACCTCAATGAAGCACAACAAAAGCGCGTGCGACATCGTGTGCACCTGACGTTCGCTGCGGTATTTCTGCTCCTCATCATGGCGTTCAAATGGGCGGACAACCCCAGCATGATCGGCCTGATTTTGAAACTCGCTAGCTACACCTACGGGCCGCTATTGGGGCTGTTTGTGTTTGGCATGTTCACCAAACGCCGCGTGCGCGACGCGTGGGTGCCGGTGGTGGCGTTAGCGGCACCGATCATTTGCTACGTGATTGATCGGTACCAGCAGGTACTCTTTGGCGGTTATCAGGTTGGCTTGGAATTGTTGATTGTGAATGGGGCGATTACGTTTGCGGGGTTGTGGTTGCTGTCGCGGCCAACGGCGGGAACCCGCTAGTCACGCTCACTGCACGTCTAGTTAGCGCGGTCAGTTCCTTTCCCTGCCAAGGGGAAGGCGGAGGATGGGGTTGTTCGCGCGGAGTGCGGGTGGTTGTGTCGCGGCGCGGGTGTTTCAGCGATGGCGAGCTCCCCCTTCTTGCAGATAGCGCATGCGCATGGAGGCGCATGCCGTTCGGCTGGCGTTCAGCATGCTGCACGAAACCCCAGCCAAACTCCCAGCCTTCTGGCCCTAACCGGTGGCCACCCCGCCCCGCGAGCGGGGGAAGGAGCGGATCGCGACCCTGCAGGCTGCGTTGCATCATTTCGAAAGCGTCTGCCGATGCCTCAGCTGCCGCCAGCTCCACCCGTCTTCACATCCGCCTCCGCAGGCGCGGGCAACCGATCCTTCGCCAGCGGCACAAAAATCCACAGCAGCAAATACACCAGCAATCCCAGTCCGTGCAGCAGTAGCAGCAACACGAACAGCAATCGCCACGACCACGCGGGCATGTTGCTGAACTCAGCGAGTCCGCCGCACACACCGCCAATCCAGCGATCTGTCTTTGCGCGGCTGAGGGTGTGCAGTGCCGACTGCTCGCGAACATATTTTCGTTCACTCGCAAATGTCGGGTCGCCGTCG
Source organism: Burkholderiales bacterium (assembly GCA_043744255.1). Lineage (GTDB taxonomy): Bacteria > Pseudomonadota > Gammaproteobacteria > Burkholderiales > Usitatibacteraceae > UKL13-2. The sequence continues at coordinate 31,369 of JAYTVA010000073.1, read as the reverse complement.
AGCAGGCGTTTTTTGGCGAGCGTAAATTCTTCGTCGGTCAAGCCAGCTTGTGCATGCAGGCGTTGCAGGCGTTCGAGTTCATCGGCGAGGTTCATAGTCTTTCTCCTGAAGGGTCGGGGGATACAGATTACAGTGACGCCACTATCGGCGATTTCAATAGGGCACACCACGGCCCAGCGACGAGCCGCAGAAAGCACAGCGCCGAGCGCATGCGGCGTTGACGCCGGCAGAAAGTGTTCAATATCCACGGGCATCTACGGCTGAAAATGTGCGAAATGTGCCGTCGTTACTTGGCTCAGGTGAGTCCACCCCAACTCAGCAACGATTCATCCGCGCTTTCCCGCGCCTCGTCGCACCAGCCCGTCGTGTCGCGCGCGACTCGGTTAAGATGGACTCAGTTGACCTATCCATCAGGAGTCGTGCATGTCTACCAATCAGCCATCGCTGTTCAGCCGCATCTATTCGTTCATTGACGCAAGTCGCCGCGCGGTGTTCAACGCGATTTTTATTTTTATCGTCGCCATCGTGCTGGTGTCGATTTTGGTCTCAATATTTCGCGGTAGTGGCGCGAAGGTCGACGACAAGACCGCGCTGGTGTTGAATTTTTCCGGCGCGATCGTGGAGCAGCAAGCTGGCGGCGTGCGTGAGCGCTTGTCCGCCCAGGCGCAAGGCATCAGCACCGACCAAGTGCGTTTACGCGATGTGTTGGCCGTGCTGGACGCCGCAGCAAAGGATTCCAAAATTGATCGCGTGTTGTTGGCGCTCGACGATTTTTCTGGCGCGGGGCTACCGGTGTTACGCGAAATTGCTGATGCGATCGAGCGCTTCAAGGCCAGTGGCAAGCAAGTCATCGCGTGGGGTGGCGCCTACGACCAGCGCCAGTACTACCTTGCGGCGCACGCAAACGAAGTCTGGCTGCACCCGATGGGCATGGTCGCCATCGAAGGCTATGGCCGCTATCGCAACTATTACAAAGACGCGCTGGATCGGCTTGGCGTGAATGCGAACGTGATTCGCGTCGGCACCTACAAAAGTTTTGGCGAGCCGTATTTCGCCAACGCACCTTCCAAGGCCTCGCTTGAAGCGGATAGCTTTTTGTTCAACGGCCTATGGGCGACTTACACCGATGGCGTGGAGCGCGCACGCAAATTGCCTGCGGGCAGCGTCGCAAAAAACATCGAAGAATTACCGCAACAATTCGCTGCTGCTGGCAACGACATGGGCAAACTCGCGCTGCAAAACAAATGGGTCGATGGCTTAAAAACGCGTGATGAAATGCGTGCGTTGATGATTGAGCGCGGTGCGAAAGACAGCGAATCAAAATCGTTCCGCCAAGTTTCTTTCGACGCCTACCGCGCCACGCTCAAGCCAACGTTATTTGGCGACGCCGTCGGTATCATCGTGGCTGAAGGTGAAATCAGCGACGGCATTGCTCCCGCAGGCCGCATCGGTGGGCGCTCTACAGCCGAGCTGATTCGCAAAGCGCGCGACGACGACAACATCAAGTCCATCGTCCTGCGTGTCAATTCGCCGGGTGGCAGCGCGTTCGGTTCCGAGTTAATCCGCCGCGAACTCGAGCTCACCAAGGCGGCGGGCAAGCCGGTGGTTGTTTCGATGGGCAATGTGGCTGCTTCGGGCGGCTATTGGATATCGATGGCATCCGACGAAGTCATCGCCGACCCCGCCACCATCACCGGCTCAATCGGCGTCTTTGCGATTCTGCCCACCGGCGAAAAGGCGATGGAAAAACTCTCGATTGCCACCGGCGGCGTCAGCACCACGTGGCTAGGTAGCGCCTATGATCCGCGTCGCGGACTTGACCCGCGCTTCGCTGGCCTAGTGCAGGGCGGCATTCAACACATCTACACCGAGTTCATCACCAAAGCGGCCGCCGCACGCAAGACCACGACCGACAAAATCGATGAGGTCGGCCAAGGCCGCGTCTGGACCGGCGCGCAAGCTAAAGAACGCGGACTCGTTGATCGCACCGGCAGTTTCGGCGATGCCATCAAATCTGCTGCCAGCAAAGCCAAGCTCGACGATCCGCGCCTCGTCTACGTCGAACGCGAACCATCCGCGTTCGAGAAACTGCTCGAAAAAATCGGCGGCAGTGCGTCTGCGATGGTTGCCGAGCAATTCGATTTACGGGTCGCGTTTTTGCCGATGGGGCTGCCGGCTGGCGTCGCCAATGATGTGCAGCGTGAGCTTGGTTTTTTGGCTGAGATGGCGGAGAAGACAAAGAATGGCGCGGGGTTTGTCGCGCTGACGCATTGTCTGTGTGATCGGTGAGTTCACTGGCGCGCTGCTTGACTGACGCGGCAAGGAGGTTGACGTGCACCGCCCGGACAAGAATGCCTCTTTTGCGTAGATAAGAACAGGAAGGTCGAAATTTGATGGTTCCAGAACACATACTGACCGGTGCGCGGCAACTACAATCCCGATTCGATGCAGCTCTCCGGGAGTCAGGTTTGTATCCGGAAAACTGGGCGCGTCCCGGATTGTCCGAAGCGGATATTGCTGTTGAAGAGCGTCGCTTGGGCGTCCAGCTCCCTTCGGAATACAAAGCTATTTACAGTTTGTTCAATGGATTCGGCGATATTCGCCTAGATCTTGTTTGGGAGGGAGAGTCGCACCCTGGATTTCACCTAAATCCGTTGGGCAAGTGGCGGGACAGCGAACAGACTCAGTTTATTTCAAGCGAAATGTCGACTCTGCAACGAGAGTATCAAGATCAAATTCGAGCTCATGGTACGGTTAAGCCTGTGGTCTGGGATCCCAATTGGGTGCCGCTGACTTTTCCTAGTGCATGGTACTCGTGGTACGCGGACTTTAGCGATGTAGCCGCAGGTTCTTACGGCCAGGTAATCCTCGTAAAGTTGGACGCCGACGCAACGCGCTACGACGTTAGTGTCGTCGCGAATGATTTTTTTGAGTTCATCGAGCTGATGATTGAGTCTGTAAAGGCTCCCGCCGACGACTGGTAGTGTTGGCGCGCGCTGAATATCAACTTCGGAATGACTGTTTCGCGCATCGGGACATCAAAGTCAGTCTTGGCAATGAGAAAAAAAGTGACCCCAAAATTTCAGATGGCTGATCACTGGATGCAAAGCAGCGCTCGCTGGCCTGCTTGTACGCGACAGACAAAAGTTGATTGGTTCATGGGCACGATGCATGTTCAAGCGCAGACGCCTAGCAAGAAAGCCAAGCACCGGCGAGCTGCTTCAGCCATTTCTGGCCAAAACAAGCCGCCGGTACTGGGGTTTACGACAGCGCGGAACCTAAATCAAAACCGCTTCCAAAACCTTGCGAAGTACGACGCGCCATTCAGACCAAACTGAACGCTGTCGTAAATAAATCCGTTGTCGGTTTCGTTGGCGTCTTGTTTGGTCGGCTTGACGTTAAGGATGTTGTTGCCGCCGATGGTGAGCTTGGTGTTGTTGTCGATGCTGTAGGTGAAGCTCAGGTCAGCCGATGTTTTCGGTGCGTACTGTGCGTTAGGCACACCTGCTTCGGTACCTGAGAACGTGCCGAGCGTCTGCGCGCCGAAACGGATGACTTTGAGGTCGGTGCTGATTGCGCCTTGGGTGTACTCAAAGCCAAGCGTGGCTTTGCTGCGCGGGCCGCCTTGCTCGATGAACAGACGTTCACGTTCTGACAACAGCACATCCTCAAATCCGCGTAGCGCTGGCGGTGCTTTGATGCCCGTTACCTCGGTCTTAGAAATGTTCAGCGCGAGTGAGGTCGTGAGCTTGCCCGCCGCGACGTTGGCTTTGTTTGACACGGTAACATCCGCGCCGCGCGTTTTGGTGTTGATGGAGTTCACAAAAAACTGCGCTTGACCCACACCCAAACTCGCAAGTGCGGTGCCGAGGGCAGGGTAGTTGTCGGCGTCGAATCGTCCTGATAGAACGATGCGGTCATCAATTTTGATGCTGTAAGCATCGATTGTGATGGTGGTGTCTTTGGTCGGTGTGAGTGCCGTGCCGAACGTGAAGCTTTTCGATTTTTCCTCTTTCAGCTTGGGTATGCCGGCCAGATTGGCAATGCGGCTACCGTTTGGTGCCAGCACCACATCGAGTGGCTTGCCGTTGATGAAATCGGTGAAGGTCGAGGAGAAAAACACTTGCTGCAACGACGGTGCGCGAAAGCCTGTGCTGGCCGAGCTGCGCAGCAACACAGCCGGCGCGAGCTTATAGCTGGCCGCGAGTTTGCCGGTGGTGGTGGCACCGAAGTCGCTGAATTTTTCATAGCGTAATGCAGCTTGTGTTTTGAATGCGCTGGTGATGTCGGTCTCGATGTCCACATAGCCTGCCACGCTATTACGATTGCGGTTGGTCGCGTCGCTGGGTTGAAATCCGGGGAAGCCTTGACTACCCGCGTTGCCGCCATTGCCCACGCCGTCTGCGTCAATATACGAGCCTGCCTCGCCCGCAAAGATGCTGTAGTTTTCGCGACGATATTCCGCGCCGAACGCCACGTTCATGCCGTTGGCAATATTTGGAAACAGGCGGCTGAAATCTGCGTTGGTGGTGAGCTGATCGAACGAAAATCCGCCCGCATCGAATTGTGTTGGGCTGATGCCGCGACCGCCCCGCGTCAAATCGCGATTGGCAATCGACGCGTTCAAGGTATTGGTGATGTTGTAGACCAACTTGTTGTAGCCGTAGGTCTGCGAGAAATCGCCATTCCATTCGCCGAATTGGCCACGATAACCAAGGGTTGCGTAACGATCACTGACATCGCCATTGATAAACGGCACAAAGCCGTTCGGATACAGCGCTGCCGAGTTGCGCGAAGGAATGTCATCCGAGCCTACGCCGCCGCGCGCGTATGCGCCCGACGACGCATCACGCGTTTGCATACCGAACGTGTAATAAATTTTTGCGCCGGCGCTCAATGGCAAATCGCCGTTCGCGTAGATCGTCGCGTTTTTTGTTTTCGTGTCGCCGATGATGCGCGGATTGCCTGCCTCGGCGCGATTCGAGCGGCCACGATCCAAGTATTCAGCGGTCAAGCCGAGCGTGCCGCCGTCACCGACCTGAAAGCCGCAATAGCCCGAAGCCAAGTAATTCTTGCCGTCACCCGCCGAGTACTGCCCATAGCCTGCGACCGCTTCGCAGCCTTTGCGGCGCTTTAGCGTAATGTCGAGCACGCCAGCAATCGCGTCCGATCCGTATTGCGCTGCTGCACCATCACGCAGCACCTGCACACTTTCGATGGCCAGCTGCGGAATCGCGTTCAAGTCCGTGCCGGTGTTGCCACGGTTGCGCGCGCCAAACAGATTCACCAAGGCGGTGGTGTGGCGGCGCTTGCCATTCACCAGCACCAACGTTTGATCCGAGCCCAAGCCGCGCAATGCTGCCGAGTCGATCAAATCGGCACCGTCGGCACCGGTCTGGCGCGTGGAGTTAAACGACGGCGAGATATATTGCAGCGATTGGCCGAGATCGAATTGCCCGCCAGATTCTGAAACTTTCGACAGCGGAATGAAATCGACCGGTACCGTCGTGTCAGTAGAAGTGGCCGTGGTACGGCGCGAACCGACCACGCTGATGCCCTCGATTTTGGCCGGGGTTTTGTCGTCAGCACCTGCTGGCGCTGCCGGTGGCGTGGTCTGCGCGATTGCCGCCGCCGAGCTACAAAGCGTTGCCAGTACAGCGAGTCGAAGCGTATTCATATGAAATCCCCTGAAGTGGTGGTGTGTGGTTGATTTTTGTTGAGAATTGCAAAGCTGCATTTGCGCGGCTTTTTCGGTGAGAGATTGTACGTTGCCGCGAGGTGAGTTCGCCGAATTCTTCATTCGATTATTGTCGCCGCGCGACGCATGCATGCCATGGCAACACTGACCATAGCCGCGTCGGCGCTGTCGCTGGTTGCGCGACGTGTCTGCGGCAGGGCACTCGTAATTGACAGTAAAATTAGTCGCCAATGGGATCGTGCTACTCACCTAGCCAAGCCACCGATAACCGCACACGACAACGAGAGCTTGCCAAGATGTCGCCACAACAACTTAATCATGGATTTCCCGCGTGACGCGCTCCGTGGTCGTCATGGGAGTCGCGGGCTGCGGAAAATCCAGTCTCGCGGCCGCTCTTGCCGCCGCCGCCGACATGCGATTGATTGAGGGCGATGATTTTCACGATGCCGCCAATAAAACCAAAATGCGCGATGGTATGCCGCTGACTGACGCTGACCGCGCCGGTTGGCTGGCATCGCTGGCTGCCCAGCTGGCCGGCGCGCCAAGTGGGGTCGTGTTGACCTGCTCCGCTCTGAAACGCGCCTATCGCGCCACACTGGCATCAAGTACGCCCGGATTGCGCTTCGTATTCATGGAAATTGATCGTGCTGCCGCCACCGCCCGCGTCGAAGCACGCGCCAAGCCGCATTTCTTTTCGCCGCGTTTGATCGACAGCCAGTTTGCCGCACTTGAGTCGCCGCTTGGCGAGGCCAATGTGTTGCGAGTAGACGCGCTCCAGCCGATCACCGTCTTGGTGCGCGAAGTACTGCAATGGCTGAAGGCAACCGAAAAATCGGCAGCGCCGACATGACCGCTGAACAACGACCCGCGAGCAGATTGCAGCGATGGGCGAATACCGCGATGGCGGTTTGCCTTGCGGTGATGGCGCTGGCCGTGTTCATCAATGTCGTGCTGCGCTACGGCTTTGGCAGTGGCATCGCGGCGAGTGAAGAAGTGTCGCGGTTGTTATTTGTGTGGATGGTCTTCATCGGTGCCACTGCCGCGTACCCGGCGGGCGAGCATATGGCATTCACCAGCCTGCTCGCAACCTTGAAGCCGCGCCGCAAGGTGTTCGCCGCAATGACACTGCTGATCCGCCTACTCGTCATTTTCGCCTGCGTGCTGGTCGCGTGGGGTGCTTGGAGTCAGGTCATCGTCGGTCTTGATAGTCGCTCGGTGGTGCTGGGCTACCCAAGCGCGCTGCTGCCGTTACCGGCGTTTTTGTGTACCGCGTCCATTGCCTTGATGGCCTGCTGGGAGATCGTGCGCGGCAAGCCGCTCGACCTCGGTTATGGCGTGGACATTGAGTAGGCCATGAGCAACGAAGCGCTTGCCTTCATGGTCTTCACGCTCGGTATGTTGGCGTTGATGGGCATCGGCCTGAACATGGCGTTGGCGCTGGTGTTGACGGGTGCAGCAATGGCCTGGGTGCTCGGTTTTTGGGATGCGCAATTGCTCGCGCAAAATCTGGTGGCCGGCGTCGATAGTTTCCCGCTGCTCGCCGTACCGTTTTTTATTCTCGCGGGCGAATTGATGAATGCCGGCGGCATCAGCCAGCGCATCATTGCCATGGCCGAAGCGTGGGTCGGGCATATTCGCGGCGGGCTCGGATTTGTCGCCATTGGTGCGGCGGTCATGATGGCCAGCATGAGCGGGTCAGCGCTGGCAGACACGGCCGCGCTGGCCACCATTCTGCTGCCGATGATGCGACAAAATGGCTACCCCATGCACACCTCTGCCGGGCTGATCGCCTCGGGTGGCATCATCGCGCCAATCATTCCACCGTCGATGCCGTTCGTCATTTATGGCGTGACCACCGGCACCTCAATCTCGGCATTGTTCATCGCCGGAATCGTGCCCGGACTGCTGATGGGTGCGGGGCTGGTGATTGCCTGGAAGCTGGTGCTACGTGACATGGATCTCCCCGCCGGAATCGCCAAGCCAATCCGCGAAAAGTTGCGCGTAACCTTAAAAGCGTTTTTCGCGCTGCTGATGCCCGTCATCATTATTGGCGGGATGAAATCAGGCACCTTCACTCCCACCGAGGCGGCCGTGGTGGCCGCGTTTTACGCGATGGTGATTGCGCTCTTTGTGCATCGCGAGATGCGCATGCGCGATCTGCACGAGGTGTTTGTGCGCGCCGCACGCACCACGGCGATTGTGATGTTCTTGTGCGCCGGGGCGCAGGTCGCCAGCTACATGATTACCCTGGCTGACCTGCCTGCAACCTTGAGCGGCTGGCTTGGTGGGCTGACACAAAACCCGCGCATGCTCATGGCCGTGATGATGGTGGTGTTGGTGATCATCGGTACTGCACTCGATCTCACGCCGACCATCCTGATTTTTGCGCCAGTGATGCTGCCCATTGCCGTAAAAGCGGGCATCGACCCGGTATATTTCGGCCTGATGTTCGTGCTCAATGGTGCCATCGGTTTAATCACGCCGCCGGTCGGTACCGTGCTCAATGTTGTCGCCGGTGTCGGGCGCCTATCGATGCATCAGGTGGTCAAAGGCGTTAATCCATTTCTCATTACGTACCTGTTGATCCTCGCGCTGTTTGTTATTTTTCCTGAAATCGTGATCGCGCCAGTGGCGTGGTTGCGCTAGATTTTTGTTCACTCATTTACTCCCGGAGGCTTCCATGAATATCCTACGTCGCACCATCCTTGCTACTCTCATTACCGGCTTCGTTGCCAGCCCGTTGGCGGCGTTTGCGCAAGACATCAAGCCGCGCTTGATCCGTTTCGGCTATGGCTTGAACGAACAAAGTAATCAGGGTCGCGCGGTGAAAGTATTCGCGGAGGCCGTCGAAAAAATGTCTGGTGGCAAGATGAAAGTACGCGGCATCGGTGCGGCCGCACTTGGCTCCGACGTACAAATGCAGGCAGCACTCGCAGGTGGTGCACAGGAAATGATGGTCGGCTCCACCGCCACGCTGGTCGGCACCGTGAAAGAGATGGCGCTCTGGGACACGCCGTTTTTGTTCAATAACGTCAAGGAAGCCGATGCCATTCTCGATGGGCCGATTGGACAAAAAGTCATCGACAAATTACCCGCGAAAGGACTCGTTGGCCTTTCCTATTGGGAGAACGGTTTTCGCAATCTCACCAACAATAAGCGCCCCGTCACGCGCATGGAAGACCTCGATGGCATCAAGCTACGGGTGATGCAAAACAATATTTATCTCGATAGCTTCAAGTCACTCGGTGCCAATGCAATCCCGCTGCCGTTCTCCGAGCTGTTTGGCGCACTGGAAACGAAAACAGTTGATGGTCAAGAAAATCCGTTCAACACGATTCTCTCCAGCAAATTTTTCGAAGTGCAAAAATATCTCAGCGTCACCAATCACGTCTACAGCCCGTGGATTTTGCTGGTGAGCAAAAAATGGTGGGATCAATTGTCGGCCGCTGAACAAAAAATCCTGATGGACGCCGCTAAATCGAGCCGCGATTTTGAGCGCAAAGACACGCGTGCTGAAGGCGAAAAAGCGCTCGCTGAACTCAAAGGCAAGGGTATGCAAATCAACGAAATCTCGGCAGCAGAAGCAGGGCGCATGCGCGATAAGCTCGCAAAAATCAACACCGACATTGCCGCCAACGTGGGCGATGAATTGTGGAAAGAAACGCAGACCGCACTCGCGGCATTGCGCAAGTAACTGCGAAGAAGATACACGGAAAGTCCAATATCCACGGGCATCTTCAGGCATCGCTGCGTCAGACGGTGCATGCAGCATCGGGTTTCCCCATGCCACCGGGAAACCCGCTATCTTTTCCCGCTCCCGCTCACTGTTCCTCTCCCTCTCCCCTCTCCAATCTCCACTCGCCGTGCGAACACCCAAACCTAAAATGACCGCATGACCCCACAAGCCTTCATCGACAAATGGAAAGACAACAAACTTTCCGAACGCGCCGGTGCGCAGTCGCACTTCCTCGATCTGTGCGAGTTGCTTGCTGTGGACAGGCCGGCCGACCCCGCCAACTACTGTTTCGAGCGTGGCGCAAAACGCACCGGTGCGGATCGTGGCTGGGCCGATGTCTGGAAGCGCCACGCCTTCGCGTGGGAGTACAAAGCCCCGGGAGCCAAGCTGGACGCGGCGCTCAAGCAATTGATGACCTATGCGCTGGCGCTCGATAACCCACCGCTGTTGGTGGTCAGTGATCGGTTGCGGATTGAGATTCACACCCATTTCACCGGAGCGCCGTCGGAGATGCACACCATCGCGCTCGCCGATATTGGCTCGGTCGAGAATCTAAAAAAACTACGTTGGTTATTCACCGACCCCAACCAATTCAAACCCGAACGCACCCGCACCGCCATCACCTTGCAAGCGGCCAAGCTGATCGGCGACCTCGCGTGGCAACTCCAGCAACGCAAACATGATCCGCATCGTGTGGCGCATTTTCTCAACAAAGTTATTTTCTGTTTATTCGCCGAAGACGCACGCGGCCCCGCCAGTGAGCCGCTGCTGCCGAGTCAGCTCTTCACCACCATTCTCAACAATGGCCGCAAGGACGTGGCGCGCTTCGAGAAGCAGCTCAAGAATTTATTTCGCGCCATGTCCGAGCGCCACGGCGAATTTGGTGAGCATTTTATTCAATGGTTCAACGGCGGCTTGTTTGATGACGACATCACCATCCCGCTCAACGCCGACGACATCGACAAACTCATCAACGTTTCGCTGCTCGATTGGAGCGCGATTGAGCCGTCGATTTTCGGCACGCTGTTTGAGCGCGGCCTCGACCCCGCCAAGCGCAGTCAACTTGGCGCGCACTACACCGATCCGGTCTCGATCATGCGCATCGTCAATCCCGTTATTGTCGAGCCGCTGCTCGCCGAATGGGAAACTGAAAAAGCCGCGATCGCCGCGCAGATGCTGGTGTTTCAGCGCTTTGCCACGGGGACCAGCAGTGAAAAAAAGAAAGCCGCGGCGGCCCTCAAAGACGCGACGCGCACCTACATCACGTTCAAAGAACGCCTGAAAAATTTCAAGGTACTCGACCCCGCTTGCGGCAGCGGAAATTTTTTATACCTCGCGTTGCAAGCGCTCAAAGACATCGAGCTTCGCGTCGGGCTAGAGGCCGAAGAACTAGGCCTGGAGCGGGGTTTTCCTGAAGTCGGGCCGCAATCCATGCACGGCATCGAGATTAGTCCCTATGCCGCTGAGCTGGCGAAAGTGACGGTGTGGATTGGCGATATTCAGTGGATGCTAAAGCACGGCTTCGCGCCGAGTCGTGAGCCGATTTTGAAAACGCTCGATCAGATTCAGTGTCGGGATGCCTTGCTCACCCCCTCTCTCCCCGCTCTCCCCCGCGAGGGGGGAGAGAGCCAGAGCGGTGAGGGTTTGGATAGCGCGGCCAATGCTCGCAGTGAAACCAAAACCTCCCAAGCCCGCATCGTCCCGACGAACACGACGAAGACCAACACCTCGCCCGCTACAAGCCCCTCTCCCCTCGCGGGAGAGGGGTTGGGGAGAGGGGGCTCGGTGCTTAAATCACCGGCAACGCTTCCATCCCAATGGCCAACCGTCCACGCCATCATCGGCAACCCACCCTTCCTCGGCGGCAGCAAAATGCGCGAAGAACTCGGTGACGACTACACCGCAACCTTGCGTGCAGCCTACGCCGGCAAAGTCCCCGGCGGTGCCGACCTCGTTTGCTACTGGTTTGCGAAAGCGCACGATGCGGTGCAAGCAAACGCAAATACTCGCGCGGGTCTCGTCGCCACCAACTCGATTAGGCAATCCACCAACCGCCCCGTGTTGGAACGCATCGTCAGCGACGGCGAAATATTCAACGCGTGGAGCGACGAAGCGTGGGTGAATGAAGGTGCGGCGGTGCGGGTGTCGATTGTTTGCTTCGGCGAGTCGCGCATGGAAACGGCAACAGCGGATTCCTCGCTAACGGCGGCTCGGAATGACAAGTTTTTAGATGGCCGCGTTGTGGCGCGCATTAATGCGGATTTGACAGGCGATGTCAGTGCCGCAAATTCGCTTGATGTGACGAAGGCGAAGGGGCTGAGAGAAAATGCTGGCGTGAGTTTTCAAGGAATACCAAAAGCTGGACCATTCGACATCGAAGGTTCGCTTGCGCGCGAATGGCTCAAACTGCCCAATCCGCATGGCAAATCAAACAGCGAAGTTTTGAAGCCGAGCTGGAATGGTATCGACGTTACGCGACGTCAACGCGACGGTTGGATCATCGATTTCGGGCCATCCATGGAAGCGCGAGCTGCTGCTCTCTATGAGCTGCCTTTTCAACATGTTGTGAAATACGTTAAACCAGAACGCGAGAAAAATTCTGAGAAATCGAGTCGCGACCTTTGGTGGCGTCACCAGCGGTCGCGCCCAGAGATGCGAGCAGCGACAAAAAATTTGCGACGCTTCATCGTGACGCCCGAAGTTGCAAAGCACCGCCCATTCGTGTGGCTCGATCACGCTGTGCTGCCTGACAAAATGCTCATCGTCATTGCTCGCGACGACAACACCACATTCGGCATTCTCTCCTCACGCCTGCACGTTGCGTGGGCGCTTGCGCTAGGCGGTTCGCTGGAGGATCGTCCACGCTACAACCCAACCCTCTGCTTCCAAACCTTCCCCTTTCCCGAAGGCCTCACCCCCGATCTCAAACCCGCCGACTACACCAACCGACACGCCACCGACATCGCCGCTGCCGCGAAGCGATTAAACGAACTGCGCACCAATTGGCTAAACCCGCCCGATTGGGTGGACGTGGTGCCGGAAGTCGTCGCAGGTTACCCCGACCGCATCATCGCCAAACCCGAATACGCCAAAGCCATCAAGGAACGCACGCTCACCAATCTCTACAACAAGCGGCAGGCCGGTGAAGTGCAGTGGCTGGAAGACGCGCACCAAACGCTGGACGCCGCCGTCGCCGCCGCGTACGGCTGGGCGGACTACAGCGTCGCGATGGCGGATGAAGAAATTTTGCGGCGATTACTGGCGCTGAATTTGGCGCGCAGTGCGTAACGCATTCGCGACGACGCAGCACTTGACGCTGGTATTTTTCGTAGCTACAATAATTCTTGCAAATTGAATTCTCCCCAACGAAAAACAAGCTGAACCGTGCGCAACACGGCTTGTCCTTGGCTTTTGCCAATGCGTTGGCGTGGGATGAAGCATTGGTTTGGCTCGATCATCGATTCGATTACGACGAACTCCGAATGGTGGGGTTGGTACCCGAGAGTGACTCGCTTTATTGCGTTGCGTTCGTTGACCGTGAGAGCGTGCGGCGAATCATCAGCCTTCGCCGCGCTGAACACAAAGAGGTTAAATACTATGTCGAAAACTATGCCTAAACGAGTCATCAAATTTCCTACCGCTGCCGAGAACGCGAAAATCGTGGCAGCGGCAAAGGCCGATCCCGATGCGCAGCCGTTGACTAAGGCACAACGCAGTGCGATGGTGCCGCTGAAAGCGTTGCGCGGACGCCCAAAATTGGAAAATAAGAAGACACTGCTTTCGGTGCGTTACAGCCCAGAGGTCGTGGCGTTTTTTCGCAGTACTGGCGAAGGTTGGCAGGCGCGCATGGACGGCGTGTTGCGCGACTACGTCGGCGCGCAAACGCCGAGGCGTGTGAAGAAGGCCGCCTAGCCGAGTTGACCGACGTGGTGTAGACCCGAGACACGTGGGTACTTCAGTCGCCGAACCCAGCTTTGCCCACCCTGCAAATGCGCCGCACATTAGCCCCGCAAATTTGCGTCACGCTCAAATCCTGTCATTCTGAGCCGCGTCGTTCGGCGAAGAATCCCATCCCGTTGAATGCTGGCGTTGCCCGAATTGATGCGGATGAGCCGCCTCGCACAGGCGCGTTCGGGGTCTGCATCGAAGAGCCGCGCGGAACGGTATCGTGGAGGTGGTTGCGCTTCGTGCGCCCCACGCGTTGGCGTCATTTTGTTTTCATATGCTATATGCATACCGCATATGCGACGGGACTAATCTGGAATACGGAGCCACCGCGACAGCGTCCAGACGCGTCTTGATGCCGAGAAAAAACGCTTACTCGACCTTTAACTGCGCCTTGCGAAACAACGCCGCCACGGGCTTTGGTCCACCGCGTCGCAATGGGGGTGGTCCCGCTTTGGGCAATGCCGCTGCGGCCTCGGCGATCAGTTCTTCGTCGGTCTTGGCTTTGACGGTGGGCTCGTAGGGTTTTGAAAAATCGAAGTGCGGGTAGTTGGCCGATGGTGCGGCGGGGGCGTTGCCGCCTAACTCGCGGCGGGGACGCGGGCGATTGATGTCTTTTTCGTCGCGGTGGTAGCGTTCGGGTGGGCGCTCGCGGGGTGCGTCGGTGCTGGTGCGCGGCGCTGCATTGCGCTCGCGTGAGGCATCCGAACGGCCACGTGGTGCATCGCTGCGCTCGCCGTGCGGCTTGCGTGCTTCGCGCGCAAACGTCGGTGCTTCGAGGCGCGGGATTTGCCGCTTCAATAATTTTTCAATCGCGGCGAGGTATTCGGCTTCATCTGGGCTAACCAATGAAATCGCTTCGCCTGGCGTGCCCGCGCGACCGGTGCGGCCAATTCGATGCACGTAGTCTTCGGCGGTGTTGGGCAATTCGTAGTTGATGACGAACGGCAGTTGGTCGATGTCGATACCACGCGCGGCGACGTCGGTGGCGACGAGAAATTTCACTTTACCGCTTTTGAATTCTTCGAGCGCGACGGTGCGCTCAGACTGCGAACGATCTCCGTGGATTTCGGTGGCAGAAAAGCCATCGCGTTTGAGCTGACGCGCGAGCCGATCCGCGTCGCGTTTCATCCGCACAAAAATCAGTGCCTGCGAAATTTCGCGGGTTAATAAAATTGATTTCAACAAAGTGTGTTTGTTGGCGGCGTCCACTTCGTAAGCTTGATGCGTGACCAGCTCGGCGGGCGCATTGCGGCGCGCGACTTCGATCATGGTGGGGTTGCGCATGAAGCCCGACGCGAGGCGTTTGATTTCTTCTGAGAACGTGGCCGAGAACAATAAATTTTGTCGCCCCGGCGGGAGTGCGGCGAGGATGCGGGTGATGGCCGGCATGAAACCCATGTCGAGCATACGATCGGCTTCGTCGAGAATCAAAATCTGCACTTGCGACAAATTGATGCTGCGACTTTCCATGTGATCCAACAGCCGCCCCGGTGTGGCGACGACGATTTCGACGCCGACTTGCAGCGCTTTGATTTGCGGCTTGATGTCTACGCCGCCATACACGCAGGCCATGCGCAGCGGCAGGTGTTTACCGTAGGTGCGCACCGATTGCTCGACCTGTGCCGCGAGCTCGCGCGTAGGGGTGAGGATGAGCGCGCGCACCGGATGGCGGGCGGGCGACGGGCTGGGGGTGGCGTGGGGCGCGAGTAGCTGCAACATCGGCAGTGTGAAGCCCGCCGTTTTGCCGGTTCCCGTTTGTGCGCAACCCATGATGTCTAATCGCGCCAGAATCGCGGGAATGGCCTGCGCCTGAATCGGGCTGGGCTCGGTGTAGCCTTGATCTTCAACCGCGCGTAGCAGTTCAGGTATTAGGTTGAGGGAAGCAAATGACATCGGGTAAACCTTGGAGATGATTGAATTTAGTAGGTGCGCATTGTACCGCGCGGGATATTTTCGAAGTTTTCTAGCGCTCGAACTTGACGCTCAAGACAATCGACGTTTGCGTACGCTCAACCGCATCGTGCCGACCTACTTGGTCAAGCGCGTCGTCAAGTTCGGCGGTGTTGTCGGCTTGCAGCACGGCTAGCGCATCAAATTCGCCGGAGAGCGCATAGACGCCGCTGACCGAAGGCATTTTTTTTAGCATGTCGTAGAGATGCTCGGCTTTTTTTGCATTCACACGCAGTAGCGTGTGCGCGGTGACCCGGCTGCGGCCATAGGCCGGTGAGAGGCGCACGGTGTAGCCCTCGATCACACCTTTTTGTTCCAGACGGCGAATGCGTTCCTGCACGGTGGCGCGCGCAAGGCCGAGCGTGCGCGCCATGTCGGCAACGCTGGCACGCGCGTTGTCCCGCAGGATGGTGAGGAGTTCTTGTTCGGGGGCGGTGAGTGAGCTAAGCATTACTAAGGATTGTTGAGCATTGTGATCAATTTAACCATCGAATTGCACAATTATGCCCGACTAAATTGACGTTTCGCAGCTACGAAATGCACGGGCGCGGGTTTACAGTATTTGCATCTCATCGGGAGGCTCTATGCTGCGCATCGCTCTAATCGGCTCTGGAAAAATTGGCGAAGCCATTGTCACGCTGTTCAATTCTGCCGGCGGCTATCAGCTCACGGTGGTCGATAAAGATGCCGAGCGATTGGCACCGATGAAGGCGCTGGGTGCGACCGTGATCGCGGCGGATGTCGCGAACGATGACTTGGCGAGCCAGCTCAAAGGCGTGCAGGTGGTGATTTCGGCGTGCCCGTTTTATCTCACCGCCAAGCTCGCGAAACTCGCGCGCGACATCGGTGCGCATTATTTCGATTTGACTGAAGACGTAGAAAGCACGCGGGTTGTCAAAGAAATCGCGAAGGGAGCGAGTACGGTTTTTATGCCGCAATGCGGGTTGGCACCGGGCTTCATTTCGGTCGCCGCGAACGATGTGGCAAAAGGCTTTGAAACACTGCGTGACGTGAACATGCGCGTGGGTGCCTTGCCGATTTATCCGACCAACGCCCTCAAATACAACCTGACGTGGAGTACCGACGGGCTGATTAACGAGTACCTGAATCCGTGTGAGGCGATCATCGACGGCAAGATGAAAGAGACGCCGCCGATGGAGGAGTTGGAGCATTTTGCGATGGATGGGCTCGACTACGAAGCGTTCAATACCTCGGGCGGACTGGGTACGCTGTGCGAGACGCTGGCGGGGCGCGTGCAGAATCTGAACTACAAGACGGTACGCTATCCCGGTCACTGCGCGATCATGAAAATTCTCTTGCAGGATCTGCGGCTGGCGGAACGTCGCGAGTTGCTGAAGGATGTGCTGGAGAAGGCCATTCCGATCACCTTGCAGGACGTGGTGCTGGTGTTTGTATCGGTCAGTGGTAACCGCGAAGGCAGGCTGGCGCAGGAGAGCTACGCGAAGAAAATATACGCGAAGAGAGTCGGTGGCAAATTGCTATCAGCGATCCAGCTCACGACGGCGGCAGGCATTTGTACGATGGTGGATTTGTTGGCGAAGAACCAACTTGCGAAGAGTGGTTTTGTGCGCCAAGAGTCCGTGTCACTGGCGACGTTTTTGGCGAATCCGTTTGGCCAGTATTACGCGTGAAGCTGCGCGTGAAGCGACGCGTGGAGTTCAGCGCACCATCAAGGTGATGACCAGCCCGATGGCGAGCACCGCCAACACGACAATGGCGCCGACGAGTGCCTTGGGAAGCCACTCGTTGACCTCTGCGACTGCGTTCGTGCTGGGCTTCATTTTCGAGCGGCGACCGCTACTGGAGGCCGGTTTGGCGTCGCGCTTGGGTGAGGCTGCCGCATTGCCAGCCAACACGCCTTCAACGCCGCCGGTATAGGCGCGCATTTTATGTGTGTCCGAAATGTACTGCGAAAACTCGGAGGTTTGCCGGGTCATCGCCGCAAGTTTCATGGTGGCTTCAAACGAATCAAAATTCTTCGCCAAGCCAAGCGCTTTGACTTGACCGGAGCCTTCGGCATTTTTCTCCAGTCGTCCCGCACTCAGCGGCTCGATGGCGACCGGTCTCGCGGCGGATGGCGCATCCTTGGCAAAAATATCGCGTGCCCGCCCGCCAATCTGCCGCTTCATTTCCATCAGGTCGTGCGCGAATTCCTGCATGGTCTGGTAGCGTTCATCGACCAGTTTGGCGAGTGCTTTGGCGACGATCAAATCGAGCATCGGGCGCACATCTGGATTTAAGCTCGACGGGGGAGCGGGTGTCGAATTGACGGTGGAATACATGATGGCATTGACGTTGTCGCCATCGAACGGCGGGATGCCGGTCAGCGCCTCATAGAGCACCACGCCGAGGGAGAAAATGTCGGTGCGTGTATCGAGATCGCGGCCAATCACTTGCTCGGGCGACATGTAGCGTGGGCTACCGAGGATCATGCCGGTCATGGTTTTTACTGCCGACGCGTTCATGCGCGCGATACCAAAATCGGTGATTTTAGCGAGGCTCTGCTGCACGATCATGATATTGGATGGCTTCACGTCGCGATGAATCACGCCATTGGCGTGCGCGGCACCGAGGCCCAACGCAGCCTGCGCAATCCAGTCCACGGTATCGGCGACTGCGGGGCGTTCACCAGCGGCGAAGATGTCCTTGAGTTCACGACCCTGCAAATACTCCATCGCCATGTAGGCCAAGGTGTCGGTGCGGCCCACGTCATAGATGGTGACGATGTTAGGATGATTTAGCCCGCCAGCCGCTTTGATTTCTTGCTGGAAGCGCGCTTCGTATTCAGCGAGATCATCGTGATTGAGCGAGAGATTAACCGTCTTGATCGCGACCGTGCGATGGATCATGGGATCGACCGCTTTGTAGACCACCCCCATGGCACCCTGACCGAGCGTGCCGAGAATTTTGTAGCGACCGAGCGTTTCGAGCATGGGCTACTTCTTCGGCGCGGTTTGGCGTGCTTTTACCGCGCGAAAGGATGGGCCCCAAGAGGGGTGACCGGCCTCAGCAGGCTCAAGCACGAAATCGGGACTAACTTGGAAAATCTTCTCAAACTCCGCGCGGCATAAGGTGTTTCGGCTAGTTAGGCAATAGCTGAAGGCGGTGAATTTCAGCGCTTTCACGCGATCAACGACGGTTAGGCTTTCCTTCAACGCGTCTTGCAGCGTCTTGATCGCCCGGTTGTAGTCGCCTTGGTCGTAAATCGCCATGGCGCTGGCAAGCAGTCGTTCGCCAATCGTCGGGCCGACTGCTTGCGCCGACGGCGGCGAGATGCCAGATCGGCGTAGGTCAACCTCAGATTTCACTGCGCGAAAAATCGGTCCCCATGCGGGATGGCCGGCCTCGGCGGCACTGAGGGTAAAACCGGGATCGAGCAAAAATGCTTTTTCGAATTCCTCGCGACTGGCTGCATCGCGATGACTGACGGCGTGGATGAAGGCGACGTGTTTACGTGCGACGAGCTGATCGGCGACCGGGAGTATCCCGCCGCTGTCCAAGGCGGCGGCGAAACTGCTTAAGGCTTCGGGAAAATTGCCCGCGTCGTAGCGTTTCAGTCCTTCCGCAAGACTCGCTTTGGCGCGGTCGATACGCTGCTGCTTGTAGACGGCTTCCGCGCTCGGTGCGGTGGCCGTGCTGACTGCGGGCGTAGCCGCTGCGGTAGTGGGTTTGCCGGGTGTCGCGCAACCGGCGAGCAACAGTGCGAGCACCGCCGCCACCGCAGATGAAGCGCGGCGCGCGGGGGAAAACAAAAATATTGGAATGGAGTTGTTGGGCAAGAGCTTCATGACTGGCATACGGCGGCGCGAGTTTTGTCGTTGTTTTGTGGAGCAGGTGCTGGATAACATCGACATTATCGGTCAGGTCACAGCGAATTTACACGCAAATTCCTGAGAACAATTACTGGAACCGATGCCTTAACGCGATTTCTTCTTTTGACTTTAGGTTGATTTCGACGACATAAGGCGCGAATGCATCGCTATTTCGAACCTCGATGCGGTATTTTCCCGGTGCTAGGCGCGTCTGCTTCATGGGTGGCGAGGTGCCTGCGGGGCTGCCGTTGATCGACACATTGCCCCAGGGGCTGATGTTGAATAGAATCGTTCCTTGACGCGCTAGCGCAAGTTTTTTTTCCTCTGCGACTTTGACGGCTTCCGGATCAAGCGGTGGTGTTGCCTTGCCGTCTTTGCTGGCAGCGGCGGCAATAGCCGCCGCCGTCGTGCCAGTGGAGTTCACTGACGGCGGCAGGGGGGCGACAGCCGGTGCCACAGGGGTTGTCGGGGCGGCGACAGATGCAGTGGTCACCGGTGGATTGATCGCGGCGTCGGGTTTTTTGCCCGGGCTGCGCATCGCCAGCGCCAATATGAGACCCAACACGACTACCGCTAAACCGCCACTCGCGAAAATGAGTTTTTTATGCTGCGGCATTTCAGTCAAGGTGGCCATTGCTGACTTGGCTGGTGGCACACGCGCGCTTTTGTCGAACAATTCACCGAGTGGTCGATCGGCCTCACCAACCACGTAAATTTCATGTTCGCGCACATGCTTGTCGGTGCGCGATCCTTCGTAGGCGAAGACCTTGGCAAACGGTTGCGAGATTTTGGTGACGTTCTCGAAATAAGAACGAGATGCAATGATTTGTCCGCTCTGCGCGAAAGCAACGATGCGCTGTGCGACGCTGACCCCATCGCCGACCACGCTAGGGTGACCTAGTGCGTCGCGCAGGAGCCTGATCGGACCGAGGTTGATGGCGGCACGCACATCGAAATTGAATGGTGGCGCAGCGTCTGTCGGACTCGCCTGCGTTCCCGCCGTTGCCGCACGAATTTGCTCGCGCAGCCGCATGGTCACGAACAGCGCGTCATCGACATCGCCGAGAAAGGTGACCGCGACGCCGTCACCGGTGTCGAGAATCATGCGTTGGTCGGGATCGATCCCTTCCAGCGCCTCGCTCAGCATCGACGTGAAGAGTTCTTTCACACCGAGTTGCTCGCCGACTGTTTTTTTGGCGAACTCAACGATGTCGATGAACGCGACGGTTCCGACGAAGGTTGAGTGGTCAGCTTGTTGCGGTGCGTTCAAGTCGGGACAGTCAGCGAGGAGTCAAATCGGCGTGGAAGTAGCGGGCAAACAACGGGGCACCAACAACCAAACAACGAATCAATCAAACGATCAAACAACGGGTCAAAACTGGCCGCGCCTAGGTATTGCTTCGTAGTCTACCTAAGAGTGTCATTGAATTGGAGATTCGCGTGGGGGGAATAGCAGGATGCTCTAGTCGGCAGCAGCTTGGCATCTGTAAACAATTGTAAATGGAGACATTTCCGCCAGCTTCGATCTTTGGCTCATCAGATGCAAAAAATCGCGCGCAAGCGATTGTGCAATGGGTAGCGTTTCAGGCGACTCACCCGGATGACTCTGCCCGCGCGACGGGCTGGCAACCGGTCCTGGGACACATACGCGAAAGCGCACGTGCTCGGTGGGCATCATCTCGGCCTGCCACGTCTTCGCGAGCGCGACCAACGCCGATTTGCTAGTCGCGAATGCGCCCCAGAACGCGGTCGGCGTGATCGCGTGTGTCTCGGAAAGCCACACCACGCTTGCCTCGGGAGACTTTTTGAGGAGTGGAAGACACGCCTTAGTGAGTGCGGCGGGGACGCCGACATTGACGGTGAGATGCGCGTGCCAAGTGGCTAAATCCTGCAAGCCCAACGGCATCAGCGGTGAAAAATGCGTGGCGGCGTGAAAGATACCGTCGAGGCGTTTTAACGTGAGCAGAATCGAGTGGGCGAAGGCATCGAGATCGGCTTGTGTGGCCTTCAAAAAATCGAGCGGCATGATCGCCGGTTGCGGCGCGCCCATTGCCTCAATCTCATCGTAGGTGGCTTCCAACTTTGGCACATTGCGGCCATGGAGAATGACGGTCGCGCCATGGCGCGCGAACGCGAGGGCGGCGGCCTTGCCCAATCCTTGTCCAGCGCCGGTGACGAGGATGACGCGATCTTTCAGCAAATCGGCGGCAGGCGAAAAATGGGCGGGCAAGGTTTCGTAGGCGTCAGACATGGGCGGTCGCGAGAAGAAATTTTTCGGCGGCGGTTGCGGCGGCAATGCCGTTACGTACGGCAGCTTCGAGCGTTGCCGGGTAGTCACAAGCGATGTAATCGCCCGCCAGATACAGGCCGGGCATCGAGGTGGCTGTGTCGGGTCTCGCGGTATTTTGCGCCTGTGGTGTGCACGCAAAAGTGGCAAATTTTTCTGCGATGACTTTGTGCCACATCGGCAGCGGGAGTGGGCCGACCGTGCGTACTAACTCATCGTGTACATGCCTGGCGAGGGCAACGTGATCGAGCGCTTCATGCGCGCCGGATGCAGAAATCACCGCCGCGACCAAGCCTTTTTGCCCCGATAGCGTCTCGCGGTCAAAGAACCATTGCGCCATGCCATCGACGCGGCCAATCATGGGCTGCGCAAACGGCACGCGCTGCGGGTATCTGAGGTAGATGGTGTAGATCGGCTCATACTGAAATGGGGGCGCGATGGCGACGGGTAGATTGATTTTTTCTAACTGGTGTGGGGCGACGGCGAGTATTACGCTGTCGAAGTCTTGCACGTCTTGGCTGGTTGCCACGCGAAATTGGTCGCCGTCGCGGGTGATACCAGTGACGCGCGCGCCGACTTGTAGGTCGGAACCCTTGGCCGCAAGCCATGCCGCAGCAGGTTCCGGAAACAGTGCGGATAAATCAGTCTTCGGCAGAATTAAATCACTGACTTTGCGCCGCCCGGCCAGGGTGTCGCGCAGTACATGGGCGAATACCTGCGCTGACGCGGTTTCAATCGGTGTATTAAGGGCAGATACGGTCAGCGGCTGCCACAGCAAGCGCGCAAGGTTTTCACTTTGCTGATGTGCAAACAAGAGCTGCGCGACGGTGTGGGTGGCGTCAACCGTGAAGCGCAATTTTTTGAGCGACTGCATCAAGCGACCCGCCTCGATCCGCTCAGCGAACGAAAGACCTTTCGCGCACAGCAACGCGAACGCAAGATGTAATGGTGCGGGCAGGCGCGGTGCGCGCAGCGAAAAATCGGGCGCGATGTCGAGGCGCAACGGTACGCGCTGAACCGCGCTCGGCGCTACCCCGACCAGCGTCATCATGCGCAGCAATTCGCTGTACGCGCCGGACAATATGTGTTGCCCGTTGTCGAGCGTGGCATCTTGATATTCGATCTTGCGCGCCCGTCCGCCTAGTACGCGTGCGGACTCGAAGATCGAGCTGGCAACGCCCCGCTCGGCCAGACTCACCGCCGCGGCGATGCCGGCGTAACCCGCGCCGATAATGGCGACGCGCGTATTCATGAGCTAACCCACGTCTTCCACGCGATCCACAGTTTGCGGATGGGGGTGAGCGAGAGCCGTTGATTGAGCACTTTGAAACCGTCGCGCTCTAGCTCGTCCAACAACGCGCGATAGATCGCTGCCATGATGAGTCCAGGCCGCTGTGGTCGGCGATCTTCGGACGAAAGTGTGGCAAACGCCACGGCATACAATGACTTTGCCCGTTCACACTGGAACGCCATCAGTTGTTCAAACTGCGGCGTTTGTTTGCAATCGAGGATCTCCGCGACCGTGACGCCGAATTTTTGCAGGTCTTCCTGCGGCAAATAAATGCGATCACGGCGCGCGTCCTCGCCGACGTCGCGGATGATATTGGTCATTTGAAAAGCGAGGCCAAGATGCTCGGCGTAGTCAATGGTCATCGGATTCGTGTAGCCGAAGATGCTTGCGGATAGCTGACCAACGACGCCCGCGACGCGATGGCAATAGAGTTTGAGGCTATCGAAATCCTGATAGCGGCGACGCGATAAATCCATCTCCATGCCGTCGATGATTTCGTTGAGCCGCGATTGATCGACGCCGAATCGTTGCGTGGCGGGTTGCAGCGCTTTGCTGACCGGATGGGTGGGATGTCCGGCGAACAAATTGGCCAATTCGGCGCGCCACCAGCCGAGTTTGGCGCGCGCCACATTTACGTCTTCGACTTCATCGGCGATGTCATCGACCTCGCGACAAAATGCATATAGCGCGGTGATGGCGCGGCGGCGATCCGGGGGCAAAAAGCGGAATGCGTAGTAAAAGCTGGAACCGCTTTTTGCGGCTTTGTCTTGGCAATATTGGTCTGGAGTCATGGGCTAGATCTTGAGCACGCGGGGAAGGATGGTCAGCCAATCCCATTTGTTTAGTTTTGGGCGGTGGCGAAAAACATCGCCGTTGACCGCGTCAATTTTGTCGAGAATTTTTGCGCCACCGGCGACGATCAAACGTAATTCGGCACCGAAGCGACCCGGTAGCGCGGTGGTCAGCGGCTTGCCGGAAAACAACAGTTCACGCGCACGCTTGCATTGGAACGCCATCAGCGTTTGCCATGCCGCGCTATTGCTCGCACTGGCGATGTCGGCTTCTGAAACACCGTGTCGCGCCAAATCGTCCAGTGGCAAATAGACGCGCCCACCGTCGTTTTTTTTCCAGTCAATTGCCACGTCCTGCCAGTGATTGATGAGTTGCAGCGCCGAGCAAATCGCGTCGCTCCATTTCAGATGTTCCGGTGTGGCGGCTTGGTTCAAATGGAGCAGCAAGCGCCCGATGGGGTCGGCCGAACGTCGGCAGTAATCCATCAATTCTGCAAAATTCGCATAGCGGGTTTTGCTGACATCCTGCTTGAACGCATCGAGTAAGTCGTGGAATAACTGCAGCGGTAACGCATGCGCGGCAATGATGCCCCCAAGTTCGGTGAACAATGGATTCTCGGTGGCCTTGCCCGCACCGATGGCGTCCAGCTCGCGAGAGTAGCCATCGAGCAGGGCAAAGCGCTGATCGTCGCGCAGGCTACCTTCGTCGGCAAAGTCGTCGGCCGAGCGCGCAAAGGCGTAAATGACCTCGATGGGACGGCGCAGGTGCTTCGGTAGCAGGAGAGAGGCCACCGGAAAATTTTCGTAATGTTCGACAGGCACAGCAGGCAGTTCTCGCGAGGACACTCAGGCGCGCGGCGCGCGGTGCGTGGGAGGTTGTGCTTGGGAGGTTTTGTGGCAATTATATTTGTGAAAACAAATACTTTCGGAAATGGTTCGGCAATATGACCAATTTTGTAACAGGCGCGGCGGGGTGGTTTCGGCTAAAATGGCCGCTGGAAAACCTGCGAGAGTGGCGGAATTGGTAGACGCACTGGATTTAGGTTCCAGCGCCGTAAGGCGTGGGGGTTCGAGTCCCTTCTCTCGCACCATAAATATCTCAACAGAAATTTTTGCGCGACCGCTGTTTGCGTCGCGCCCAGTCACGTTCTAAGGAATTGTCATGCAAGCATCCGCATCCCCAGTCACCACCAGCAACCTCGAACGCAGCATCGCCCTGTCGCTTCCCGTCGTCGCGATTGAGTCGGAAATTACGTCTCGCCTCAAGCACATCGCGCGCACGGCAAAAATGCCCGGCTTCCGTCCCGGCAAGGTGCCGTTCAATATGGTTGCGAACCAATATGGCTACCAGGTTCGCCAAGAAGTGATGTCGGATTCGGTGCAACAAATTTTTGCCGATGAAGTGCAAAAACAACAAATTCGCGTCGCGGGCTACCCGCGTTTCGCGCCAGCCAGCAGCGCGGCTGCGACCGACCGTTTTGAATTCACGGCCATTTTTGAGGTGTACCCCGAAGTGACGATGGGCGATTTGAGCAGCAAGCCGCTGAGTCGTCCGAGTGCGACCGTCACTGATAAAGACATCGACAACACCATCGAGACCCTGCGCAAACAGCGCGCCACCTATGACAAGGCGGATCGTGCGGCGCAAAAAGGCGATTTCTTGGTGATTGACTTTTTGGGCAAGTTGGATGGCGTGCCGTTCAAGGGTGGTGAAGCCGAAAACTTTGGCGTGGTGCTCGGCGAAGGCCGCATGCTGCCCGACTTCGAAGCGGCCTTGGCCGGCATGAAGAGCGGCGATGAAAAAACCTTCGATCTGACTTTCCCCGCTGACTATCAGCCAGAGCTAGCCACCAAGACCGTCCAGTTCACGGTAACCGCAAAAGTCGTGAATGCGCCGATCTACCCGCCCGTTGACACCGCTTTCGCCAAATCGCTTGGTGTGGCCGATGGCGATGTAGCGATCATGCGTGCTGAAATCAAAAACAATTTGGAACGTGAGTTGAAAAAACGCATACAGGCCAAAACTAAGGATCAGGTGATGGATGCGTTGTTGTCCGTTTCCACCTTGGATTTGCCACGCTCGCTGGTGGAGTTGGAAGTGGGCCGTTTGCAGGAACAAGCGTTAGCCGATTTGAAATCGCGAGGTATGACGACAACCGATGTGCAATTGCCGCCGGAGTTGTTTGTGGAACGCGCGGAGAAACGTGTCAAGTTGGGGCTGATTTTGAGCGAAGCCGTGAAACAACACGACCTCAAAGCGCGTCCAGAACAGATACGGGCAGTCGTTGAAGAGCACGCCGAAAGTTTTGAAGATCCGGCGCAGATGGTGCGTTGGTATTACAGTGAGGCTTCGCGTCTGGCCGAAGTTGAAGGCATGGTGCTCGAAGACAATGTAGTGGAATGGGCCGCGAAATCCATGGCAGTCACCAACGTGACTCAGGAGTTCGACGAAATTATGGAGATCAAACGATGAATAACTTTACTCGCTTCCAATCCCAAGCGTTTGACATGACCGGCATGGCGCCGGGGCATCGTGACGACTACGCCGCGATGGGCTACCAGCCGACGACTGGCCTGGGTTATATCCCCATGGTCATTGAGCAATCGGGTCGCGGCGAGCGCGCCTTTGATATTTATTCGCGCTTGTTGAAAGAGCGCGTGGTGTTTTTGGTTGGCGAAGTTAATGACATCACCGCCAATGTCATCGTCGCGCAGTTGCTTTTTTTGGAAAGCGAAAATCCAGATAAAGATATTTCGCTCTATATCAATTCACCCGGCGGCTCGGTTACAGCTGGCCTCGCGATCTACGACACGATGCAATTTATCAAGCCGGATGTCGCGACGCTGTGTACGGGTTTCGCGGCGAGCATGGGTGCGTTTTTGCTCGGTGCAGGTGCGAAGGGCAAGCGCCTATCGCTGCCAAACGCGCGCGTGATGATTCATCAGCTCTCCGGCGGTTATCGCGGTCAAGCATCGGACATCGAAATCCACGCCAAGGAAGCCCTGTTCTTGAAACAGCGCCTCAACGAAATCATGGCCAAGCACACCGGCAAGACCGTCGATGAGATCGAAAAAGACACCGATCGCGACAATTTCCTGTCGGCGGAGCAGGCAATGAAATACGGTATTATCGATAAGGTATTAGTGAATCGGTCAGACGCGCCGTAGCGTGGTTTAGCACGGGCGCGGGGTCGCAAAGTAGTTGGCGCAATGTTGCGTGAGTAGTCGAAGCGGATGCGGTCAGTTGTTGTAGTGACTTGCATCCGCGCATCGAGTAGACCCGTCGGGATTGGAAATGAGCGAGAAGGTTGGCGAAAAACTGCTTTACTGTTCCTTTTGCGGCAAGAGCCAGCACGAGGTGCGGAAACTTATTGCCGGGCCATCGGTGTTCATTTGTGATGAGTGTATCGATCTCTGTAACGACATCATTCGCGAAGAGGCGCAGGCCGACCCAAACACAAAAATCACCAAGAGTGATCTGCCAACGCCGCAGGAAATCTGTGACATTCTCGATCAATATGTGATCGACCAGATTCAAGCGAAAAAAATTCTTTCCGTGGCCGTCTACAACCACTACAAACGGTTGAAGAACGGCACCAAAGACGGCGAAGTCGAACTCGCCAAGTCAAACATTTTGCTCATCGGCCCGACCGGCTCCGGCAAAACCCTACTCGCACAAACGCTGGCGCGTCTACTCAATGTGCCGTTCGTGATCGCCGACGCCACCACGCTGACCGAAGCCGGTTACGTTGGTGAAGACGTTGAAAACATCATTCAGAAGCTGCTGCAAAAATGCGATTACGACGTAGAAAAGGCCCAGCGCGGCATCGTCTACATTGATGAGATCGACAAAATTTCTCGCAAGTCAGATAACCCATCCATCACCCGCGATGTGAGCGGTGAAGGCGTGCAACAGGCGTTGTTGAAGCTGATCGAGGGCACGATTGCCTCGGTGCCGCCACAAGGTGGCCGTAAGCATCCGAATCAGGAATTCGTGCAGATTGATACCAGCAATATTTTGTTCATCTGCGGCGGCGCGTTTAACGGTTTGGAAAAAGTGATTCAGATGCGCACCGCCAAGACCGGTATTGGCTTCGGCGCGGATGTGAAGAGCGGCGCGAATCGCGAAGCCAACAACGCACTGTTGCGCGATGTCGAGCCGGAAGATCTCATCCGGTACGGGCTTATTCCTGAGTTTGTTGGCCGTTTGCCAGTGGTCGCCACTTTGGAAGAGTTAGACGTGAAAGCCTTGGTGCGCATCCTCACCGAGCCCAAAAACGCGCTCACCAAACAATACCAAAAGCTATTCGCGATGGAAGGCGTGGAGCTGGAGTTCCGCGAAGCTGCGCTCGGTGCCATCGCGAAGCGCGCATTGGAACGCAAAACCGGCGCGCGTGGTCTGCGTTCCATCATCGAACACGCCCTGCTGGATGTGATGTTCGAACTGCCGTCACTCAGCAACGTGGAGAAGGCGGTCGTTGATGAGGGTACGATTTCATCCGGTCAGAAGCCGCTGTTGATGTACTCTGACCATCCCAAGGTGGCAGGCGGGTCGCACTGAGCCCTGACCAAGCGGTGAAGATTCGCCTTCGCCCGAAAGCCATGTTTTCCTCTATTCAGATTGCCATTTTTGCCACCATGTCGTTACTTGGTGAATCCTTTCGTTTTGCCCAAACACTACCCTCAAGGACGAGATCATGACGTTCTCCGCCCCGCTTAAAGATGCTGACAATTCCATCCTGCCCTTGCTACCACTGCGCGACGTGGTGGTGTTCCCTCATATGGTGATCCCCTTGTTTGTGGGTCGCCCAAAGTCGATTAAGGCACTCGAAGCCGCGATGGAAGAGGGCAAGAACGTCGTGCTGGTTGCGCAAAAATCGGCCGGTAACGACGATCCCGGTCCCGAAGATCTGTATGACGTGGGCTCCGTCGCCAGCATTCTACAAATGCTCAAGCTACCCGACGGCACCGTGAAGGTCTTGGTCGAAGGCGTGCATCGCGCTCGCATCAACCACGTGCTGAACGTGAAAGAAAATTACGAAGCGGAAATCACGCCGATTCCGCAAGAAGAGACTGACAACAACGAAGTCGAAGCGATGCGTCGCAGCTTGTTCGGTCAGTTCGATCAATACGTTAAGCTCAACAAGAAAATTCCCCCAGAGGTTTTGACCTCGCTCTCAGGGATCGACAACGCCAGCCGCCTGTCCGACACCATCGCCGCGCACTTACCGCTGAAGCTCGAACAGAAACAACAGGTGCTGGAAAATTTCGATGTGCCATCGCGCCTGGAACAACTGCTGGGCTTGCTTGAAACCGAGATCGATATTCTGCAAGTCGAAAAGCGTATCCGTGGCCGCGTCAAACGCCAGATGGAAAAATCGCAGCGCGAGTACTACCTCAATGAGCAAGTGAAAGCGATTCAAAAAGAGCTCGGTGATACCGAAGACGGTGCCGACATCGATGAACTCGAGAAAAAAATCAAAGCTGCGCACATGCCGAAAGAGGCACGCGCGAAGGCCGAGACCGAACTGAAAAAATTGAAACTGATGTCGCCGATGTCAGCCGAAGCCACCGTGGTGCGTAACTACATCGACACTGTGGTGAACTTGCCGTGGAAGAAAAAAACCAAAGTTAATTCTGATCTTGCGAACGCGGAAAAAGTCCTCGATGCCGATCACTACGGTTTGGAGAAAGTGAAGGAACGCATCGTCGAATATCTCGCCGTGCAGAGTCGCGTCGATAAACTGAAAGCGCCGATTTTGTGTTTGGTCGGGCCACCCGGTGTCGGCAAGACATCGCTCGGCCAATCCATCGCCAAGGCGACCAATCGCAAGTTCATTCGCATGTCGCTCGGCGGCGTGCGTGACGAGGCGGAGATTCGTGGTCATCGTCGTACTTACATCGGCTCGATGCCCGGAAAAATTTTGCAGAATATGTCGAAGGTCGGTGTACGCAATCCGCTGTTCCTGCTCGATGAAGTCGATAAGATGGGCATGGATTTTCGTGGTGATCCGTCAAGCGCGTTGCTCGAAGTGCTTGACCCCGAACAGAACCACACCTTCCAGGATCACTACGTTGAAGTCGATTTCGATTTGTCAGATGTGATGTTCGTCGCGACCTCGAATTCATTCAACATTCCGCCCGCCTTGCTAGATCGCATGGAAGTGATTCGTCTCGCTGGCTACACCGAAGATGAAAAAGTCCATATCGCCCGCCAATACTTGCTGCCCAAGCAAATGAAGGCGAACGGCGTAAAGGACGACGAACTCAATATCGCTGATGCCGCATTGCGTGACATCGCGCGCTACTACACCCGTGAAGCGGGTGTGCGCGGCATGGATCGCGAAATCGCGAAAATTTGCCGCAAGGTGGTGAAGGCGCAACTCTCCGGCGAAGCGGCCAAGAAAAAAACCGGCAAAGTGCAAGTCGCGGCAAAAAATCTCGACAAGTTTTTGGGCGTGCGTCGCTACACCTATGGCATCGCCGAAAAGACTAATCAGATTGGCCAGGTCACTGGTCTCGCATGGACCGAAGTCGGCGGCGAATTGCTGACCGTGGAAGCTGCACGCCTGCCCGGCAAAGGTAAGGTTGACACGACAGGTAAGCTCGGCGAAGTCATGCAGGAGTCCATCAAGGCGGCGATTTCAGTGGTGCGTTCGCGTGCGAAGACGCTTGGTATTCCTGAAGACTTTTACGAAAAAAATGATTTGCACATTCACTTGCCCGAGGGTGCAACGCCCAAAGATGGCCCGAGTGCGGGCATCGCTATTACCACCGCATTGGTGTCGGTGTTGTCGGGTATCCCCGTGCGTTGCGATGTCGCGATGACCGGCGAGATCACGTTGCGTGGTGAAGTGCTGCCTATTGGTGGCCTGAAAGAAAAACTGCTCGCGGCGGCGCGTGGCGGCATCAAGACTGTTTTGATCCCAGAAGAAAATCAGAAAGACCTCGCGGAAATTCCGAGCGAAATCACCAAGGATCTCGACATCAAGCCAGTGCGTTGGATTGATAAAGTGTTGGAGCTCGCGCTGGAACGTAACCCATTGCCATTGGTAGAAAATGTCGAGGTGCCTGCCGCAGCAGCCGTGGCAAAAGAGGGACCGCCGGTGGTCACTAAGCATTAACTTGTTGTTGTGCGCGGTGTGCCTTCGATAGTGTGCGAATTGCGCTAAACTACGTCTTCATTCGCGACTGTGGTGGTACGCGATAAAGTTTTCGCCAGTAATATTTTTCACCTTGCAGCCTTGTGCTGCGATCATAATTTTCAACGCTCCTTCGCCGATGGCGACATCAACAACGACTGAAAGGGTTACCAAATGAACAAGACGGAACTGATCGAACACGTTTCTAAAACCGCCGACATCTCCAAAGCTGCAGCCGGTCGCGCTGTAGAAGGCATGATTGCTGGTATCCGCACTTCGTTGAAGAAAAATCAGATGGTAACTTTGGTTGGCTTCGGCACCTTCTTCGTGGGTAAGCGTGCTGCGCGTGCAGGCCGTAATCCACGCACCGGTGTTGCCATCAAGATCAAGGCAGCGAAAGTTCCGAAGTTCCGCGCTGGTAAAGCATTGAAAGATGCGCTAAACTAGTAGACCTTTTTGGGTGTTCCGGGTGCTTAGCTCAGTTGGTAGAGCGTCGCCCTTACAAGGCGAATGTCGGGGGTTCGAGCCCCTCAGCACCCACCAATGTTTCAACAGTGTTTTGTGTGCAGCGATTTGAATGATGCGTCTGCACAATGGAGTGGTAGTTCAGTTGGTTAGAATACCGGCCTGTCACGCCGGGGGTCGCGGGTTCGAGTCCCGTCCACTCCGCCAACCCAAGGGCGAACTATCTAG
>JAYTVA010000072.1:0-20853 GCA_043744255.1 Burkholderiales bacterium | reverse complement strand
CGAGACGGCGGTGATGCGCGCGCTGGGCTACGTGCTCGCGCACAAAGTCCTGCATGTGCCTTATGCCGGCAATGGGTGGATATGGCTGATCGGTATCGGTGCCGGCGGCGCAGGCATCGCGGCTGCCGGCATGCTCGGCACGCGCCGCGTACTGGCGACTTCGCCGCTGCGAGTTTTGAACGCAGCGTGAGACTGCAGCCCGGGTGTAAAATGCGCAATTCTCACTGGGAAGCCGCATGCTCGAACTGGCGCTGGCGTTAATCATCATCGCGATCGCGTTGATCGCGTGGCTGGCGATGCGCACGCTGGTGTTGCAGCGGCGTTTCGACGAGTTGCCGCTGGTGATGGGGCAGGGTCAGGAAGAGCGCCATCGCGCCATGCTGCTCGACCTGCACGACGGCCTGACGAAACAGGGCGACCGACTGACGGTTGCGCTCGCTGATAACTCGGAGCGCCTGCGCGGCTCGACGGCCGAAGAGCTCAAGCAGACGCGCGATACGTTGCATGCGCTGCAGCTCGCGCTCGCGCACAACCTCGGTGAAAGCCGCGAAGCGATGGTCGCCAAGCTCGGCGAGACGACGCTGGCATTGACCGGCAAGATCGACGAGCGTCTCGAGCAGATCACCGGCAAGGTGAATGAGCGGCTCGACGAAGGCTTCAAGAAAACCAACGAAACGTTTGTGAATGTGATGGCGCGGCTCGCGACCATCGATGAGGCGCAGAAAAAAATTGATGGCCTCACCACCAACGTCGTCAGCCTGCAACAACTGCTGGGTGACAAACGCTCGCGCGGGGCGTTTGGTGAAGTACAACTCGAAGGCATCATCCGTAATGTGTTGCCGCCGACGGCTTATGATTTTCAGTACACGTTTGCCAACAAGGTGCGCGCTGATTGCGTGTTGAAGCTGCCGGAGCCGACCGGCGTGATCGCCATCGACTCCAAATTTCCGTTGGAAAATTACGAGCGCATGTTGGCCGATGGAGCAGATCGCACCAGCCCGGCGGCGTTCAAAGCGGACGTGCGAAAACACATCGACGACATCTCCAGCAAATACATCATCCCCGGTGAGACCGGCGACGGCGCGATGATGTTTTTGCCCGCTGAAGCGGTGTTCGCGGAGATTCATGCGCATCATCGTGATCTAGTCGAATACGCCGGTCGCAAGCGCGTGTGGATTGTTTCGCCGACGACGATGATGGCGGTGTTGAACACGGCGCTCGCAGTGCTAAAAGATGTCGAAACGCGCAAGCAGGTGCATGTGATAAAAGACTCGCTCGGCAAGCTGGGCGCGGACTTTGGACGTTTTCAGTCGCGCATGGATGACTTGGCGAAGCACATCGGGCAAGTGTCTAAAGACGTTGAACAGGTTCAAACGTCCAGCCGCAAAATTACCGATCAATTCAAAAAAATTGAAAACGTTGAGATTGAACCAGCGATAGAATTACCCGCACTCTCTGATGATGCCGAGGGCAAGGTGCCGATACAGCCACCGATGCTGACCGTCGTCAAACCCGCTAACGATTAGTAACAGGTGAGGACGTTATGCAAAAATTTTCAATGGCGCGTGCAGTTGCGTTGGTACTGGCTGCACTGACCATGACACTCAGCGTGAATGCAATGGCCGACATCACCGAAACCCGCAAGAGCGCACAGAGCGATGTCTACCACGGCGTGACGGTCGCCGATCCTTATCGCTGGCTCGAAGACGATAACAGCACCGAGACCAAAGATTGGGTCAAGGCGCAGAACGCGGTCACGGACAAATTTTTGCAAGGCATCCAGCAACGCGAGCCGATCAAAAAACTCTACACCGATATTTTTAACTACGAAAAATTTGGCATCCCGTATCGCGAGGGCAAGCGCTATTTTTGGACGCGCAACGATGGCTTGCAGCAACAAAGTGTGCTTTACACTGCGACCTCACTCAGCGATAAACCGCAAATCGCGATTGATCCGAATACACTTTCCAAAGATGGTACGGTGGCCTTGACTGGCGCAGTGCCGAGTCGCGATGGCCGCTATCTCGCCTATGGCATCGCCGGTGCGGGCTCGGATTGGCAGGAGTGGCGTGTGCGGGATCTCAACACCGGCAAGGATTTATCTGACCTCATCAAGTGGGTGAAATTTTCGCAAGCGAGTTGGACGCCAGACGGCAAAGGTTTTTTCTACTCGCGCTACGACGCACCGAAAGAAGGGGCGGCACTCACGGGCAGTAATTTTTTCCAGAAGCTCTACTATCATCGCCTCGGTGACGACCAAGCCAAAGATGCGTTGGTGTTTGAAAATAACAAAGAGAAGGAATGGGGCTTTGGCGCGGCGGTGAGCGATGACGGCAAGTTTTTCACCATCAACGTTTGGAAAGGTTCGGGGCGCAAAAACGGCTTGCTCTGGCAACCGCTGAAGAATGGCGCCTACGTTGCGGGCACCACGACAGGGCTCACCCTTGCCTTCGATGCCGAGTACAAGCCCATCGGCAGTCATGCCAATACGCTGTGGGTGAAGACCGACAAAGACGCGCCGCGCGGCAAAGTGATCGCGATTGATTTGACCCACCCGGAATCGAATCGCTGGGCGACCGTGATCCCGCAAGCGAGCGACACCATGACCGGCGCGAGTGCGGTCGGTGGAAAATTGTTCGCGCAGTTTTTGCACGACGCGGTTTCCAGCGTGAAGGTTTATGCCACCGACGGCAAATTCCTGCGCAACGTTGACATGCCTGGTATTGGTACGGCGAGCGGTTTTGGCGGGCGTTTCGGATCGACCGAAACCTTCTTCAGTTACGCGAGCCTCAGCACGCCACCGGAAATTCATCGTTACGATGTGGCGAGTGGTAAATCAACGCTGTTCAAGCGGCCGAAGACTATTTTTGATGGCAACGAATTCGAGACCAAGCAAGTGTTCGTGGCGAGCAAAGATGGCACGCGCTTCCCGATTTTCATCGGCCATCGCAAAGGGCTACAACTCGACCGTACCAATCCCACGCTGCTCTATGGTTACGGCGGCTTCAACGTTTCCGAGACGCCGAACTACCGCGCCACGGCTGCGGTATGGATGAAAATGGGTGGCGTGTTTGTCACCGCCTCGCTGCGCGGCGGCGGCGAATACGGTAGCGCGTGGCATGACGCCGGTACCAAACTCAAAAAGCAAAACGTGTTTGATGATTTCATCGCCGCCGCCGAATGGCTGATCGCCAACAAATACACGCAGCCATCGAAACTCGCGATCAACGGTGGCTCAAATGGCGGCTTGCTGGTGGGCGCCGTGTTGAATCAGCGCCCGGAATTATTTGGTGCGGCCGTGCCACAAGTGGGCGTGATGGATATGCTGCGCTTCCATAAATTCACCATCGGCTGGGCGTGGGTATCGGACTACGGCTCGTCGGATAACGCCGATGAATTCAAAGCGCTATACAGGTATTCGCCGATGCACACGATTCAAGCCAGCAAAAAATATCCGCCGGTATTGGTGACCACCGCCGATCACGATGATCGCGTGGTGCCCGCGCACAGCTTCAAATATGCCGCGACCTTGCAAGCCACGGACACCGGCAGCGCGCCGAAACTTATTCGTATCGAGACCAGCGCCGGCCATGGTGCGGGTACCCCAACTTCGAAAATCATTGGGGAACGCTCGGACATACTGGCGTTCATTGCCAATGCGTTTGCGATGCAAGTGAAATAGCGCTTCGCGCAAATCCTCATCCCAACCCTTCTCCTTCGGGAGAAGGGCTCAATAGGCATCACAATCTGCTAAATTAGAATCATGAAAACTATCGCAATCTCTGGCTACTCCGGCAGTGGCAAAACCACGCTAATCGAAAAGGTGATTCCCTGCCTCGTCATGGAAGGCTATCGCGTTTCGCTCATCAAGCATGCGCATCACGAATTCGATGTCGATCAGCCCGGCAAGGACTCATGGCGGCATCGCCATGCGGGCGCGACTGAAGTCATGGTCACCTCCAGCAAACGCTGGGCGCTGATGCACGAATTGCGAGACGAAGTAGAACCATCGCTAGACGAGCAACTAAAGCACTTTGCGCTGTGTGATGTGGTGATTGTTGAAGGCTGGAAACACCACGCCATGCCGAAGATCGAAGTACATCGCAAGCTCAGCGAAAAGCCGCTGCTGTTTCCCGAAGACGCCAGCGTGGTCGCCATCGCTACCGATGAACACGTCGCCACCCATCTTCCGCAATTCGACCTCGATGATGCCGATAGCGTGGCGCAATTCATCATCACGCATTTGGGTCTGCGTCGCCCATCCATTCATGCGGTGAAGTAATGCTCAACGTCTTATATTTTGCGAGTCTGCGCGAAACGCTCGGCGTCGCGAGTGAATCGGTCGCATTGCCTCACGTCGCCACTGTCGATGGATTGGTCGCCACGCTACGTGCGCGCGGTGGCGCATGGGCTGATGCGCTGGCGGCAGGTAAACGTTGGCGCGTGGCCGTCAATCAAGACATGGCTGCTACTGATACACCGCTGAAGTCGGGTGATGAAGTCGCCATTTTTCCACCCGTCACCGGCGGGTAGGGCGCACCAACATGGCGACGATTCGCGTCCAGACTGACGATTTCAACAGCGCCGATGAACTCGCCGCCATTCGCCGAAACCCCAGCAATGGCGCGGCGATTGGGGCAGTGGCGAGTTTTATTGGCCTCGTGCGTGATGTCAACGACGGTAGCGGGGTCGCCACGCTCACACTCGAACACTATCCCGCAATGACCGCGAAGGCGCTCGCCACCATTGTGCATGAGGCCGAACAGCGCTGGCGCATCATCGACACCACCGTCATCCACCGCGTCGGCGAATTAAAACCCACCGACCAAATCGTGCTCGTCATCGTCGCCAGCGGCCATCGCGGTGACGCCTTTGCCGCCTGCGAATTCATCATGGATTACCTGAAAACCAAGGCACCGTTTTGGAAGAAAGAGCAAACGCCTGCGGGCGAGCGTTGGGTGGAATCACGCGACAGCGATGCCGCCAGCGCAGCCAGATGGAGTACCAAACCCTAGCAACGGCGCGGCGCATCTTACGAAAGGCTACTAATACCCTCTCGCCCCTAGCGGGAGAGGCCAAAGGCCGAGAGAGGGGGCTCGGTCATCAATCAATCACCACCACCAAATCCGGAGCACCAACATGCCAACCCCAGCCAACCAAAAAAACGTCCTAGGCACAGCACTCGAATGCTGCTGCATTGCACCCGTCACCGGCTTCTACCGCGACGGCCACTGCCGCACCGATGCCCAAGACCAAGGCTTGCACACCGTCTGCGCCAAAGTCACCAAAGAATTCTTGGCCTTCAGCAAAAAAACCGGCAACGACCTCTCCACCCCGCGCCCCGAATACGACTTTCCCGGGCTCAAACCCGGTGATAAATGGTGCGTCTGCGTCGCGCGCTGGGAAGAAGCCTTCCTCGCTGGCGTCGCACCGCCCGTGGTGCTCGCCGCTACGCACGAGCGCGCGCTGGATGTGGTGGAGTTGGCAGAGTTGAAGGCGTTTGCGGTGGATTTGGTTTGAGGCTCCGCCCTCTCTACGCCCGCTTTTCCTGACCAGTTCTTGCACGCGCTCTTCATCCACGGCATGGGCCGCACGCCGCTCTCCGGCTGGCCGCTGCTGCGACAACTCAGGCGCGCCGGACTCAGCACCAGTACCTTCGGCTATTCCACCACGTTCGAAAAATTTTCGACGATAACGGCGCGCCTTGCGATAAAAATTGCTGCCGTCGCGACGGCGGGAGAATACGTCCTGATCGGCCATTCACTAGGCGGCGTATTGCTTCGCGCTGCGGTCAATGCCTTGCCGCCGGACAGCAAACACCCGCACCACGCGTTCCTGTTGGGCTCCCCCATTCATCCGTCACGTTTGGCGCGGCGCCTTGGTGGCAATGCTATCTTTCGCGCGCTCACCGGCGACTGCGGCAATCTGTTGGGTTCCACTGAACGGATGGCGTTGATAGGTTCGCTCGCCAACCCAACGACCAGTATCGTGGGGTTACGCGGTTTGCCGTTTACGCGAAGCAGCTTTGCAGGTGAGCCGAACGACGGCGTGGTTGCCGTGTCTGAGGTGCGCGCAGATTGGCTCAGCGATCAGGTGCTGCTGCCGGTTGTGCACACACTGTTGCCATCGAGTCTGCGGGTGGTTGATGTGATTTTGACGCGCGTTGGACCAACCAAGTAGCGCAGTGATATTGCGATCCGTGACACCGCAAGAATATGCGCAGCAAAGGCTCCGGAATGCGCTGCGCTGCTTCCGAGCCACAGGCGGCACTTTGGCTGAAACACCGCGCCAGCTATGGAGTTTCACGAATTTACTACGTGCAAAATAACGCCAAGCCTCACTCCCGCTCCATCTCCAAATAAGTCAAATTCACCAACTGCGGCACCCAAGTCTCGGCGTGCTTCAGCGTGGCGAACGCCTTGCCGTCGAAGCTTTTTACCGCTGGCGCGATGTCGATGTCGGTGTCGATGGCGCGCTTGACGTGGGCGCGTAGTGCGCGCAGCAGGTCGCGCGTTTGTGCCTGCGCATCTGCCACATTGCTCACGCGACCGTGGCCGGGCACGATGATTTTTGGTTTGATTTCGTCGATGACAGCAAAGGATTGCAGCCACGTTTTGGTGCGACTGACGGGCAGCAGACTGAGGATGCGGTCGACGTACACCACGTCGCCGCTGAACATCACATTTTTGCTCGGTAGCCACACCATCATGTCGCCGGGGGTGTGGCCGCCGCCGCGATGTTTCAACTCAACGACCACACCACCCAGCACCAAGCGGGTATCGCTGCCCGTGACGTAGCGGGTGGGTAGCGTGACCACGGTGCCATCGCGGCGTTCTTTCAGATCTCTAAGACGCTCGATATGCTCGGTGCCGCGTGCGCGCATGTCGGCTTCTGCATCAGCGTGCGCGATGATTTCGCTGCCTTGCGATTTGAAGTAGCCATTGCCCAACCAGCGATGGTCCTGACCGCCGGTGTTGATGACCCACTTCACGGGCTGCGTGGTGACTTTGCGAATGGCGGCGTGGATTTTTTGTGCGGATTGAAATGTGGCACCGCTATCAATTAACAGCGCGCCAGCTGATGTGACCACGAGGCCGAGATTTGCGTTGAGACCTTCATTTTCATAGGTGCGGCCATCCGTGTCGCCGACGTAGGCGTACACGCCGTCCGCAACGGGGGTGAACGCAACCTCAACAGCGCGCCCAGACGACGCGCTTAGCGCCAGGCAGAGCGTAAATAGGTGACCAAGCAATTTATTGCACATACTTCATTCCAATCGACGGGCTGGCGCTACACTATCGAGGTGATGTGCCGAGAGCGCCAAGCATGAAGAATGCGTTGCAAGGTATCTTGAATCTTCTCAGCACGAAAAATTATGCGACATGCTTTAATTAGCACTGCCTAATATATTAGTTTCGCACGTCGCGCCCCAATCAATGACGATTTTTGAGGAGTGGTAGGATGAAAACAAAATACATCGCTGGATTTCTTGCTTTGTGCACGGTCATGTCTGGGGTCGCACAGACGCCCCCCGCAGCACCAGTCCCGGCACCAGCCGCCGCACCTGCTCCGCCAGCACCCGCGTTCGCCGCACCCAATCTAACCCCTGCCGGTGTACGTTCCCTCGCCGCCAACTGTGCTGCTTGTCACGGCACCAACGGCATTAGCGCAGGCGGCGCAATTGCTGGTCTCGCCGGCACGGACAAAGATTACTTGGTCACGCAGATGAAGTTGTTTAAGGAGGGCAAACGAACTGCCACGCTGATGCACCAGATCGCGAAAGGCTATACGGACGCCGAGGTGGCAGCACTCGCTGTGTACTTCGCGGCGCAGAAAAAATAGGCTCTGCGCCATTGCTTGCCCCGCGTTTGCGATCAATAAAATTCTGAGGAAAAAACATGAGCATCCCAACTTCAAACACATCGCGTAGAACATTTCTTAAAGCCACTGGTGCCACCGCCGCAGTTGGCCTCTCTGGTTGCGCCACTGTTGGCGGGCTGAGCGGGCCGAAGGTCGTGATTGTCGGTGGCGGTTACGGTGGTGCCACCGCCGCAAAGTACATCAAGATGTGGGGTCCGCAAATTGACGTGACGGTGATTGAACGCAATCCCGATTTCGTCTCTTGCCCGATTTCGAATCTAGTACTCGGCGGTTCGCAGACGATGAAGGACATCACCCTCAGTTACGACACGTTGCAAAAGAAATACGGCGTCAAAGTCGTACGCGGCGAAGCGTCGGCAGTAGACGCAGAAAAGAAAGTGGTGCGCATGGCGAATGGCGATGCGATCCCGTTCGACCGGGTGATTCTCTCGCCCGGCGTGGACTTTATGTTCGACGCGCTACCTGGCCTCAACAACGCCGATGCACAAGCCAAAGTCTTGCACGCATGGAAAGCGGGCGCGCAGACCATCGTGCTGCGTAAACAACTCGAAGAAATGCGCGATGGCGGCGTGGTCGCCATATCGATCCCTGAAGCACCGTATCGTTGCCCTCCCGGCCCGTACGAGCGCGCCTGCCAGATCGCGAGCTATCTCAAACAATCCAAACCGAAATCGAAAGTGCTGATTCTCGATGCGAACGCCGACATCACCTCCAAGCCGGGCTTATTCAAAAAAGCGTTTGCCGAAATGTATCCGGGCATGATCGAGTACCGGGGCGGTGCGAAGGCCATTGACGTGGATGCGCGCACGTTGACCGCGAAGCTCGAATTTGACGACGTGAAAGCCGATGTACTCAACGTCATTCCGCCGATGAAAGCAGGCACCATCGCCACGCCATTCATCACCGCTAACAAACGCTGGTGCGAAATCAATTGGCTAACGTACGAAGCGAAGAATGTTCCCGGCGTACATTTGCTCGGCGATGCACTGCAAATCGCGCCTGCTATGCCGAAGTCCGGTCACATGGCGAATGCGCACGGCAAGGCGTGCGCGGCGGCGGTGGTGGCGTTGTTGAGCGGCGAGCAACCCAACGCCAGCCCAACGCTTTCCAATACCTGC
This sequence comes from Burkholderiales bacterium, assembly GCA_043744255.1. GTDB lineage: Bacteria > Pseudomonadota > Gammaproteobacteria > Burkholderiales > Usitatibacteraceae > UKL13-2. The sequence goes on along the minus strand of JAYTVA010000072.1, from coordinate 11,854 downwards.
TACAGCTTTGTATCAGCGGACAAAGTCGTCCACGTCGCGTCGATTCATAAGTACGACGAAAAAGATAAGACGATGAAAACGGTGCCCGGCTCGGGTGGTGTGTCTGCGGCGTCGAGTGAACTGGAAGCGCAATACGCGATGGCTTGGGCGCGCAATATTTGGGCGGATACGCTGGCCTAAGCGACCAAGAGGGGCGGACATTCGCGTTTCCGCTTGTGCTGCTCCTTTTTACGACCGCCGTTACCACCCACGCACATCAATTGTTGAGACTATCAATGAACAACACAACGACGGTCGTGCTGGAAAGTACCATCACCTGCCCCGCCTGTGCCTTCACCAAACAAGAAACCATGCCCACCGATGCGTGCCAATGGTTTTATGAATGCGAAAGCTGCAAGACGTTGCTCAAGCCGAAGCGCGGCGACTGCTGTGTGTTTTGCAGCTATGGCACCGTGAAATGCCCGCCGATTCAGGAGCAGAAGGGCTGCAGTGTATCGTAGTGCAGTGCATCGCAGTGCCAATCTGGCCGTGATCCGGCGGTACAAGATTTCACGGCATGGCTCGTGGTGATGTCCACCTAGGTACCTGCCAGCATCGTCGCCACCCTTCGTCCTAGCCAGACAGGGTATGTGGCATCAAGGTCACATTTGCGTGCATCCGTCACGCATCATGTTGATCGACGCCTTTCGGCTCGAACCAGGCGAGCTTATCGTGCAGCTTAACGACCTCACCGACAATGATGAGCGTCGGCGCCCTCAATCCCGCCGCCGCCGCCAGTTGCGGCATGGTGGTTAGCGTGGCGGTGACCACCCGTTGATGCTCGGTCGTGCCTTGTTGGACGATGGCAATCGGTGTCGATGCGGGCAGGCCGTGCGCGATGAGTTCGCGACACACCACCGGCAGCCCCAACAGCCCCATGTAAATCACCACCGTTTGTCGCGCGCGCGCCAACGCCGGCCAGTCGAGATTCAAGGTACCGTCTTTGAGATGGCCGGTGACAAACATACAGGACTGCGAATAATCGCGATGGGTGAGCGGAATGCCTGCGTACGCAGCCACACCGCTCGCCGCCGTGATGCCGGGTACTACCTGAAATGGGATGCCGAAACTGGATAGAGTTTCAATTTCTTCGCCGCCGCGACCGAAGATAAACGGGTCGCCGCCTTTCAGCCGTAACACGCGTTTATTTTCCTGCGCGAGGCGCACTAACAGCTGATTGATTTCCTCTTGCGGTAGCGTATGGTTGGCTCGCTGCTTGCCAACAAAAATGCGCTCTGCATCGCGCCGCACCAGATCAAGGATCGCCGGTGCCACCAGATTGTCGTAGAGCGCAACGTCGGCCTGTTGCATCAGCCGTAGCGCGCGCAGGGTGAGCAAATCGGGGTTGCCTGGCCCCGCACCGACCAGATAAACCTCGCCGCGCGGGGCAACATTGCCCTCGGCGAGCAATGCATCGCTGAGATATTTTTCGGCGGCTTTATCTTGCCCCGCAAACACCATTTCTGCAAACGGGCCTTGCAAAATATTTTCCCAAAACATCCGGCGTTTTTCCGGGTGCACAAAATGCGCCTTGACTCGACTGCGAAATTTTTCCGCCTGCGTCGCGAGACGCCCGTACGCGGACGGAATCATCGCCTCCAGCCGCGCCCGCAGTTGGCGCGCCAACACGGGCGACGCGCCGCCGGAAGAAATCGCAACCACTACCGGCGTGCGATCCACGATGGATGCCATGATGAACGAGCACAGCGCGGGACTATCGACAACGTTGACCGGCAAACGCAATGCGCGCGCGGCGGCGGCCACCTCGCAGTTCACCGCGTTATCGTCAGTAGCAGCGATCACCAACTCCACCCCCTGCAAGTGGCCGGGCGCAAAGCGCGTGGCCTGATGCGTGATGCCGCCTTTCTGGATTTGTGTACGCAGCTTATCGTCAATTTCGGGTGACACCACCGTCACCAGTGCGCCGCAACGGCGCAGTATTTCCGTCTTGCGTGCCGCGACCTCGCCGCCGCCGACCACGAGGCAGTGTCGGTCTTTGATGTTCATAAAAATCGGTAAAAAATCCATGCGTCGATCCTGTTTGTTAACTCACAGCGCACCCACACGGTTGCGCTGTCTACACGGTATTTCGTTCGCTGTGGAGCGGCGATCTGAAAGTCAATTGTATGCGTGTAAGCCGTGCGACCCACCGTCACGCATTTGTTGTGATTTTTCTCTTGTAAAATAGATGTTAAATATCGCGAAGAGCGACGAATGCAGAGAGATTTACTGAGCCACCACTACAAGGAGAAATGAATGACCAGCGCAGCCAATTTACCGACCTTGGTCGCGCTAGGCGGTTTTGTTATTGCGTTTGTGATGGGCGCGGTCGCGAACAAAACTAATTTCTGCACCATGGGCGCGGTCGCTGACATCGTCAACATGGGCAGTTGGGATCGCATGCGCATGTGGATGCTGGCGGTCGCGGTTGCGATCATCGGCACGGGTGCGTTGCAATATGCTGGCTTGGTTGACCTATCGACAGCGGTGGCGGTACGTCCATCGTTTAATTGGCTGTCATACATCGTCGGCGGTTTTATTTTTGGGGTCGGGATGACGCTGGGTTCAGGCTGTGGCAACAAGACCTTAGTTCGGGTCGGTGGCGGCAGTTTGAAATCACTGGTCGTCATGGTGTTTCTGGGCATCGCTGGCTACATGACACTGAAAGGTTTGTTTGGCAGCTTTCGCGTCGCATGGCTCGATTCCGTGCGCTTGGATTTGAGCCAGTACGCGATCACCGGGCAGGATTTGCCGACGTTGATCGCGGCGGCCAGCGGAAAAAGCCGCGCGATCCTCGCCCCAGTTTTGTCTGCGGGCATTGCGCTCGCGTTACTCATTGTCGTATTCATGGCACGCTCGTTTCGCGAAAGTTTCGACCATGTATTTGGCGGCGCGGTCATGGGACTGACCGTGGTCGCAGGTTGGTATGTCAGCGCGCACTTGGGCTACGGCGAAAACCCCGACACATTAGAAAACGTTTTCTTTGCGACCAACACGCGTGGACCAGAATCGCTCTCATTCGTCGCGCCGATCAGCTACACCCTTGAGTTGCTGATGTTGTGGACCGATAAATCGTTGGCGGTCACCTTTGGTATCGCGTCTGTGCTCGGCGTGATCGCGGGCTCGACCGCGTACGCACTCGCTAGTAAAACGTTCCGCTGGGAGGGCTTCACATCAATAGATGACACGCGCAATCACATTGTCGCGGGTGTCTTGATGGGCTTTGGTGGCGTATGCGCGCTCGGCTGCACGGTGGGGCAGGGCATCACCGGCGTGTCCACGCTGGCACTGGGTTCATTCGTCGCGGTGGCCGCCATTATTGCGGGTTCGGTGGTGACGTTGAAGGTTCAGTATTGGCGGCTGGGGTAACCCGCAAAAACGGTGGAAAGCCGCGCGGGACGGGTGTCTTCAAGCAATGGCTCGGTGGATAAAAAGTTACCTAGACGGGGCAAAAAATTTCGCGCGTGAGCGTAATCAGCTTCAAAATCCGCGCGTCGCCAATCGCGTAAAACACCTTCGTCCCCTCCTTGCGCGACTCAATCATCCCGCAGGCTTTGAGGATGCCGAGGTGCTGCGAGATATTGCTTTGCGTGGTGCCTACCGCATCGACGATATCTTGCACAATCAGTTCGCCCGACGACAGTAGGCACAAAACCTTGATGCGCAAGGGGTGCGACATGGCCTGCATCGCCACGGCGGCCTGCTCGATGTTCTCCGATTTGCCAATGAGCGCGAAGATGTCCATCGGTAGATCCTCGATGGGTAAAACCTTAGCGATTCTTTTCTCGGGTTTTTTCTCGGGTTTTTTCTCGATTTTTTTCTTGGTGGCGATTAGCTTGGGCATATTTTTTCAATGGCGTGGAAAGATTGCGCAAAGAGTACTTGACGAGACGATTCATTGTCTATTAGACTTTCCTTATATAAGAGTCGGCTAATTTATTGGTCGAGCGTGTGAGGAGAATCGTAGTGAGCAAGCGCATTGCGCCAACCGGGCGCATTCAACGTGCACCGGAACATTTTCTGGATCAACACCAGATCGCCGAAGTCATCGCTGGCCGTAGAGGGTTTCTACGTAATGCATTTCTGGCGGCGACCGGCGCTGCCGTGACGACATCCGCCTTCGCCGAATCCAAGGGCGATGTCAACATTCTCGAACTACCCGAGCACAGCAAGAACCTCGGCCAGCCCGTGGCTGCACGCGGCTACGGCGCACCATCGAAGTGGGAACAGAATCTGCAACGCCGCGAGAGTCCTGGCCTGACCCGCGTCGGTGCATCGAGCGTGTCGTTCTCGCCCCTACAAAATCTGTTCGGCATCATCACGCCGAGCGGCCTGCACTTTGAGCGTCACCACCAAGGCTGGTGGGATATTGATCCGTCCAAACATCGCTTCATGATTAACGGCCTCGTGAAAAACCCGAAGGTCTACACCATGGATGACTTGATGCGCCTGCCGTCCGTTTCGCGCATGCACTTCATCGAGTGTGGTGCAAACACCGGCATGGAGTGGGGTAACGTCGCGGTGCCGACGGTGCAATACACGCACGGCATGGTGAGCTGCTGCGAATTTACCGGCGTGCCGTTATCGACGCTGCTCGATGACTGCGGCTTCGATAAAGTCAACGGCAAATACCTGCTGGCCGAAGGTGCCGATGGCTCGGGGATGACGCGCACGATTCCGATTGATCGGGCACTGGACGATTGCATCGTTGCCTATGCGATGAATGGTGAAATGTTGCGGCCTGAAAATGGCTACCCGCTGCGGCTGGTGGCACCTGGCATCCAGGGCGTATCGTGGGTGAAGTGGCTGCGCCGAATTGAAGTCGGCGATATGCCCTACGCGACCAAGGATGAGACCCTGCACTACGTCGATCTGATGCCCGATGGCACGCATCGGCAATACACCTCGATTCAGGAATGCAAGAGCGTGATTACCTCGCCGTCCGGTGGGCAAATTCTGCTCGATAAGGGGTTCCACAACATCAGCGGGCTGGCGTGGTCTGGCCGGGGCAAAGTCACGCGGGTTGATGTGAGCGTCGATGGCGGAAAAAACTGGCGGACTGCGCGTCTGGAAACCCCCGTGCTCACCAAATGTTTCACGCGTTTTAATATCGACTGGAAATGGGACGGCTCACCGGCGTTGCTCCAGAGCCGCGCGATGGACGAGACGGGCTATGTGCAGCCGCAGATGCGGCAATTGCGCGAAGTGCGCGGCACACGCTCGATCTATCACAACAACGCGATTCAAAGCTGGAAAGTGACGCCTGGCGGGGAGGTTGGCAATGTTCAGGTCTCCTGATTCAGCGATGAAAGTCGCATGTTTGTTGATGTTTGCGTGTCTTGGCCAAGTCGCCATGGCTGAAGAAAAATTCCCCGGCGTTGGTCGCACGGCCACGCCTGCTGAAATCGCGGCGTGGGACATCGACGTGCGCCCGGATTTCAAGGGTCTGCCACCGGGGCGTGGATCGGTTGCGCGGGGGCAGCAAGTCTGGGAGGCAAAGTGCGAGTCCTGCCACGGCGCATTCGGCGAAGCCAGCGACGTGTTCGCGCCCATCGCTGGCGGCGTGACCAAGGCTGACATCGCAAAGGGCCGTGTCGCGAATCTCACCCGCGACGACTACCCGCAGCGCACGACACTGATGAAGCTTGCGCACGTCTCGACGCTTTGGGACTACATCAACCGCGCGATGCCGTGGAACGCACCCAAAAGCTTATCGACCGATGACGTCTATGCCGTCACGGCATACGTGTTGAATCTTGATAGCATTGTGCCTAGTGATTTCGTGCTGAGTGACAAGAACATCGCGAGCGTACAAGCGACTTTGCCCAATCGCCACGGTATGAAGAAATTTGATGCCATGTGGGAAGTCGGTGGCAAAGGTGACATACAGAACAAGGCCTGCATGAAAGACTGCAAACCGGACGCGGCAGTGACATCCGCGTTACCGGTTTTTGCACGAAATTCGCATGGCAACCTCGCGCAACAGAGCCGGGTGCTCGGTAGCACGCGCGGCGCGGGCACGATGGAGGCCGCAGGCGCTGCGCCGAGCGCGGCAGACGCCGAGCCCGCTGCCGTGAAACTCGCCAACAAACATAGCTGCAACGCTTGTCACGCCGTGGATCGTCAAGTCGTCGGCCCGAGCTATGCGGCCATCGGCAAGCGGTATCGTGGCGAGGCCGGAATCGAAGCGAAAGTGCTGGCAAAGCTGCGCGCAGGTGGCGCGGGCGCATGGGGCGCGATCCCGATGCCGGCGCAGTCGGGGCTTCCCGAGGATGAATTGTTGACATTGGTGCGCTGGGTCTTGTCTGTCGGCAGCTAAGGTTGTGCGTTTCTCTCTATAATTGCGTTAAATAGTTGTATCTAGCGCGAGAAGTATTAGCAACATCCATGCGCATTCTATAAACAGGAGCAGGGCAATGAATCAAACCAGACGGCAAGTATTGAAGCGCTCTAGCGGTACGATGGTGATGGCACTGGCAGCATCGGCGGGCTTGTTGAACATCCGCAATGCAGCGGCTGAAGAATGGAACACGGGTGCGTTTGAAGCGAAGTCGCTCAACGACGTCGTTAAGGCGCTGGGCGGTGCAGCGCCGACCGAATCGAAAGACATCACCTTTGTTAATGCGCCAGACATCGCTGAAAACGGTGCCGTGGTGCCGATTGGTGTGGCCAGCAAGATTCCGAATACGGAATCCATCGCGATTTTGGTCGAGAAAAATCCGAATGCGTTGTCGGCAAGTTTCACGATTCCCGAAGGCACCGTGCCAAACGTTTCCACCCGCGTAAAGATGGGTCAATCGTCCAATGTTTATGCGCTGGTCAAGGCGAACGGTAAGTATTATTTTGCGACCAAAGAAGTCAAGGTCACGCTCGGTGGATGTGGCGGCTAGGCGCTACCCATCCCTCGCAAAATCACTAACGCCGCCACGCGGCACAGGAGAAAAACATGGCAGATCCAATGAAAGTACGTGCCCAGCTAAAGGGTGATGTGGTTGAAGTTCGCGTGGTGGTCAGCCACGAAATGGAAACCGGTCAGCGCAAAGACGGCGCCGGCAAACTTATTCCAGCACATTACGTCAAAAATATTAGTGCTACTTGCAATGGCAAGACGGTGTTGTCCGCTAACTGGGGACCATCGGTGTCGAAAAATCCGACGCTTGCGTTCAGCTTTAGCGCAGCCAAAATTGGCGCGAAGGCGGGCGATAAAGTTGCCGTGACGTGGGTCGATACCGCGAACGACAAGCGCACCGACGAAGCGACCGTTGCCGTACCAAGCTAAAGCAATGCCAAACCACAAACCGGGAGCGCATCATGATGAAAAATTTTCTTAAAACTTGTCGTCACGGTGCCATTGGTCTCGGTGCGTTGGCATTGGTCGCGTTGGTTGCTGGCTGCGTTGGCGTTCAGGCACCGGCCGCCACCGCGCCCACCAAGGCTGCAAACACCGCGCCGATCAAGGTGGTTTATCACGTCAGCGAAAATCTTGAGCAGGCCGCGAATGCGCTCCGTAATGCGCGCAATCAGATTTCTGTTGATCCGACCGTGAAGATCGCAATGGTCACGCACGCGGGTGGTGTGGATTTTCTGCTTGATGGTGCCAAAGATAAAAACAACGCGCTGTTTGCGCCCACGGTCGAAGAGCTCAAACGCATGGGCGTCGAATTCAAGGTCTGCCAGATCACGCTGCAACGCCGCAACATCGACCCGAAGCGGGTGATCGACGAAGCCACGATGGTACCTTCCGGCGTCGCCGAAGTTAGCCGTTTGCAAGCGCGCGAAGGGTACGTGTACGTCAAGCCCTAGCGCTTGAACTGGTAGAGTAGATCAGCCGAAACGCCAATACTGGCGCGGCGTTTGCGGTATTTCAGGAGATTGTGATGACAACAAAAATACGGTCGCTATCATTATTGGCGATAGGTTTGGTGCTGCTCGGTGCAGTCCACGCGCAACCTGCAAACCCCGGCAGCGGCGACACGCTACGAGAAATCGAACGCTACCGACAAATTCTCGGTGACGGCAATCCCGCTGAATTATGGGAAGCGCGCGGCGAAGATATGTGGAAACAAAAGCGCGGACCGAAAATGGTCTCGCTTGAAAAATGTGACCTAGGCCTTGGCGCGGGTGTGGTGAAGGGTGCTTACACGGTGTTGCCCAAGTATTTTGCCGATGCCGACAAGGTCATGGATCTCGAATCGCGGCTTGTCTATTGCATGGTCACGCAGCAAGGTTTTGCACCAGCGGATGCGAAGAAAAATGTGTTCGGCGGCCCCGGCAAGAAATCTGACATCGAAGCGCTCGTGGCGTATGTCACTTCCTCGTCGCGCGGCATCAAAATGAATGTCGCCACCACGCATCCGAAAGAGCAGGAGTATTACGAACTCGGCAAGAAAATGTTTTTTCATCGCGGTGGCCCGTATGATTTTTCTTGCGCCAACTGCCATGCCACTGACAAGCAACGCATCCGCTTGCAAGATCTGCCCAATCTGTTGAATCCAGAAAACGCGCAGCGTGCCTACACCACGTGGCCCGCCTATCGCGTCTCGCAAGGTGAGTTGCGCACGTTCCAATGGCGACTGTTCGATTGCTTCCGCCAGCAGCGCTTTCCCGAGCTTGAGTTCACCTCCGATGCGTCAGTAGCATTGACGATGTACTTGGCCAAAAATGCCAACGGCGGCACGTTCGACGCACCCGCGATCAAGCGCTAAGGAGATGACCATGAATGCAAAAATTATTTCGGCATTGATTGCTGCCACCGTCATCGCGGGCTGCGCTACTGTGGTGCAAAACAATGAAGCTGATAAACGTCAAGCTGCATTGGCGATGCTGAAGACCTCGTTCAAAACCAGCGGACAGGCGAGCATTGAGCGATTGACGCAAGACGAAACGCAGGCGCTATGTTCTGAACACCTAGACAATCCGCCCAAAGAAGTCCGCGAAAAAATCGAAGCGCTGAACCAAAAACTCATCAAATACCCCGCCGATGGCAAGCTCGTCGGCGATTGGAAAGAGGGCGAGAAAATCGCGCAGCTTGGCGTCGGCAAACAATTCACCGATAACCCAGCCAACCCGGCGGGCGGCAATTGCTACGCATGCCATCAGCTCACACAGGCCGAAGTCTCGTACGGCAACATTGGCCCGAGCCTCTATCACTTCGGCAAGCTGCGCGGCTACAGCCCGGAAATTACCAAATACGCCTACGGCAAAATCTACAACGCGCAAGCCTACAACGCCTGCACCAACATGCCGCGCTTTGGTCATGGTGGCATTCTCACCGAGCAACAAATGCAGAACGTCACGGCACTGTTGATGGACCCCAAGTCCCCTGTTAATAACTGAAAGCCACAATGAATCTATCCCGCCGCGAGTTCCTCCACGTTCTGGCGCTCGCGAGCGCAGGTGGCTTCGTGTTGGAAGGCTGCACCACCAGCGCACCATTGCGCAGTGGCGCGAGCATGTACGACCTGCCGCGCTTCGGCAACGTGCATCTATTGCACATGACCGATTGTCATGCCCAACTGATGCCCATTTATTTTCGTGAACCCAGCGTAAATATTGGCGTCAGCGGCGCGACCGGGAAAGCACCGCATCTGGTGGGCGAGCATTTGTTGAAACAATTTGGCATCGCTCCCGGCTCGGCGGAGGCGCATGCGTTCACGTACCTCGATTTTGAAAAAGCCGCGCGCACCTACGGCAAAATCGGCGGCTTCGCACACATGGCAACCCTCGTGAAGCAACTCAAAGCATCGCGCCCCGGTGCATTGTTGCTCGACGGTGGCGACACTTGGCAAGGCTCCGCGACGGCGCTCTGGAGCAAGGGCCAAGACATGGTGGATGCTTGCCTACAACTCGGCGTGAACGTCATGACCGCGCATTGGGAAATGACGCTCGGTGACAAACGCGTCAAAGAAATCATCGAGAAAGATTTCAAAGGCAAGATTGATTTCGTTGCGCAAAATATTCACACCAACGATTTCAACGACCCCGTGTTTTCGCCGTTTACGATGAAGGAAATGAACGGCGTGGCGGTGGCGATCATCGGCCAAGCGTTCCCGTACACGCCCATCGCCAACCCGCGCCACTTCACGCCGGAGTGGAATTTCGGCATCAAGGAAATGGAGATGCAAGCCACCGTCAACGCCGCGCGCAAAGCCGGTGCGCAAGTGGTGGTGCTGTTGTCGCACAACGGCATGGATGTCGATCTAAAAATGGCCTCGCGCGTGACCGGCATCGATGCGATCATGGGCGGCCACACGCACGATGGCGTGCCGGCACCCACGGTGGTCAAGAACGCCACGGGGCAAACGCTGGTGACAAATGCGGGCTCGAATAGCAAATATCTCGGCGTCCTCGATTTCGAGGTGAAGGTCGGCCGCATCACTGACTTCCGCTACAAGTTGCTGCCGATTTTTTCGAACCTGTTAGGCGCAGACAAAGACATGCAAGCCGTGATCGACAAACATCGTGCGCCGTATATCGCCAAGCTCGCCGAAAAACTTGCCACGACCGACGGCCTGTTGTATCGACGCGGCAACTTCAACGGCACCTTCGATCAACTCATTCTCGATGCGTTGATGGAACGCAAAAACGCCGAGATCGCGTTCTCGCCTGGCTTCCGCTGGGGCACCTCTATTTTGCCCGGTGAAGCCATCACGTTCGAGCATGTGATGGATCAGACTGCCATCACCTACCCGAGCACCACCGTCACCGACATGACCGGCGAGACTATCAAAACCGTGCTCGAAGACGTAGCCGACAATCTCTTCAACCCCGATCCGTATTTCCAGCAAGGCGGCGACATGGTGCGCGTTGGTGGCCTGCAATACACCTGTAATCCCAATGAAAAAATGGGTGCGCGCATCAGCAACATGACGCTGAACGGCAAAGCAATTGATCCAGCGAAGAAATACAAAGTCGCAGGCTGGGCACCGGTCGCTGAAGGAGCGGGGGCGGGGAGTAAGCCGATTTGGGATTTGCTCGGCGCGTATTTGCGCGACAAAAAAGTCATCACGCCACGCGTACTCAACACGCCTAAATTGATCGGCATGGCGGGCAACGCCGGGATGTCGTGATGCCCATCACGCGGCGCAACGCGCTCGCGATGGCTGCGGCGCTACCTTTAATGGGCTTCGCCAAGGAACGCGCGTCACTGACCCTCACACTCGCAACCAATTTGCACGCCGATGGCGCGCTCGTCCGCGAACGCCGTCTGCCGCTAGTGATTTTATTCAGCCTACCCGGCTGCCCACATTGCGAGCTGGTGCGGCGCAGTCATCTCATTCCAATGCAACGTGAGGTGCCATTGCGCGCCGTCATTCGCCAAATCGACATTCAATCATCGACGCGTGTGATCGGGTTTGACCGCAACATCACAACCCACGCCGATTTTGCGAAAGCGATGAAAGTCACGCTGACGCCGACGGTTGCTTTCTACGATGCCAGTGGTGTCGCGATTGCGGAACCACTCGTCGGCGCGATGTTGCCGGACTTCTATTCGAGCTACCTTGACGCTGCCGTCAGCGCCGCCACACAGCGCCTACCAGGCCCACGAAAACAACAAAGCTGAACAGACATTGACCGGGGCGCGATCTGACGCTAAAATGTTGGACTTTCGTGGTGGCATCAGCGTGCCGCGAAACGTGTGAAACAATTCCTCGATAGCTCAGTCGGTAGAGCGACGGACTGTTAATCCGCAGGTCCCTGGTTCGAGCCCAGGTCGGGGAGCCACATACTTGCACTGTGAACACTGTCAGAGCGGCTTCCGCGTAGCACTCTGTCAGGCGCGTAGCGTACCTTCAACTCGTGAGCGTCGGCGATC
>JAYTVA010000071.1:0-20976 GCA_043744255.1 Burkholderiales bacterium | reverse complement strand
CGATGACGTCGAGGCGTTGCTGCCATGGAATTTGAACATGCGGGCCCTTACCAGCTAAACACTTGCTTGGGTAGGGTGCGGTTTATGGAGCGCTTACGCTGAAGGCGACCATCCTCTGGGGATCTTCAATGCTACGGCAAGAGCGCTGATCAATTCAAATAGCTTAAGCAAGATTGACTACGCAATGCTCCGAGTACCTATTGAGTGTCAATCATTCTTGGTCGGCGGCAGCGGCGTGACACAAATACGGGAGTTTGGTCCAGGGCCTGCTATAGCGGCTGGTGAAAAAGCTCTCATTACGGGAGGCGCTAGCGAAGCCGTGCGATTGGCCGCTTATGCTCGTTCGTACGAAAAATGCGCCAGACTATATGAACTCAGGCAACTGACAGGGGAAGAAGCGTCAAGATTTAGAATGTTGCCGAGTGTCAAGAAGTATGCAGAGGTAGGCGCAGAATTGCGCAAAGCAAAAAATTTTGAGCGACCAGAGACCAGAGCTGCACTTGATTTGGCGATTTCAGAACCGATGCTCGGCTTACTATCGTCGCTCACACTGGAGCTAGATCTCCAAGATCTGTCAAAGTCATACCCCGAGGAAACCGTCGGACCTGGCTTGGAAACCATGGTTATGATGCTAGTGCTCTGCAAGATGGGGGATGATTGTGATCGCGGCGGTATTGTGACTGATCAACTATGTTGGGCGTTCGCCATCTGTGGTGATCGCGTCGAAGATGCAATTCGTGCGAGTCTAGTACAACGCGGGATAGACCCAGTACCCTTAGATCAATTTGTAAATCGGATAGCCGAACGCCTGCACGCACGCGACACCACGATATTTCGCAAAAAGGAGTAATGGCGCGGAATACTTCAATGCGAAGGAAGGACGATAAGCCAGCGCAAGTTCGCTCACGCAAACCTAGCCTTCACAGACGGCTGCATTACCTCTACCAGCCGCGCCGCATTCCGCGCGACCATGCCATAAATTGATAGCTGCGGATTCGCGCCGATTGAGGTGGGGAACGCTGAGCCATCGAACACCCACAGGTTTTCGAGTTGATGATGCCGCCCGTCACCGCGCGTGACGCTGGTGCGCACATCCGCCCCCATCGCGCAGCCGCCCATCACGTGCGCGCTGGCGATGCGGGTGCGAAGTGTTTGCATCGGCAAATTTTCGATGAAGGTTTTGGCTTCCGCCCATGTGCGTAGCGGCTTCGAATCTTCGTGGAGTGGCATGACGATTTTCGCACCAGCGGCGAATTGAATTTCGGCCATCGTGAGCAATGATCGGCGTGCGCCGTGCCAAACGTAATCGGTGATCGGGTAATCGAGTAGCGCGCTGCCGTCGGCGCGGATACCGACGGTGCCGCCGATGCTGCCGTCGTGAAAGCCATCGCGCATTAGCGCGATGGCGACGTGCATATTCGGTAGGCGTGTCATCCACTTCGCGTGATCGTCGCCGAAGCCTTGCAGCGTGATGCCCGCGAGGATCGGGTGGATCGGCGGCGCTTCGAGTTTGTAACCGATGATGTCGTCAACCGGTTGCGTGTCGAGAAAGTGATCGGAGTAAATCGTTTGCGGTGCGCCGGAGTAGCCCTCTACTTTGCCTTCCATGATCGCCGCGCTGACGGTGGACGGATGCAGGAACGTGCGTTTACCGAGGGTGCGATGCGGATCCGGTAATCTGGAGCGGAGCATCAGTGCGGGATTGTTGATGGCACCGCCCGCGAGGATGTAATGCCGCGCCACGACCCGCACCGTGTGCGTGCCCGGTGTGACCCCGGCAGCCTCCATACCACTGGCGATGAGGCTGGTGATGCGGCCATAGCGATAGGCGAGGCGATCAACGCGCGTCGTGTGGATCAGCGTGAGCCCGGCGTCGAGCGCGGCGGGGATCGTGGTGACGAGCATGGATTGTTTAGCGTTGGTCGGGCAGCCCATGCCGCAGTAGCCCAAGTTCCAGCAGCCTTTGACATTGCGGTTGATCGCGGCGGCGGGGATACCGAGTTTGTCGCAGCCGCGTTTGAGAATGTCGTTGTTTTCGTTCGGCGGCGCGCCCCATGGCGCAATCGACAATCGCTCTTCCATTTTCGCAAACCATGGTGCCATTGTCGCCACCGTGTAGTCGTCGAGCCCCCAAACTTTCTCCCAATGGGCGAGGGTAGTCGGCGGGGTGCGAAAACTCGATGTCCAATTCACGGTGGTTGAGCCACCCACCGCGCGCCCCTGCAAAATCGTGATGCCTTTGTCCTTAGTTTGTCGTCCGGCTGACTCTTGATAAAGCTGCGGATAGGCATCGCGCTCGCGCATACGAAAGTCGCTCGATGATTTGAACGGTCCTTCTTCGATCATCACCACTTTCAAACCGGCCTTGGTGAGAATTTCGGCCGCCGTGCCGCCACCGGCACCGGAACCGACAATGACTACATCGCATTCCAACACGTGATCGCGTTCGAGCTTCGTGCCGTCGATCACTTTCCAGCGTCGCGAGGCATCGGCAAGCGCGAATTTGATTGGGTCTTGAATAACCGATTCGCTCATTGCAAGCCCAACTCTTTGGCGAACGGTGGGCCGGTATAGCCGATCCGATTCCACGACAGTGGATTGCCGTACCAACATGCAATCATCACCCGCACCAACGCTTGATAACCTTGTTGCAACGTGGCGAAACGATGGTCGCGCCAGCGCACGAGAAATGCCTGAATCTCGGCTTCTGGCGCGGCGTTCCATGGGGTGGACAGCCCCACCACGAAGCGGCGAGTAAGCGACATGGTGAGTAAGCTAAATAGTTCTTCGACCTCGCGTTGCACGGCGGGGGCAAGCCCTGCGACGGTGCGATCAAACGCTTCAACGACTTCGTTAATTGCGATTTGTTTCGACACCGGATCGGTTGGCAAGCTACCCGCGAGAATCACTGGCGCGAGTGCGGCAATGACTTCAGCATCTTTGTTGGCAATTTTTTTAAGATCGAGCGAGCCGCGTGGGGCGTCTTGTGCGAACACGTCATGATCCAGCGTGCGTACGCATGCGAGCGCCACCGCGCCTGCGAGGCCGGTCTGCAAAAATGTGCGGCGCGAGGTACGAATCATTTCAGTAGCAACTTGATGAGAGATTCAAAGCGCTTTCCGTAGGGCGGCTTAAACAAAAACAATCCGTTCCATTTCGCTTGCCGAAACACCGGTTTGATTTTCGAGAACGTATCGAAGCCAGCCTTACCGTGATACGCGCCCATGCCTGATGCACCGACGCCGCCAAACGGCAAATGTTCTTGCGAGAGATGCAAAATTGTATCGTTCACGGTCACGCCACCGGCGACGGTTTCAGCCAATACGCGCTCGATATTGGCGCGGTCGCGGCCAAAGTAGTACAACGCCAATGGCCGTGGATGGGCGTTCACGTATTGAATTGCGGCATCGAGCGAGGCGTACGACACCAGCGGCAGCAGGGGCCCAAAAATTTCATCCTGCATGATGCGCATGTCGTTATTCACACCGTGAACGATCGTCGGCGCGAGCTTTTCTGGGTCAGCCGATTCGTGAAGAGCCACGACTGACGCGCCTTTCGCGGCAGCGTCGGTCAGATAGCTAGCCAAGCGTTCGCGGTGGCGCGCGTTGACGATGCTGGTGTAGTCGGCGTTGTCGGTGAGCGTGGGGTACAGCGCGGCCACGGCATTTTTGGCAGCGGCGATGAATGCGGCTTCCGTTCCCTGCGGCAGCAAAACGTAATCGGGCGCGACGCAGGTTTGTCCGGCGTTCAAGCATTTACCAAACATAATTTTTTGCGCGGCCTCAGCGATGTCGGCCTCAGTCCCAACGATGGCGGGCGATTTGCCGCCGAGTTCTAACGTGACCGGGGTGAGGTTTTCCGCCGCCGCTTTCATCACGTGTCGGCCAACGTTGGTTGAGCCGGTGAACAACAAATGATCGAACGGCAGCGCTGAAAATTCCTGTGCGATGTCCGCGCCGCCGTTGATGACATGCACGTGATCGGCGGCAAAAGTCTCCGCAATCAATTTTTCAAACAACGCGCCAGTGCCCGGCGTGAATTCGCTCATTTTGATGAGTACGCGGTTGCCGGCCGACAACGCGGCGATGAGTGGTCCAACGGCGAGTAACAGTGGGTAATTCCATGGCACGATAATGCCGACTACACCGAGCGGCTGCGGGCGCAATTCCGTGCGCGCAGGCAGAAACCAAAGAGACGCGAAACGGCGCTGCGGTTTCATCCATGACTTCACCTGCGCACGGGAATGGCGTAGCGCCGAGAGCGCCGGAAAGATTTCCAGCAACTGCGTTTCGTGCGCGGAGCGATTGCCGAAATCGGCGCTGATCGCGTCGGCAATCGCGGCGTTGTTTTCGGTGAGTAACAATTGCAGCTTCTTCAAGGCGGTGCGTCGATCCGATACGCTGGGGTTACGCGCACGCTCATAGGCCGCACGTGCTGCGGAGAAGGCGGCCTGAAGTGCGCCAGGTTGAGGTTGGCTTGAATCCATTGGCGTTGGGTCAGGTAACGAGGTTTTGATTGGGAGGTCAGGTTGCGATGCACCCTGACGTTCACCACCGAGGTCAGGGTGCTTCGCAACCTGACCTACTTTCACTGTCGAATTGAGAGAATGAGCATACCAGCGCGCCCACCGATTTTCCGCACTCAATTAGATTGAACGCTCTAAAACCCACGCACAATTTCCCTACAATCGCAGCATGCTCGATTACCTGACCAAACTCGACCAACTGCGCGGCAGCAACCACCGCGACGACGCACTTTTTGCTGGGGTTGCACGCGTCAAGCAATGGCAGCATGCGCGACTACAGCGTACCTATGGCGACCTCGCTGCTGACCCACGCTATGCGGCTGCCACCGCGTTTTTTCTCGATGATTTGTATGGTGCCAACGATTCCGCGCTACGTGATCGCGACCTCGTGCGCATGTACCCCACCATCAAGCGCGTATTACCTGCGTTCGCGTTTAACACGCTGCAATCGGCGTTGGAACTAGATGTGATTTCGGAACAGTTCGATCAGTGGCTAGCGCGCGATCTTGCTGGACGCAGCATTGATGAGGTCAGTTACGCAGCCGCTTTTCGCCGCGCGGGCAATCGTGCCGAACGTGAACGGCAGGTGGCGCTGATGCGCACCGTCGGTGAGCAGCTCGATGTGGTGGTGCAAAAACCGTTGATCTATCAGACGCTACGCATGCTGCGCCAACCCGCGCGCTTCGCGGGTCTCGGCAATATGCAGCAATTTTTAGAGCGTGGATTCACGGCGTTCAGACACATGCGCGGCGCGGATTATTTTTTGAATACTATCGCGACCCGCGAGTTAATCTTGATTGAACGAATTTTCACTGGACACGCTGAACCGTTCGCTGATCTCACGTTTTCTTAGGCGCTGTTTTTTTCACAGCCGGTGCAACCAGCACCGCGTCCAGCTGCTCATGGATCGCACCTTCAATCGGTGCCTTCATCATTTTCAACAGAAAGCCGAGCGTTACCTCCAGCTTCATGTCGGTCTCGGTGATCGTGAGCAGCCCGTTCACGCCGGTGCGTTGAAAGGTCATCACGTTACCTTGCCACGCGCTGACCAGCTGAAATTTTTCTTCGAGCTTGGTCGCCATTTTGTTAGCGGCCGTTTTCGCGCCCTTGACGCCAAGCGTGTGTTTGCGATTCAGAGAAATATCGGCCATGGACAATACTTTGCGTTCATCGAGAAAGTTAGTTTGAAAAAATGCGTAAACCCAAACACCGCCAAACGCCGCGCCAGTATTAGGGTTTCACCGCGTGCGCCGCGCCGCCGCGACAATCGCTACGGCATCAACGCCAAAAAAATCCCGCAACGCTGCGCGTGTATCGCTGCGGCCAAATCCATCGGTACCCAGTGTACTGTAGCTGCGTCCTGCGGGTAGATAGGCGCGGATCTGTTCCGGCACCGCGCGCACGTAGTCGGTGGCGGCAATGATTGATCCATGCGTATGTTCCAACTGTGCGCTGATGAATGGCTTGGTATTGTTCGCATCTGACGTTGCCCCATCGCGCGCCAGCTCACTCCAGCTAGTGATGCTTAATACGTCAACATGAAATCCGTCCGCACACAATTGCGCTGCTGCCTTTAACACCTCCGTCAAAATCGCTCCGGAGCCCAAGAGCGTGATGGATGCGACTGGCGCTGTCGCCGGTGTAAATCGCTTGAATAAATAGGCGCCGCGCAACAAATCGCCTTCTGAGCCCGCCAGCAAATCTGGCTGCGGATAATTTTCATTCATTAGCGTGACGTAATAAAAAACATCCTTCTGCTCGGTCACCATTTCGCGCGCACCGAAATCGACAATGACGGCCATCTCACACGCAAAGGCGGGGTCGTAGGCGCGGCAATTGGGGATGGTTGCGGCGACCAAGTGACTGCTGCCATCTTGATGCTGCAATCCTTCGCCGCCCAAGGTGGTGCGGCCCGAGGTGGCACCGAGCAGAAAGCCGCGTGGCCGTTGATCGGCGGCGGCCCAGATCTGATCGCCCACGCGCTGGAACCCAAACATCGAGTAGTAGATGTAGAACGGCAGCATGCTGATGCCATGCACGCTGTAACTGGTGGCAGCGGCAGTCCAACTCGCAATGGCACCGGCCTCGCTGATGCCTTCTTCGAGAATTTGCCCGTCGAGCGCTTCTCGATAACTCAGCACCGAGCCAATGTCCTCTGGGGCATAACGCTGTCCCACGCTCGAATAAATACCGACCTGCTTGAATAAATTGGCCATACCAAACGTGCGCGCCTCGTCAGCCACGATCGGCACAATGCGGGGGCCGAGCGTTGCGTCCTTTAGTAGATTACCCAAGAGGCGCACGAACGCCATGGTGGTGCTCATCTCTTTGCCGTTGGCATTCAACGCAAACGCGGCGGTCGAGGATAGCGGCGGGATCGGCAGCACGTCGGTGGCGGTTTGTCGCTTGGGTAAATAGCCGCCCAGTTTCTCGCGACGTTGGTGCAGGTATTGCATCTCCGGGCGATCATCGGCCGGCTTGCAAAACATCAGCGCAGTGGCGTCGTCATCACTGAGCGGCAGATTGAATCGGTTGCGGAATTCGATGAGTTCGGCCGGTTCAAATTTTTTCTGCGAGTGCGTGGTCATGCGGCCTTGCACCGCCTGACCCATGCCGTAGCCTTTTTTCGTGTGGGCAAGGATCACAGTCGGCGCGCCAACGTGCTTGGCTGCTGCTAAATAGGCTGCATGAATTTTGACCAGATCGTGGCCGCCGCGCTTGAGCCGATCAATTTCGTTGTCGGTCATGCCTTCAACGAGTTTTGATAATTCTGCATTCTGGCCGAAGAAATTTTCGCGATTGAATCGACCGTCTTTGGCGGCGAATGTTTGCATTTGCCCATCGACGGTCTCACCGAGCGCGCGCACCAGTGCGCCGGTGTGGTCGCGCGCGAACAGGCCATCCCAATCGCTGCCCCACACCAACTTGACGACATTCCAGCCAGCGCCTGAAAACAAGCGCTCCAGCTCATCAATGATGCGGCCATTGCCACGCACCGGGCCGTCGAGCCGTTGCAAATTACAGTTCACCACCCACACCAAATTGTCGAGACCTTCGCGTGCGGCGAGCGTCAAGGCACTCGTGCTTTCCGGTTCATCCATTTCGCCGTCACCAAACACACCCCATACTTTGCGGTCGCCGCAATTGAGCAAATTTCGGTGCGTGAGATAACGCATAAAGCGCGCGTGATAAATCGAGCTGATCGGACCGATCCCCATCGAACCGGTCGGGAATTGCCAAAAATCGGGCATCAAATACGGATGGGGATAGCTCGACAAGCCGCGCGCGCCCTCACGTGGTGCCACCAACTCTTGTCGATAGAAACGCAAGTCCTTATCCGTCAGCCGTCCCTCCAAAAACGCCCGCGCATACACGCCCGGCGCGCTGTGTGGCTGGAAGAACACGAGATCGCCCCCGTGGGCATCGTTGCGCGCACGAAAAAAATGATTGAAGCCGACTTCAAATAAATCAGCCGCGCTGGCGTAGCTCGCAATGTGACCCCCCAACTCGCCATAGGCTTGGTTGGCGCGCACAACCATCGCCAAGGCATTCCAGCGCATCAGTGACACCAAGCGTTCTTCAATCGCGAGATCGCCGGGGAAGGTGCCCTGTGCCTCAACGCTGACAGTGTTGACGTACGGCGTCAAGTGGTCGAGTTTGAAGGTAACTTTTTTACGATGCGCTTCCGCCAGTAGCTCGCGCAAAATATATTCCGCACGCTCAGCGCCAACGTTGGTGATGAGGTGGGCAAAACCATCGCGCCATTCTTGCGTCTCGTCGGGGTCACTATCCAGCGGGTGTTGTGCACTCATGTCCATCGGTTGACTCTATGTTCTGGGAGTGGGGTGGATTGTTGCCGGTTAGCTTACCGCAGTATCATGCATCGCGCTAACCGCGAGTGAAGCGTAGACAGCGCATTGTTCGTGGCTGCGGAAAACGCGGCAAAATGAAGTCGACAGGAGCGCGCCATGACCCATCCGCAACAGACTCCCCTCACCGGCCACCGCGAATTTTCCCCTGAAGAAATGCTGACGCGTGCTGTGACGTTTGCCAATGAAATTTCGCGACGACGGTCGCTGCGAGACTTTTCGGATCGCCCGATTCCGGCGGGGGTGATTGATGCTTGCCTGCGTGCTGCGGGTAGCGCGCCCAGCGGCGCGAACCGTCAGCCTTGGCATTTCGCGGTGGTAGAGAATGCAGCGGTGAAGAAAAAAATTCGCGAGGGCGCGGAGGAAGAAGAGCACGAGTTCTACGCGCACCGTGCGCCGCAGGACTGGTTGGACGCGTTGGCACCGCTGGGCACCGATGCCGAAAAACCGTTCCTCGAAATAGCACCCGTGTTGATCGCAGTGTTCAGCCAAAAGCACACGATCACGAGTGACGGCGAGAAGCTGAAAAATTATTACCCAGTGGAGTCGGTCGGAATCGCCTGTGGATTCTTAATCGCGGCGCTGCATCACGCAGGGCTTGCCACGCTCACGCACACGCCGAGCCCGATGAAATTTCTCAACAAAATTTTGGGACGGCCGGAGCATGAAAAACCGTTTGTGTTGCTGGTGGTCGGGTATCCGGCTGCGGGCGCGATGGTGCCCGATATTGGGCGCAAGTCGTTGGGGGAGATTGCTAGTTTCGTGCGGTGAGGGTAGGGGCGGTCGTTGTCATGCTACGGCAGTAAATCCCCCCGGTTCTTCTTGCGGTTTGAGGCTGCGGAGCATTTGCCCCCCTTTTGCAAAAGGGGGAGCGTTGCCGCGAATTTTTGAATCTGCGCGCAGCCAGCTTCGCACAACACCTGCCTCCTTTCCTAAAGGGGGCCGCGCGTCACCGCTCGTTAGTCATGAGGCAAGCGGGGGATTTTCTGCATTCGCGTTCGCGCAAACCCCGCCAAACCCCGCGCCAATCCTGCCTTCCCAGACACTACCTTATTTCGACTTGGCAAACAGTTGTGCGTGGGAAGCTTCGCTAAAGCCGCGCGCTGACTGTCCATCGACGACCATCAAGGGCACACCACCTTTGCCGCCGCCCGCTTCGATGAAGGCACGCATTCCGGCTTCGGTGTCGATGTCATGTTCCTGAAATGCGATTTGGCGGCGCTGCAAAAAACTTTTCGCCTGGCGGCAGTAGCCGCACCAATTCGCCGAGAACAATACCGGCGTCGCGCTACGCGGCAATGCGGCCTCGCGCAAACGGCTACTCGCGCTTTTCGCGAGTTGCTCCTGATACTTGCGCACCGATTCGGGCAGCGGCGTGGTGGCTTCGTCGGCGATGCGCAGCGTCTTCGCAGTTTTGGGATCGGCAGGAGGCGCGTCCGTGTAGACCACCTTGCCGTCCGAGCCGATGGTTTTGTATACCGTCGCGGCGTGAACCGTACATGCCAGCAGTGCCAGTAGACCAATAAACTTCTTCATGCGCGCGACTCTTGGTGGGAATGAGCGAGATTTTGCCTGATTCTGAACCGCGCTCGATCACACGCAATGGGCAGACACACGCACTCACGATAAAATCCCCCCATGCTCCGCCTCACCGAACTCAAACTCCCGCTAGCCCATCCCACCGACGCGCTTGCTGCCGCCGTTATCAAGCGCCTCAAAATCGACGCCAGCGCACTGATCACCTTCACCATTTTTCGTCGTGGCTACGACGCGCGCAAGCGCCATGACGTGCACTTGGTCTACACCATTGATGTCGAGGTTAAAGGCGAAGCGCAGGTGTTGAAACGCTTGCACGGTGACGCGAAAGTGACGGTCACACCAGACACGTCCTATAAATTTGTCGCCCACGCACCCGCCACCCTCGCCGCGCGTCCCATCGTTATCGGCCTCGGCCCCTGCGGATTGTTCGCGGCTCTGACGCTCGCGCAAATGGGCTTTAAGCCAATTGTGTTGGAGCGCGGCAAAGCGGTGCGCGAGCGCACGCAAGACACCTGGGACTTGTGGCGAAAATCTACGTTGCATCCGGAATCGAACGTGCAATTCGGCGAGGGTGGCGCGGGTACGTTCTCCGATGGCAAGTTGTGGAGCCAGATCAAAGACCCATTTTTTCTTGGTCGCAAAGTGTTGAACGAATTCGTGATCGCCGGTGCGCCGCCCGAAATCATGTACGTCTCCAAGCCGCACATCGGCACTTTCAAGCTGGTGACGATGGTGGAAAAAATGCGCGCGACTATCGAATCGCTTGGTGGTGAAATTCGTTTTCAACAGCGCGTCGATGATTTTGCGATTGAAAAATTGCCGGACGGCACGCAGCAGCTTCGCGGCGTGATCTTGGCGGATGGCACGCGCCTCAACAGTGAATACGTCGTGCTCGCCATCGGTCACAGTGCGCGCGATACGTTCTACAAACTCTATGACCACGGCGTGCATGTGGAAGCCAAACCATTCTCCATCGGCTTTCGCATCGAGCATCCGCAATCGCTGATTGACCGCGCGCGCTTCGGCCCAAATGCGGGCAGCGACATCCTCGGCGCTGCTGACTACAAGTTGGTGCATCACGCCACTAATGGTCGCTCGGTCTACAGTTTTTGCATGTGCCCCGGCGGTACCGTGGTCGCGGCGACTTCTGAAATTGGCCGCGTAGTCACCAACGGCATGAGCCAGTATTCGCGCAATGAACGCAATGCCAATGCAGGAATCGTCGTCGGCGTGACCCCTGCGCAGGACTACCCCGAACATCCGCTCGCAGGGATTGCATTTCAACGCAAGTGGGAAGAAGCAGCGTTCAACGCGGGCGGCGAAAACTATCACGCACCGGCACAGCTGGTTGGCGACTTCCTTGCAGGCCGAGCATCCACGCGGCTCGCCAGCGTATTGCCCTCGTACAAGCCGGGTGTGACCATGACCGACCTCGCCGCGTGCGCGCCCGATTTTGTAATTGAGGCGGTGCGTGAAGCGCTGCCTGTTTTCGCCAAACAGATTCCCGGATTCGCGATGGATGATGCGGTGTTGACGGGGGTGGAAACGCGCACCTCGGCACCGATTCGCATCACGCGCCGCGATGATAATTTTCAGAGTCTCAACACGCGCGGATTGTTTCCGGCGGGCGAGGGTGCCGGTTACGCCGGTGGCATCATGTCAGCGGCCGTTGATGGTATTAAGGTTGCCGAAGCGGTTGCACTCAGTATTGTGGGTGGCGTGGGACGACACAAGCGCGCCATCATCGACGATCAAGCATCACCTTACTAGGAGATAGAAATGTCCCGCCAAATTCTCGCCGAAACCAACATCCATCCGTCCATTCGTGAAGTGGTGGCGGGCCATCATGCCGACATCATCAAGGAGGTACAGGAAGCCATCAGCGCCAATGCCGTGGTGGTGGTCGGCATGTCGCAAAACCCCATGCCCAAGCGTGCGCGCAAGGCGCTTGACGACGCTGGCGTTGCGCACAAGTATCTCGAATACGGCAGCTACTTCAATACTTGGCGTCGTCGCAACGCGCTGAAAATGTGGAGTGGCTGGCCGACATATCCGCTGGTGTTTGTGAAAGGCGCCTTGGTCGGCGGCGCAGATGATCTGAAAAAATTGATCGACAGCGGGGAATTAAAAAAACTACTCGCGTAGTTTTTGCGCCGCATGGAACTCGCACAAATAGATCAGTTGCTTGCGCGCGGCGAGCTAGTGCCCGCGCGTGATGCGCTCAATGCCTTGCTGGCTCGCACGCCGCGCCATCGCGACGCCCTCACACGCGCCATCGACGTGCATGCTGCATTGCAAGCACCGGCGGACGCGTTGCGCCACGCACAAGCGCTACACGCGCTTGATCCAAAAAATTTGGATGGGCAGTTCTATCTGGCCAAGAGTGAGTTGGCGAGCGGCAATCTGGCGCGTGCGGAGGAGTTGATTGCTCAGCTTGCAAACACCGCCGCCAACGGTTCTGCGGCGTTTCAGTTGTTGCGTGGCAATCTCTATTTGGCGCAGCAGTTATGGCCGGAAGCCGAGGTCGCGTTAGCACACGCCACCAAACTTGATCCCAATTTGGCGATGGCGTTTGCCAATCTGGGCGAGGTGCTACGCCGACTTGGCAAGACCGACGGTGCCCGAGCCGCACTCATGCGCGCCGCACAGCTCAATCCGCAATCGCCTGAGGCATGGACGGCGCTCGCGAGTTTGCATCACGCATTGGGCGCGGTGGCTGATGCGCAGTCTTGTTATGAACGCGCACTTGGTCTCGACGCACGGGTTCCGGCGACGTGGTTTGCGCTCGGCAATTTATTAGTGGAGACGTTCAACTTTCCGCATGCGCGGCAGTGTTTTGAACGCGTGTTGACGTTGGAACCGACGCACGAAGGCGGGCGCAGCGTGTTGGGTTTTGTGTTGAATGAGATAGGTGAAACTTCTGGCGCGCGAGATGTGCTTGATACGTCCGACCAACCTACCGCTACCTTCTCACGACGCGTACGTGATCAGTTGTTGCTGCCGCAGATTTATGAAAGCGCGGAGGACTTAACGCAGTGGCGGCAGCGCTACCGCGACGGTCTCGCCGTCTTAGCAACTGCGGACATCAATCCTAACGATGTCTGGTCACTCTCGCAACCCAATTTTTTGCTCGCCTACCAAGGTCAGAATGATCGCGCACTGCAAATGCAGTACGCTGATTTTTTGCGCGGCATGATTGCGCGGTCGCGTCCGGATTTGTTGGTGTCGCCGAAACGCGTCGCCAATGGCAAGCGCATCAAGGTCGTATTCGTCTCCAGTTTTTTTCGCGAATGTACGGTCGGGCATTATTTTCGTAGCTGGATCACCGATCTTGATGCAAAAAAATTCGAGCGTGTCGTCATTCACACCGGCTGGCAACTCGATGCCTTCGGCGCGGCACTCGAAACGCAATGCGACCAACTCATCATCGCGCGCGGTGGCGTGTTGCAGACCGCTGAAGCCATCCGCGCACAAGCGGCCGACATCATCATCTACCCGGAAGTCGGCATGGGTGCGCAAAATTATTTGCTTACCAATATGCGCCTGGCACCGATCCAAATCGCCGCGTGGGGGCACCCGGTCACGACTGGGAGTAGCGAGATTGATTATTTTTTAAGTTGTGGCGAGATGGAACCCGCCAACGCGGCTGAACACTATCGCGAGCGATTACTGATGTTGCCGGGTATCGGCACGAACTACGCATTGCCACCTACGAGCGCTGCCATCAAGCGTGATGCGCTAGGCATAGCGCCTGATCGCCACGTCTACATCTGTCCGCAGTCGCTGTTCAAAATTCATCCGGATAACG
Source organism: Burkholderiales bacterium (assembly GCA_043744255.1). Lineage (GTDB taxonomy): Bacteria > Pseudomonadota > Gammaproteobacteria > Burkholderiales > Usitatibacteraceae > UKL13-2. Next base: position 7,235 of record JAYTVA010000071.1, on the reverse strand, counting down.
ATGCAACGTATGTCGATCTCATGGCGCGAGATGACAAGGCCGTGTTGCTGTTTTTTCAGAGCCCGCATGCACCGGTGACGCAAGCCTTCTCGCAGCGGCTTGCGCGACAAATGGCCGCACACAACCTGCCGCCACGCGAGCAAATCAAGTTTCTGCCGCGCATGGATGAGGCCGGCTTTCGCGCGGTGGTCGCGATGGCGGACGTGATGCTCGATACGCTGCATTGGTCAGGCGGCAACACGTCCCTCGACGCGCTGGCAGTAGGCACGCCGATCATCACACTTCCCGGTGAATTCATGCGTGGCCGGCAAACTCAAGCGATGCTTAGTGCGATGGGGATGGATGAATTGGTGGTGGCGAATCGCGATGCGTATGTGGCGGGCGCGATCGCCGTTGCTCGTGATGGCGGGTGGCGCGCACGTGTGCTGGCGAATCGTGGTGCGGTGTTTGGGCGTTGTGAGGCTGTTGCGGCGTTAAGCGAACATTTGCAGGAGGTCGTTGAGGCGGGGCGCGGGTAGAATTGTTTTCGCTTGCAAACCGCCATCGCCTTAGTGCAGAGGGATGAGATGCTTCGCCGGTAGTGCTGGCTCAGCATGACAAGTTTTGAAAGTTCGCGCGCCAGTCGTAAGGTGGGCACGCTACGCTTTGCCCACCCTACCAAGGCTGTGCGAACTTTCGTCAGCACATCTCCACACCCGCCCCCTTTCCTAAAGGGGGCCGCCCATCGAGATCGTTGCGCAAAGAAGGCCGGGGGATTTTCGCTGGCCGAATCTCGACACAAAACAGCCAAAACCACCGCCAATCCTAGTCTTTCAGCCAGTGACCCACCAACACAGGCCGCCGAAACAGCAACTAAAAATTCCCCTTAAACTGCGCCCCCACAAACCGAGGCTCGTTGATAAACCCCGTCAAATTATTAAAGTCGATGCCGCCGACCACGCGAATCTGGTTGGTGATGTTGCGACCATAAATGGCAGCTTCATACTTGTCCGCCCACTTGTAACCCAAGCGCAATCCGCCCTCCAACAACGGCTTACCGGTGTATTCCTTCGATTCATACAAGAAAAAATTGATCTTGCTGCGATACGACCAATCGGTGAACACAAACAGCTCGCCGCCAGCCAGCGGGATGCTGTAACGCAGGTTGGTGTTCAACACATATTTCGGTGCCTGCGGTAGTGGGTTGCCGTTTATTGACACATTTGGCGCGAAGCGACCCGCGCCGGGATTGACCGCGACAATGATCGGATCGGTCACCGTGCAACCCGAGCCACAGGCGTCAATGCGAAGGTTTGGATCCTTGATCTTGGTGTCGTTGACACTGCCGCTGACGCTGAACAACAAACTATCGGTCAGGAATGCTTGGAAGTCGATTTCGGCACCGCTTCCCTCAGATTTGGCGGCGTTAATCAAGCGATTGAAGTTAGCCGCGCCGCCGACTGCCGTGAGCTGCTGATCTTTCACGGTGTACTGAAAAACGTTGGCGCTGACGCGTGCGCGCTTCTCAAACAGATCAGCCTTTACCCCCGCTTCAATCGACACTACTTTCTCTGCATTCGCAACCGAGATCACATCACCAAATAACAGTCGGCCTTGAATCGACGGCGCACGGAAGCCTTTCGCCGCACGTGCGTACAGGTTGGTGTTTTTATCGACCGCATAAGTGCCACTGAGATCCCAGCTCATATCCGATGCATCGGTGCTGGTTTTCAAGCGGCCAATGAAAGTCGGGCTGAACGGCGGCGCGGCCAAACGATCCACCACAAAGTCTTTTTTGTCTTTGGTGTAGCGCAAACCACCGCGCACGTTGAACGCGTCGCTGACCGCATAGTTGAGCGAGCCGAACACCGCTGTTGCCTTGTTGTCTTGATGCTGAATGGCGAGGCCATTCTGTTTGTTGCCGCCGAGTGAATCGTAGTTGACGCTATCAATATCAAATTTTTCGTCGAAGTAATATAGTCCGGCCAGCCATTTCAATGGGCCCGCCGCGCGTGATTCAGCGCGGAATTCCTGCGTGAATTGCTTGTGGTTACGTAAGCCGTCGGCCGACTCGGCCGCGAACGGAATGAAGCCCGGCCCGCTGGATGGCAGGAACGATGCGCCAAAGCCGCCGTCGATGTCGCCACGGCTAAATGATTTCACTTTCTCAAAACCAGTGATGGAATTGACCGCAAAGTCGCCCATGTCAATCCGCAGGCGCACGCTGCCGCCATTGGTTTTTACTTCCTGCGAATTCACCCCGTCGAGCGACACTTTTTTCGGATCAAAGCCATCGACCAAATCGCTACTGCCCGGCTTGATGATGTTGGCGCGAAACAAGCGCGCGCTGCCATTTAGATCACGCGTATGCAGATTGAACAACGCGCTAAATGTTTTGCTCGGCTGATATAGAAATTGCAATCGAGCGGCGTTGTCGCGATAGCCTTCCAAGTCCTGCGTGGGGCCTTTGGCAAAGGTATTTTTTACCCAATCGTCGCGATTTTGCAATTGCACCGACAGGCGCGCTGCCCACTCTTTGTTGATCGGCGTGTTCAGTGCGCCTTCAATCGTGGAGGCACCATCCTGCCCGTACGACAAATTGGCGTAGCCTTCAAAATTTTGTTTCGGTTTCGCCGAATCAAACTTCACCACGCCCGCTGGCGAATTGCGCCCGAACAGCGTGCCCTGCGGGCCGCGCAGCACCTCGATTTGGTCGAGGTCAAACAGCGGAAAGCCCTTCAAAATCGGGTTCTCTTGCACCACATCGTCGTACACCAACGACACCGGCTGCGACGCGTTCAAATCAAAATCGGTATTGCCCAAGCCACGAATATAAAAACGCGGAAACGCGCGCCCAAACGATGACTCGATATTCAAGCTCGGCACGCGCCCCGCGAGCATGCGCACGTCCTGCCCGCCCGAATTGATGATGTCGAGCGCCTCGCCCTTCAACGCCGATACTGAATTCGGCACGTCCTTGATATTTTCCGAGCGGCGCTCGGCGGTGACGGTGATGGTATCGAGCTTGCCCGCTTCGGCCTTCGTAGGCTCCGTCGTTTGTGCGAACACGCTACCAATCGGCATGCCCGCCGCAATCATCAGCCCGATGAAAAGCGAGCGTGGTGCGGTGCTGGTGATCGACGCCGACAATATTTTTTTGCGCATGGTGGGGCTCCTGAGGGGTGGTGGAGGTTGAAAAAGCGAGTCTAGGCGAAGGGCCTATTCTATTGCCCGGCGGAAAAAACGCAAAGCGTGAGGTGAAAAATTTGTGTTTTGACGCACGGGTTGGGGTGTGCTTGGTCGCGCTTCGCGCTGCTGCGAATCATGTGTCGATTCGCAATAGTCTGCATAATCAGTCAGCACATCCCCCGGCAACTTTTCGCGGAGACCACCAATGAATTTTGCAATCAATGCTCGCGTATCAAGACTCTTGCTCGGTATGTTCGCCGTGCTGAGCATCTCCCCAACTTACGCCGATACCCCTGCGCCCAAGCCCACCTATGCCGACCTCATCAAATTTTCCAAGCCCAGTGAGTGGCGCGCGTTGGACAACGAAAATACGTTGTACTTGGAGCTGGCGACAGGCCGCGTGGTGATGGAGTTAGCACCGGCATTTGCGCCGCAGCACGCAGCGAACATCAAGGCACTGGTACGCGAAGGATATTTCGATGGGCTCGTCATCATGCGCTCGCAAGAAAATTACGTGGTGCAGTGGGGCGACCCGACTGAGAAAAAGAAACCGCAAAAGGCGAAGATCAATTTGCCGGGCGAATTTACCGTGCCGATCAGCAAGGACACCGCGTTCACGCGCTTGCCCGATGTCGATGGCTATGCAAAAGAAGTCGGCTTTGCCAACGGTTTTCATGTCGGGCGCGATGCCAAAAATACGTGGCTGACGCACTGCTATGCGACGCTTGGCGTAGGCCGCGACAACGCCACCGATAGCGGCGGCGGCACCGAGCTGTATGTCGTCACTGGCCACGCACCGCGCCAGCTGGATCGCAACATCACCTTGGTGGGGCGCGTGGTGCAGGGCATGTCGCTCTTGACCACGCTGCCGCGCGGCACGGGGGCGCTGGGGTTTTACGAAAAGCCGGAGCAGTATGTGCTGATGAAATCTATTCGTGTCGCTGCCGATGTACCCGAGCTACTGCGCAGCAAGCTCGAAGTGATTCGCACTGACAGCGCGCTGTTTACGTCGATGGTGGAAGCGTTGCGTAATCGCGGTGGGGATTGGTACAAGGTGCCTGCAGGACATATCGAGTTGTGTAATGTGCCGATTGCGGTGCGTGAAGTGGCGAAGGCGCCGTAAGTTTCGGTTACCATCACGGCTGTCATCAAGGGCAACACAAAAACGCGCGAAAGGAATAAGCGATGAACGAGCAAAATAGCCAAGCGAATCCATATGCAGCACCGACCAGCACCACCCTGCAAGTGCCCGACGAGGCCGAGTTGGCGGGGCTTGGTAGGCGATTGGGTGGCGCGATTATTGATGGCATCATCGTCAGCATTGTCGCGTTCGTTCCACTCTTGCTATATATGGGCGGCTGGGCGAAATACGCGAACGCGGCCGCCGATCCCAGCTTCATGTTCACGTTGGCAATAGCTGCCATCAGCCTGATCGCATTTTTGTTGGTGCAGGGCTATTTTTTAGCGACCGACAGCCAGACGATTGGCAAGAAGATACTGGGTATGAAAATTGTTCGTACCGACGGGAGTCGTGCCGATTTTGCGCGCATCATCACTCGACGTGTACTGCCGATTTACGCCACGCAGTTGGTGCCGGTTGTCGGGACATTTCTGCCGTTGCTCGATGTGCTGTTCATTTTCCGTGGCTCCAAAAAATGCCTGCACGACGATATTGCGGATACCATCGTCATTCGGGTTTAACGCACGCGTCTCAGCCGTTCCGCATAGCGTCCATCATCATCATCTTTAAGGAGGAATCATTATGAAAAAAATGGATCGTCGTCAGGCCATGATCGCCGGTGCCGCCGTCTCAGTCGGTGCCCTCAGCACTGCCGCGGGCTGCGTGTCGGTCGGCAACGTAAGCGCCACGCCCGGTGCATCTGCCACGCCAAAAGCGGGCGGCAAAACACTGTTTGATATTGCCACGGTCACGCTGCCCGTTGTCGGCAGTAGTGATGTTTTCCCCGTGCGCCGCATCTACTGCATCGGGCGCAACTACGCCGCGCACGCCCGCGAGATGGGCTCGGACCCGACGCGCGAGCCACCGTTCTTTTTTCAAAAACCCACCGATGCGATTCAATTCGTCGAGCCTGGCACGGTCGGCCATAACCCGTACCCGTCGCTAACCAAAAACTATCACTACGAAGTCGAATTAGTAGCCGCCCTCAATAAAGGTGGCCGCAACATTCCCATTGAACGCGCGCTGGATTACGTCTATGGCTACGCGCTCGGCCTCGACATGACCCGCCGCGATTTACAGCGCGCCATGGGCGACCAGAAAAAGCCATGGGAAATCGGCAAAAGCTTTGACATGTCCGCCCCAATCGGGCCGCTGCATCCGGTATCGAAGGTCGGTCACTTCAAGGAAGGCACGATCTGGCTCAAGGTCAACGGCCAAATCAAACAAAACGCCAATCTCAATCAAATGATCTGGAGCGTGGCCGAACAAATCAGCAAGCTCTCCGAAGCGTTTGAACTCATGCCCGGCGACATCATCTATTCAGGCACCCCGGAGAATGTCGGGCCGGTGGTCAAGGGCGATGTGATTGATTGCCACATTGATAAATTGCCGGATTTGAGTGTGAAGATTGTTTGATTGCGGGTGGGGCGGGTGACCCTGTAAGTTTTTCGTTGGGTACTGAACGAAAGCGAGAGCGTATGGACACAAGCGGAAGGAGTAACGCACTGGGTTGGGGCAGAGGTGGCGTGCGTAAATGGTGTCTGACACCATTTGTGCTTATTTGAGCCTAGCTCCTTTTGATTATCGCTGAATATTATTCGCGTCTAACGCGTTCACAATTCTAAGTGACCCCCGGCTACCATGTAAATAATTCAACAAAGCAAGATTTACATCCATCGAAACAAACAGGTACGCTTCGTCTTTTTTAACATTTGTTAATGGAAATTCCTTTGGGATTTTGCCTATAAATCGATCCTGAATCTCGGCAACCTGTTTTTCCCGCTGCTTTTTATTTACTGAGAGCTCGATATGCTTGAAATTCTCATCTGTTGCCGACAACTGAATTTTGATCGACGATTTTTCCCCGCGCTCAAGCCGGTCAGAAATTTTTCTCCAAAGTGATTCTGACTTATCCAGAAAGTCTCTGGTCACTTCGACCAGTTCCCCAGAATAAGTGATGGCATTTTTACCCTCGCGCTGCGACGTTTTATTGAAACTGGAAGAATCAAGCATTTTTATTGACGATGCGTCATATGGCTGAGAAGAATCGACAAGGGACATAAACAAGTCGCTCCTGTTTATGCCGAGGCCGACGGTGGGAATCCGATACAAAGTATCGTTTCTATCTTTGAGGATGAGGAAGTAGATCGGGCCTGATCCCGAATCAATGGTCGAGATTCCATGTTTGCTAGCCGCAATAACACCGGTAAGCCGAAACGTCATTCCTTTTTTCAACGTCTCAACCTTGAGACCTTGACTAGTAAAATATTTTCGCCCTATCGAATAGTTTTCTATCGCATCCGGCCCGACGATTTGCCTCTCAATGCTTCCCAGCTTTTCAAGGCAACTATAATCACCACCTCGGCCCACGGCCACATAAGCACCGTTTGCGACAACGAACTCGCGGTTAGCCAGGTCTGTGGGTGCTGGTAGGTTTCTCTCAGAATAAACACAGGCGCAAGACGAAAGGGCCGCGGCGACAGTAAGCGAGGCAAAAATGTTTTTTAGCTTCATGGGCAAAATTCGGTGGATTCAACTTCTAAATTGCAACAACGGTTAAGTAAAGAATATCTCATTTGGGGTTTTGAAGCTTAGCAGTCTTAGCAGTCTTGGGGGTCGTGAGCAACAAACGGGGTCGCAACAAACGCAACAAACGGGGTCCAACAAACGCAACACAACAAACGGGGTCAGTTCTAACATTCCAACATCCCCCAGCCAATCATGCTAATCTCAACCCATGGCAAGACCCCTCCGATTAGAATTTGCTGGCGCGCTGTATCACGTCACTTCGCGTGGTGATCGCCGTGAGGACATTTACTTGGATGATGTAGACCGGCAAGACTGGCTGTCGGTACTGGCGCTCGTCTGCGAACGCTTCAACTGGGTG
>JAYTVA010000070.1:0-21031 GCA_043744255.1 Burkholderiales bacterium | reverse complement strand
CGGCGGCCCAGGCCAATCTCATGATCGCTTTCGTGATCGGCCGCTGGCACCAGTTCGCCAAGAGCGGCTTCAGGCGCGATCCCACCGAACAGTGGGGTGCGCAATGGCCCGCTCTCGTTTGACTCCGGTATTCAATTGCGAACCGTGAAAATCTTATTCTTTGCGCTGGTTGTCGCGCTGCTTGGTGGCTGCGCCGCGTCGGACGATGATTTTGCGAAGGTGGTGGTCGGCACCTGGGGATCGCGCGAAGTCGCATCCGACGATGTGATCGTGGAAACCCAGTTCACGTTGCTGCCTGGCGGACGGGTCAACTGGCAGGGCGAGTTACGCATGCTCGTGCCCGCCGATTTTGATTTGCCGAATCGTCCGAATTTCGAAGTCCGCAATGGCCGGCTGGTGTACTACTTCAATGCCAGCGGCAACTGGTCGGTGCGCGATGGTTACCTGCATACCAAGATCGATTCCTCGACCCTGCCCAGCCTGCTGCCGGTGGGATTTTCCGCCGCGTGGAAACTAAAAGAAGTGACCAGCAAGGAAATGATTTACGTATCCGCCGCCAACGGCAGAACGCGCGTGGAAGCCCGCAGAGAGTGATTGGTAGTTGCAGCAGCAATCGGCGATTGGCAATCAAGTGATCAAACGGCTCAATAACCTAATTGCCCATATGCCCTATCGCCCGACGTTACCGATTCGTGGCGCAGACTTCAGTCGCCGAAAGCTGCGCGGTGTTTCCGTCGCCGCATACCGCGCACTGCGGGTCTTTCTTGAGGCGTACGCTTCGCCATTCCATCGTCAAGGCATCGAACAGCAGCAGGCGCCCGGTAAGATCCTTGCCCACACCCATCAAAAGTTTCAACGTTTCGGCGGCCTGGATTGAGCCGATGATGCCGACTAGCGGCGCGAATACGCCCATCACAGCGCAACGCATTTCCTCGAGGTCGCCGCTTTCCGGAAACAGGCAGTGATAGCAAGGGCTGTCCGCCCGACGCAGGTCGAACACCGCGACCTGCCCGTCGAAGCGCACGCCCGCGCCCGACACCAGCGGCTTGGAAAAACGCACACAGGCGCGGTTGATGGCGTGGCGCGTGGCGAAATTGTCGGTGCAATCGACGACCACGTCCGCGGACTGGACCAATTGTTCCAGCCGCTCACCTGCGACGCGTTCAGCGATAGCCGTGACGACGGTCTGCGGATTGATACGCGCCAAAGTGCGTTGCGCGGAATCGACCTTGCGCTCGCCGATCGAATCGGTGAAGTGCACGATCTGGCGTTGCAGGTTGGTCAGGTCGACGCGGTCGTCGTCGCAAATCGTCAGCCGGCCCACGCCGCTTGCGGCCAGATAAAGTGAAACCGGGGCGCCCAGCCCGCCCGCACCGATCATCAGCACGTGCGCATCAAGCAGCTTCTGCTGGCCGTCGATTTCGATCTCGGGCAGCAGGATGTGGCGGCTGTAACGCAGGAGCTGGTTGTCGTCCATTTGCTCAGATTCGGTTCCACTCCGGGACGGATTTTGCGGGCATCTTAACGCGGAAGGCCCGCGCTGGGCGGGCCTTCCGTCACTGCTCTCGCGGTACTGCTTTATTTCTTGCCAATAATCTGCAAACCTTTTAACAAGTTCAGCGCCTGATTCAACTGGTAATCGTTTTTCGACACGATGTCGGGCGGTGCGCCGTCGTCGGCCGGCTTTTCCTCGGGCTTGGGCGCTGCCGACGGCGTGGCCGGCACGGCTTGCGGCTGCGGCGCCGGCTTGGCCTCCGGCGTACCGCCTTGCGGGTTGGCCAGGTGACGCTCCAGATCGGCTTCGCGCAGCCTGCTTGCAGCCTCCCCTTCGGTCACCGTTGCTTCTTCGACGATGATATCCGGAGTGATGCCCTTGGCCTGAATCGAGCGGCCATTCGGCGTGAAGTAGCGCGCGGTGGTGAGCTTGATGCCGCTATTGTTGCTCAACGGCAATATCGTTTGCACCGAGCCCTTGCCGAAGGTCTGCGAGCCCATCAGGATCGCGCGTTTGTGGTCCTGCAATGCGCCCGCGACAATTTCGGATGCCGACGCGGAACCGTTGTTCACCAACACCACCATCGGCAAATTTTTGATCGACGCGGGCAGCTTGGAAATGGAATCTTCGCGCGATGGATTGCGCATATAGTTTTCTTTGCGCGCATGCAAACGCAATTTGGAATCATCGACGCGACCATCGGTGTAAACCACCAGCGCATCTTGCGGCAGGAACGCGGCCGAAATCGCCACGCTCGCGTTCAACAAACCACCGGGATTGTTGCGCAAATCGAGCACGAGACCTTTGAGCGCACCGTTGTTTTGTTTGTACGCTTCATTGATCGCTTTGACCATTTTGTCGGCGCTGGATTCTTCAAAAGCTGCCAGACGAATGTAGGCATAGCCCGGCTCGATCGCGCGCGCGCGCACACTTTGAATTTCGATGATGGCACGGCGGATTTTGAACACGAGTTCCTTCGCTTCGCCTTTGCGTAATACCGTCAGCGTGACCTCGGTGCCCGGCTCACCCTTCATGCGTTTGACCGCGTCGTTGATCGACACGCCGCGTAGCGACACGTCATCGACTTTGTAAATGTAATCGCCGGATTTGATGCCGGCTTTGAAGGCCGGTGTATCGTCAATTGGCGAGATGACTTTGACTAAGCCTTCGTCCTGCCCAACTTCAATACCAAGCCCGCCGAATTTGCCGGTGGCAACGGTCTGCAAATCCTTGTACGCATCGCCATCAAAAAATGCAGAGTGTGGATCAAGGCCGGTCAACATGCCGTTGATGGCTTCCTTGATGAGTTTTTTGTCGTCTACTTCTTCGACGTAATCGCTCTTGATACGGCCAAATACTTCGGAGAGCATGCGCACTTCTTCAATCGGCAGATTGAGCATAGTCTTTTGGCGCTCAGCGGTGGCCGAAAAGTTCAGGCTCAATGCGACGCCGACGACGGCTCCGAGGCCAATCAAACCGGCGGCCTTGAGCTTGTTCCCCGACGGATGTTTGGCGGCCGGTGCGGTCGCCAGTGCTGAAGTTTGCTCGTTCATAAAAACCTTTATCTATTCCGTTTAACAGAGAGCCTATCGCGCGACCCACTTCTGCGGATCGAAAGGTTTTCCCTCGTGTCTTAATTCAAAATATACACCTGATTCCAACGCGCCACCGGTCGATCCGACCGACGCGATACCTTCACCGCTTTGCACATTTTCGCCCACTGTTTTGAGTAACGATTCGTTGTTGCCGTACAAACTCATGTAGCCGTTACCATGTTCAATAATCATCAAATTGCCGTAGCCGCGCAGCCAATCGGCGTAAGTCACCCGGCCATCGGCCACCGCGCGCACGCTCTGGCCGACGTCAGCCTTGATGAACAATCCCTTCCATGTCACGCCGCCTTCCTCCCTTGGAGTGCCAAAGCGCCCGGCAAGTTCACCACGTGTCGGTAATTTCAATTTGCCGCGCAAACTTTCAAACGCACGACCCACAAACCCAGCATCGGCGACGCTTTCCACGGGTTCAGGTTCGCGGTTGGGTGTCGCGCCAGGCTTGCTGCTTGGCTTGGTAATTCTCGGCGCCTTGCGTTGCTGTGCCTTGCGCGCGAGCTCCTTGGCGATTTGATCGACCAGCTTCGTGAGTCGATCTTCATCGCGCTTCAAACGGCCAATTTCTTTACGTCCTTTAGCAATATCTCCGGCGATTTTTGCCAGTGTGCGTTGCCGCGCGACGCGCTCGCTTTCCAACGCGCGTTGCGCAGTCTGCTGCTCCAACGCATTTGCAGCCAGCTCGTGTTTCTTGACGCGCGCAGCGGCCTCAAGTTCCGCCAGCGATGTCAATGTTTGTTTCAACCGCCCAATCGCCCCTGCGCGAGACTTCGAGATGTAGCCGAAGTACTGCAACTGTCGCTCCACTTCACCCACGTCGCGACCTTCCAACGCCATGCGTAGCGCATCGTTGCCGCCGTGTATGTAGTGATGGCGGATCATGCGATCCAACAAATCTTGTTGCTTACTCACGCCCGCCTTGCCTGCGTCAATTTTGCGTTGCGCATCGCTAAGTTCGGCCGCGATCACTTTCTGCTGCTGATTCAATTGCGCGAGGTTGCGATTGGCTTCGCTGATCGCTTTGTCTGACGTGCGCAAGCCATCGACCGCTTCGCCGCGCGATTCTTCGGTCTTGGCGAGATCGCGTTGCAATTGCTCCATGCGGTTGCGCAGTTCTTGCAAGCGACGCTTTTCGGCGTCCGCCGATTGCGCGTTCGCACCACTCGCGAGCAGCGCAAAGCCCAGCATCCACGCGGATTTCCAGCCGATGCTCGCCATCCATTTCATATCGGGAAGCGCGTGGTCAATCGCTTATTTCTGCGCCTTGCCCTGCGCCGCCACGGCTGCTTGCGCCTTGGCAATTTCGTCCTGATCGCCGAGGTAGTAGTGGCGAATCGGTTTCAAATCGTCGGTCAATTCGTAGACCAGCGGCACGGCGGTCGGAATGTTGAGCGCAACGATGTCGTCATCAGCAATATGATCGAGATGCTTGATGAGCGCGCGCAGGCTATTGCCGTGCGCAGCGATGATGACGTTTTTTCCCGCACGAATTTGTGGTGCGATTTCCATTTGCCAATACGGCACCACGCGCACCACCGTGTCTTTGAGGCATTCGGTGAGCGGCATTTCTTCGGGCAACAGCGACGCATAGCGCGGGTCACGCGATTCGTGGCGCGGGTCATTCGCGTCCAGCACCGGCGGCGGCACATCGTAGGATCGCCGCCAGATGTGCACCTGCTCATCGCCATATTTGGCGGCGGTCTCAGCCTTGTTCAGCCCTTGCAGCGCGCCGTAATGGCGCTCGTTCAACCGCCAATGTTTGATGACCGGGATCCAGCGCCGATCCAACTCTTCCTGTGCGATCCAGAGCGTGCGAATGGCGCGCGTCAGGACCGACGTATAGGCCAGATCAAAGTCATAGCCGCCCGCGTTGAGTAGCTGCCCGGCGCGCTTGGCTTCTTCCACACCACGCGCGGTCAGATCTACATCGGTCCAGCCGGTGAAACGATTTTCCAAGTTCCACGCGCTTTCGCCGTGGCGCATCAATACGAGTTTTTTCATGATTAGTCTTGGGTTAGGTCTTGTGTTGAGCCTTGAGTCTGGCCGTTTTACCTTCATCTTCCCGATCTGTTCAGAAAACAGGACGAGTGCCACGATTTCTCGGTAAAATATCAGGTTTTCGCGGTGCGCCCGTTATTGCGCGTACCAACGCTTATGATTCACTGGGATTTTCGCAAAAAACATGATTGAATTTCTTTCGCAAAACTTGATGTTAGTAGCACTAATGGTCGTAAGCGGCGGCATGCTGTTGTGGCCAAGCATTTCTAAAATGACCGGCGGCAGCAAAGAAATCGGCACGCTCGAAGCCACACGCCTGATGAACGATGGTAGCGCGCTGGTACTCGATATTCGCGACAACGGCGAATTCAACGGCGGTCGCATTCCGAAATCGAAAAACATTCCACTGTCTGAAATCGAAAAACGTGTGGATGAAATCACCCGCTTCAAAGATAAGCCCGTGATCGTGACCTGTAGCACTGGCACGCGTGCAGGCTCTGGCGTGCGCGCATTGAAAGCGCTCGGCTTCACCAACGTGTATCAGCTCGAAGGTGGCCTAGGCGCGTGGCGTCAGGCACATCTGCCGACTGAGAAATAGAGCCGACCACATGGCAAAAGTATTGATGTATTCCACCGGCGTCTGCCCATACTGCGTGATGGCCGAAAAGCTGCTGAAGTCCAAGGGTGTGGCCGAGATCGAGAAAGTTCGCATCGACCTTGACCCCGCCAAGCGCGAAGAAATGATGACCAAAACGCAGCGTCGCACTGTGCCGCAAATTTATATCGGCAGCACGCACGTCGGCGGCTTTGATGATCTCGCCGCACTCGACAAAGCGGGCGGCCTCGCGCCACTGCTGGCGGCCTGATTTTTATTTATCTTCACTTTAAGAAACACTCAATCAACTAAGGAAACAGCATGACCGACGCACAAGCCACTCCCGCCGCAGACACCCAACCCGTCTACTCCATCGAAAAAATTTACGTTAAAGATCTGTCGCTGGAAGTGCCAAATGCGCCGCAGATTTTTCTCGAGCGCGAAGCCCCTGCGGTCGATGTTCAGCTTCATCACGTTTCCAAAAACGTCGATGATGGCGTGTACCAAACCGAATTGACGCTCACCGTCACCGCAAAAATCGGCGACAAAACCATGTTCCTCGTCGAGTGCTGCCAAGCTGGCATTTTCGCGATCCGCAACGTGCCGAACCAAGACCTCGAACCGATCCTCGCGATTGGCAATCCGAACATCTTGTACCCGTATGCACGTGAGTCGATTTCGGATGCCATCGTGCGCGCAGGTTTCCCGCCGGTGCTATTGAATCCGGTCAATTTCGAAGCGCTGTTCCAAGCACAAAAGGCGCAAGAAGCCCAGCAGGCGGCTGCTCCGGCACCTGTGCTGACCCACTAGCCCACCACTGCGATGAGCCAATTGATGAAGTCCGTATTGACTGCTGCGCCATCTCAAACAAACGCCGCCGCTCGTGCGGCGTTTTGTTTTGCGTTGCTGTTTGCTGCGGGTGCTCATGCACAAGCGCCCGCTGCCGTCCCCGCACTTTATGCATCCATCGCCGATATGCCCGCAATTGTCTACGACGCGCCCTCGGCGAAAGCCGTAAAGACGTTTATTTTCGCGCGCCTGCAGCCCGTTGAGGTGTTGGTGCGGCTCGATAAATGGGCAAAAATTCGCGATGCCGAAAACACCATCGGCTGGGTGGAAGCCGGTGCGCTCGGCAACACGCGCTCGGTGCAAATCATCGCCAACCTCGCCGAAGTACGTGATGCGCCGAACGAAAACGGGAGCATCGTGTTCGTCGCGCAGCGCTCGGTGTTGCTCGAATCGACCGGACTCACCACGCCCGACGGCTGGCTGCCGGTGCGGCATCGCGATGGACAGACCGGCTTTGTCGCGCGCGCGCAAATTTGGGGCGATTGAGCGATGCACATTGCGGTGCTCGGTGCGGGCGCTTGGGGCACCGCACTCGCCATTTCACTGTCGCAAAAACACGAGCTGGTGCTTTGGAGTCGCGATCCGGTTGATGCCGCGAAACTGAATACCGCACGCACTAACCAGCGCTACCTTGCAGGCGTGATGTTCCCAGCGGCATTGAAAATCGACGCGGATTTTTTCAGTGCAATCACCCATGCCGACTTAGCGCTGATCGCGACGCCCACCAGCGGCCTCGCCGCTACCGCTGAAGCGGTGTTCGCACAGCGTCCGCAGTTACCCATCATTTGGGCGTGCAAAGGTTTTGATCGCAGCACCGGACGCTTGCCGCACGAGACCATCACACAGGTAGTGGGCAATTCTAATACGCTCTACGGCGCACTGACCGGCCCCAGCTTCGCGCTCGAAATCGCGCGCGGCCTGCCAGCGGCGCTCACACTCGCGTGCAACGATTTTGACTTCGCGCAGCGCACTGCCGCGATCTTGAATGGCGGCAATCTGCGCGTATATTCCAATGCCGATTTGATCGGGGTTGAGTTGGGCGGCGCGCTAAAAAACGTCATGGCCATCGCCGCCGGACTGTGCGATGGGCTTGAGCTTGGCATGAACGCGCGCGCGGCGATCATCACGCGCGGCCTCGCCGAGATGGTGCGCCTCGGTGTGGCCATGGGCGGCAAGGCCGAAACATTTATGGGTCTCACGGGACTGGGCGACTTAATTTTGACGGCGACCGGCAGCCTCTCGCGCAATCGCAGCGTCGGCGTGGGGCTTGCAGCAGGTAAATCGCTGGACGCGATCCTCGCTGAGCTTGGTCACGTCGCGGAGGGCGTCAATTCAGCCGAGACGGCGTTGCAGCTCGCTGATAAACATAATGTGGATATGCCGATCACCGCTGCGGTGTGCGCGTTGCTGTTTCAACACGCGGAGCCGCGCGAGATCGTGAAGCAGCTGTTATCGCGCGAAACCCGCGCCGAATGATCTTACAATTTATTACCGTACAATTTATGTTCATTTATCTCACCGGAGAACTGTGATGCCTGAGAAGCCCGCTGCCAAAAAATCCACCGCATCAAAAGCGCCGAAGACCAAACGCAGCGCCGAACAAAAGATCGAACAGGCCGCTGCGGTAATTGCGACGGTTTCCGCCGCGCAAAAAGCCGAAGTGCTGATCGAAGCGCTGCCGTACATTCGCCGCTTCTGGGACAAAAACATCGTCGTCAAATACGGCGGCAACGCCATGACCGAAGTGGCGCTGCAGGAAGATTTTGCCGAAGACATCACGCTGTTAAAACTGATCGGTATGAACCCGGTCGTCGTGCACGGCGGCGGCCCGCAGATCAACAGCCTGCTTGCCAAGATCGGCAAAGAAGGCCAGTTCATTCAAGGCATGCGCGTCACCGATGACGAGACCCTCGACGTAGTGGAAATGGTGCTCGGCGGGTTGGTCAATCAAGAAATCGTCACGCTCATCAACAAGGCAGGTGGCAAAGCCGTCGGCCTCACCGGCAAGGACGGCAATTTCATCCACGCCCGCAAAATGACCATCACGTCCAACGACGACAAGCGCGAACAAATCGACATTGGTCTCGTCGGCGAAGTGGTCAGCATCGACACCGCCATCATCGACCTACTCGATTCGCAAGACTTCATCCCCGTGATCGCGCCGCTGGGCGTCGATGAAAACGGCACCGCCTACAACATCAACGCCGATGTCGTCGCCGGCAAAATCGCCATCGCGCTGCAAGCAGAAAAATTGATTCTGCTGACCAACACCAAGGGCGTGCTCGATAAAAACGGCAACGTGTTGACCGGCCTAACCGCCGCGAAAATTCACGAGCTAGTCAAAGACGGCACCATCTCCGGCGGCATGATTCCGAAAATTGATTTCGCGCTCGATGCGGTGCAAAACGGCGTGAAGAGTGCGCACATTATTGATGGGCGTGTGCCCCATGCGTTGTTGCTGGAGGTGCTGACCAGTGAGGGTGTAGGCACGTTGATTCGTGGGGCGGCGGCGAATCGGGGCGGTGGGTAGTCATCCCGCCAAGAGCTAGCGCACACCTCACCTCCGCCACTCATCCTTAAACCCGATCCATCCTGCAACCGCCCGCGCGAGTCCGTAGGCGAGCCAAGTCTTTACGCGCTCAATCCATGGGCGGCGTTGCCAATGGGCGGGCTCAAGTTGACGCGCGCCATCTTTGATTTCTGCAAAAACTGACAGGCGCAATTCGCGCGCGAACGCCTGATCGAGCACCACCACATTGGCTTCACGATTCAGAAAAAGACTAAACGGTTCGAGGTTGCTCGATCCAACAGTGGCCCACGCGTCGTCAATCGCGGCGACTTTGCCGTGCAACATCGATTTTTCATACTCATAAATTTTCACGCCCGCGCCCAGCAATTGTTCATACAGCGCGCGCGTTGCTAGTTGCAGCAACACATGGTCCGCGCGGCCTTGCAAAAGTAGGGTCACATCCACGCCCCGCTTGGCGGCAGCGATCAGTTCGTGGCGAAAGTTGCGGCTGGGCAGAAAGTAAGAGTTCACCAGCAATATGCTTTTTTTTGCACCGATGATCGCCAGAAGATAGGCTTCCTCGATTTCACGGCGATGGCGAAAGTTGTCGCGCGCCAAGAATTGTGCGTCGATCTTGCCGATATGTGTTGGTGTTGGTGCCTGTATTTGCGTTTGTGTTTCTTGTAACGCAACCAGCCGCGCAGTGGCAATACGCACTGCGTTCGGCGGCCTGCGCAGCAACCGGCGAAGCTCTGTGGTGGCGCCTTGCTTGCGGACGTGCCACCAAGACACTAGATTCCACAACCGCTCCGTGGATCGATAGATTTCTTCGATCAACGGGCCCTCGATTTGCAACGCATAGTCGTATCGCGGGAAGGCGGAGAGACTCTCGGTGAAATCGTCGATCAAGTTGATTCCGCCCACGAACGCGACCCGCGCGTCGACAATCACAATTTTGCGATGCGTGCGCCGCAAATGCGCTTTGCGAAAGCTGAGCCAGCGAAATTCAGGGCGAAATATCAACAACGTGACCCCGGCAATGCGCAATTGGTCAAAGAACTCCGGGCTGGTTGCTTGCGAGCCAAAGCCATCGACAATGAGCCGCACGGTGACGCCGCGCTTGGCGGCCGCTTTCAATGCGTCCGCGATGTCCATGCCAGTTTTGTCGTCACGGAAAATGTAGGTCTCGACGCGCACCTCGACTTGCGCGGCATGGATCGCGGCAATCAGCGCTGGAAAAAAATCGCCGCCGTTTTTCAATAGCTTGGCGTGGTTACCGGGCGTGATGTTCATATCGTACGATCAGGGGCTGCCAGTCAGTGGCGCGCGCGTGAATCGTACCGCGAGTCCGACGTGATCCGAGAGCCCGCGCCATTTCACGCCACCGGCAGAGCCGTGCAAACGCAACACCTCTTCGATCTTCACGCCACGCGTGTAAATGCGGTCCAACGTGAGCATGGGGAAAAATGCTGGAAAGGTGCGCGCTGGCTTTCCATGCGCCTCTTCGAACACTTCAGTAAGATTCAGTTCGCGTTTCAGCGCCAACGAGATGCCGCCCCGCGTCCGCCACCAGTCGTTGAAATCGCCCGCGACCACCAGCGGTGAATTACCGGGTGCCGTCGCATTCAAAAACTCGATCAAGCGGCCAATTTGCATGGTGCGACTGCGTTGGAGCAGGCCAAGATGCACGCACACGCAAGTGAGCGGGACATCCCAGCCTGGCACCGTTATGCGCGCCAACAAATGTCCACGCGCCTCAAAGCGATGGTGCGAGACATCGCGGTTGACCCAATCTACCACTGGAAACGCGGACAGGATCGCGTTGCCATGATCGCTATGTTGGTGGTTCGCATTCACGCCGTAAACAATGTCTTGATATCGCCCTTCGGCGATATGTTCATGCTGCGACAGCAAAGGCCAATCCTCAAACTGCGCTTTCCGTTTCGCGCTCGCTCCCTGCACTTCCTGCAAGTACACGATGTCCGCGTCCAGTGCGTGCAACTTCTCGCGCACCTCGTGAATCACCAAGCGGCGATTCAGCGCAGAGAGGCCTTTATGGATGTTGTAAGTGGCTAGGGTAATGGGTTGCATGTGGGTTGGGGGGTTCAGCGTTGAGTGTTGGGCGGGGGGGTGTTACTTGGCTGAGCGTTGGGTGGTGATGATTTGGAGGTCGCATTTCACGCTGAACACTGAACCCTCAGCGCCCAACCCTCAGCGCCCAACCCTCAACACTCAACCTTCGACGGCAATTCCAATATTGCTTCCCGATTCGTCCACGAAAAGCAAAGCGGCGCGGCTTTGTCATAGGGAAGCCAGACGTGTTGCAAGTGTTCGCGTGGTGCCAAGGTGATCGGCATGCGATCCGGCACGGCGAGGCCGAATATATATTCCGTATTGTGCGTCACACCGGGCGCGTAACGGTGTCGCCAGATCGGATATATCTCGTAGGAATTTTGCTTTTTCCAATCGGTGAGGTCGAACTGACTCGCATCAATGCCGGTTTCTTCACCCGCTTCGCGAATCGCGGTTTGTTCAAGCGTCTCGTCTTCGTCTTGGCTGCCGGTGACCGACTGCCAATAGCCGGGGTGATCGGCGCGCTCGATCAACAACACCTCCAGCTTCGCGGTGTAGATGAGGACGAGCGTGGAGCGGGGAATTTTGTAGGGCTTCATGGTGTGTGTCCCGCGTGCATCTTGGCGATGATTGCGCCGTCACCACTAAACCACGCGTGCGGCATGTGCTCGGTGCGGTGGTTTCCATACGGCGCACCGTTTGCATCGACCGCGATGAAACCCACGTCCGCATCGTAATCACGCCCCAACTCGTCGAGCATCGCAGCTAGCGATTTCGGCAAGGTCATGCCGTGTTCAATCTGCTCCGAAATTTTTCGTGCGGCGAGTGAGCGCATCACATATTCGCCCGTCCCCGTCGCACTCACGCCGACGTGTGCCGACGCGTACGTGCCCGCGCCCGGCAGCGGCGTATCACCGACGCGACCCGCGAGTTTCAGCGTATAGCCGCCGGTAGAGGTCGCCGCACAAATCACGCCGTCGGCATCGCGCGCCACCACGCCAATGGTGCCACCCGCGTATTCGGGATGCGTTTTTAAAAACGAACGCAACTTAAAATGCCCGTGCGACCCGGCTGCATCGCCAAGCTTGGCGCGCTTCTCCAGCCAATCCGCCTTACGCGCAGGTGTGATCGGATCGTAGTCGGCATGACCAAACGCACGAGCGAATTGCAACGCGCCATCGCCGGTGAGCATCACATGATCGGTCTCGTTCATGACATCGCGCGCCACCAAAATCGGATTCTTCACGCGCTGCAAGCCAGTGACCGCACCAATGCGTGGCGTCTTAAATTCGCCGCCGGGCGAAATCATTACGCAAGCATCCATCTCCACGTCGCCATCGAAATTGAGAACTGAACCGGTGCCGGCATTGAAGATGGGATTGTTTTCGAGAAGTACGGCAGAGGCCAGCGCCGCATCGAGTGCGGAGCCACCTTGTTGCAAAATTTCTCGACCTGCGGCGACGGCTTCAGTGATGCCGTGAATTGCATCTGCATCCGAACCGGGTCGCCATGCGCCTGCGCCGCCGTGGACGATGAGTGAGGTATGGAAATTATTCATGTTTACACAGACATTTCTAACGTGATGGCGCTGAGTATACGGACGTCACGGCGGCGACTGGCGAGCACCCAAGCAGGCGCGTTGCTTCGTCGTTCCGATGGCCGCTGTTAGGAAAGCACGAACACAAAAATCATCGCCGGGAAAACGGCAAAACTCTAACGATGGCGACCATTTCCCGCCATTTCTCTATGGAAACGCTCATCAACATTAGCATTCAATCCGGCCAATGCCACGATGGACGCTCCAAAGGGCGCTGGCCATGCACGGTCGTCTCGCCGAGATTTTTCTCAAGTTCAACCACACTGCATTCGCGATTTTTCTTGAGTGCGTCGATCAGTCGCGGTGCGTGCGAGATCACCCACACTTGCGTGGTCGCTGCCGCGTTAGTGATGAGACGGCCGAGTGCGGGAAGCAGATCGGGATGCAGACTCGTTTCAGGTTCGTTCAACACCATCAGCGGCGGTGGGCGTGGTGATAGCAATGCAGCAACCCACAATAAATAGCGCAAGGTGCCATCCGACAATTCGCGCGCGGCGAGTGGGCGCAGCAAACCTTCCTGATAAAACTCGACGGCGAACCGGCCATCGGCGGCGACATCAATCTCGACACGCGCGCCGGGGAATGCATCTGTCACCGCGCGATCCAACATTTCTGCATCACCGACTTCGCGAATGGTTTGTAGCGCGGCAGCGAGATCGTGACCATCGTGATGCAACACGGGCGTGCGGGTGCCAAGCTGCGGGATGCGTGCCGGGGCGTCACTGTCAGTACGAAAGTGATCGTAAAAGCGCCAGCCTAAAATGGTCTCGCGCAGTTGAAAAACTTCTGGTGTTGCCGCCGGATCGGCGACGGCGCGAAAGATGCTGTCGAAGGCACCGATGCGCACATCGAGCACATCCCATGCGCGGTCACGCCGCACTTTTATCATCGACGCCGCGCGCTCGACCAGTGCGCTCGCGGGGCGATAGGCGTTGCCCGCCCAGATACATTCGTGTTTGACTTCCGGGTCGAGCGTGAACGCCGACATCGAGGGTATCGGCAAACCCAACGAAATTGCGTAGCTGAAATCATCACCCGCGAATCCAAGTTTGAGTCGTTTGGGTTCACCTTGGCGTGAGCCTTGGATCGGTACTTCGCCACTTTTCATGCGCCGCGAAATCGCTTCTGGCCCCGCCCAATAGGATGAAGTCAATCCACCTTCACGCGCGAGTGCCGCAACGACACCGCCGGATGCCGTTTCCGCGAGCAATCGCAATGCGCGATAGAAGTTTGATTTGCCGCTGCCGTTTGGGCCTGTGATGAGATTGAGTGCGCCGAGTGGCACGATCAATTCACGTAGCGAGCGGTAGTTGGCGATGGCTAGGGTGTGGAGCATTTTTTCGCGTTTGGCGTGCGTTGCCTTATTTTAGGGCGATGAGATTCTTCGTCGCGAGAAGCAAATGCGCTCCTCAGAATGACAGTTTAAGCATTGTTATGCTGAGCCAACGGCAAGGAATCATCGGCCAAAAGGATCAGAAGGATCAGAAGGATCAGAAGGATCAGAAAACCCCAGTATCTACGGCTACTCTCAAGGGATATTGCTTGAATCCGCCCACAGATACTGGAGTTTCATCTACGAAAAAACTACTCCGCCTTCGTCACCACCGTCGGCACCGTTCGCAACTTAATATGCAAATCCCGCAACTGCTTATCCGGCACCTGTGATGGCGCGTCGATCATCAAGTCCTGCCCACGTTGCGTTTTCGGGAAGGCAATCACGTCGCGGATCGAGTCCCATTTTTCGCACATGAGTGTGACGATGCGATCCAACCCGAATGCAACGCCGCCCATTGGTGGCGCGCCGTATTGCAGCGCGTCGAGCAAGAAACCGAATTTCGCGCGTTGGTCTGCCTCGCTGATGCCGAGGGTGGCAAATTGTTTGGCTTGTAGTTCGGGCGAGTGGATACGTACCGAGCCACCGCCAATTTCCCAGCCGTTCATGGCCACATCGTAGGCCTTGGCGAGCACCTTGGATGGGTCGGTGTCGAGGTACTGTAGGTGCTCGTCTTTCGGCGCGGTGAACGGGTGATGTGCGGACACGTAGCGGTTGTTTTCTTCGTCGAAATCGAACGCGGGGAAGTCCACGACCCACAGCGGCTTGTAGCCCTTTTCAGCGAAACCTTTGTCATGTCCGACTTTGACGCGCAGTGCACCGAGCGCGTCGTTGACGACTTTGGCTTTGTCCGCGCCGAAGAAAATCAGGTCGCCGTTTTTGGCGTTGCAGCGTTCGATGATTTTGCCGAGCGTTGCTGCGTCCAAAAATTTTACGATGGGGCTTTGCAGGCCTTCTTCGCTCAATTTGGAAACGTCGTTGCACTTGATGTAGGCGAGGCCTTTTGCGCCGTAGATCGCGACGAAGGCGGTAAGGTCGTCGATTTCCTTGCGGGTGAATTTTTCGTTGCCGCCGGAAATACAGAGTGCAGCGACACGGCCGTTTTTCAAATCGGCCGCGCCACGGAAAACTTTGAATTCGCAGGTCTTCATCACATCGGTCAGCTCAGTCAATTCGAGTTTGACGCGTAGATCGGGTTTGTCGGAGCCGTATTTCGCCATCGCGTCCGCGTAAGTCATGCGCGGGAAGTCGGGTAGCTCAATACCGAGGCCCGCTTTCCACATGGACTTGATGAGTCCTTCCATGATGTCTTGAATTTCGCGCTCGTTCAAAAACGAGGTCTCAATATCAATCTGCGTGAATTCCGGCTGACGATCCGCGCGCAGGTCTTCGTCGCGAAAACATTTGACGATCTGGTAGTAGCGATCAAACCCGGCCACCATCAATAGTTGTTTGAATAGCTGCGGGCTTTGCGGCAGCGCGTAGAACGAACCATCGTGAATACGCGACGGCACCAGAAATTCGCGCGCGCCTTCGGGCGTGGATTTGTACAGGAATGGGGTTTCTATGTCGATGAAGCCGAGGTCATCGAGATAGCGACGCGCCGAACTCGCGACGCGATGGCGCAGGCGCAAATTGTTTTGCATTTGCGGGCGACGCAAATCGAGGTAGCGATATTTGAGGCGCGTCTCTTCGTTGATGTTGTCGTCGTCCATCACGAACGGCGGCGTGAGCGAGGCGTTCAAGACTTCGATGTCCTTCGCCAGCACTTCGATTTCGCCGGATTTCAAATTGGTGTTGACGGTGCCCGGTGGGCGCGGGCGCACGAGGCCGGTGATTTTCAGCACAAATTCGTTGCGCGACTTATCCGCGGTGGCGAAGGTCTCGGGGGTGTCGGGGTCGATGACGATTTGCAGCAGACCTTCACGGTCGCGGAGGTCAATGAAGATGACGCCGCCGTGGTCACGCCGTCGATGTGCCCAGCCGAAGACGGTGATGGTTTGGCCGAGGTAGGTTTTGTCGATGAGGCCGCAGTAGTTGGTTCGCATGGTGATTTCCTTGGGTGTCCCAAGCGCATGTTTCTCCTCCCATTCGCGGGATGAGATTCTTCACTGCGCTCAGAATGACAATTTTCAAGAGGGTCGATTTGCTCGGGCTACCGTGAACCACAGCGAGCCCAGCAAAATCGCGTCGGAACATTTACGCCGCAATCGTCGTGGTGCGACGACTACGGCTGCCGATTGGGGTCGGTGCCGGCTTGTTTTAACTCGGCCCCGTTAGTGTGTGATGGATTGTGTTGATGATGGATCACGCGTGCCGGTTCGGCCACACCCATGGAGATGATGTACTTCAACGCTTGATCGACGCTCATTTCTAATTCGATCACGTCTTTCTTTGGCACAATCAGAAAAAATCCGGCGGTGATGTTCGGTGTCGTCGGAATAAACACGGCGTAGTTATCGTGGCCGAGGTGATCGGTGACCTCGTGTTCCGGCTCGCCAGTAAGCAGCGCCACAGTCCACGTGTCGTGCTGCGGATAGCGCACCAGCACCGCTTTGCGAAACGCTTTGCCTTCGGATGAAAACAGGGTGTCGGAAATCTGCTTCACGCCGCCGTAGATGGAGCGCACGATGGGAATGCGCGACAACAATGAATCGCCGACACTGAGCAAACGCTTGCCGAAAAAATTCGCGGCGAGCACGCCGGTCAGGAATACGATCAACACTGTCAGGATCGTGCCGAGACCCGGGATGTGAAAACCGATCAAGGTATCCGGACGAAATCGTTCCGGCACCAACAGCATGGTTTGATCCATGGTGTCGATCAATAGCTTTAGCACCCAGCCGGTGATGACCAGTGGGATCCAGACGAGAATGCCGGCGAGAAGGTATTTGCGCATGATGACTGGTGGCGGCGACTAGCTCGCCGCAGGGGTGGTCGCAGCGGGGGTAGCAGTAGGTGCTGCGATGGGCGCGGGCGTGGCAGCAGGCACGGGGGTTGCGGCGACCGGTGCCGCATCCGACTTCGCATCAACTTTTGCATCCGTCTTGGCCGCATCCGCTGGTATATCCGTTTTTGCGGCTGCCGCAGGTGCATTGCCACCTTTGAAATCGGTCACATACCAGCCGCCGCCCTTGAGCTGAAAACCGGCAGCGGTGACTTGCTTGGAATACGTGGCTTTGCCGCAGGCTGGGCAATCGGTGAGCGGTGTGGCGGAAATTTTTTGCAGAACGTCGTCTGCGTGCCCGCATTCGGCACATTTATAGGCATAAATTGGCATCAAATTCTCCCGAAAAATTGCGCTTTTTTATCGCAATTTTTCAACCGCAATGAGCAATTTATTATTTTAACACAAGGGCTTAGCGCTATTGTGCCGCGCAGCAATCGCCGCCGACGCTAAACGATCACAACCTTATCCAAATCGGGTGCTGGCGGCGGATATTTCATCTGCAATTTTTCGAGCGCGTTCAACAGTACGGTCCCGACGTACAAATCGCGCAGCCATTTACGCTCGGCGGGCACCACGTACCACGGCGCATGCGGCGTTGAGGTTGCGTTGATCGCATCTTGATACACGCGTTGATAGTCGTTCCATTTTTCGCGCTCAGCCAAATCGCCAACATTGAATTTCCAATTTTTATCCGGATCATCGAGGCGGTCTTGCAGGCGTTGCTTTTGCTCATCTTTGCCGATGTGCAAAAAGAATTTCAGCACCACCGTGCCCTCTTCCACCAACAGCGATTCAAAATGATTGATGTGGTTGAACCGGCGCTTGGCCTTGGCATCGTCAATCCAGCCGTGCACGCGCGTGATCAACACGTCTTCGTAATGGCTGCGGTTGAACACCACCATCTCGCCTTTGCCCGGCACTTGCTGATGTACACGCCACAAAAAATCGTGCGCCAACTCCGGTGCCGTCGGCGCTTTGAATCCCACCACGCGCACACCAGCGGGGTTGATTCCCGAAAACACTTTGCGCACCACGCCGTCCTTGCCGCCAGTGTCCATCGCCTGCATGACGATTAGCACTCTGTGTTTTTGCTCGGCGTACAACACCGTCTGCAATGCAACCAGTCGCGCCTTGATTTTTTCCAGCAAGGCCGCGCCGCTTTCCTTATCGCCGTCGTAGCCGCACAGCGAATCGGTGGGGATGCCTTTCAGTTTGAGCTTGCCGTTGCCGATGATCGGGCGAATAGTCTTGCTGGTTTTCTTGGTGGCCATGAAATTTTTTCCTCCGGGTTTCTCTTCTGAGAGCGCTAGCTTGCCATCATTTGACATGCGTTGTCACGCAGATCAACTCGCGAGCAGCCTATAATTTTTGCTTCATTCATTACCGGAATCACCATGTCGCTCTTCGCCACCATGCGCCACGTCACCACCCACAGCGCGGGCGCTGCCGATGTCATGCACATCACCACTGGCCCCGTGCCCACGCCGGGTGCGGATGATGTACTCATCAAAGTCGCGTATGCCGGCGTGAATCGGCCGGACGTGTTGCAACGCGCGGGCAGCTACGCGCCGCCGCCGGGAGCCTCGCCAATCATGGGCTTGGAGGTATCGGGCGTGGTGGTCGCCGTGGGTGCTAATGTCACGGAATGGCGCGTGGATGAACGAGTTTGCGCCCTCACCCCTGGTGGTGGTTATGCCGAATATTGCGTTGCGCCAGCCGCGCATTGCTTGCCGATTCCTGCTGGCATGTCGATGATTGAAGCGGCTGGTGTGCCGGAAAATTTCTTCACGGTGTGGGTGAATGTATTCGACACCTGCGCGCTGAAATCGGGTGAAAAATTCTTGGTGCATGGTGGATCGAGCGGCATTGGACTGACCGCGATTCAGCTCGCGAAGGCGTTTGGCGCGGAGGTGTTCACGACGGTCGGCAATGCGGAAAAAGCGGCGTTCTGCCAAACCGTCGGCGCGGATCATGTGATGAATTACAAGACCGACGATTGGGTGGCCGAGGTAGCGCGCATCACGCAGAAAAAAGGCGTGAACGTGATTTTGGATATGGTCGGTGGCAGCTACATCGAAAAAAATCTGCGCGTGTTGGCGCTCGAAGGCCGCTACTGTTTCATCGCGTTTCTCGAAGGCGGGTCGGCGACGATTGATTTTCGTCCGGTAATGATGAAGCGACAGACGATCACCGGCTCAACGTTGCGCGCCCGCCCCGATGCGCAAAAGGCCGCGATTGCACGCGCGCTTAAGCAACACGTCTGGCCGCTGTTGGAAACAAAAAAAGTGAAGCCGGTGATTTTCAAAACCTTTGCGCTTGATGAAATTGTGAAAGCACACAAACTCATGGAATCGAGCGCGCACATCGGCAAGATCATGTTGAAAGTCGGCGGCTAAATGCTGCGCTTAGTTTTCATGGCGCTGTTGTCGTGCGTAACGCTCACCGCGCAGGCGATGACCTTCAACGCGGAGCCGCCGCTGTTGTATCTCGGTGGCGCGGTGGTCGCGAGCGATTGGGATGCATGGGAAGAAGCGATGATTCGCTTTGACGGGCAAATTGATACGGTGGTGCTGCATCAATCGGCCGGTGGTGACTCCGGCGCAGGACGTAAGATCGGCAATGACATTCGCAAGCGCGACTTGAAGACAGTGGTATCGGGTCGCTGCTCGTCGGCGTGCGCCAATATGTTTTTGGCGGGTACCTCGCGCCAGTTTGCCGAACGCATCGGGCACTCGCGCGCGGTGTTGGGCTTTCACGGCAGCTATAACAAACAAACCAAATCCGTAAACCGCAAACGCAGCGCAGAATATTTTGTCGCCATGAGCGACGGCAAAATGAACGAAGCGTTTGTGGAACGATTCATCCGCATCGAGAACAAACGCGGCATGATGCGTTTCATCCACCCCAAGCAACGCGAGAACGCCCGCGAGCCCGCTGCCACACTGTGTAGCGGCATCGAGCACCCGGGCAAATTTTTCGAGCAATGCGAAACGCTGAACGGGGTGGACGCGCTATCAAAGGGTGTGGTAACCACATGGGACACGCGCGCCATCGGCAAAACCCCCACGCCGACTGGCGATAAAGTTACCGTTAAATCTTGGGATGTCGCACACACGCCAAACTCGCACCCCACTGAAACCAATCATCACAGCAAGCCGTAACATTGCCGTTCAACACTACGAGGTCAACCATGAAATTGTTCAAATCATCTGTAACCGCCCTATTCATCGCCTTCTTCGCGATTTTTCTCGGCGCCTGTTCCGCCATCAATGCGCAAAATCCCAACGAAGGCTACAAGCCCGTCAACGCCACACCCGATGCGGAAGGCAACGCGCTGATGCTAAAAGGCTTCGATGTCGTCAGCTATTTTGTCGACAACAAACACGCGATGGGCTCAGCGCAATTCAAGACGAATTACAAAGGCATCGTATTCCAATTCGCCAGCGCGGATCACAAAGCCCTGTTCGACAAAGAGCCAACGAAATATTTGCCTGAGTTCGGCGGCTACTGCGCGAATGGCATTGTCTATGGCATTCCATGGGGCGGTGATGGCGATACGTGGATCATGCGTGACGGCAAGCTCTACATCTTCGGTGGCCAAGGCTCCAAAGACGCATTTCTCGTCGATGAAAAAAACAACCTCGCGTTAGCGCAAAAATATTGGAAAGACGAAATCGAAGGCAACAATAGTTTTTGGCAACGCACGAAGCGCACCACCATTGGCCGCGTGCCGCATTACAAGAGCGGGGCGGAATTGGCGAAGGCGGTGGAGGCTGCGAAGGCTAAGGGGATGGTGTCGAAGGGGTAGGGGTTTGGGGGCGGGGATCGGGGGTTGGGGATCAGGGGTCGGGTTCAGGGTTCAGCGTGCGTCGCTCTGTCGCAACCGATTGCAATTGAGGTGATCTCCACCTCCACGCCGTCATCCCGGCGTAGGCCGGGACCTAGTCCCTCGTTCTACTGGCACAAAGGGCTGGGTTCCAGCCTGTGACGGAATAACTCTGATTGGTTGCGCCGTTGACGCGATT
>JAYTVA010000069.1:0-21140 GCA_043744255.1 Burkholderiales bacterium | reverse complement strand
TTGCCCGCGATGTCGGGGGCCGAGCCGTGAACCGGCTCGAACAAGCTGGGCCATTCGCGGGTGGGGTTGAGGTTGGCTGACGGCGCAATGGCTATCGTTCCGGTGCAAGCCGGGCCAAGGTCAGACAGGATGTCGCCAAACAAATTACTGGCCACCACCACGTCGAAGAAGTCCGGGCGCTGAACAAAGTGCGCGGTGAGGATGTCGATATGAAACTTGTCCAGCGCGATGCCAGGGTAATTTTTAGCCATCTCAGCCACCCGTTCGTCCCAGTACGGCATGGTGATGGCGATGCCGTTGGATTTGGTGGCGGAGGTGACGTGTTTTTTGTTGCGCGTTTTTGCCAGTTCAAACGCGTATTTCATGATGCGATCCGTGCCACGCCGCGTGAAGATGGTTTGCTGCATCACCATCTCGTGCGGGGTGCCACCGTACATGCGTCCGCCGATACTCGAATACTCGCCCTCGTTGTTTTCCCGCACCACCCAAAAATCAATGTCGCCTGCTTTGCGATTTGCTAATGGCGACGGCACACCGGGCATCAAGCGCACCGGACGCACGTTGGCGTAGAGCTGAAATTCGCGACGGATCGGAATCAGCAGACCCCATAGCGAGACGTGATCGGCGACGGTGGGAAAACCAACCGCGCCCAGATACAGCGCATCGTGATTGCGAATCTCGCTGAGCCCGTCTTTGGGCATCATCTCGCCGTGTTTCAAGTAGTAGTCGCAAGACCAAGGCTTCTCGTCCCAGGTGAAATTGATGCCGAATTTGCGGCCAGCGGCTTCGAGCACGCGCATGCCTTCGGGGAGAACTTCTTTACCGATTCCGTCACCGGCGATGACTGCGATTTTGTGGTTTTTCATATTTTCTTAACAGAGGTTCATAAAATGATGTGCGTCGTCACTTTGTAGGATGGGCAAAGCGCAGCGTGCCCACGCGACCGTTGATGGTGGGCACGCTGCGCCTTGCCCACCCTACCACTCAATAACTTTAGCCACTAGCGAAAAAACTGCTGCATCTCTTGAATCAATTCTTCCGGCACTTCCTCCGGAACATAGTGCCCGCACGGCACGGTTCGGCCATCAACATTCACGGCTACCTGCGCCCAGTCTTCTAGCGGTTTGAAACACCGATTGACCACGCCATGCTCGCCCCACAGCACGCGCACGGGACATTGAATCTTCTTGCCCGCCTCGCGATCCGCACGATCATGCACCAAATCAATCGAGGCCGCCGCACGATAGTCCTCGCACATGCCGTGCATGGTCGCGGGATCACTCACGTTGGCGAGATACGCCGCATAGGTTTCATCGGTGAACGGCTTCAAGCCCGCGTAACCCCAGCCGATTTTTTTCTTGAGATAAGTTTCTGGCGCACCGGCCACCATGGATTCTGGAAACGGCGTCGGCTGAATCAGAAAAAACCACCACCAATACGAACGCGCGAAATCCATCGTGGTCTGCTCATACATCGCCAGCGTTGGTGAAATATCAAGCAGCATCAACTTCTGTACCGCCTCGGGATAATCCATCGCCAACCGATGCGCCACGCGGCCACCACGATCATGGCCGCACAAATTAAATTCTGGAAACCCAAGCTGACGCATGACTTCAACTTGATCGCACGCCATTTCACGTTTCGCATAGTTCGCGTGATCTTCACGGCCTTGCGGTTTGCTGCTGCCTCCATAGCCACGCAGGTCGGTGGCAATCACCGTGAACCGTTCGGCGAGCGCCGGTGCCACACGGTGCCAAATCAAATGCGATTGCGGATAGCCGTGCAACAGCAACAGCGGCGGGCCGCTACCGCCGATTAGGCCGTTGATGGCGACATCATTTAGGCCACCCGTTACGTTGAGACAAAAGCGCTTGAAATCTGCGAACACGATTACTCACCCATAATTCGTCAACACTTATTGTGCCACTTTGCCCCACCCCATCCCCCGCCACCATGTCCGCAGACAATAATCCAGGATTGAGTTGGATCGATTTCGCGCCTGCGATGTTCGTGCTGCTATGGAGCACGGGCTTTATTGGTTCGAAATACGGCATCCCGTTTGCGGAGCCGTTTACGCTGACCTCCGTCCGGATGGTGATCGTGGTGACCATCCTAGGCGTGATTTCACTTGCCACGCGGGCACCGTGGCCGACCAGCCCACGCGCGGCGGCGCACATCGCGGTGGCGGGCTTGCTGGTGCACGCGACCTATTTATGCAGCGTGTTGTACGCCATCACGCTGCAATTGCCGCTCGGTTTCGTCGCGCTGATCGCTGGCGTGCAACCGGTGTTGACCGCGGTGTTGGGCAACGTGCTGTTAAAAGAATCGCTGAACGCGCGCCAATGGGCGGGCATGGCCTTGGGGCTTATCGGCGTGGTGATGGTGATTGCCAGCAAGTTCACGCTCAACACCGGAAGCTGGCACGGCCTCGTCGCGGCCTGCGTGGCGCTCACCGGCATCACGCTCGGCACGCTGTATCAAAAACGTTTTTGCGCGAACATGGATTTGCGTACGGGTGGGGTGATTCAATACGCCGCGACCGGCGTGGTGGTGTTCGTGTTGTCGCTGGCATTTGAAACCCGCAACATCGTATGGACGCCGCAATTTGTCTTTGCCGTGGTGTGGCTCGCGGTGGTGCTGTCGATTGGCGCGATTGGCTTGTTGTACGTGATGATCCGGCGTGGTGCCACGTCCAAAGTCGCGAGCCTATTTTTCTTGACACCCTCAGTCACGGCGGTGATGGCGTTTGTGTTGTTCGGCGAATCATTCTCGCTACTCGCGATTGCGGGGCTGGTGGTGACCGCTGCGGGGGTGGCGATGGTGATGCGAAATGCCACGAAAAAATGATGTTAGTCGCCTATCCACGGCGTATTTGGCAGGTTTTATTCGCAAGATGTGCGTGGATATTCGGTTTTGATCTGCTTTCAGCACCTTTTTGCACCCCACGCTCGCGAACGTGAGAAAATCATTGTCGGCGACAAAATCCTTCTGCACTCATGCGCACACTTGAACAACACATCACCCAATACGCCGCTTATCACCGCGATAAGCGCAACCTCCTCACCCATGCCGTGGGCGTGCCGTTGATTGTGTTATCGGTGGTGTTGGCGTTTGCACAGATACCATTAGGGCCGGTTCATGCGGGCTGGCCGCTGGTGTTCGCGGCGATGGTTTACTACCTGATGTTGGATCGTCCGCTTGGTGCCGCGATGGCGTTTTATTTGTTCGCAACAGCGGTGATTGCGTCCGTCCTCTCGTTCAAAACCACGCCGACGGGCGGCTTGGTAACCGCCGCCGTGTTATTCGTGCTCGGCTGGGCATGCCAATTTTGGGGGCACAAATACGAAGGCCTCAAACCCGCGTTTCTCGATGATCTATCGAGCCTCATCATTGCGCCGATATTTATGATGACGGAATTTTTTTTCTTCCTGCGCCTCAAGCCTGATTTGCAAAAATACGTGGAAGATCGCGTCGGCCCAGTCGTTGCCGCGCGCAACGGTGCGCCAGTTGGGCCTACGCAACCGCCCGCCGATCCGCGCGGCTGAACAGCGCCGTGCCTAAGAAAACACCCAGCCTGTACGACGAGGCACGTCACGAACTGATTACGGTTCGCGATCTGCTGCGGTTCGCCGTCAGCCGCTTCACGGAGGCGAAATTATTTTTCGGCCACGGCTCGGCGAGCGCCTACGATGAAGCTGCCTATTTGATTTTGCATACGCTGCATCTGCCGCTTGACCATCTTGAGCCGTTCCTCGATGCATGCCTGACGCCATCGGAGCGCGACGCCGTCATCGCCATCATTGAGCGCCGCGTCACCGAGCGCATCCCTGCTGCATATCTCACGCACGAAGCGTGGTTGGGTGAGCATCGCTTCTATGTGGACGAACGCACCATCGTGCCGCGCTCGTTCATCGCTGAGTTACTACGCGAAAACTTGCAGCCTTGGGTGGCGGAACCGGACGAGGTGAAGCGCGTGCTCGACCTCTGCACCGGTTCAGGATGCTTGGCGATCCTATCAGCGTTGACCTTTGCCAACGCAAGCGTCGACGCGGTCGATCTCTCGCAAGGCGCACTGGCTGTGGCGAAGCGCAATGTTGATGACTACGGTTTGCAGAAGCGTGTGACCCTGATTGAGTCAGATATGTTCAGCGCATTGAAGGCGCGCAAATACGATGTGATCGTGTCAAATCCACCGTACGTCACGGCGGCGTCGATGGCGGTGCTGCCGGACGAATATCGCCGCGAGCCGCAGATGGCGTTAGCCAGCGGCAAAGATGGCCTGGATCACGTGCGCATTATTTTGGCGCGTGCGCCTGAATTTCTCACCAAGCACGGCGTGCTGGTGGTGGAAGTTGGGTTTAATCGTGAGGCCGTTGATGCCGCGTTTAGCGGCCTGCCGCTCACGTGGGCTGAGACCAGCGCTGGCGACGGCGTGGTGTTTTTGCTGACGCGCGAGGATTTGGCCCGCGCGTAAGTATGAACCGTTAGCGGTTGCCGAAGTCGTCGCCACCCCGGTTGCCGCCGCTGTTACCGTTCCCACCACCATCACCGCCCGATTTCGGCGGGCCAGTGCGGCGGCGACTTCTAAACGTGCGCCGCGATCTGCCGCCGCGATCATTCGCGCCACGATCCCCCGTTGGCGTAGGCGCGCCGCGATTGCCCACGTTGTTGTCAGCGTTACCGCCGCCAGCAACGTCACCGCCCTGCGCAACGTTAGCCGCTTCAACCGTGTTCGTGCCCTCACGCGGGCCAGCGCCCGTGCGCGTACGCCCACGACGTGCACGACGACTCTTGTTGGCACCGCTACCGGGTTCACGTGGTTCGCGTGGCTCGCGCGGCGGACGCTGCCCACCTTCGCCCATCAAGCCATCACCAATGATCGGTGCGACACCAGAATCATCGTGCGGAATAAATGCTGGCGGACGCTGCGCGCCATCGACGCGCCCGGGACCAGGCTTGCCACGGCGGCGGCGCGTGTCGTCGCCGCCACGCTCGCGCGGCGCGCGTTCAGCCGGACGTTCACGTTCAACATTGCCGTCAGCCGGACCAGTACGGCGTCCACGCGAGGTGGGATGGCCACCGGGTTTTCTGACCATTTTGTCGTTGCGCGGATTCAATGGTGCGGTTGCGCCATCGACCTCCATGCCGGCCGAAACCAGCACCGTGCGCACCTGATCGGCGGTAAGTTCAACCATCTTGCCGCGCAACAAGCGTGGTGGCAGCTCAACCTTGCCAAAGCGCGTGCGAATCAGGCGCGAGACGGTGAGGCCGAGTGCTTCAAACATTTTGCGCACTTCGCGATTACGCCCTTCACGAATCACCACGTGGTACCACTGGTTCACGCCTTCGCCACCGCGCTTTTCAATGACGTCAAAGCGCGCGAGCGGGTCGCGCACAAAGGCAGGTTTGGCGGGCGCGGTGAACGGCGACAAATCATTCGCCTGTTCGGCATCCGTTTCGTCGTAATCGAGCAGCTCGGTATCGACAATGTCGTCGTGCTCATCTGCATCTACGCGGTTGAAGCGGTCGTCACTGTCGGCCCGAACAGCCTTATCGGCCTGATCGGACTCGTCGTCGATCTTGATGCCGGTAAGCAACTGCTGCGTTTGTTCCTCGGTCAGTTCGCCCAGAATGCGCACCGCGTATTCGCGTTCCACCTCGTAGCGCGGATGCATGAACCGGTTCGCCAACTCGCCGCTCGTGGTAAAGATCAATAAGCCTGACGTATTAATATCGAGCCGCCCGACAGCCACCCATTTGCCAGTTTCTACGCGCGGCAAATTGTCGAACACGGTGATGCGATTGCCGGGGTCGCTGGTGGTGACGATCTCGCCTTCGGGCTTGTGATATAGCAGCACACGCGGCAAGTCCTCGGTGAATTTCAGTTTTACCGGGCGCAGATCAACCAACACGCGATCACCGTGTGCGACTTGCGTGCCAGCGGTCGCGACGATGCCGTTGACCATCACGCGACCGGAGGCGATCATGATTTCCATATCGCGACGCGAGCCGTGGCCGGATTGCGCCAAAATTTTATGCAGCCGTTCACGCTTCACATTGGCACTCGCCGCCAACGCTTCCGCAAATTGTCCCGACTTCGCTTCTTCGCCGACGCGACGCAGATCAACGCCCTCGCTAGGCGTCATGGCTGCCGGGGGCGCGCTACGGAATGGCGAACTTTTGCCGGTGCTGCCTTTGCGTTGCCGCGTGGCGGGGCGCGGGGTGCCGCGGTTGTTGCCCGCACCGCGCGTGTTGCCAAATTCTGGCACGTTGCCTTGCGCTGCACCGCGTGTATCGGTTTGGCTACCGCGTGGGTCACCGCGGGGGCCACGCTTCTTGCGTGCGCCCGGTAGCGCGGTACCCGCAGCGCTCTGCCCCGTACGTGGCTTGCCTTTGGGGCTGCCGCGTTTCTTGCGTGTGGTGTTGCCGGCGTTGTCGCCGAGAATACTTTCGGGCTGCGCACTACCACGAGCACCTTTGCCGCGTCCCTTACGACCGCGACCGTCAGGCGTGTCTTTTTCGTCGCCAACGAAACGTCCATCCACATAGCCGCGAGCGGCTGGCAAGATCACGGCGCGCTTAATCATGACGACACTCCGTCAGTAGGACTGGGGGATGGTTCACCATTGGATTGGGGAGCAATATGATCATCGGGGGCGGCACCTGCATCGTCGGAGTGTGTTGCCACACCCGGCAAGGCCAACGTCTCGGCGCTGGCGTGCAACACCGCACCCGCTTGCGACATATCGAGGGTGGCCTGCAACTCGTGCAGGGGTGGTAGTTCTTCAAGCGTTCGCAAATTCAAATCATCCAAAAAGTGTTTAGTGGTGGCAAATAACGCCGGGCGACCCGGTGCATCCTTGGTGCCGATCTCGTCGATCCAGCCGCGATCTTCGAGCGTTTTGAGAATGTGCGGCGAGACTGTCACGCCACGAATGTCTTCAATATCGCCGCGCGTGACTGGCTGTCGATAAGCGATGATCGCCAGCGTTTCCAACACCGCGCGCGAATACTTCGGTGGCTTTTCGTTGCTCATGCGATCCAGATATTTCTGAAAATATGGCTTCACCCGAAAGCGATAACCGCTCGCCACCATCGCCAATTCCACACTGCGATCCGCCCATTCCGCGCGGATTTCTTCGAGCAGATTGCGTACCAAATCCACACTGCATTCACCCTCAAAAACTTTTTTCAGTTCTTGTAATGGCATCGGCTCGGATGCGGCGAGAAGCACAGCTTCCAACGCGCGCTTGGCTTCGGCGACATCGACGGCGGGTGTGGCTAGCCCGGTCTCACCAGCTTCGTCTAAGTGGTTATCGGTCGCCGTCTCGGTAGGTGGCAACTCAGTAGGCGGCAAATTAGGTTCGTTCAAATCGGCGTGTTCAGTTGACATAGTGAGTACCACTTCAAAATCGTTGCGCGAACCATTGGTGGATCGCGACGGGTCAGAAAAAAATCTATTCGAGTGCGGGCATTTCGACCAAGCGCAGCTTTACGTAGATGGGGTCAAACGGTTCGGCCTGGGTGATGTCAAGCAAGGATTCGCGCGCCATTTCCAGTACGGCGAGAAACGATACGACCACCACCGCAACACCTTCTTCGGGGGTGAATAAATCGGCAAACAACACAAAGCCCTTGCCCTGCAACGCACGAAGAATGCGGCTCATGTGCGCACGTACGGACAACTCTTCGCGACCGATGCGATGGCGCTGGGTGGCCTTGGCGCGATTCAAAATCACCCGCCACGCTTCGGTCAAATCAACCATCAATACCGTCGGCACACGTTTGACCAAGCTCTGCTCAACCAACACATCGACCACCGAAAAATCGCGGTCCTTGCGTGGCATCGAATCAATGGCGTGTGCCGCTGCTTTCATTTGCTCGTATTCGAGCAAACGCCGCACCAACTCGGCACGCGGGTCTTCGGCCTCGGCTTCGTTTTCTTTCGGCGGACGCGGCAGCAACATGCGCGATTTAATTTCAATCAGCATCGCTGCCATCAACAAATACTCACCGGCCAATTCGAGCTGCGTGTCTTTCATCGCCTCGATATAGGCCATGTATTGCCGCGTCAGTTCCGCCATCGGGATGTCGATAATATCGAGCGAATGACGGCGAATCAGGTACAGCAACAAATCAAGCGGTCCCTCGAACTGATCGAGAATCACCGACAGCGCATCCGGCGGAATGAACAAATCGGCCGGCATCTGCGTGATCGCCTCGCCACGAATTTTCGCGATCGGCATCTGCATGTCCAGCGAGGGCTGCATGGTGTTATCAACAACGAGTTCTACGCTCACCTACTTACCTCCACTATCCATCAGCGCACTATCCATGAACGCAATGGCCGCGCGTGCCATCGCCGCGTTATCGTGTGCCACGCCGGGAACGGTTTGCACTTGCCACGCCCACGGCAATCCTAATTTTTCGCTCGCCGCTTTGGCATTGACGATGAAATTATTTCCCCGTGCAAAGCGATATGCACCCTGCGCATTCGCGCCTTTACTTTTGTTCAGGCTGGGGTCATTTGTATCAATATCTTTTTCACCGAGCAACAACACGAAGGGTCGCTGCAAGGCTCGTTTTGCGCGCGCTTCATCGACCCTCGATTGCATGGTGTTGAACGGAAATTTGAAGCCTGTGCTGCCCTCAGTCATGCCCCATTGAAACAGTGTGTACCAACCGGGATTGGCTGCAACGATAGGATTGGCGCGGTGTTCGGGGTTAAACAGATGTAGGCGATGGACAAATTGGCCGCCGGCGGAATGACCGAACATACGATAAGTTTGCGCGGTAAATCCGTAGCGCGATTTCAGATCATCAAACAAATGTTCTGGCACGGCAAACGCCCATTTGTTCGCATCAGCTTCAGTGGTCGAACGCCCCAAACTGTAGTCATCGTCGTGCGGAAAATATTTGCGCGTGAACTCTGGCGTGACGACAATAAATTTTCGTTCCTTCGCGAACCCTACCCAGTTGTTGAGGTATTCCTCGCCATTACGTTGCACGCCGTGCATGACAAATTGCAGCGGACACATAGCATCACAACCGTCAGGCACGAACATCCAGACGGTGACCGGGCGAGTCGGATCGCCCTTCGCATCCACAAATTCAAACTGCGATTTGCCGATTGGCAAGCTTGAGGCCGTGGTTGTGTTGCTGGTCGGCACGATACTCGCGCACCCCGCCAACAACAAAGCCACCACCAAAAGGCAAGCCAACTTCATCGGTAATTCAATCCCATCGCATCGCGCACTTCGCGCATGGTTTCTTCGGCCGTGTCGCGGGCTTTTTCGCAGCCGTCGGCGATGATATTTTTCACCAGCGTTGGATCTTCTTCAAACGGTGCCGCGCGGTCGCGCATGGGCTTCAGTTCTTTCATGATGCCGTCGATCACCGGTTGTTTACATTCAAGGCAGCCGATGCCCGCGCTCTTGCAGCCGGTGACCACCCAATCGCGCACCGCTTGATCCGAATACACCTGATGCAAGGTCCACACTGGACATTTTTCAGGATCGCCCGGATCGGTGCGGCGAATACGCGCTGGATCGGTTGGCATCCTGCGCACTTTGGTGGTGATGTCTTCCGGTGTGTCGCGCAGATCAATCGTGTTGTTGTAGCTCTTCGACATTTTTTCGCCGTCGAGACCAACGAGGCGCGAAGTCGGTGTGAGCAGCGCTTGCGGCTCCGGCAGAATCACTTTGCCGCCGCCTTCGAGGTAACCAAACAAACGCTCGCGGTCGCCCATCGACAAATTTTGCACGTCGCCCAGCAAGTCGCGCGCGGTTTCGAGCGCGGCAGCGTCGCCGTCCTGCTGGAAACTGGTGCGCAGCTTGTTGTACAGCTTCGCCTTTTTCGCGCCAAGTTTTTTGATCGCGGCGATGGCTTTTTCTTCAAAGCCTTTTTCGCGGCCAAACAAATGATTAAAGCGCCGCGCTATCTCACGCGTCAGCTCGATATGCGAAACCTGATCTTCACCGACCGGCACACTATTGGCGCGATAAATCAAAATATCGGCCGCCTGCATCAAGGGGTAGCCCAAAAAACCATACGTGGTGAGATCGCGGCCAAACTGCGCCTGTTTTTCGATCTGATCTTTGTAGGTGGGCACCCGCTCCAGCCAAGAAATCGGCGTGAAGAACGAGAGCAACAGCGTGAGTTCCGCATGCTGCGGCACCTTTGACTGCACGAACAGCGTCGCTTGCGAAGGGTCAATTCCCGCCGCGATCCAGTCGGTAACCGTGTCGTAGGTGTATTGCTCGATGACCTCGGGCGATTCGTAGTGCGTGGTGAGCGCATGCCAATCGGCGACGAAATAGAAGCACGGGTGTTCGTGCTGCAACTTGGCCCAGTTTTTCAAGGCCCCGTGGTAGTGGCCAAGGTGCAAACGCCCGGTGGGGCGCATGCCAGATAAGACGCGATCAGGATGCATAGAGTGGGGTTAGACCCATGGTGGTCAATCGAATCGGTAGTGAGGGCAACACTGGGCAAATATTTGCGCGCTGGGTGTGTGCGTATGCGGGAGCGGGTGCGTATGGAAAAAACGTGTCAATGCGAGCTGCCAACACGGTATTCAAAAAAGGTGTCTGGTTTCTGAGATAGCCACGCGACGCATTTCTTGTCGGTGCCCTGCGTAACTAGCAGGGCGGGCGGCTTCCCGTTTCAGCGCGGTCAATACATCGCCGGGAGGCGGATGGAAGCGCTGTGTTATGAAATTCCAATAGCCAAGTATACAGCTTTCATTGCGTCGTCAACCAGCAACCCGAACACCCGATTGAATGCGGGAGTCATGATGAGCGCAATCAAGATAAACATGCCGAATGGCTCTAACCGCGCGTATTGGTTGGCGAGTTTGTTGGGCAACAGTCCGGAAACAATTCTGCCGCCATCCAGCGGCAGAATCGGAAATAGATTGAACACCATCAGCAGCGCATTAACGAACATGCCAGCAAAACCGACCGATACCAAGAACGTCACCGGGTTAGATGGCGGCATGGCTACGCCGATGCGCGTGACCACCGCCCATAGCACCAACATCGCCAGATTCGCCAAAGGCCCCGCCGCCGCCACCCAAATCGAGTCCTGCTTCGGGTTGCGTAGCGCGGCAAAATTGACGGGGACGGGCTTGGCCGAACCGAATATAAACGGAGAGCCGATGATGACCAATCCTAGCGGCACCGCAATCGTCCAAATCGGATCGATGTGCTTGATCGGATTTAACGTCATGCGGCCCAACATGTAGGCTGTGCTATCGCCAAAGTAACGCGCCGCGAACGCATGTGCGGCCTCGTGCAGCGTGATCGCAAAAATCAGCGGGATCGCGTAGACAGCAATCTTTTGAATAATTTCTTCCATGACCTTTTTTTCGTTTGGTGTGAGTGTTCAAAGCCCGAATACAGTCGAATCGCCCTTGCCCTGCCTAACCAAGATGGGCTCATCGCCGGATAAATCAATCACCGTCGTCGGCTGTACACCACACGCACCGCCATCAAGGATGAGATCAAGTTTGTGCGAGAGCTTGGCGCGAATCTCTTCGGCGTCGTTGAGCGCTTCGGTTTCGCCCGGCAGCATCAGCGTAGAGGATAACAGCGGCTCGCCCAGCTCACCCAACAGCGCCAATGCTGCCACATGATCGGGCACCCGTACGCCGATGGTGGCGCGTTTCGGGTGCGCGAGACGGCGCGGCAGCTCGCGGGTGGCTTGCAAAATGAATGTGAAATGTCCCGGCGTATGCGCTTTGAGTAAGCGGTATTGCGCGTTATTCACTTTCGCAAAGGTGCCAATCTCGGAAAGATCGCGACACACCAAGGTGAAGTGATGGCGCTCATCAACATCACGAATGCTGCGGATGCGCTCCATCGCCGCTTTGTCGCCGATGTGGCAGCCGAGCGCGTAACAAGAATCGGTTGGGTAGGCGATCACGCCGCCGTTACGCACAATCTCCGCCGCGCGCTTAATGAGGCGCGATTCAGGATGCGTGGGGTGCAGCGTAAAAAATTGACTCATTGCAACACGGACCACACCGGACGCAGATCGGCGGGCAACGGCGGCAAGGTGCCGGGCAACGATTTGCTTTCGCCGAGCCCATGAAAATCCGCGCCGCGCGAGGCCATGAAGCCGAACTCGCGCGCGCGCGCGGCGTATTCGCCGTATTGCTTGTTGCTGTGGCTGCCGGTGACCACCTCAATTGCGCCGCCGCCGAGCGCTTTGAATTCGGTGAGGAGCTTGGTCATTTGCTCGCTCGAGATGTTGT
The DNA here is from genome assembly GCA_043744255.1 of Burkholderiales bacterium. Taxonomy (GTDB): domain Bacteria; phylum Pseudomonadota; class Gammaproteobacteria; order Burkholderiales; family Usitatibacteraceae; genus UKL13-2. The sequence goes on along the minus strand of JAYTVA010000069.1, from coordinate 8,887 downwards.
AGCGACCCGGATGCGCAATCACCGCGACCCCACTAGCGGCACGAATCCAACTCACCGCGTCCGACAGCGTGGCCCACAGATGCGGCACAAAACCGGGATGGCCCGGTGTTAAATATTTTTGAAATGCCGAGCCCACATCTTTGACTTTGCGGGTCTCAACCAACACGCGCGCGAAGTGCGTGCGGCCGATCATCGTTTTGTTTTCGGCGAGCGCATACGCCGCCTCAAAAACGCCCGGAACCCCAGCATTGGCGAGGTCTTCGCCCATTTTCCGTGCACGCTCCAAGCGCCCATTGCGCACACTCGCGAGACCATTGGCGAGGGTCGGATGATCGGCATTCACGCCGAGGCCGACGATGTGTAGCGTGGTGGATTTCGAATCCACATCCGGTGTCCATGACACCGAAATTTCCACGCCCGAAATAAACCGCAGCCCAATCGCGCGCGCGGTGTCGGCGGCGACGGCGAGGCCGTCGGTGGTGTCATGATCGGTAAGTGCAAACGCATCGCAACCATTGGCCGCTGCCAAGCGCACCACATCAGCGGGTGGGAGCATCCCGTCTGAGGCCGTAGAATGGTTATGTAGATCGAAATTGTTCATGGTGTTGTAAAACTTAGAGCGCAATTCAGCATCATAGCGCTCACTTACAGAAATCTAAAGATTGATATGGCTGAAATAAAACCGATTCACTTGGTGCTCAAAGACGCAAACGCACTGACCACAAACCGTGCACCCAATGAAACTCCACTATCGGTGCGGTTCTCCAGCACTGCGGCGGCCGTGAACGAAGCGTATCGCGCGCGTTTTGCCGGTGCCAATCTTGGTGGAGCCGATGCGATTGGACTCGTTGCGGTGGTCGGTGATTTTTTGGAAGTGACGGAGCGACTCGATTTCGAATACGGCGCAGATGGTGCGTTGCCGCTGGCAGCGTTGGACGATGCGACCGATGAAGCGCTGCGCGCAACGACTGAATTGGATCGCTGGCTTGAGCGCTTCGATCTCGCGCCGCAACGTCACGAACTCAGCGCCGTCACGCTCGGCATCGGCCTTTGGGCAATGCGCCACGCCATCACATTTTTCACCACCGAGCCCATCGTCAACGCGCTCGCCACCCGCGCCAATGAGGCCGAGTCCAAACAAGAAACCGCCGCCGCCTACGCGCTCATGCAAGGCTTCATCCTGCACTTCGCACCGCAACTCGGTGCTGACCTAGAACGCTCGAACCCCGAACGGCCATGGCGCATGTTGAATCTCAATTTCGCCATCACCGCGATTCGCACGGGTGATGCTGCGCTGATGCGCTATGCGTTTGATACGCTCAACAAACATCTAGCCGATGAGCGCGCTGGGTTTTATGCGGAGGCGTATACGCTGGCCTCGCAGCCGGGGTTTCCCCTGGAGACGCGCGGGTTGGTTGAGGCTGAGCATGCTCGGTGGGTGCGGCGGCATTAACCACGAACGGCGGTGCCGACCGCACTCGTTGGCGGCGGGTTGGAACCAGTTGCCCATGCAATTTTTTTGCGGATGCGCGCTATCGCTTCACTGCCCGCAACCAAAGCGACTTTTCCCGACAACACCTCGCTCTCGCGACGTACCGCCTCGGCGATCCAAGCATCCTGAATAGCCGAGTCTGTGTCAAAACTCTCGGTCAGCCGCTCCAGCAAATGCGCCCGATCACTGGAGTTCAAACTCATCACCTTCGCTTCAAGTTCGTGAACTGTCGTTGCCATCTGCCTCCAATTTTCTCACCGAGCATAAGCGTGCCACAGGGGCGATCTAACACCCCGCCACACATTTCCCCGCACCATCAAACTCCATCGTCTTCCCCGACAGCGGAACGTGAACCGGCACCTTGACGGCCTTGATAAATGCCTCGGTTTTGCTGCCTGGCCGAACCTTGCCACCCACGGTGCCGACCTCGTTGGCGTGTGAGGCAATGACCGATGCGGGCTTCACCAAATCGTTGATGACGTAGGCCGCTTCAACGGGGCCCGTGGTGAAGCCGTCGCCGATGTTCATGACGGTGAGCTTCGCTTGGTAGTGATTGCGCACCACCAACTCTTGATCGGCGGTGATGCCGGTGTCGCCCGAGAGGTAGGCGACGAGACCGTTGCTGAAGCGGAGAACATAGCCCGTCGCAAGGCCGACATCGCCCGCAATGCCCACATCCTTCATCGCCTTACCCAACTCGCCGCCGATGTAATCGGGATCCACACCGTTGCTGTGTAACGCAGCCACGGTCGCGATTCGCACGCCGCCAATAGTCACGCTGCCGCCGAATCGCGCGAGCACTGAATTGACCGGATCACCGCCACCCGCCTTGAGTTTGGCCGCAAAGAAGGGCGGCATTTCACTGCCAGTCACGATCTTGGATTTCTTCGCGAGCGCGATATTCACCGCGCTGGAATTGGGCATCGCCGAGACCGAGGTGTCAGGCTTTTCGCAGCTTCCCGAATTCGGCTCTTTGTTATGCGCATTGCCGACGTGATCCCCATGCATGTGGCTGACGAGGATGATGTCGATCTTGCCCAAGCGCGGATCGCTCGCACCCGCGACAGTACGACCGGGGTCGTATAGAACCCGCGTGCCGTTCGGATCTTCGAAAATGAGGGCGCGGTCTTGCGGGCAGAATTCGCCTGCGATGCCGCCGAGTGGCGTGACCTTCACGCTTTGTGCGAATGCGGGTGAGGCAAGTACGGTAACGGCGAACGCGGCGATCAAACTCGAACGGTTCATGGCATTTCTCCAGTCATGTTGAGAACAACAGGCAAGTTACCACTGGCAGCGCGGAAATGGCAACTGCGGCGAAGACAGCGATTGATCGGGTGGTAAAGCCTCAGTTGGCCGCCGCCGACACTTGCACCAAGTCCCACTGATTTCCGTGCAGGTCTTGAAAGACCGCGACGATTCCATAGTCTTCTGTTTTCGGCTCACGCACGAACACAACACCTCTCGCTTTGTAGGCATTGAAGTCTCGCCAAAAGTCGTCGGTGTACAAAAACAGAAAAACTCGTCCGCCCGTCTGGTCGCCGATGCGCGACGCTTGGTGATCGTTAGTGGCGCGCGCCAGCAGGATTTTGCACTCGCCGCTTCCCGGCGGTGACACCACCACCCAGCGCTTGTTTTGCGCGGGCTGAAACGTATCCTCGTCGAGCGAGAAGCCGAGCTTTTCGACGTAGAAGGCGATTGCTTCGTCGTAGTCCTTTACGACGACTGAGACGAGGCCGAGATGTTGAGGCATGTGGGGGGCTTCGGTTCAGGGTGCGTTACGCGTCATCACAATCGTTGCCGCGTAAGAACTAAGTGAGTGGCAAATGGCGACGATTCGCGCGCGGTGCACGCGTAGCCCAAGGCGGGAAGGTTGATCCCCACGAAAAGTCGTTCGCCAGCGCCGAATCCGTCGATTGAGATGGTGAAACTTTCTACGCGAAGCTTGGACATGGTGGTTCTGGGAGGCGGGAGGGGTTTCTTAAGAGGCGTCTTTTTTGGCGCTGCCCAAAGTGCCTGATGCGAGAAACATCCAGCCATAGAAATACTCTTCAATCTGCAGGTCGTAGAGCCTTGGTGCGACATGCCTCCAAGGCTCGGCTTCAAGTCCGGGCGTGGTGGGCAACGAGAATTTTGTCAAGGCCAAGTTTAGTAGGCCGTTCAGGAGCCAGCCAAACCGACGCGTTGATCGCTTGCCTCCAAAGAACACGACGCGCGCACCTTCCTCAAGATTTGGAAAAAGCCGATCAAGTGAGGCTTTGGAGGCGTAGACGTCTGGCGCAGCAAACATAAGCAAACCGTCATATTTATCATTGAGTTCAGCTTCTGCGGCCGCCGATACTGCGACTTCCACATTGTGCCACCCATTCTTTGCTGCTCGGCGTCGGGCGTGGGACGCTGAGCTCGGGCTGAGTTCAATGCCAACAACCTTTCCAGAGGGGCCAACAGCCTGTAACAGATAAGGGAAACTCCCGCCCGATCCGCAGCCGGCGTCAATTACGCGAGATCCGGGGCTGAGCTGGAGAAGATCGGTCGCGGCGTTACGGACAGGTTTGATGAAGCCGAAGTCGAAATCCGGAAAGGGCTTCACCAAGCCTGAGAGTAGCCGCACGTAAAAGGGTGTGGAGGTGCTTGGCATGCGCGTATTGTCGGTGCGACGGACCACGGAGGATTTGTACGACACCTAACGAAGTTGTAAAACTCTTTTTATATTCGCATGCTGCCGTGATGCAAACCAAATATCAAGCTCGAAGCGCAATGATGCGCTACAAACAGATTGATACCAGCCCGCGATTTCTGGCGGTCGATTTATCGAAGCAGCTTCTCCCGCAGCAACGCTAAGCGAAGATCGGCGACCCATCTGCGGCGCGCGTACGCAATCCGGCCAGCATGTCCCGCTCAATCAAGTCTTTGGCCCAAATAGGGCGAAGCTGAAAGTGTGGCTCATCAACGATTGAAGCCAAGTTCCCACCCCACTCTAAACCTAAATCCATGCCAAGCACGCTGGAAAACCAGTGTTGACGCGGCTCGGTCCGAATGAGCCGCGTCAACAGAGGAATTTAGGTGCAACGAGACCGATTGCGCGTTGGGCGAGAGGACTCGATGCGCCCATCGAAACGGTAAGCGACGCTCAGAATTTGAGGCCAGCACTGATACCGTAAGTCCGCGGCGGCGCGAAATTCACCAACAGTGCCCGGTTGTTGCTATACACGGCGCGTGTGATGATCGCCTTGTCCTCAACATTATTGACGAACGCTTGGATATTGAACTTATTGTCCGCTGTCCGGTAGGCCAGCCGCAGATCGGTCTTGAAGTAGGCTTCGTTGTTTCCGTAATTGGGCGTGAGGTCGGTCAAGATGTAGCCGGAGTTGTAATAGGTCTGAATCCCGGGTGTCAGCGTGCCAGAGCCGCCTAAACTGATGTCATAGGCAGCACCAATCCGGAACGTGTGCTTGGGCGAAAATTGCTTGCGCTGAGTGTATTTCGTTCCGTCTAGGCCGGTGCCAGCGATGACATAACGGACTTGCGGCACGCCGCCGACCAGCACCGGTGTCCCGTTTGCGTTGAGCACTGGAACGAACCGGTTCGGGTCGGTGCGCGCGTTGGGAAACGGCGTTCCCTGTACCGTATTGGCCTCGCCGGTAGCCGCAACACAGTCTGGCGTGACACCGCAGAAGCCGGCTATTCCGCCAAAGTTGAAGGTGTTGACCTCATATTTGATTGCCTTAGCGTCCAGCCAGTTGTAAGCCAGCGTCATGGTCAGGCTCTTCGTAGGCCGGAACACAGCATCGAGATCTAAACCAACGGCACGATCCTCGCCGATATTTTGGACGAGTGCGGTGACACCGGTGAACGGCGGGTTGGGATTGGGAATCGAAGTCTGTGCCTGAAGGTCGCGATAGTTGTTGAGGAAAACTGCCGCGTTGAGCGTCAATTGATTGTTGAGGAAGCTGTTCTTCGACCCAATTTCGAACGCTCTAACTTTTTCTGGCCCGAACGGCGGCAGCAAATTTGGAACACCGTTGACCGTCACCGCACCCGTGTTGAAACCGCCCGCATGCGTGCCAGTCGAATAGCTGGTATAGATCATATGATTGCGGTCGAACTTGTAATCCGCAGCGAGACGATAGGAGTAATAGTTGAAGGTGGTCTCAGCGCATACGAAGTTGTAGGCCTGCGCCACAGCGGTAGGCGATGCCGAGACAGAAGCTGAATTCGCCGCAATAAAACCACCACATTGGTAATCGACGGGATCATCAATATTGTGCGCGAAATAAGATCCGGGACCCGTTGGGCCGGTGTTGAAGCGCGACGACAGAAATTTCTTCTCGTCTTTGGTATAGCGCAGTCCCGATGTCAGCGTCAGCTTGTCCGCGAACGTGTACGATAACTGGCCAAAGGCGGCAAGCGAGCGGGACTTCTGCTGGAATGCGCTGAAGCCGTCGAAAGCGGTCGTCTGATTCAAGCCGGTTCCCGTAGGAGCGGTGGTGAAGCCGAAGGGGTAGTACTGTTGTCCCGCTGGCGCGGTTGCGGTGACATAAGCGCGGTTGGCGTTGGTTGCGCTACGATCGCGGGCGGTGTCATCAAAATAATAGCCGCCACCAATCCACTGCAACGGGCTCGCGTCATCGTTCGACAGAATCTGCAGCTCTTGGGTAAGCGTCTTGGCGGAGGTTTGCTGATATGAGTAATTGAGCAGCACCGGCGTGAGGCTACCGCCAGTGCGAATGAGATCGAAATCGGTATAGCTAGAGATTGAGCGCAGCCGCACCGACCCTACGTCGTAGTTGATCGTCGCGCCATACTGTTCTTGCTCGCCCTTACGAAATGGCGTACCAGCGTAGTTCACCTTGTAAGGGTCGGCGAGCGTCGGGATACCGATGTCTGCACCATTGACATCTGGGATACCGTCTCGAAAGCGCGTGTCGATTGGCATGCCGATGCCAGTGAAGCTGTTGCCATTGAAACCATTGGGAAACGTATAGGTGACGCCGTTGCGTGTTAAGGATTGACCTGGTGCCCGGATCAAGCTTGGGTCAACCAACGTACCAAGGATCTTATAGCCGAACCCGCCCAACCCCTGACCACCGAGATCCAGATACGATGCGCGCAATAGTACTTCGAGGCCAGATGCGGAAGCCGGCGCGATCCGCAGCGTGCCGCGAATGAATTTCTGATCCTCGCCGCCGAGGTCGCCGCCCGTGCCAATGTTCTTTACGTAGCCGTTGGACTTCTCCGACAGGCCGGCAATCCGCAACGCCACGCCCTCGCTAAGCGGCATATTCAAGAAGCCTTCTAGCCGGTTATGGTTGTATTTGCCGAATGCAACATCTACTCCACCTTCGAATTTGTCTGAAGGCGCGGCGGAATGGAAAACAATATTGCCACCGAAGCTGTTGCGACCATACAGCGTGCCCTGCGGCCCCTTCTGCACTTCGACTCGCGCCAGATCAACGATTGGCGGAACTTGGCTATTACGCGACTGGTAAATGTCGTCCACATAAATACCGAAGCGCGGATCGGCGTTGGCTTGCACGGTCTCAGTGTAGGTGCCGCGCATCGCTGGCCGCAGATCCGATCCAGAGCGTCCCAAGGTAAGGCCAGGAACGAGTTGCTCTAGGCGGTCCGCATCGGTAACGTTGGCTTTCTTAATTTGGTCGCCAGAGAGCGCCGTAATCGACAGCGGAACGTCCTGCAAGGGCTCTGCGCGGCGCTGCGCGGTGACGGTGACCACATCGAGCTTCGTGTCACCTAGTTTCGCGTCATTTGCGCTGCCGCTTTTCGCGGCATCTTTCGCCTTAACCACATCCGCGCCACTTTTCGCGGCATCTTGCGCCTGCGCAATCTTCTCGCCGCTTTTCGGGAGGTCTTGCGCTTGGACTGCGGTCGCAGCGGGAAACAACAAGATAGCGACGGGGGACAACAGGAACGCGCGAATCTGACGGGAACGAATCGATTTAATCATTATGAGACTCCCTGAAGGCGATGGCCAAGCGGCAATTAATCATATTTGCAAACGAAGTCAAAAGCAATGACTATGAAAAACCGTTGATTTATATACATTTTTCATAAGAAACTTTTAAGAAAAAGAGTATTTTTCAAAATTCTGTGCAGTCGCATTCAATCTCGGAGCCGGGATAGCGATGGGTCCGCAAAAAAACGCAGGTCATCTAGGATATCAAGGCCCATCTGCGCGAGGATGTGCGGCACATCGATCATCACCCAATTGTCGATGATCTTGTCGGCGCGATCGAGCCTATACCAATCGGCGACGCGCATCTCGACCTTGCGCCCGCTCGGCGGAAGCCCGAGCCACTGCCCGCCCGTGTGGGTCGCATAGATCGACGGCCAGCCCCCCGTTACCGCAAAGCGCCCGTCGCCGATGCGCGTGTAATGACCTGGCGCGTCTTCGGGCCCTTCAGCATTGCGCGCGATGCCGGAACGATCCGGAAAGGCCTGGAGAAACAGCGCGCCGTGAAAGTCGCGGAAGCCGCGCATGCGGCGCATGGAGCCGATGCCCGCTGGGCCATACCAATTCATATTGTCATGCCAGTGATGGCTGTGACGTGCAGCGGCAGTCGTCTTACCCAGCGCGGCACCTGGCTTGGGCAGACTGAGCTGCATCTCCCGCACGATCGTCATGGTCAGCGCGCCGCGTTCGCAATCGACGCTCTCAAGCGTCGCGCCACTGCCGATTGGCGGCAGCGGCCATTGCTCAGCCGAGCCCGGCATCCGCCGCAGCGGGTAATAGCCAGCTTGCCGCATTAGATCGGGAATATCGAGCAAGATGTAAGCCTTAGCGAACCTGCCATCGCGGACGATCGCGTTGAACCCGAAACGCAGAAAGGCGAGATTGTGTATTGGTGGGATGCCCAGCCACGGCGCCTCGAACGACCCCATGACATGACCAAGCGTGCTGACTTGTTCCCGCCCCTCATAATCGCCGGCGATGACCAATCCCATCCGTTGTTCATAATCGGGAAACGCTTGCTTGAGCGGGGCCCAGAATTGCGCCGCAGCATTGGCGAGACCATCGATCCGCTCAAATGGGTAGAAAATTTCCCAGCGGCAGTCGGTATGGCAGAACCGCTCCAGAACGGCAGTGATGCCCTCAACCGGAGTGTTCGCCAATTCCTCGAGGAACCGTGCGGTCAGCTGCTTGTTGGCGAGGTGATTGCTCATCCGATGGTTTCCTAAAATTTATGCCGGGTTGGTTGTGACCAAAGGATCAGCCCCGCCGCCGGCGATGTCAGTTGATCAAAGGCAATTACGAAACCTTGTTAGTGGCGGGCAGCGTCGCCGGCATTTCGAGCTCGGCCTTACGCTTGAGTAAAAGCGCTGCCTTCGTCGTATCGTGAGTCTTCTGGGTGACACGAAGCATTCCATAGAAAATCGCAG
>JAYTVA010000068.1:0-21599 GCA_043744255.1 Burkholderiales bacterium | reverse complement strand
GTGTAGTTGACGGTGCCTTGCGGCGTGGTTTGTTGCGTCACGCGATCAAGGCCATCGTAGGTGTGGGTGATGGTGCCGGAGACGGAATCGACGATTTGGGTGAGGCGGTCTGCGGCATCATAGGTGCGGGTGACGGTGCTGTTGTCGGCGTAGGTGGTGAGCTTGGCCCGGTCGAGCGCGTCGTAGGTGGTGGTGCGCGTGAGGTTGCGCCGGTCTTTGTAAGTCGCTCTGTTGTCGTTGAGATCGAAGGTGTAGGTCTCAAGTTGGTTGAGCGCATCCTTGCGCGTGGCGACGCGCTCTTTGGTGTCGTAGGTCCAGGTAATGGTGCTGAGACGCGGATCGGTGAAGGTGAGGCGCATTGAATTGGGGTTGTAGGTCGTGGTGCTGATTTGGCCCATCGGATCGGTCGATTTGGTTACGCGGCCCATGATGTCGTACTCAACGCGCGAGGTGCGGCTCAACGGGTCGGTAACGGAGATGTTGCGCCCCAGTATGTCGGACCACATCGTGGCAGTGCGGTTTTTTGGATCGGTCACGGTTCGCAAGTCGCTCGACATAAACAGCATAAACAGGGTCAGACTCCATTATCTAATCCATGGTACAGTTTGAGTCCCTCCACTCAAACCAACTACTCCCATGGCACGCCTCCCCCGCTACGTCATCCCCGGTCAGCCGCAGCACATCATCCAGCGCGGCAATAACCGCCAAGCGATCTTCGCGTCGGATCAAGATTTTCAATTCTTTCGCGATGCCTTGATTGAAGCCGCTGGCCGCTTTGGCTTGGCGATTCATGCCTATGTGTTGATGACCAATCACATTCACTTGCTGGCGAGCCCGCTGTATGCGGACAGCATCAGCAAGACGCTGCAATCGGTTGGGCGGAAGTACGTGCAGTATTTCAATTTCACTTACAAGCGCACCGGCACGTTGTGGGAAGGGCGTTATCGCTCGACGGTCGTGGATTCGCAATCGTATCTGTTGAAGCTGATGACGTACATCGACTTGAACCCTGTGCGGGCGGGCATGGCGGCGCATCCGCGAGAGTATCCGTGGTCGAGCTATGCGCGTTATGCGACGGGTGATGCGGGGCCGAATAGTGCGTGGCTGGAGCCGCATCAACAGTACCTTGCGCTGGCGCGCGAGCAGGTAGAACGGCAGAGTGCTTACCGCCAATTATCTCGGGAAGGCACGGCTGAGGCGGAGCTTGAGGCGATTCGCGATGCAACGAATAAGGGTTGGGCGTTGGGCAATGATCGGTTTCGTGCGGAGATTGAGGAGTTGGGGGATCGACGGGCGGCGCCGAAGGGACGCGGGCGGCCGCGAAAGGTGGAGTGAGGGCGTGGTGCGGCTTTAAGGCTTTGTGTGGTTGGGCTGCTGGCAGCACGATGACTTGACGATTTCCGCTCTGCGTGGGGATGAGATTCTTCCCCCGGATCGGGTTCGGGGCTAAAGGCCGTTCGGAATACAAGTTTTTAAGGTGTCGTAATTTTTACTTCTTCGTGTGCGGCGAACGACGCTGGGTCCCGGCCCGGGGGCCGGGATGACGGTGAAATGTTGAGCGTCGTCACGGAGGGCGCACGCGCCCAATGAGCCACGGGTCAATCCGTTGTATTATCTTAGCCTGCTAAGCATTTACATGGTCACAATATGGTCACTCAAGAACAAAACAATCTCCTCTGTCGTGTCGAAGGCGCTGCGCCGATGGGGCAATTGATGCGTCGTCATTGGACGCCCGTTTGCTTGCTCGAAGAAGTGGCCGAGCGCGATGGTGTGCCGGTTAGCGTGCAGGTGTTTGGTGAAAAATTGGTGGCGTTTCGCGATACGGATGGGCGCGTTGGCTTGATGGACGAATCTTGCCCGCATCGCCATGCGTCGCTGTTGCTCGGTCGCAATGAAGAGGGAGGGTTGCGTTGTCTATATCACGGCTGGAAGTTTGATGTGCATGGCAATGTGTTGGAGATGGCTTCTGAGCCTGCGTCCAGCGGGTTGTGCGAGAAGGTGAAGCATCTGGCTTTTCCGACGCAGGAGTGGGCGGGGATGGTGTGGGCGTATTTGGGGCCGCGCGACTCGATGCCGGCCTTCACGCCGCCGGCCTGGGCACCGACGGCGGATGCGCGCGTGAGCATTGCCAAGGCGGTGATTCCGTGCAACTGGGCGCAGGTGATGGAGGGTGCGATTGATTCGGCGCATAGCTCAAGTTTGCATTCGTCGGACATGGTGCCTGCGCGCGTCGAGGGTGCGCAGGCGACGACTGAGTTGTGGCTGCGGCCATCGACCGATAAAGCGCCGCGTATGCAGGTGGCGTTGACCAGTTATGGGTTTCGTTATGCGGCGCTACGTCGTCCGATCACGAATGCGACGGCCAATGATTACGTGCGTTCGACGGTGTTTGTTGCGCCTTTTAGCGCGCTGATTCCGCCGAATAATTTGTATAACGTCGCGAACGTGAATGTGCCGATGGACGATACGCGCACGGCGTTTTATTTCATTGCGTGGGGGCTGCCCGCGAACACGCCCGATACCGAGACGTGGCGCAAATTTTTGGGGCAACGGCTCGGCGTGGATCTGAGTAAAAACTACGAGCCGCTGCGCAATCGCGGCAATGTGTTTTGGCAAGATCGCGATGCGATGAAGGCGGACAACTTTACGGGCATCACGGGCTTTCCGAATCAGGACCTCGCGATGTGGGTGACGATGGGGCCGATTGCGGATCGCACGACGGAGCGTTTGGGCGCGAGTGATTTGGCGGTCGTGGAATTTCGTAAGCTGATGTTGGATGCGCTAGAAAAGTTTCAGCACGGCGAGCCTGCGATTGGTACGGGTGCGCAAATGATCCCGCGCGAGGTCTGTGCGTTTCAAGCTATTGTGCCCAAGACGACCGACTGGCGTGCCTTTCCAGCCATTCCTGTATGGGAAGAATCGGCTGCGGCACTTGAGCCGTCGTACTCAGTTTCAAAAAATTAGGGAGAACGCATTTGTCGAAGCTACAACTTTCGGTCGCGCTCGGCGACTACGACCGCACTAGACCGCTGCTCGATGGCACGGTGCAAATCGACGGCGTTGATCCGGTGTACATGACGCTGAACCCGGAAGAAATGTTTTTTCGTGCGATGCGCAGTCAGGATTTCGACATCGCCGAGTTGTCGTTCTCTAGTTATTTGGTGAAGCATTCGCGCGATGAGTGTCCGTACATCGCCGTGCCGGTGTTTGTGTCGCGCGCGTTCCGTCACACCTCGATGTACGTGCGCAAAGATCGCATCAAGCGTCCGCAAGATTTGAAGGGCAAACGCATGGGGCTGCCCGAATATCAGCTCACGGCGCATGTGTGGGCGCGGGCGATTTTGGCCGACGATTACGGGGTGCAGCCGGAGGATGTGATCTGGGTACGCGGCGGTATCGACACGCCGGGTCGTCCGGAAAAAATCAAACTGCAACTGCCGCCGGGCGTACGCATTGAAAGCGCACCAGAGGGCGTGACGATTTCGGAAATGCTGGATCGTGGCGACATTGATGGCTTTATGGCGCCGCGCCCGCCGAGTGGCGGCGCGCTGAAAAATCCGAATGTGGGTTGGTTGTTTGATGACCCGACCGCCGTGGCGAAGGACTACTACAAGCGCACTGGCGTGTTCCCGATCATGCATATTGTCGGCGTGCGCAAAACTTTGGCCGCGCAACATCCGTGGCTACCGGCGGCTGTCTTCAAGGCTTTTTCTGCTGCGAAGGCCGTCGCTGCTGATAAGTTGGCTGATACGTCAGCGTCCAAGGTGATGTTGCCGTTTGTGGAAGAGCAACTGAAGGCCGCGCGCGACGCGATGGGCGAGGATTACTGGTCGTATGGTGTCGCTGGTGCGCGCAAAACCTTGGAGACATTTGTGCGGCAACATCACGCGCAGGGATTGTCAGCGAAGCAGATGTCGGTGGAGGAACTTTTTCATCCAGCGACTTATGAGACATATAGTATTTAATGCTGCGTTTTTCGGGAGTGGTACAACATGATTCGTAAAAATATTTTCAACATCGCGGCTTTGTTGGTGGTGATGTTTTGCACGACGGCCAACGCGGAAACGTATCCGAGTCGCACGATCAAATTTATCGTGCCTTACGCTGCTGGTGGGTTGCCGGATACCGTCGCGCGATTAGTCGCGCAGAAATTGCAAGAGCCGCTCGGTCAACCCGTCGTGATTGAGAATCGGCCAGGTGGCAATGGTGCCGTGGCTGCAACTGCGTTGAAACTTTCGCCGCCGGATGGCTACACGATTTTAGTGACGGACGGCTCGATGCTGACCATCAATCCGCTGCTCTACAAAAAGCTCGGCTACGACCCGGTTGCCGATTTCGTGCCGCTGTCGCTGATCGCACAATCGCCATTATTTTTAGCGGTGCATCCAAAAGTGAACGCAACGTCGCTCGATGAATTGGTGGCACTCGCGAAATCGAAACCAGGGCAAATGAACTACGGCTCATCAGGCATCGGCAGTAGCCATCACCTGACGGCTGAGGCGATGTTGGCGGGCTTCGATCTGACGGTCACGCATGTGCCTTTTCGTGGCAGCAGCGCATCGGTGCCCGCGTTGATCGGTGGCGAAGTAGATTTTGTGTTCTCGGCTTACCCGTCGCTTTCTGGCTTCGTGAAAAGTGGGCAAGCACGCATGCTCGCGACCAATTCGGCCAAGCGCTCTGCCCTCGCGCCGGATGTTCCAGCGATTGGCGAAAAACTGCCCGATTTCAATTTCGCGGTGCAGGTCGTCGCACTTGCGCCCACCGGAACACCGAGTGAAATCGTGCAGCGCTTGAGTGCCGAGATCGCAGCCGTCGTGAAGCGGCCAGATGTGATGAAGCAAATGCAGGCCGCAGGGATTGAAGGCGTGGGCGGCTCGGCGACGGAATTGGCAGCAGCGTTGAAAGCGGAATCGGCAAGGGTGGCAGTAGCGGTGAAGCGGGCGAATTTGAAGGCGGAGTGAGTCGTCGTTTTATCTTAGACATTGGAAAATTTTGCGATACGCGCTCCCCTAAAACTTGTCATTCTGAGCGGCCTCTCGCGAAGAATCTCATCCGCGTCAATTTGGGTAATGCCAGTCCGCGTGCGAATGAGATTCTTCGTCGCGGTAAAGCTGCTCCTCAGAATGACAAGTTTTAAGTAAGGCGCAGTTGCGATTGTCGAACAGAGCTGAGATCCAACCATGACCACCCAACTCCACACCGATACACAAATGCCCTTAAAAATCGCGCGCGCTTACGACGCCGCCGACGGCATTCGCACCTTCGAGTTGGTGCAACCTGACGGTAGCGACTTGCCTGCCTTCACGCCCGGCGCGCACGTCAAAGTGCAGGTGCCCAACGGTGCCGTGCGCAAGTACTCGTTGTGCAACGACCCGGCTGAACGCAAGCGCTACGTCATCACCGTGAAGCGTGATGCCAATGGCAAAGGTGGCTCAGTCAGTTTGGTCGATCATGCGAACGAAGGCGACACGTTGCCGACCTCCGTGCCCGACAACGCGTTCCAGTTGATCGCAAGCGCGAAGGCGCATTTGTTCATCGCGGGTGGTATCGGTATCACGCCGATTTTGTCGATGATTCGTTCGTTTGGTAGCGCGCCATCAGCACCGTGGAAATTAGTCTACCTCACGCGAACGCCACTATCCACGGCCTTCTTGAGCGAGTTGACCTCATCAACACTGCGCGAAAATGTGACGACGCATCATGACCACGGCGACGCGGCAAACGCGTTCGACCTGTGGCCGCTGGTAGAGAAAGCCAACACCGCGCACATCTACTGCTGTGGCCCGACCCCGTTGATGGATGCGGTGCGCGACATGACGGGGCATTGGTCGCCAGCGAACGTGCATTTCGAGAGTTTCGTTGAGGGCGGCGATGCGTTGGTGGGCGATCAACCGTTTCGCGTGACGCTGGCGAAATCGGCTGCGTGTTACGACGTGCCCGTGGGCAAAACGATTTTGCAAACGCTGCGCGACCATGGTTGCAGCGTGCCGTCGTCGTGCGAGAGCGGCACCTGCGGCACTTGCCGCACGTCGCTGATCTCGGGCACGGCCGACCATCGCGATTATGTGTTGATGCCTGAAGAAGAAGCGAGCCAAATCATGATCTGTGTATCGCGCGCGAAGTCGGCGGAACTCGTGATTGACCTGTGAGCCCAGCACGCAAACTTCGCCTCGGCGTGATCGGACTCGGCCGCGCATTCACGTTGATGTTGCCGACGTTTTTGCAGGACACGCGTATCGCACTCGTCGCTGCATGCGATACCCGCGAGGCCGCACGCGCGCAATTTGTGAAGGACTTTGCAGCACCCGTTTATGAGAGCGTGGAGGCGTTGGTTCGCGACCCAGAAGTTGAGGCGGTGTACATCGCGAGCCCGCATCAATTTCATGCGGCGCACACAGCGCTGGCTGCCGCGCATGGTAAGCATGTGTTGGTGGAAAAGCCGATGGCGATCGCGCTTAGCGATTGCGATGCGATGATCGACGCGTGCGCGCGTGCGAAGGTTCATTTGCTGGTTGGGCATTGTCATAGTTTCGACACGCCGTATTTGCAAACGCGTGCGTTGATCGACAGCGGCGAGCTAGGTGGCGTGCGAGCGATTCAGGCCACGCAATACACCGACTGGATGTATCGCCCGCGCCGACCGGAAGAACTCGATACCGCACGCGGCGGTGGCGTGGTGTTTAGCCAGGGCGCGCATCAGGTGGACATCGTGCGCTTGCTCGCGGGGAGCCGCGCCACAAGGGTACGCGCGACGCTCGGTAAGTGGGACGCAAGCCGCCCGACCGAGGGCACGTATCACGCGATGTTTTGGTTTGAAAATGGCGTGTTTGCATCACTGGTTTACAACGGCTACGGGCATTTTGATTCGGACGAGTGGTGCGATTGGTCAGGTGAACTTGGCGCGAAAAAAAATCCGCAAAGCTACGGCGCGGCACGTGTGCGATTGGTCAGCGCGGGCTCGGTAAGCGAAGAAACGGAATTGAAAAACGCGGCGACGTACGGCGGGCCGAACTATCAAGCAGCGACCGCAACCGCCACGCAGCACCAGCACTTCGGACCGATCATCGTCTCGTGCGAACGTGGTGATATTCGCCCGATGCCGGATGCGTTGTGGGTCTATGGCAACGCCACAAAAGAGCGCCGCGCACTTGCCGCACCTAGTGTGCCGCGCGCAGAGGTCATCGACGAATTGCTCGCGGCGGTCTTTGACAACAAACGCCCCCTGCACGACGGCGCGTGGGCGCGCGCGACACAAGAAATCTGCGCCGCGATGCTGCAATCGGCACGCGAGGATCGCGAGATCACGTTGGGCACGCGATGAAACCGAATCGCGAAGCCGAAATCGCCAGCCGCATCCGGCGGCATTGGCATCAGGCTGTCCCCAACGACCGCATGGCGCATCTCATCAAAGACACCACGCGCGGATTTCAGCGGGCATTGCAGGCGCGCCTTGCGGAACACAACGTGCAGTTCGGTCATTGGACGTTTTTGCGGATTCTATGGGAACGCGATGGCCTGACCAAGCGTGAACTGAGTATCGAAGCGGGCGTGATGGAGCCCACTACATTTCATGCGCTACGCGCGATGGAGGCTCTCGGCCACATCACATTCGAACAGCGCCCGGAAAATCGCAAAAACATTTATGTGTTTCTCACGCCGGCGGGCAAGCGACTGAAAAAATTATTGGTGCCGCTGGCGGAGGAAGTGAATGCGATTGCGTTGCAGGGCGTTGCCACAGCGGATGCAGAGGCCGCGCGGCGGGCGTTGTTGCAGATGATGGATAACTTGACGCGGGATGCGGAGACGAGTTGATCGGTAGAAAACCCGCCGTGATCGAACTATTCCGCGCTATTGGCAGCCAACGGGAACGAGAATATTTCCGAGAGCCGTTCACGACAGCACACGCAGCCCCTTCACCTTGGCAAAATCACGATCATGGGTCACCAGCGCATCGGCATTGATCGCCAACGCGCTTGCCACTTGGATCGCATCAGGTAGCTTGAACTTCAGTTTTGCCCGCAATCGCGCGGCACTCTCAGCGATGTCGGTGGTGAAATCAACCACTTGCCACGACTCTAATACCGCACGGTAGCGTTTGGCGAGCGCCTCTTCACCCGCACCCAATGGACCGGTCATCACTTCGCTTAACGTAACCGTCGTTACGGCGAAGGAAATTTCGCCTGCCGCATGGCGATCAAACAAGGGCTGAAAACGTGCGGCAAATTTGGGATGCGCCTCAAGAATGTAAATGATGGGCGCGGTATCGATTAACACCAATGCACCGTGCGGTAACGATGCTGCGTCTAGCGGCTCCATTCATCCCGCAACTTGGCGATCATGCGCCCGCTATTTTTGCCCCACATCCCTTTGCCGCTTCCTGAGAGCGCGGTAAGAGATGCTTGTTGCCGAGGTATTGCAACGCGATCCGCTGGCACGATCGCCGCAACGGCTTTGCCGTGGCGCGTGATAAGCGTGGTGCGACCAGCCATCGCCGCCACGACGAGCGCGGGCAGTTGTTTGCGGGCTTCTTCGGCACCTTTGCTGTTGGGTTTGCGAGCGGCGTTTGACATGCAAATACTGTACAGACTGTACGATATTGCGTCAATAGCTAAAATTCGTGGGAATAGCTTCCATCAGGTACCCGCCATGGGGCGGTGTTGAGCGCCAATCGAGGGCGGTAAACAACAAAAAACCCAGTAAGCGCGAGGCTTACTGGGTTTCTATTTACAATCGGTTGGATGGTATGTCTTAAAACGGAATGTCATCCTCAAAATCATCAAACTTAGCCGCGCCGCCCTTGGCCGCACCGGCGGGCTTCGCTGACGAGGACGGCGCGCTGCCGCCACCCGACGAGCGGGCGTAATCACCGCCACCGCCTGATCCGCCACCTTCACCACCCATGCCTTGCCGCGAGCCAAGCATTTGCATGCGGTCAGCGATGATTTCGGTGGTGTATTTTTCAACGCCGTCTTTGTCGGTCCATTTGCGGGTTTGCAAGCGGCCTTCAATGTAAACCTGCGAGCCCTTTTTCAGATACTCGCCGCAGACTTCAGCGAGTCGCTGGAAGGTGCTGATACGGTGCCATTCGGTTTTTTCTTGCTTCTCACCGGACTTGTCTTTCCAAGTGTCGGTGGTGGCAATGGAAAAATTGGTGATTGCGCCGCCATCGGGCATGTAGCGTGTTTCCGGATCGCGGCCAAGGTTGCCGACGAGGATGACTTTATTGACTGATGCCATGTTTGCTCCTGCAATTTTGAAATGGGTGTGTTGAAATTTATGGCGCGGTTTTGCGTCTGCTCATTCTCGCGCTGCAAGCCGCAAAACCTAGAAACAGGTTTGGTTCGAAACGTGAACGCGGTATCATTATAGGTTGCGTTTTTTGGGCGCGCCTGAAATTTCACGCGACCAGATGGATGACTAATTTCGCTGCTGTTTTCGGAGTGATTTTGCCCCAAACAGCGCGCAGATATTGGCTTCTACGCACATTCACCCTGCCCCTCTCACCTCAAGAAGCACATGGATTACATTCGCATTCGCGGTGCACGCACCCACAATCTCAAAAACATCAATCTCGATTTGCCGCGTCACTCGCTGGTGGTGATTACCGGGCTGTCAGGCTCAGGTAAATCGTCGCTGGCGTTCGATACGCTGTACGCCGAGGGTCAGCGCCGCTATGTCGAATCGCTATCCGCATACGCGCGGCAGTTTTTGCAGTTGATGGAAAAACCGGATGTGGATTTGATCGAGGGGCTGTCGCCCGCGATTTCGATTGAGCAAAAAGCGACTTCGCATAACCCGCGCTCGACCGTCGGCACGGTCACTGAGATTCATGATTACTTGCGGCTGTTGTTCGCACGTGCGGGCACGCCGTATTGCCCGATTCACCAAGAGTCGCTGGAAGCGCAGACAGTTTCGCAGATGGTGGATACGACGCTGGCGTTTCCGGCAGATGCAAAGTTAATGTTGCTGGCACCGGTGGTGGTGAACCGCAAGGGCGAGCACCTCGATATGATTGACCAGTTTCGCTCGCAAGGTTTTGTGCGTCTGCGGGTGAACGGAAAAGTGATCGAGATCGATGCGTTTCCGAAACTTGATAAGCAGAAGAAACATACGATTGAGGTCGTGGTGGATCGCTTGAAAGTCGCGCCGGATATGAAGCAGCGGCTGGCGGAATCGTTCGAGACCTGCTTGCGCGTGGGTGAAGGCAAGGCACTGGCAGTGAATATGGATTCGGCGAAAGAGACGCTGTTTTCGTCGAAATTTTCTTGTCCGCATTGCGATTATTCGCTTTCGGAAATGGAGCCGCGCCTGTTTTCGTTTAACAACCCGATGGGCGCGTGTCAGAAGTGCGATGGGTTGGGCAACATCACGTTTTTTGATCCGAAGCGCATCGTTTCGTATCCAGGTCTGTCGCTGGCCGGTGGTTCGATCAAGGGCTGGGATCGGCGCAATCAGTTTTATTTTCAGATGCTGTTAGGCTTGGCAGCGCATTATCAGTTTGATATTGATATGCCGTTCGATAAGCTATCCGAAGAAGCGAAACAGGTCATTTTGTTCGGTAGCGGCAAGGACAAAATCGCGTTCAAATATCCGGGCGAGCGTGGCCGCGCGATTGTGAAAGAAGAAACGTTCGAGGGCATTGTGGTGAGCTTTGAGCGGCGCTATCGCGAGACTGATTCGATGGCGGTGCGCGAGGAGTTGGCGAAATATATTTCCAACAAAACTTGTCCGGATTGCGCCGGCACGCGCCTGCGTGCGGAAGCGCGCAATGTGCGCGTGGGCGACAAGACTTTGCATGAAATTTCGGCGATGCCACTGAAACTGGCGCACGGCTGGTTTGAGCAGGTACAACTCACGCCGCAAAAAATGCAGATCGCCGACAAGATTTTGAAAGAGATTTCGGCACGGCTGACGTTTTTGAATAACGTTGGCCTCGAATATCTGTCGCTGGTGCGCTCGGCCGACACGCTGTCTGGCGGTGAGGCGCAGCGTATTCGCCTCGCCTCGCAAATTGGCTCCGGCCTCACGGGCGTGATGTATGTGCTTGATGAGCCGTCGATTGGTTTGCATCAGCGCGACAACGAACGCCTTTTACAAACACTCAAGCGACTGCGCGATCTCGGTAACTCGGTGATTGTGGTTGAGCATGATGAAGACGCGATCAACATCGCTGATTACGTCGTCGATATGGGCCCCGGTGCTGGCGTGCATGGCGGGCAGATTGTCGCGCAGGGCACGCCGGCCGATATTCGTAAGTCTTCGCAGTCGCTGACCGGTCAATATCTCTCGGGCAAGAAGCAGATCGCCATCCCAAAGAAGCGTTACAAGGGCGACGTGAAAAAACGTCTCACCATCAAGGGTGCGTCGGGTAATAACTTGAAGAACGTGACGCTGACTTTGCCAGTCGGCGGCCTAGTTTGCATCACGGGCGTTTCCGGTTCGGGCAAATCCACATTGATCAACGACACGTTGTACAAAGTCGTGTCGCATCACATTTATGCATCGTCTGATGAGCCCGCGCCATTCGATACCATCGAAGGCTTGGATCATTTCGATAAGGTCATCAACGTCGATCAATCACCGATTGGTCGCACGCCGCGCTCGAACCCGGCCACGTATACGGGACTGTTCACACCAATTCGCGATTTGTTTTCATCGGTGCCGGAATCACGCGCGCGCGGCTATGGGCCAGGACGGTTTTCGTTCAACGTCAAAGGTGGGCGTTGCGAAGCGTGTCAGGGCGATGGCGTGATAAAAGTTGAGATGCACTTCTTGCCGGACGTGTACGTGCCGTGCGATGTGTGCCATAGCAAGCGCTACAACCGCGAGACGCTGGAAGTGCATTACAAGGGTAAGAACATCACCGAAGTGCTCGACATGACCGTTGAGAACGCCTATGAATTTTTTAAGCCAGTGCCGATTGTCGCGCGCAAGCTAGCCACGCTGTTGGAAGTGGGTCTTGGCTACATTCGTTTGGGGCAGAGTGCCACCACGCTTTCTGGTGGCGAAGCACAGCGCGTAAAACTTTCGCTGGAACTTTCTAAACGCGATACCGGTCGTACGCTGTTTATTCTCGACGAGCCCACCACTGGACTACATTTCCACGATATTGATTTGCTGCTAAAGGTGCTGAATCGTCTGCGTGACCACGGCAATACGGTGGTGGTGATTGAGCACAACCTGGATGTGATTAAGACCGCCGATTGGGTCATTGATCTTGGTCCTGAGGGTGGTGATGGTGGTGGTCGCGTCATCGCTGAGGGCACGCCGGAAGAGGTGGCGGCAAATCCTGACAGCGTGACTGGTGCGTACCTCGCGCCGATGTTGGGGGTTGCGCTACCGAAGGCGGCATCGCGTAAGCGGTAATCGCCGCTGAGGCGTGGTTGGTCGGCGGGTACTGACCGGCAAGAAACACTTGCGCCACAATGCTGTTGCAAAGGTTCACAGCCAGTTGTCGCTAAATTCATGGCGGGTTTGGTTTCGCACGGTAGCATTCGTGCGCCGCGCATGGCTATGTTGGCCATGCGCATTTCAACTGCGAACTCGTTCGCGTGGTTTTACCAATTTCACGTTCAACTTTCACAAGGATTCACATGAAAAAAGTTCAAATCGCCTCCCTGATCGTCGCATCGCTGGTTTCGACTATCGCGTTTGCAGACCCTCCGAAAGAAGACGGTCAATGGCGCGGCGCACTAGCCGCCAGCCTAGCGGTTGCCTCGGGCAATACCAAGTCCACCAATTTCAATATCGGTGCTGATGGTGTGGTCGCGACCAAAGAAGATCGTATCACCGCATATTTGACCTCCCTCTATGGTACGCGCGAGGTAGCTGGCAAGACCGACAAGACCGCCAATCTGACGCGCGGCGGCGTTCGTTACGACCGCAATTTGTCTGATCGTTTGTTCGCGTTTGGCTTGCTTGAAGCCGAGCAGGACAAGATTCAAGGCCTCGATTCCCGCCTGGTTGGCGGTGTCGGCGTTGGTTATAAAGTAATCAAGGAAAAGGACGTTTCGTTTGATCTGTTCGGTGGTGTTACGGGTCGCCGCGACAAGTTTGCTTCCTCCTCGTCCTCCGCAACTGAGTTACTGCTCGGCGAGGAATCGAATCACAAGCTGTCGGAAAGCACCTCATTCAAACAAAAGCTGACCGTGTTCCCCAATCTGAAAAATTCGGGTGAGTATCGCGGACAGTTTGATGCGGCGCTGGTGACCTCGATTGCTAATGGGATCAATTTGCAAGTGTCCCTCTCAGACCGCTATAACTCGGAAGCTGCCAAGGGCACCAAGAAAAGCGACCTCTTGTTCCTGACCGGTGTAAACATCGCGCTCGGCGCGAAGTAAGGACTGACGTAGCGCAACAAAAACGGGCGGCTCGCTTCAGTGCGAGCCGCCCGTTTGCTTTTCGCGCTATGCTCCTGCTTTACTGATCAAACATCGCGCGCTGCCTCGACGGCGCCCCATAAAATACGTGACGAATCCCCGTGAATTGCTGTTAGCCAGCTTTCGTGCAGCGCTGACTGCCGCTGATCCCTTGGTGATCGTACCGCCACAACTGCCGCCCGCGCCCGACGCGCCGGGTCGGACTCTTGTGGTGGGGGCTGGCAAAGCCGCCGCCGCAATGGCGAAGGCGGTTGAAGATCATTGGCCGACAGACGCGCCGCTGAGCGGCTTGGTCGTTACGCGGTACGCCCATGGCTACGCGGGCGAGCAGGCGTTGAAGCGGATTCGCGTGGTCGAAGCTGGGCACCCGGTTCCCGATGCAGCCGGGCTCGGCGCTGCCAAAGAAATTTTGCGGCTCGTGCAAACAGCCTGTGCAGGCGATTTGGTATTGGCACTGATTTCAGGCGGCGGCTCCAGTTTGATGTCACTTCCGGTCGCAGACGTTTCGATGGCCGATCTAAAATCGTTGACCGAAGATTTGCTCGCCTGCGGTGCGCCGATTCAGGAAATGAATATCGTCCGCAAACATCTTTCGCAAGTGCAAGGCGGACAACTCGCGGCTGCCGCGAGTGCGCGCGGTGCGCGGGTGCTGGCTTTGATTATCTCCGACGTCACTGGCGACGATCTGGGTGCGATTGCGTCAGGGCCAACGGCGCCAGATAGCTCAACCTATCAGGATGCGCTCGACATCCTGAATGCCTACCAGATTACGCCACCGGTCTCCATCGCGCGCCACCTCTCGAAGGGCGCGCGCGGCGAAATTGCCGAGACGCTGAAACCGGGCGACGCGCGATTTACGCTGATTGAGAACCGTGTGATCGGCAGCGCACAAGCCAGTCTCGCCATGGCGGCGGCATTCTTTCAGCAACGCGGCATCACGCCGATGATTTTAGGCGATAGCGTGACCGGCGAAGCCCGCGAAGTAGCCAAGGTGTACGCCGCGTTGGCGCGGCAAATTCATGCACACCATCATCCACTGCGCCCACCCGTGGCGCTGATTTCGGGCGGCGAATGTACCGTCACCATTCGCAAAGGGAATCAGGGGCGCGGCGGGCGCTGTAGTGAGTTCCTGTTGTCACTCGCCATTGATCTCGATGGTCTGGCGGATGTGTCGGCACTGGCCTGCGATACCGATGGCATTGATGGCAGCGAAAACAACGCTGGCGCATACTTGGCAACGGACGCGCTCGCCCGGGCACAGTGCGCCAGCGTAAACGCCAAACAGCATTTGCTCGGCAACGACGCTTACGGTTTTTTTTCGACGCTCAACGAACTTGTTGTGACTGGCCCCACACGCACCAACGTGAACGATTACCGCGTGATCTTGATCGCACCGACTGATGCGTGACGCATTACCCTCTGTTCCCGCCGCGCCGTCAGGGGCAGCAGCGCTCGTTGACTCGACCCACCCTGAGATTCGACGCTCGGCGCGGTGGCGTGCGGCTCGATTCGTATTGGTGATCGGCTCGTTGATTCTCGCGGGCGCCGTACTGGCGACACTGATCACGCTCCGCTATGCGAACCAACAGGAGACCGCACGGCAGGAGCAACAACTGGCGCGGCTCGCCAATATGTTTACGTCTGAAGCTACCGCTGGTTTATCTGTCGCCCGAGGCGAGATTACCGCTGACGACGCCAAGCGGCTCAGCGACTCAGCGCAGCGATACGCTGATTTTTCGAGCAGCCAATTTCTGGTCTTGAGCCAGACAGGAACCTTGATCGCCGCGTCTTCGTTACCCGCTGGGGTGCGAGCAGCGCTGCCATTTGACGAGCTGGTGAAACGTATCCCGACGAGCACTGCGCGGGGCGCGTTTCGTGAACGCATCGCGTTTGGCGAGCAGAGCTTTTGGCTCGCGATGCAGCCAATTGATGCGCCGACACGTTTTCCACTCGGCACTAAGCTATGGACGGTGAGTATCGAAGACGAGCAACAGGCACGTACGCCCTACGCCGAGCGGCAGGGTGCCGCGTGGCAGGTAGCATCGATTTTTTCTGTCGCCATGCTGGTGTTGATGGTGGGTTTGGCGATTCGCTATGCGCGTAGCGAGCGTGAGGCCGAGACCTCGCAACAAGCGCTCAATCTAGAGGTCAAGTATCGCGATCTGATCGAGGCGCAACAAATTGTTAAGTGCGGGAGTTGGACAACAGAAGCACAGACGGACACATTTTTTCCGTCGCTTGAGTACCTGAATATTTTCAAGCTGACCGGGGAAACATGCCCCAAAACAGTGAGCGGCGTCATTGAGTATTTGGTTCATTCCGACCAGCAGGCTTCTGCCTTCAGCGACATGAAACGCATTTTGGTCGGCGCGGCCTACGAAGGCACGCGCAAAGTGACGTTGCGCGACGGTACCGAGAAGTGGCTGTTATTCAAATCCGAGCCACGCTTCGATGCCGCCAACAAACGGATCGGCAATCGCGGCATCGTCATTGATGTGACCGAACAGCAGCTGGTGGCGCAACGCGTCATCGACAGCGATAAACGTTATCAACTTATTACTGAGAACGTCACGGATATCGTGAGCCTGCACGACAAAGACGGCCGTGTGCTGTATTGCTCGCCGTCACTTGAAAGAGTGTTCGGTTACAAACCGTCGAAGAGCGTTGGGATCGCGCCGCTAGAGCTGGTACATCCGGACGACCAAGGCGACGTATTAAGTGCATTACGCGCGCTCATTGATCGCAAGCTAGAAACGATCACACTAGTTTATCGGTTTCGTGACATCGCGGGCCACTATCGCTGGTTGGAGAGTGTGTTGGTGACCGTGTATGACCATGACAAAGATTCCCTGTATTTTCAGTTGTCGTCACGCGACATTACGGCGCGCAAGGACGCTGAGTTTGCGCTGCGCGGCTCAGAGGAGCGGTTCCGGAGTCTGACTGAGCTCTCGGCCGACTGGTACTGGGAGCAAGACACGGACTACCGGTTTACATTCATTTCCAAAGCGCCACCTGCTGCCGCTGCAGTGATTAGCGACGCGCTGATTGGCTGCAGCCATTGGGATGCATTTCCGTCGGCGCTGAAGCCAGCGGAATGGGTCGCACATCGCGCCGATCTGGCTGCACGACGGCCATTTCAGGATCTGATCGCGGAGATGATCGGACCGCAGGCATCCAGCGCTGCCTACTACAGTCTGAGCGGGCGGCCAGTATTTGATGACCGAGGTATTTTCGCGGGCTACCGCGGTACGGGTCGCGACATTACGGCGCGCCACTTGAGTGAACTTTCGCTTGCGCGCCGCACCCGCGAGCTGGCCGAGACGAATGCGGTGCTCAAGGCAGAGGTCGAAACGCGCCTGCGGCTGGAGCGCGATTTTCTCTACGCGATTGAGATGGAGCTGTCGCAAATCGGCCATGAACTACATGATGATTTGGGGCAAAATCTGACTGGAATCTCGCTGCTGAGCGCTGCCCTGTCGAGGAAACTGCGCGATCAAGGGCACGCCGGAAATATCGAAGCGACTCGTATTTCGGAATTGGTGAACCGAACTATTGAACACACACGGATGATTTCGCATGGCTTGTCGCCGTACATCTGGGGCGCCACTGGACTTGAGGGCGCACTAAACCAGCTCGCGAGCGACATTGAGACGCTCGGTACCGTGAAGTGTGAGACCGCATTGGAACCCGTGGACATTACCGACGAGATCGTATCGCGAAGTTTGTATCGGATCGCACAGGAGTCGGTCAACAACGCGCTTAAACACAGCCAGGCATCCTGCATTAGCATCGCTTTGCATGAAGATAACGAGGGCGTGCTGCTGAGTGTGAGCGATGACGGGATTGGCGCCGCAAGCACCACCCGCACCCCTGACTTGACCGAGCGGCGCGGGCGGCATCGCAAGTTCCATAGCCTGCGCCACCGCGCCGGTGCTATTGGTGCGATGCTGACGGTTGGCGACGCCCTGCCGGGAAAACGGGGTACGGTGATTAGTGTTCGCTGGGCAGCTTCGACTAAGGTAATATCGTTACTGCCGCAGACGCCAACCCAAACAGTTGAGGAAACCTCATGACCACAAACATCATGGTCGTCGATGATCACGCTATCGTGCTTCACGGATTATCGTTGCTCATCAACGACGAGCCGGGGATGCACGTGGGTATGCAAGCAAGCTCTGCCGAGCAGGCGATGGAGTTGCTCGCGAAGGGTCCATTGCCGGATCTGTTGATTACCGATATCTCATTGCCGGGACTGTCTGGTATTGAACTGGTCAAACTGGTGGCCGCAGAGTACCCGGAATTGCCGGTGCTGGTGCTGTCAATGCATGATGAAATCGTCCATGGCGAGCGAGCCTTTCGTGCCGGCGCGAAAGGCTACCTGACAAAACAGGAAGCGACTGATAAGGTCACCATCGCGATCAAACGCATCATGGGTGGTGACGTCTATTTGAGTGACAAGCTGTTGTCGGTGCTTCGCCAGCCGCCACGCGGCGATTCGAAGAATCAGTTGGTATCCGTGCTGTCGCTGTTCACGGATCGAGAATACGAAATTTTCCGCCTGATCGGCTTGGGGATGGGATCGAGCGAAATTGCGGGTAAGCTGCACCGCAGCGTGAAAACCATCGAAGCACACCGCGCCAACCTCAAACAAAAGCTCGGGCTACGGACCGCGAATGAGCTGAACCGGTTCGCTGCAAACTGGGCTGATCGCGAGCGAATCTAGGCGTTGCAAAGACGCTCTGCGGCGCGCGCGAGTGTCTCTTCTTTTTTTGCAAAACAAAATCGCACCATGCGATTGTCTACGCCGCTCGGATAGAACGCTGATAGCGGAATGCAGACTACACCGTGCTTGCGCGCGAGTTGCGTCGCGAATTCTGTGTCGCTGAGATGGGCGCATTCGGGCATCTCGGCATAACTCGCCAAGACAAAATAGGTTGCAGGCGAGCTGTGCCAGCGAAGGCGCGAGCCCTTGACGCGCGCCGCGAAATAGTCGCGCTTGGCTTGGTAAAAATTCGCCAGCGTCTCGTGCGTGCGGTACTGCATGTGGTGCGCGAGCGCGTGTTGCGACGGCGTGTGGACGGTGAAGACGATGAACTGGTGTGCCTTCCGGAACTCCTCCATCAACGCGCGTGGCGCTAGGCAATACGCGATCTTCCAACCCGTGACGTGATAGGTCTTACCAAACGACGACACCACGAACGCACGCTCTGCCAGCGCGGCCACGCTGGCGACGCTGTGATGCGCTTCGCCGTCGTAGACCATGTGCTCATAGACTTCATCGCTGATCAGGATGATGTTGGTATTGCGCAGCAATGCAGCGAGTTGGTCGAGATCACCGCGCGACCAAACGGTTGCGGTGGGATTGTGTGGCGTGTTAATGACGATGGCGCGCGTGCGCGGCGTGACGAGTGCCGCGAGTGCCGCGAAGTCAGGACGGAAATCAGGGAAGTTGAGACGGGCATAGACTGGAACTCCCCCATTCATGCGGATCACCGGGTCATAGCTGTCGTAAACGGGCTCAAATATGATGACCTCGTCACCCGGGTGAATGATGGCCGTTAGTGCGGTTTGGATTGCTTGTGTGGCACCGGCGGTGATGGTGACCTCAGTGGCGGGATCGTAGCGTCGTTGATAGAGCGTTGCTACCTTTTCTGCGACGGCCTCGCGTAGCGCCGCAACGCCAGTCATTGGCGGGTATTGATTGTGTCCCGCGCGCGTCGCCGCATTGAGCGCATCAAGCAGTCGCGAGTCGCAGGCGAAATCGGGAAAGCCTTGACCAAGATTGACCGCATCCAACTCTTGGGCGAGTTGTGACATTACCGTGAAAATGGTGGTGCCGACGGTGGGGAGTTTGGAGTGCAGGACGAGGGGCTGTGCGTTCATGTTTTTCGCGTTGGCACGCAGTGGCTCAATCAAAGTAGAATCTCAAACACGCAATTTACCATTGGCTACTATGGATTCGAATGTTGCAATGCAAAAGGTGCTCAACGTCGGCGGCAACAGCAAGGGCATACGTATGCCGCCACAATATGACCAGTGGCAACAGCGCTATCTGGATATTGATCCGCAGTGCAAGCCCGACGTCCTGTGCGACGCGCGCCAACTGACCACACTGGCGGCGCGTCAATTTGACGCAGTGTTTTGCTCTCATAACCTCGAACACTACTACGCACACGAAGTGCCAAAAGTGCTTGCGGGATTTCTGCATGTGCTCGCGGATCAGGGCTTTGCAGAGATTTGGGTGCCGGACATGCGCGCGGTGATGGCGGCGATGCTGGAGAAAAATCTCGACATCGACGATCCTCTCTACTTATCGAGCGCGGGTCCGATTTCGGCACGCGATGTGATCTACGGCTATGGCGAAGAGATTGAAAAGAGTGGTCAGGATTTCTTTGCACACAAGACGGGGTTTACGCAGAAGTCCCTACTCGCGGCGTTGAGGCGCGCGGGTTTTCCGTTCGTGTTTTCGCTACTGGGACCACTTGAAGTACGTGCGCTTGCTTTCAAGGCGGAACCCACCGCAGCACAACGCGCAATGTTCAACCTAACGTCTGTTCCTGCCTGACCATCACTTCGCACTTTGACGGGGCATCGTTCAAAAACAAAAAGCCGGGCTAGCCCGGCTTTTGTGCGGAAATTTTGTGACTTTACTCGCCAGTTGTTTCTGTTGTTGGCGCTTCGCTGATCTCAGGACGATCAACCAATTCGACCAGCGCCATCGGTGCGTTGTCGCCGTTGCGGAAACCGAATTTCAACACGCGTAGATAACCGCCTTTGCGTTCTTTGTAGCGTGGGCCGAGTTCAGCGAACAATTTCAACACCATGTCGCGGTCACGCATGCGATTGAAGGCAAGGCGCTTGTTGGCGAGCGTCGGCTCTTTGCCCAAGGTGATGAGGCGCTCAGCAACGCGACGCAGTTCCTTGGCTTTTGGCAACGTGGTCTTGATGATCTCGTGCTGAAACAGGGAGTTGGTCATGTTGCGCAGCATCGCAAGACGGTGCGAGCTGGTTTTGTTAAGTTTACGAAGTCCTAGACGGTGACGCATGTTGCATTCCTTTCAAATCTTGGTCGTTTTGCTCGTGCTGCTATCTTGCTGCTTGCGGCCGAGCCAACCTTGTTATCGTTATGGGTTAGAAAAATGGTGTTGCAAGGTGCTGCCGATTTCTCGGCAGCTTGCTCGGTAACTTATTTGGCCGCGAGCGCAGCAGGCCAATTTTCGAGACGCATACCCAGCGTGAGGCCTTTGGTTGCGAGCACTTCCTTGATTTCGTTAAGCGATTTGCGACCGAGGTTCGGGGTCTTCAACAATTCGTTTTCGGTACGCTGAATCAAATCGCCGATGTAGTAAATATTTTCCGCTTTGAGGCAGTTTGCGGAACGAACGGTGAGTTCAAGATCATCAACCGGCTGCAACAAGATCGGATCAATTTGCGGCGTCTTGGCTTCTTCGGCCTGCATTGGCGTGCCTTGCAGATCTGCGAATACAGACAATTGATCGACCAGCACGCGTGCGGCGTAACGAACGGCTTCTTCCGGCTCGATCGCACCGTTGGTCTCAATGTCCATGACCAGACGATCCAAATCGGTGCGCTGCTCCACGCGCGCGCTTTCGACGGCGTATGAGACGCGGCGAACCGGGCTATACGATGCGTCAAGTAGGATGGAGCCAATGGTACGGCTTTCGTGATCGGCGCGACGCACAGTTGCAGCAACGTAGCCGCGACCTTTTTCAACTTTGAGCTGCATATCGAGCTTGCCACCGGCGGTGAGGTGCGCGATGACGTGTTCTGGATTCAGAATTTCGACATCGTGCGTTTGCTCAATGTCAGCACCGGTGACGGCACCGGCCGTAGCCTTTTTCAGCTTCAATGTGACTTCGTTGCGGTTGTGCAACTTCATCACCAGGCCTTTGAGGTTCAACAAGATATCGACAACGTCTTCTTGCACGCCTTCGATCGTCGAGTACTCATGCAGCACACCAGCGATCTTGACTTCGGTCGGGGCGTAACCTGGCATGGAGGAGAGCAAAATGCGGCGCAGCGCATTTCCAAGCGTGTGGCCGTAGCCACGCTCGAACGGCTCCATCACCACTTTGGCGTGTGCCGGGGAAATGTTTTGCACGTCGATGATGCGCGGCTTCAGGAAAGTCGTAGCATTGCTTTGCATTGACGAGGGCCTCTAGTAAAGGTGAAGACGCACCATGCGTGGCATGGCGCGCC